>JAMIIA010000150.1:0-29870 GCA_035913795.1 Bacteroidales bacterium
TTGCAAAAACAAAGGACTTTATGGTTAACCTATTTTATTTTAAATGCTTACGAAAAACTATTGCGCAAATACTCCATCTACTGAAAGGTCGAATGGAAGTCGTGCGACCAAACAGATCATTTGTACGATACGATACATCTTCAAGAAGAAGGTTTATAATCAATAACTCGAAAGGAATATGAGCTTAACTTAACGACATTGGGCGCGCGCATGTTGCGCGTGACAAGGAATAATATAATAAAGCAATGCCAGAAAAGAACAAAGTCACAAATGACTATATTTAAAAAGTAATGAAAGAAGTGATTTTAAAATTGACATATGGAAAAGGTGAGGATTACATCCTTCTCACAAGCATAAAACTCCACTAATCTTAGTGTTTCAGGTTAAAGTTGTTCTGACTTATATTCACCGAGTTCAATGATTCTATCGCTACTTAAACCTGTTCTTTTATCGATACTGAAATTGTATTCAATCACCAAATAATCAATGGAAAGCTTTTCTCTTGAAATAAGGAAAGCTTTCACCTACTTTTCCCGTTTTAAAGAATCAATTAATTCTATTATTTACTATATTGTAAAAGTATTTTTTTTAGATTGGTGTTGAATAATTTCTTCAATTAGTGCTACTTTTTCTAACTTTTAAAGACAATTGAAATTCATGGCTCTAAGAAAACTGATTTCTATACTTCATTTCCTTAGCTCGGTTTATATAGCCACAAACTGTTTATCATTGTCCGGTCAGGAAAATGAAAAAATAATCAACTTTCTGCACAATAATTTCCAGATAAAAGATCAGATCTGGGATATTAAAACAAATTCGGTAAACGGCTTTACCTATTTTGCCACCAGCCAAGGACTGGTGGAATACGACGGGTTAACCTTTACCCGATACGAAACAAGCGAAATCAACCAAATCAGGTCTATTCGAATCGATTCGAACGGCACCATTTTTACAGGTGGTTTTGAATCGTTTGGTTATTGGAGCCAGGACAACCAGTGTCGCTACCAGTATTATCCGCTTTCCGATTCGATATCGGTAAACAAAAACGACGAGATCTGGAAAATTTATGTCAACAACAACGAGATTATCTTTCAATCTTTTACTGCACTCTACATCTACAACTATAAAACTATTCAGAAAATAGGAGTTCCAGGTTTCATGATCTTTATGTTTCAGGTAAATGGCCAGTTAATTGCGCAGGTTCTCGATCAGGGTTTATATACCTACCAAAATGGTGTTTTTCAACTTATAAAAGGTAGTGAGGTATTTATCAATGTGAAAATTCACGACATTGTACCCTATGATGGTGCTAATATTTTAATATGCACCGAAAAATCGGGTATATTCAAATACAACCAGAAAGATTTTTCTTATTGGGATTCGCCTGCATCGAAATTTCTGGAGGGTTTTAGCTGCAATGCTGCTACTACCCTGGACGATAGTTCTTTTGTATTTGGAAGCATCTTAAATGGTATCATACTTACAAACCGGAAAGGAACAATTCTTCAACATTATAATTACGGCAACGGATTAAGCAACAATACGATACTCTCCTTGCATCGTACCTCTACAGGTGGAATTTGGCTGGGACTCGATGAAGGGACAAACTATATCAGCCAGCGTTCGAACATTACCTATTACAACACCCCTGAAGGCAGCCTGGGCACCATTTATTCGCTTCTGCTGCACAAAAATACTTTGTACCTGGGCTCAAATCACGGGCTTTTCAGAACGGATATTTCGCAAAAAGGTGCCATTCTTTCTTTTTCGCCTATAAAGTTTATTCCCAACAGTCAGGGTCAGGTATGGACCCTAGCACAATTCGATGGAGAAATATTTTGCGGACACAACGAAGGAACTTTTAAAATTCTGGATGATAAAATTGAGAAAATATCTGACATTACTGGTGGATGGACGATAAAACCTTATGACGACCTATTACTCGAAGGCACTTATACCGGGCTGGTAACGTTTAGTAAAGACATTAATGGGAAATGGAAATTCCGCAATCGTTTAGAAGGCTTTTATGAACCCACCCGACATTTCGAAGTCGACTATCTGGGGTACATCTGGGTATCGCATCCGCAGAAGGGAATCTTCAGACTTAAACTGAACGAATCACGCGATTCGGTTCAGGTGGCTGCTTCCTATACCTGGCTAAAAAAGAAACTAGGGCTCACCGATGTGTTCAAAATAAATAACCGCATTGTATTCTCGGCGGGCAAAGAGTTTTTTACCTACGATTATGTCAACGACAGCATTGTTCCTTTTTATGCTCTGAATAACACTTTGGGAGAATACAAGCAGTCGCAACAAATAGTACATCACGAAAAAAACCTCTATTGGTTTGTAAATAGAAACAAGCTTGCATTGTTTCGTTTTTCGCTCGAATTTGAATCGACCCTAGTGAATGAATACAATCTGGTAGCCGGCAACCTTCCGGGGCAGGATTTGGCCATACTACCAATCAACAATACCGATTTCCTGATTTCGAACCGTAACGGTCTTGCCCTTCTTCAGAAGCCATTTGATCACGATCAGGATATTCCGCGTTCGATCATCGTGCGAAAAGCCTTTTTCCAGGGCCGCAATAAAACCATCACTTATTGCGATGAAATTGAGGATATGAGCGTACCCTATTTTATGAATAACGTAACCTTCAATTTTGCCGATCCCTCTTCCATCGATCTGTCAGGAACCAACTATAAATACCGCATTCTTGAAATTGATGCGGAATTTATCGCAACCAATTCCCCTGAAATAAGATATTATCATTTAAAACCAGACACTTATCACCTCGAAATTATCTCGGGTGTTGATTCTGCACGATCTGAGCTTGAGTTTACGATTAAACCACCGTGGTACTTCACTTTCTGGGCATATATTTTCTATTTCCTGTTGGTTTTGCTGGCTATTTGGGGTATCTACGAATATTTCCATATTAAGCTGGCGAAACAAAAGAAATTAATTGAATTTGAAATCAAGCAAACTTCGCTGGAAAATCGACTTCAGAATACCAACGTAGAACTAATGCTAACCCTCAGGTACCTGATTCAAAAGAATGAAACCCTCGAGAACCTGCAGAAGGAAATCGACCTACTTAAAGAAGCTCCGGGTAATATTCCTTCGAAGTTTATTAAAAACATGGATGCCCATATTGCACAGGGCCTAGAATTGCAAACCAGGGAGTGGAAAATGGCCGTCAACAACCTGAAACTTTCGCAAGAAGGTTATTTTAAGCGCTTAAAGGAGAGATACCCCCGGCTAACCAATCACGATATTCGGTTGTGCTCTTATCTGCGTATGAATTTTACATCCAAAGAAATCGCTCACCTGCTCAACATTTCCATACGAGCAGTTGAAATAAGCAGGTACCGTTTACGTAAAAAACTCGAGCTGGAACACGATATCAATTTGACTGATTTTTTAATGCAGGATGGAATTAAAACTGAATGAAAAATCGATTGTCTTAAATAGTAAAAAAATAATACACTAAACGAACGATAATCTCTTACACAGAAGTATATTAGAAAACTCAACTAATTAAATAAATCAAATGAACCCTGATTTTCATTTTATCGATTACCTCGTCTTTGCAGCCTATGCGGTGGTTATTCTGAGTGTGGGCTTGTGGGTTTCGCGCTCGAAAGGAAAGCAAAAAACCGCCGAAGATTACTTTCTGGCCAGCAAATCTTTGCCCTGGTGGGCCATTGGTGCCTCGCTGATAGCTGCAAACATCTCTGCCGAACAGTTTATTGGCATGTCGGGCTCTGGTTTTGCGGTAGGCTTGGCAATTGCCTCATACGAATGGATGGCAGCAATAACCCTTATTATCGTGGGTAAATATTTTCTGCCCATTTTTATCAAACAAGGTCTGTATACCATTCCGGAGTTTGTGGAAAAGCGGTTTAACACCAGCCTTAAAACCATTTTGGCGATTTTCTGGATTTGCCTTTTTATTTTTGTGAACCTTACCTCGGTGTTGTACCTGGGTGCAAAAGCCCTCGATACTATTTTGGGCAGCGGCGATGGCACCCATCTGGTGATGTTTGTGATTTGCCTGGCCCTTTTTTCGGCAGCCTATTCGCTTTGGGGCGGACTTTCGGCTGTAGCCTGGACCGATGTTATTCAGGTTGTATTGCTGGTTGTTGGCGGTTTGATTACCACAATTATTGCCCTGCAGCATGTAACACCATCGGGAAATACCTTCGAAGGCCTCTCACACATTTACCAGGTAGCCGATGAGAAATTTCACATGATTCTGAAAAAGGATAATCCTGAATTCAAGAATTTGCCCGGTATTGCCGTGCTCATTGGTGGTATGTGGATAGCCAACCTTTACTATTGGGGTTTTAACCAATACATTATACAAAGGGCCCTGGCAGCCAAATCTTTGCGCGAAGCGCAAAAAGGAATTGCTTTCGCTGCCTACCTCAAACTTATTATTCCACTTATTGTAGTAATACCGGGCATTATTGCATATGTGCTATATTCCCAACCCGAAGGCACACCCCATGTGGCTGGTGTGGCAGATGCCTTTGCTAAAGCCGGTGGTGGAATTGATTACGACCGATCTTATCCATGGCTTATCAGTACCTTTATACCCACCGGGTTAAAAGGCCTTGTGGTTGCTGCTTTGGCCGCAGCTATTGTTTCTTCGCTGGCCTCTATGCTCAACTCTACTGCCACAATCTTTACCATGGATATTTACAAACCTTTGGTAAAAAATAAGGCTACCGATAAAAGCCTGGTAATGGTAGGGCGCATTTCGGTAATGGCTGCTTTAATTATTGCCGTATCGCTTGCCAACAAACTGGGTTCGATCCCGCAGATGTTCCAATACATACAGGAGTATACCGGATTGGTGAGTCCCGGAATTTTATCGGTGTTTCTGATGGGCCTGTTCTGGAAAAAAACATCGGTACGGGGGGCCATTATCGGGGTGCTTTCTTCCATACCGGTTGCGCTGGCCTTAAAATTCTTGCCAATAGAAATGCCTTTCCTCGACCAGATGCTCTATACAGCGCTTATTACCATAGTAATTATACTGTTTGTATCGCTCACCACCGGCAAGGGCGATGACGACCCAAAAGCCATTCCGCTGTTGCGCGAAACTTTTGAAACAAGCAAGGTATTTAATGTAGCGGCTTATGCCCTAATGGTTATACTTGTGGTGCTTTATGTGGTTTTCTGGTAAGCTTACCTGAACCCAACTCGAGCAAGACATTTGCATTTTAATATTCAGGCGGTTTGACACCATCAAACCGCCTGAAGCTTTTATGCATGACATAGACTCCTTAAGGAAGTATGACTAAAGCAATTAATATTTTATGAGTTGCAGTAGCTTGTTTGTATGTTGCAGTAGTTGGTTTAAAAACGACACTTGCCTTGCTGGTAATCGCAGTACTTGCCTTTAAATTATGCTTAAGGGCTAGAAATTTTAGAATTATCGTATTGATAATTAAAAAATCGCGAATTAAAATAAAAAGAATGCGCCCTTGAAAATAATTAAGAAGTTATTCGCCAAACCAATGTGCCATCTTTTTTAACCGCAAGCAAAACCCGCTTGCATGAAAGGCCAGGCCTTGCATTGTAAGAGCAGAGCCTATAAATAAATTGGTGAAAAGACACAATACAAAGTAGTGTAAATTATGTAAATTGCTATTATTATCGAGTTAGCGGCAAGGTTTATTGACATCTGAGTAGAAGAGACTATCTTTGTATGAAAATAAAAAAATATGATTAAAAGATATTATATAGATACCTCGGTCTTTGGTGGATACTTCGACTCGGAATTTGAAGTTACAACCAAACGACTCTTTAACCAGATACAAAAGCAGGGTATTAAGATAATCTTCTCCGAATTAACAAGAAATGAGTTAATTAACGCCCCTGATAAGGTGAAAATGTTTGTAAATTCTTTGCCTGATGATACTTTGGAGTTAATTGAAATCGTTGATGAGGCTTTAGAGTTGGCTGATTTGTATATTAAAGAAAACGTAGTGGGGAAAACAAGTAGTCAAGACTGCATTCATATAGCTCTTGCAACAATAAATCGAGCTGATGTACTAGTAAGCTGGAATTTCAAACATATTGTAAATCTCAGCCGGATACGCGGATATAATTCCGTAAACTTAAAAACAGGATATCCAACAATAGAGATACGGTCACCATTAGATTTGATTGATTATGAAAACAACAATTAGTAAAGAATTTGACGCTGTCAAATATATGAGACAGGAACGGGATAGAATAAGTCGGGAAATATCCAATATGACTCATGAGCAAATAAAGGAATATTTTGCGAAAAAAAGAAGCAAAGATAGAATACCCAGCCGCTAACAAGCGGTCATAAGGCATGGCGGTGCGTTCCGAGTGCAAAGCTTATCACTCGCCTTCAAAACGGGTGTAACTTGACAGGAAATCTCCCGCAATCGGCAACTTTTCATACCGCCAACCGTTAGCAAAAATGCCATGAGAACATCCTGCATAATATTAGGTTTGATTAATTTACCATATTGGTAACTTATTATTATATTTGTCTGCAGATTGATAAAGAATATAATGAGAGTCATTGCTAAAAAGATACTTCGAGAATTTTGGGAAAAGCATTCTGATTCGGAAGACCAACTAAAAATATGGTACAAAGAAGCAAGTAAAGCATATTGGACAAGCCCGACTGATATAAAAAATGAGTATCCAAAAGCGAGTATTTTAAGAGCTGGACGAGTGGCATTTAACATATGTGGCAATAAGTACAGACTGATAACACATATCAACTATTTGAGGCAATGGATTTTCATTAGATTCATTGGTACATATGCAGATTTTGATAAAATTGATGCTGAAAAAATTTGAATGCTATGGATATTAAAGTGATTAAAACAGAAAAGGATTACCAACAAGCATTAAAAAGGCTTGAAGTGATTTTTGATGCTCCGATTGATTCACCCGAGGGTGACGAAGCTGAAATAATTAGCATCTTGATTGAAAAATACGAAGACGTACATTATCCGATAGGTCCACCTGACCCAATTGAGGCGATTAAGTTTCGCATGGAGCAAATGGATATGAAAAAAAGTGATTTAGCTGAGATCATTGGATATAAAAGTCGTGTTTCGGAGATTTTTAGTAAAAAACGTAAATTGACATTGGAGATGATTCGTCGATTGCATGAAAAGCTTAAAATTCCATATGAGACATTAATTGCTGATTATTAATTGGCGCATTTTGCTAACAAATGGTAAGCGAGCATGCGGGTAACAGCGAGTTGCAAGCGTATGTGTCTTGTAAAGGTAACAATAAGTGATCACTTCGCAATCTCGCACGACACGCTACCATCCACCGCAAGCAAGCAGCAAAGAAACTATGCGTATATTAAAAGCAATATTGATTTTTTACCATAAGCTGATTATCCCTGTTTTAATATTATCAGGTTTAATAGGATTTATGGGATTTTTAATAACTGATGAATTTTCCTTCAAAGCAATAGGGATTTCTTTCATATTATTAGGATTGTTATTCCATTATTTTATCTATGAAATTAGAAATTTCAATGAATACTACTTCTATTACAATATTGGACTTAGCAGACTTACACTCTGGATATTATCATTTTGTATAAGCTCTTTAATCGGAGTGATTTTTATTTTATTATGAGCAAACTTCATGTTGATAGCATTATAAAGAGTTTTAATACAAAACAAGTATTGACTGATGTCTTTATTTCATGCGAAAAGGGCGAAATAATTGGATTGCTTGGTCGAAATGGAACAGGTAAATCAACACTCTTGAAAATAATATTTGGTTCATTATCAGCCGACAGAAAATTTGTAAAAATTGGCGCTAAGCTTATTTATGGATTATTTGATAATCGCAGACTTATTAATTATTTGCCCCAGGACAACTTTTTGCCCAACCATGTAAAGATTAAAACTATTATAAATCTATTTTGTGACAAGGAAAATGCAGAGCTTATAAAGAAACACAATTTAATTATTCCGATGCTTAATAAAAAAAGCAAACAACTTTCTGGTGGAGAGAAACGGCTTTTAGAAATTTGGCTAATCGTATTTTCAGATTCAAAATATATTTTGATTGATGAACCTTTCAACGGAGTTGCTCCCATCTACAAAGATGATATTAAAAAAATAATTAGGGAACAATCAAAACATAAAGGCTTTATAATAACGGACCATGATTATAGAAACATTCTTGATGTATCAACACGAATAGTTGTTATCCATGATGGAGGAACTAAGGAAATTAAGAATAAGGATGAACTTAAATATTGGGGATATATTCCAGTAACTGAATAATAACTGCCAGCTTACAACATGTGTTATAAAAAATTGCCGGACTTTCAAGTGTGCAAAGGTTTTACCTCGCTCCCGCTCTCTTAGCGGGCGACAAGTGAGCAAGCAAAATCCGGCAACTTTTCATGCCACCGGGCGCTACCAATCATTATAAAAAAAGCGGCATACCTATATAAAGGAGGTATTTTGAAAGATATTGAAAATGACTTTCGCAATTCGAAACATCAAAATTTTGACAGCATACAACAGTCAATGACTGAATTGTTGCATCGGGTTACTCGTGCATCCAATAATGGCTATCAAAATTTATTGAACTCAAATGCCTGGGGAATACATTATCATAAACTAACAATAGAAGAATTGTTTGTGATGAACCTGCACGACAAAGAAATATTGGCAATACTGAATTTATCAATCTACCAATCCATATCTCAGAATGAAAACAGCTATCTGATAAACGGAATATTTACCTATTCCAGATTAAGGTTATTAAATAGAGCTCATCTTTCAGGAACTAACAATTGGATTGTAGTCGAAAGTCTGGTAACGAATGATACTGAATTACAGAATTTACAATATTCAGAATCGTTAACCTTTAATAATGATACTCTTTATGATACCGTTTCTCTTTTAAGCGGAAATTTACTGAAAACAATTCTGGTAAATCCAGGTTTTAAAAGCCGGATACTGGAACAATATTCAAGTTTAGTTGGGGAAGTTTCATCAAAATTTGACAACGCATTTCTAAAATATTTATTCGGCCTTACCACCAATAATGTTGAACTCTGCAAAACTTCCTTTGAACAAATCGAACAACTGTACAGCAAATGCCAGTGGTTGGCTAAAGATTGGTACCAAGAAGCAAATTTGAATAAAAAACTTCCAATTTTTCTTTTAGGACTTTATCTGTTGAAAAACTTTTCGAACACAAAATTCGAGCTTGTTATAAAAAATGAATTTTTAATGAAGCTGAAAGAATTTACCGTTGAAAATCCTGATTATAAGCCAGAACTATTCAGACAGTTTGATGGCGAACTGGAATTTTTAAACCAAGTATTAACGAAAAATTTTGCTTCGTTTTTTATCAACTACAACACGAAAATCAATGAAATAAAAAACTACCGCTGACAAGGGTTTTACTTCAGTCGGGGCGAGTTGCTTATTTAAACGTTAGTCCTTTACCATAATTACCATTATGCAAGGCCCGACCTAAGGCAGCGAAAAGAGATTAAGAAATATTTATTCCCTGCGTATTTTAATTTTTTTGCTGATGCCGATATTTTCAAACCAATCGAACAATTTTTTCAGCAGTCTGAAATAGAGGGTGAGGTAAAAAAGTAAGCTCATGAACCATATTACTGCAATATTCACCCAGAAGGTGTTCCAGTAATTGCCAAAGAGGTATTTGCGCGGAGCATAAAAGTGCGCCATCAAAGGTAGTGCATCGGGATCGAGGTAAACAGGATCAATCTTTTGTATTAACTCGCCCTTGTACTCGATAATACGCACCGCTTCGTTGGTGTTCTGAACAAACTCTGTAAGCTTATCGTTATGGTGCTCGCGTTTTAATTGCATAAAGGCCTCGCGCCTTTCAGGTGTTCCTTCCATTTGCCTTATCAGCTTGTCGCGCTCGTCGTTAACTTTGTTGTACCCACGAATGTAATAACGGTTTATGGTACGCAGGTATTCTTTCAGCGCTTCAATGCTTGTATAATCAAGCTTGCCGCTTTCAAGGGCGCTCATGTATTCAAACTTCACCACCTGATTTTGGGCCATTTCTTTGGCAATTTCGTTCCGAAGCAAAACAATGTAATTCTGAACCTTATCCTGTTTGCTTACATCTTCGGAGTATTTTGCAAGAAAATCGACTTTGTTTTCGAGGTTTTTTACCCAGTAATTTTTTTTGTATTCGCACTGGCTCATTAGCTTGTTAAACGAATAGAAATCGCGCATATATTCGTTCGACATAAATTGGTATACCGCAAGTGCCTCATAGCCCCAGCGTGCTGTAATAATCTCGCCATAACCGGGTATACGGTCCGGGGCAGAAATGGAAGGATTGAGTTTTTCGAATTTGACAATTACTCCGCTAAGGATAATTTGGGGAATAACCAAAAAGGGTATCAGAATATAAATAGTAACAACTGTTTTAAAACTATCGGAAATTACCAAACCAATCATATTGGCCGAAACCCAGCAGCTAAACAAAACAAGCCAATACTGAAGATACATTCCTTTAATTTCTAACAAACTATTACCCACCAGTACAAAAGAAATTGCCTGTATGGCCGAAAGCACAAGCAGCACTGTTACTTTCGACAATAAAAAACTCGACCAGCTCAGATTAAGAAATGCTTCGCGTTTCAGTATTTTGCGGTCTTTAATAATCTCCTCGGCACTCACCGTAAGGCCCATAAAGAAGGAAATGATAACCGACATGAAAATATAAACCGGAAGGTTACTGTTGCCCGAAAGGGTGTAGCCCAACTCGTTGGTTTCGCTAACGTTATAATACTTAATAATAAAAGCCAGAATAAATGCAAGAAGAGGAGCCTCGAGAAAATTAATTACCAGATACTGGGTATTGGAAAGCTTTGAAAGCACATCGCGTTTGACAAAAATCAACAACTGCCTCAGCTTATTCGGAATTTTAAACGATATGCGCGGCAATTCAAGTTTTTCGCTCGTCTGCCCTGATTCTTTCTTCTCACGCTCTTCGATATAATAGTTATACCACTGTTTTGGCGATATCTTCCGGTTTAGGGTAAACTTACCATACTCATCGAGTACGTTCGATTCTACAATGTTAAATATCTGTTCGGGGGTCACGTTGCCGCATACCCTGCATTCGCTCTCGTTGTAATTGGCATGTTGTATTTTCGATTTGAAATATAAAATCGAATCAATCGGGTCGCCATCGTAAATCAGGTATCCACCGGTATCAAGTATCAGTAACTTATCGAACATTTTAAAAATATCCGACGAGGGCTGATGAATGACCACAAACACCAGCTTACCTTTTAACGAAAGTTCTTTAAGCAGGTCCATTATATTTTCCGAATCGCGGGAGGATAAACCCGAGGTGGGTTCATCGAGAAAAAGGATACTGGGCTCGCGAATGAGTTCCAGTGCTATGTTCAGCCTTTTTCTTTGTCCACCGCTAATTTTTTTGTTGAGTGGTGAACCTACCTGTATGTCGCCTATTTCGAAGAGACCCAGACTTTGCAGCATCTTATCGACCGTAGCTTTAAGCTGCTCATCCGAATAATTACTGAAACACAATTCGGCATTGATGTAAAGGTTCTGATAGACACTAAGTTCTTCAATAAGCAAGTCGTCCTGTGATACAAAACCAATTAAGCCCTCTACTTTCTTTTTATCGCGATGTATATCGATATCGTTGATTGTCACCCTGCCAGTAACAGGGGTGTGAGTTCCGTTCAGGATATTCAGCAAGGTCGATTTACCGGCTCCACTGGCTCCCATTATTCCTACCAGACGTCCGGACTTTTCTGAAAAACTCATTGGGTGCAAGCCAATGCCCCCGGTTTTAAATGCAAAGGAGATATCTCTGGCTTCGAAAAGAATACGCGATTCGGTGGTTTCGGATTGAAAGTGCCCTACTACGTCGCTATAATAAATCGGATGTATGCCGTTACTTCGTATAGACGACCCGGTATTAAACACATAAACCTTTTCGGGTTGAAGCAACTGACCATTCAGGTATAGCTCGCTTTTACCCAGGTAGCGAATAAAATACATGTTGGCAGATGCCACATGCAAGATACGTAGCTGCCCATGTATTTTAATTTCAGGAAAAGTGGATTGATTCTCTTCTTCGTTCTTAAAATTTTTAAACACCAAGATATTTTCCGATACAGGTTCTTCCTCTTCTGTGGAGATGGTATAGTCACGGATATCGTCATGTTCCTGCTCATCAATATTGAAGGAATCGGACACCACCTTAATAAATTCAAACTCCTGGTCTGAAATTTCGATCCGATCGATGTTCACAAACTCGAAGAGGTGCATCAACACAATCAGCTTTTGCTGCTGGGTAAGTTCGGTGTTGATAGTGTCGCAAATCCGGAGCAGTTTTACCGAATCGGGACTTATCCTACGGTTTCCGCTTTTGCTGATTTTATTCTGGTGGCGTTCATAGAAACTGTCGTAAAGTTTCAGGTACTCCGACACTATATCCTGGTTAAGCTGACGGTGTAAAAACGATTCTACTACAGGCCTCCGATCCACACCGGTCGATTCGTTGTTATCGGGCCTGGCAATAATGGCAAAAAGCTCCATTAATGCTTGTAGTATCTGCTCACTCATCGGCTTTAACTAGTATTTTATCGATCTGTGTTGGGTTTGGATCCAAACAAAGCATCGAACTAAAATAGAATTCGCTGTAATAATAGAATTAATTAACGAAATAAATAAATATTCGCCAGATTTTTGCTAAGCTTCATTAACAATTGGCTCTTGTCTTGAATTTTCTTATAGCTCCTATCCTGTTGCGTCAATTTGTCATATAAATATGTTCTATTAAGTCGTTTTGTCTTGACAATGAGTGTGGTAGACTATTTGTTCCCACCCTAAAAAAATGCACAATCATGAACATAGATAAATTTACCATCAAGGCACAGGAAGTAATTCAACAAGCTTTTACCCTTGCCCAAAACAATGGCAACCAAAGTGTTGAAATTGCTCATATATACCTGGCTATGCAGGAAAAAGCCGCCGATGTGCTTGGATTCATTCTGGGAAAAGCCGGTGCCAACAAAGCCATGCTCCACGAAGTATCCGAGCGTCTGGTATCAAGCTATTCCAAAGTAGAAGGTGCCAATCAATACCTTTCGGCCAATGCTTCCACAGCCCTTCAGAAAGCTGTAGATTTTGCAAGCAAAGCCGGCGACCAATATGTTTCGGTCGAATACCTCTTTAAAGGAATTGTAAGTACCAGCGATTCAGTCTCAAAAACCTTAAAGGACAATGGTCTCTCAGAAAAGAATATCGATCTGGCCATTGCCGAACTTCGTAAGGGCAGCAAAGTAAACAGCCAGTCGGCCGAAGACTCATACGATGCAATCAATCGATATGCCATCAACCTCAGCCAGCAGGCATTGAATGGCAAACTCGATCCGGTGATAGGCCGCGACGACGAAATACGACGTATCTTGCAGATTCTTTCGCGACGAACCAAAAACAACCCGGTGCTCATTGGTGAGCCCGGAGTTGGAAAAACCGCTATTGCCGAGGGCCTTGCCCAGCGAATTGTTTCGGGCGATGTGCCTGAGAACCTAAAAAGCAAACAGATCTTTTCGCTCGACATGGGAGCACTTATTGCCGGAGCCAAATACAAAGGCGAATTTGAAGAAAGACTTAAGGCAGTTGTGAATGAGGTGATTAAAGCGGAAGGCGAAATCATTCTTTTTATTGACGAGATACATACTCTTGTGGGCGCCGGTAAATCGGAAGGTGCCATGGATGCTGCCAATATCCTAAAACCTGCCCTTGCCCGCGGTGAGCTTAGGGCCATTGGTGCTACCACGTTTAACGAATACCAGAAATATTTCGAAAAAGACAAAGCCCTTGAACGCCGCTTTCAGGTAGTGATGGTCGATGAGCCTGACCAGGCAAGCGCAATATCTATTTTAAGAGGTATTAAGGAACGCTACGAAACCCATCATAAAGTGCGAATCAAAGACGAGGCAATCATTGCTGCCGTGGAATTATCGACACGTTATATCAACGAGAGATTTCTACCAGACAAAGCCATTGACCTTATTGACGAAGCAGCGGCAAAAATGCGTATCGAAATGAACTCACTGCCTGCTGAACTCGATGAAATTGAACGCAGGATAAAACAACTTGAAATTGAAAAGGAAGCCATCAAACGCGAAGGCGACAAAGCAAAAACCAGCCAGTTAAATCAGGAGCTTGCCGGATTGAGCGATCAGCGGGTTAAGCTGCGAGCTCAATGGAAGGCCGAAAAAGAACTGGTCGATGGCATTCAAAAAAACAAACAAGATATTGAACAGTTTAAATTTGAAGCCGACAAAGCCGAACGCGAAGGTGATTATGGCAAAGTAGCCGAATTGCGCTATGGCAAAATTAAAGCCTGTGAAGAGGCCATAGAAGTATTGAAAAAACAACTGGAAAAAAAGCATATGAATGGTGCACTCATTAAGGAGGAAGTAACCGCCGAGGATATCGCCCATATTGTTTCGGGTTGGACAGGCATACCGGTAACCAAAATGCTCGAAGGTGAGCGCCACAAATTACTGCAACTCGAAAAGGAACTTCACAAACGGGTGGTGGGTCAAAACGAAGCTGTAATGGCTGTATCTGATGCCATAAGGCGCAGCAGAGCAGGTTTACAAGATGTCTCCAGGCCCATGGGATCGTTTATTTTTCTGGGAAGTACCGGTGTGGGTAAAACCGAGCTGGCCAAGGCACTGGCAGAAGTGTTGTTTAAAGACGAAAACCTCATGACCCGTATCGATATGTCCGAATACCAGGAAAGGCATTCGGTAAGCCGGTTGATTGGAGCCCCTCCAGGTTATGTCGGATACGACGAGGGAGGACAGTTAACCGAGGCCGTGCGCCACAAACCCTATTCGGTAATTCTGCTCGATGAAATTGAAAAAGCACACCCCGACGTGTTTAACATTCTGCTGCAAGTGCTTGACGATGGTCGCCTTACCGATAACAAAGGCCGGGTAGTGAATTTTAAAAATACATTGATTATTATGACCAGCAACATTGGTTCGAACCTCATTCTGGAAAGGATGAATCAAGATGCTGCCGAAAAGAATGAGTTTGAGATGGAAAACCTGCGCAACGAGTTATTCGCAATGCTCAAACAAATCATGCGGCCCGAATTTTTAAACCGCATCGACGAGTTAATTCTCTTTACGCCATTAACAAAAGCTGAGGTAAAAGACATCATCAAACTTCAAATCAATCAGGTATCGAAGCGGATCGAAAAACAAGGCATCAGGCTTACGCTAAGCGAGGGGGCCTTGGAGTATCTGTCTGAATTGAGTTACGATCCGCAATTTGGAGCGCGGCCAATAAAAAGAGCAATTCAACGCGAAATACTGAACCGCTTGTCGAAAGAAATAATCGGTGGGAATATTGAAATAAACCAGAAAATACAAATAGCTTATAACGGCAAGAATTTAACTTTCAACAATTAACTAAAGGTAACTTGCCACACATTCGTCTATAGTTTTATGTATTTCGAATACATTGTGCAATTGAAGGAGGCGGAAGAGTTCCATTACTTCGTTGCCAATGCAGCATATCTTAAAATGGCCATGGTTGTTGGCAGCAGCTTTCATTATCGAAAGAAAAACCCCAAAACCGGAACTGTCGATAAAGCGGATACCTTCAAGGTTTAAAGCAAGATTGGTATTGGGCTCATTAAAAAGCGATTTTAGCTGCTCCTTCACCGGTTCGGTAATAAGGGCATTAAAACGGTCGGTATTATCGAAACGGGCCACAGTTACATTGTTAATCTTTTCAACTTTTAACATACTTGCAGGTTTTAAAAGTAAATGTCAATATTTGTGAGTATTTCGTCGAGCTCCGCAACGGCTTCGTTGGTTTCTTCTTTAAACCGGTTGATAAAAACAGGGTACTTCTCTGAATCAATACCGGCCTTGGCCATATTCTCTAAAGCTTTTAAGTCGAGGGCCAGTTCGTGAAGCCCCATAATGGATATCGACGATTTGGCTTTATGAGCAAGTTTACCGAGTAACTCGTATTCGCCTTTATCGAAAAGAAGGGTCATTTCTTCGTTAAACTCCTCGACCTGATTTTTAAAAATAGTGATCATTTCAATAACAAGTTCCTTGTTACCTGCTGCCATATTCTTAAGATAGGTCAAGTCAGTTTTCATAGTGTGGTTAAAATCTCTGTATAACAAATTTTGATTAAATATAATTTATTTTTTTATTTTACCCGAAATAAAGCCCTGGTAAATAAATTAACCAAACCCTGCTCAGGGGTTTGACGTATGATAATTCCATAACCAAAATCGTTTTTCAATGAAATCCCTGCAATGTCTGATTCTGATT
Source organism: Bacteroidales bacterium (assembly GCA_035913795.1). GTDB lineage: Bacteria > Bacteroidota > Bacteroidia > Bacteroidales > UBA10428 > UBA10428. The sequence goes on from JAMIIA010000150.1 coordinate 16,397, forward strand.
TTTTTAATGCCGGCAATGACTCTTCTTTCGCAGGAAATGAACGAAGACGAAGCCTACCGGAAAAGCAAGCTCACCGAAGATCTGTATTACAAGGCCATCGAAAACCTTCTAATACCAGACTATTTTGCTGCCATGTATTACCTCGACAGTGTATTGGTATTAGACCCAACTCACGCAAAAGCATACAACCAAAGGGGTAAAGTATATTTCACCAAAGCTCAGTTTACCGAAGCCGAGAACGATTTTGCCCACGCCATTGACCTGGATTCAACTTATGGCGAAGCTTATTTTAATCTGGCATTTACTTTCTTTACTCATGACACTTCCAGGGTAAGTTCGTCCGATTTCGACAAAGCCATTGGCTACGGCTATGCACCAGCAAACGCATATTACTACCGTGGGTTAATGAACCTTATCGAAGCTGACCCTACGGCTGCAATGGCTGATTTCACAAAAGCCATCGAATTGAAACCAGATTATGCGCTGGCTTATCATAACCGGGCTACCACAAAAAGACTTTTGAGCGATTTGCAGGGAGCCATTTACGATTACCGGCTTGCCACTACATACGACACAACTTTTGCTCTGGCATATAGTAACATGGCCGACACAAAAAAAGAAATAGGCGATTACCAGGGTGCAGAAAGAGATTATTCGAAGGCACTCCAAATCGACTCGCTTAACTACAAAGTATACAATAACCGCGGCACCGTTCGGTTTACTCAGGGCAATTTAGAAAATGCCGAAAAAGATTTTCTGAAGGCCTATGAACTTAAACCCGAATCGGTAGAAATATTGGCCAATCTGGGCAGCCTGGAACAAAGCAAAGGTAAGCTCCCTGAAGCTATAAAATGGTTCGACAAAGCCCTCGAAGCCAATCCAAACTACGGCCCCGCTTACCTAAACAGAGGATTAACCCTTGAATTGCAGGGTAAACTCAATGAGGCCTGCAAAGACTGGCGCATTGCCAAAGAAATGGGAATTACCGAAGCCGACAACTATTTAACCGAATGCTCCTCCAAATAACCCCACGCATCATGACACGCATTATCCTTATAATCTCCATACTAACCCTTTCAATACTTAGCAATGCGCAGCAAGCACCCTTGCGCATTAAAAAAAGCGCTTTCAAAGTTGAAGAAGAAGGATTTATGGAAGCCTGGTATTCGTTTCGCGACGGAAACCGCCTTTATGCTGCCGGACCAGGTTCGTACCGCGATGCTCGCGAGTATTACCTGAAAGCCTGGCAATACAACCCCAACAATGCCGAACTTAACTACATGATTGGCAAATGCTACCTCTTTACCGACAATAAATTCGAATCGATTAAATACATTCAAAAAGCCTTTGAACTGAAACCCGAAGTGAGTTTTGATATTCGCCTTTTACTGGGTATGGCCTACCACCAGGTGAGCCAGTTCGACGATGCCATAGAAGAATACAACCTCTTTCTGAAGAATCTGCCTAAAAAATACCAGTACCAATACCTCGACCGGGTTAACCTCCTGATCAGGCAAAGCAAAAGTGGCCGCGAACTTGTGCTCGACCCTAAAAGAGTAGTGATTAACAACCTGGGCGAAAATGTCAATTCGGTTTTCGACGAGTATTCCTTTGCTTTGGACCCCTCGGAAACAGAAATGTATTTTACAACCCGCCGTCAGTTAACTGAAAAAAGCAAACGCAGTTCGATAGACGATAAGTTTTTCGAGGATGTTTACCATTCGAAATACCAAAATGGACAATGGACACAGGCCGAGCGGATTAGTGATAAAATTGTTGGTAAAAAAAGCACTACGCATACTGCCGTGGTAGGCCTTTCGAACGATAAAAACAAGCTTTATCTTTATAAAGGAAGCGAAAACAATGGCGACTTATACTTCTGCGAATTCAACACCGAAAAACAAAAATGGAGCCTTCCCAAACCAATTAAAAAATTCAATACCAAACACAGAGAAACCTCTATCTGCATTACTGCGGACGAACAACGGATATACTTTACCGCTTCCAACGACAAGGATACTTACGGCGGCACTGATATTTACTACGCGCAAAAAAACTTTAAAGGTAAATGGTCGAAACCCGTTAATATAGGCAACAACATCAACACTGCCTACGACGAAGTAGGTATAAGCCTTTCTAAAAACGACAGCACTCTGTTTTTCGCATCCGAGGGCCACAATTCTATCGGAGGATACGATGTGTTTAAAACAACGCTAAGTGCGAAAAATACCTGGTCGGAGCCCGAAAACCTTGGCTACCCTGTTAACACCCCTAGCGATGATGCGTTTTATTTCGAAACCGAAAAGGATAAAATAGCTTATTATTCGAGCAACCGGGAAAGTGGCATTGGAGCCCTCGATATTTATAAAATAATTTATCTGGGCTCTGTGAAACAGGCCATATTGGGTAGCTTTTCTACCCCTCTGGCTGGTTTGACACCCCCCTACGATATCTGGTTCCAAAAACCGCTTTTGCCAAAGATAGATACCAGCATAATGTTGCGAGGTATAATCACTAATTCGGAAACGAAAAAGCCTGTTCAAGCCAAACTCGATATAACCGACCGTCAGTTAAAACAAGTTATTTTAACTGTTCAGGCTGACAGCACGGGGCAATACCGCGCAAAAATACCCTTGGCAAAAGTGTACGACCTTGAAATAAATGCACAAGGATATCTAATGAGTTTCAACGAATTGAATTTAGTTGGCGAGACCTATCAAAAAGTTGCCATCCGCGATTTTATACTGGACGATATTGAGGTGGGTGCTAAAATGATATTGAAAAATGTGTATTTCGAAACTGGTAAATCAGAATTGTTGCCTGACTCCTACCAGACAATGAACTCAGTAGTAAAACTGATGCAGAACAACCCTTCCATTGTACTGGAAATATCTGGTCATACCGACAATGTGGGTACTCAAAAGTATAACGAAAACCTCTCGAAAGCGAGAGCCAAAGCTTGTGTCGATTATATGGTAGCCCAAGGTATTTCTGCAGACAGACTGCAGTACAAAGGTTATGGGTTCCAGTTCTCACTCTTCCCCAACGACTCGAACGAAAACAAAGCAAAAAACCGTCGTGTGGAATTTAAGATTATTAAAAAGTAGTCCTCTTAATATTTGAAAACAAAAAAAGACAGCCCGAAAGGCTGTCCTTTTTTGTTTATTAAACCAGATGGTTTATCTTTTTACTTTGCAGGTACTCATTCCAAAAATGGCGTACAAAGGGCAAAAGCTTACAAAACTGGTGAGCACAAAAACGGCGGCTACCACCAACAGCACAATGCCCAGTGTACCTGAAACCACATTTGCAAAAAATAGTATTACCAACAAAGCTGCAACCAGCAAACGTATAATACGGTCTGCATTTCCCATGTTCTTCTTCATGTGTTTAAAATTTAGTGTGAAATATTTTGAAAAAGAAACAACTACATATCGATATTATTCGATATGAAGACATCAAAATCCAATCGATAAATTAAATTTAACAGCTTCAAGAACTTAAAGAAATCAGGAAACAGTTTTGTTCCACCCAGTGCGTTTTAGGTTGTAAAAAATACCTGTCAAACTGGTTATAGAAAGTAAGGTAAAAACGATAGCCAATTTCCATTCGCCAAAGATAAATTTCCCTATCGCGAAAAGGGCAAACAAAATCAGCAGACAGCCCAGAATCCAATTAACAAACAAGCGGGCATAACCGGTATCACCTTTTACATGGGGCAATAAAGCCGACACTTTTTTCCAACCCGCACCACCTGGGTGAACACGGGTATAAAATAGTTTAAGGACTTCCATATCCGATGGTTTAGTGAGAAGGGTAACCACCAACCAAACCAGTGTTGTCCATGCCACAATAATCATCAGACTAATTTCAAAATCTGCCCCGGTAATATCAAGTCCCCACACAGATTTTAAAACCGGATAAATGGCATAAGGGGCCAGCATGGCAGCAATCTCGGTCCATGCATTGATACGGTACCAAAACCAGCGTAAAATCAACACCAGACCTATGCCTCCACTTAGCACCAGCACAATTTTCCAGGCCTGGCTAATCAACTCCAATTTGGAAGTAATCAGAAAGGCTACCAGCATCAGCACAAAGGTGGTGATACGCGAAATAGCTACATAATGCCTTTCGGTAGCAGCGGGCCGTATAAAGGGCCTGTACAGATCGTTGATAATATAGGAGGTACCCCAAACGGTTTGCGAAGCAATGGTAGACATATAGGCTGCCAGAAAAGCTGCCAGCATTAAGCCAACCATTCCGCTGGGCAGAATATCGCGGATGACCATTACATAGGTGGCACCTTTTTCTTCCATGGGAACATCGGGATACATTACCAGCCCAGCAAGGGCCACAATAATCCAGGGCCAGGGACGAAGTGCATAATGCGCAATCTGAAACCACAAAGTAGCCAAGAGCGAATGTCTTTCGTCTTTTGCCGACATCATGCGCTGAGCCACATAACCACCTCCACCAGGTTCGGCTCCCGGATACCAACTCGACCACCATTGAACCCCTAAATAGGCAATAAAGGCCAGCACGGTCATTCGGATCAAGCCGGTAGCACCTGTCGCTCCGGATTCGGCAGAACCAATAGCTGGGGTAAAGTGGAATACCCATTCGGGTAGGTTTTCTTTTAAACCGGCTATTCCGCCCACCGAAGGATGCCGTAAAGCAAAAACTGCCAATGCAATGCTACCACCCATAGCCATGATAAACTGAAAGGTATCGGTATAGGATACTCCCAATAAACCTGAAATAGACGAATAGACAGCCACAAACAACATCAGGCAGGCTACTGCCATCAGGTGAGAACTAAAAACAATTCCCGCAATCTCTATTGATTCCATTCCAAAAAATAAAAAATCCGGAAATATTACCTGAAGAATTTTTACCATAGCCAGATTGACCCAGGCTACCACAATGGCGTTCATTAAAATGCCCACATAAATTGCCCTGAACCCGCGTAAAAAGCGCGCAGGCATTCCCGAATAACGAATGGATACAAACTCAGCATCGGTCATTATTTCCGATCGTCGCCAGAGGCGGGCAAAGAAAAACACCGTAAGCATGCCACCGAATAAAAAATTCCACCATAACCAGTTTCCGGCAATGCCTTTTTGTGCTACCAGCTCGGTAACTGCCAGTGGTGTATCGGCTGCAAAGGTGGTAGCAACCATGCTCGTGCCGGCAATATACCAGGGCAACTTACGGCCACTTAAAAAGAAATCGCTGGTGCTTTTGCCAGCGCGCCGCGAAAGAAAAATTCCAATGGAAATGCTGGCCACAAAATAAGCAGCAATAATGAGCCAGTCGAGGGTTGAAATGATCATGCCTTTAAAAATGCTTTGTTTGTGGCAGCTAAACTAAGGAAAATATAAAGCAATGCCCCTGCCGGTTGGCTTTCTTTTATCAACCGACAAAGGACATGCTTGAAAACAAACTAAATATGTCCAAAGCCCTTTGTCGCCAATTTGCAATCAGTGCCTCGCTCCCAGGCAAATTTTTGCTTTTTCAAAGCAAGGGGGTCACAGACCCGCAAAAGCAGGATTTTTCTGGTAGAAAATAAATTTGTAAGTTGGGGGTATAATCGGGTTGAAGAGCATTCGGGAGAAGCTTAGGTGCAAATAAAAAATCACAAATGAATTTATTACCTTTGTTAAAAAGGAGCAAGTATGAAAGCGATCGAAATAAATTCTAAAACAGATAAAGCTGGACATCTGAAGATTGACTATAAACTCAGTAAGTCAGAGAGTAAAGTTCGTGTCTTAATCCTTCTCGATGACGATAATTCAGACCAAGATGAAGAAAATCTTTGGATGAAATCAATTTCATCAAATCCTGCATTCGACTACCTGAAAGATCCTATAGAAGATATTTATTCAGTAAAAGATGGAGAGCCATTTAATGATTAAAAGTTCTATAGTACTTGTACCTTTCCCATTTGATGATTTTTCAGTTTCAAAAGTTAGACCAGCTCTTTGCCTTACATCTGAAATAGGGAAGTATAATCATATTATCATTACATTTATTTCAAGTAAAATTCCTGACGACTTGAATGATAGTGATTTGATAATTAGAAAGCATTCAAAAGAATCGGAGGGAACAGGTTTGACAGTTGATTCTGTCATAAGATTACATAAGATTGTAACAATTCCTAAAAGTTTAATAAAAAGGAAATTAGGAAATATAAACAGTTCTTTGGAAGTTGAGATTACTAGTAAAATCAGAAAATTATTTGAATATTAGTACATAACGTTCTACAACACACGATACCGAGCAAACGGGGCTCAATGGTGTGCGTAGGTTAGTGGCTCGTAAACAAAGTAATTGTAAACTGATAGTTGATCACCCCGCCATCCTGTCCGACTCGGTATCGCGAGACCGTTGTGTGCAGATAAATGAAGTACCTCTACGGAGTTTCTTCAAGCATAAAACTCAAAACAATGAATTCGAAAATTGCTATATCAAATATTTATGTGGATTATTTTGATAGCAAAATTAATTATGATACAGCTAGTAGAATGTGTGAAAGTGAAATGGACAAAATTCGTGCTTCAGTATATTTTTATGATACGCTCTATAATACTAAATCAGAAAAATGCTTTCTTGTAAAACATAGTTATGGTAAACCCTCTGGCGCCGATTTGCAATCGGTGCCTTGTCCATAGGCAAACTTTTACTTTTTCAAAGCAAGGCAAGGGTCACAGACCCTTGCCAGCGGGAAGTTTGCTTCTGCGCCTGAGGCGGAAAGTAAGGACGAAAACACCTTCACAAAACGACATTGGGCTTCAGATGGCGTAGATGAGTACTTTAGGCTTTACAAGCCTTTCAAAATCGGCATACGACATGCGAATAAGTTCGGTGTGCGAACCCGCATTAAACACAATATCAACATTCTGAGAAAGCTTTTCGGCCACATAAACATCCATATTCCAGAGATTTCCGAAGGGAGGCATGGCTCCTACTTCGCATTCGGGAAAACGAAACTGGAATTCCTGTTCGTGAGCCAGAGCAATATCATCGGTACCAGTAACTTTAGCCAATTGCTGAAAATTTACCTTATAAGTAGCTGGCAGTACCGCCATAGCAAGTTTATTTTTAACCCTTATAATCACTGTTTTCGCCAACTCGTAACCACTGATATGCACCGAAGCTGCAATTTCCTGGGCTGTAAAGGCCATAGAATGCGTGATTACATAATATTTAATCCCCTGGCTATCGAGGAAATCCCTAATTCTTTTTGCAGGCATACTTACCTCCTTTCCTGTCCTTGAGTTCCCATCTCAACTTAATTAGTTTTGGCGAACTCAAATTCAGTTTTTTTTTAAAATGAAATTTCTTCAGCTTCTCAAAATCGAATTGAAACTGTCTTTGCGATTAACGAGTGAGGGGCAGTAAAAACTTTTCAACAGAATGCCAATCAATGGCATGAGCAAGTAGGTGTGCGTAGAAACACCGGAAAAGCCTGACGTTGATAGTAAATTTATTGAAATATCGGAGCAAAACCAAGGATTATGGAAGATAAAAACAGGAGTTGCCTGTTTTTCTGCCACTGGCAAATAGAACAGATTTTTGTACTTTTATTTCACCATCGGAAGAAAACACACCAAATTTTATGAAAATCAACATCGACAACATCCATTTTCATGTTTTAAGCAATACAAAAAACGGGGAACTTCAAGCCGATACCGTATTCCATTACCATCAGAAAGATAACCTGGTATGGGCCGATTATTATGGGGGTGGAATTGTGAAAGGACAGCTTTTAGGTAAAGTAGTTAACGATGAGTACCTTGAGTTTATCTATCAACATATCAACACTGGTTTCGAATTAATGACAGGTACCTGCCGCTCGTATCCGGCAGAACCCATTCACGGTAAAAGGGTTTTTAAAGAATACTGGAAATGGACCTGCCGCGACTGCAGCGAAGGAGAATCTGAAATTATCGAAGTATAGCTAAACTATTTGACTGTTGATTTTAAATGAAATTTCCACTAAACGCCAGTTGGTTGGGTTCATTGGTATCATAAAATAAATAGCTTGAAAGAATCAGGGTATTTTAGGCAATGTTCTCCGTATCGCTCTGTTGTTCGAGCACATCGAAACAATTGAAAATCGATGACGCAGCGCCAGGAGCTCTCGAAAAGATTACATCTGGAAACCTATTACCAGAATATCGTCGATCTGGGGACCTCCGGCTTTCCATTCCTCGAGGTGTTGTTCGAGCAGAAGTTTTTGCTCCTGCATGGGTAGTTTGTGGATCTTAAGAAGTAAATCGCGGAAATTTTTCACCATAAGTTTTTGCTTGGTCACGCCATGAGTCTGGTCGGCGTAGCCGTCGGAAAACATATAGAAGCGATCGTTGGGTAAAATCTCAATGGTGTTGTTGGTAAACTCCTTTTCGCGAAGGTACACTGCAACGGGTTGCCGGTCCCCTTTATGAATGAGTATTTCTTCGTTGCGAATAAGGTACAAGGGCGAATAGGCTCCTGAAAATTCTAAAGTATTATTCAGTGTGTTGATAATGCACAAAGCCATGTCCATGCCCTCTTTTTGCAAGGCATCCTCGTCGTATTGATGCAAAGATTGTTTTATTTTTTCGCGCAGAAACTCAAGGATCTTCGCAGGGGTGTTTACCTCCGGCAGTCGGCTTATTTCGGCCAGAAAAGCCATACCAAGCATACTCATAAACGCACCTGGCACACCATGCCCCGTGCAGTCGGCAGCCACAATAATTATTTTCTCGTCTTTAACCGAGAACCAGTAAAAGTCGCCACTAACAATATCTCGTGGTTGGTAAAGAATAAAATGATCTTTAAAATGGCCGATAAACTTATTGTTCGAGGGCAACACCGCACGCTGTATGCGCTGGGCATAGTTAATACTGTCGGTAATTACCTGTTTTTGCTTCATTACCAACTGATGCTGTTTTTCGATGTTGTCGCGCTGAGTGCTTATTTCTTCGTTTTGCTCTACAAGCAACAAGTTTTGGTCTGTTATTTCCTCGGTACGCTCTACAATAGTTTGTTCGAGGTTTTGGTTGATTTCTTCCAAATCAGAGGTAAGCTTATGCGATTCGGCAAACATCTGATGAAACTGATAGCTGAGCATATAAGCCTGACTTACAATGAAAATGATAAATCCATAAGTAATAATAAAACCTGTTTGAATCACTCCATTTACATAGAGTACATCATTGACAATGGTGCCCACTAAAACTAATAAACCAAGCACAATATACCTTGCTGCCTTATTGCCGTTAAACAAAGCTTTAAAAACGATAAATAAAGCATAACCTGCTCCAAGCAGCATACTCATTTGGTAATAGATGAGCAGACTGGTAAAAATATCGACAGAAGCAAAAATGACCACAAGAGATGACAACACATTAAAAAACAATACAAGCCAAGTAAAAATCTTGTAGCGGTATCCTTTAAATACATCGTTTATAAAAAGCAGAAAAATAATGGTACCAGCCATCAGGGTAAGGTATTCAAGCCGAACCAAAACAAGCCAGTTAAAAGAAGGGACAAGCCTTAAAATGTAAATCTCGTTGACCAATATGGCACGCATTCCGATTATAAAGCAGAAAACGGCAAAATAAAAAGCTGATTTAAATTGCCTGTTCAAATGGAATAAACCTAAATGATAGATGGCAAAAATGCTGATGCAACCCAATAATAACAACAGCAATTCAATTTGTGCGCTCCAGCTGTTCTGGATATCCTGCGCTTTTCCAAAGGTGGTGATGTTGTTGTTGATACCTCCCTTGCAATAGCTATAGTTCGATACCTGAATAATAATGTCGAAGGTATCTGCCGGAGCCTGAAATATTGCCACACCGGTAGTATATCCGGCTACATTTAAGCCCTTTATTTCCGAAACTTCCCCTGCACCATTGATTAGTTTGTCGTTGATGTATGCTCTGTAGGCTGTATTGATACTGCCAAATTTTATCGCCATGGGCTCGCTATGGTTATCAAGAAAAACCCTGGTACGATAGGTGGCAAAACCATGGCCTGGTAGAAACACACTGTCGACCTGTAGGGTGTTCCAAACTGCTGGCACTTTAAGAAAATGAGTTGGTTTAAGGTTGGGATTGGAGGTAAAATCATTGTAATCAAGAAGCTGGCTCCAATAAAACTCCCACTCGCCAGAAAGGCTTATTTCGGGGTAAACCTCCAATACCTCGCCCCTTAAGTCGAGTACTCCTTTTTGTATTGCAGGATTTTTGGCTGCCAGTAATAACTGCGAAAAAAGAAAAAATGAAAAAATGAGTATTAAAATTCGTTTCAACATATTAAAAATGATTTCTTAAGGTACGATAGCTTGCCAGGTTTTAATGGAGGAACACTCTTGCGTGTAAAATTACTGCTGTTGTATTTATTTTCGTTACTCCTTGTGGTGGTGAACACTCTGCATTTGTTGCGCTGAGCTCGTAAACCTGGTTGCGTTCGCTCTTTGGTGGCTGTTTCATAAAAAAAATAAAGTACAAGAAAATGTTACTGTATACTTATTAGGCGACTTTAAGTTAACCGAATTTTTCGTTTTTTTCAATAAATAATTTCGAATAACTTTCTGCCGCATCCATGTTGTGAAAAATGAATAATCAACTAATTGACTTTCTTATCGAAAAAGCCCGCGCAGCCTCGAAAAATTCTTATGCAGTTTACAGTAAATTTCCGGTTGGTGCAGCCTTCACCAACCATCAGGGCGAGGTATTTACCGGCTGCAATGTCGAAAATATTTCGTTCGGACTTACTATGTGTGCCGAACGAACTGCTGTTTTTAGCAGTATTGCACAGGGGAATAAATCCATTGATACACTGGTTATCTATACTCCAACCCAGTCCCCTACTTACCCCTGTGGAGCCTGCCGACAGGTAATTGCGGAGTTTAACACGCTGACCCAGATAATTTGTGTGTGCGACACGGAGGAAAGGGTCTTCACTACACTCGATAAGCTGCTTCCATCGCCCGGTTTACCGGTTGACCTGAAGTTGAAATAAGTCTTGCTACGGGCATTTTGCCTCGAAATTGAAAATACCTTATCTTGGGCACCATAAAAAGTTGAGTATACACATCCCTATCATGCAAAAAATAAAAGAATACATCTTGCTAAAGTGGCAACAATCTCCGCTATTAAGTATCATGCTTTTTGCACTTGTTCTAAGGTTGCTGGCTGCTGTTTTTTCGCAGGGCTATGGCATGCACGACGACCACTTTATTGCTATTGAAGAACCCTGGTCGTGGACCCAGGATAAGGATTACGATGGATGGCTGCCCGGCACAAAGGGCGAAAATTCTGAACCTTCGATTTATAGTTTTTTTTACCCTGGCATCAATTATTTTCTTTTTCAGGGAATGCATGCCATGGGCATCCTGAACCCTAAAACCAAAATGTTTATTATTCGCCTGTTGCTGGGGCTTTTTTCATTGCTTACCGTGTATTTCGGCTACAAAATTGCCAGGCATTATGGCTCGGACAAAATGGCGAAACAGACAGGGCTGTTGCTGGCTGTCTTCTGGTTTATGCCTTTTTTTGGTGTGCGTAACCTGGTTGAGGTTATAGCCATTCCAATTTTGTTGGGCAGCACCTGGCTTATTCTGAAAACCAATTACCTGCAAGAAAAAAATAAATCTTTTTTAGTTGCCTTTTTTATGGCAGGTCTTCTGGCGGGGCTATCGCTCTCGGTAAGGTATCAGGCTGGTGTGTATGTGGCCGGCATGGGCCTGGTTTTTCTAATTCAGAAAAGATTTCTTTCAACCCTCCTATTCGGCCTAGGCACATTAATTTCGTTTGCCGTTTTGCAGGGAGTGCCCGATTACCTGATCTGGGCAAAGCCCTTTTCGGTGCTCGAAGGATACATTCAGTATAATCTGGCCAACAAAGGTGCTTATGGCAACCAGGACAATGTGCTCATGTATTTTCAACTGATACCCGGATTGTTGATACCGCCCATTGGGCTTTTCCTGTTTTTTGGTTTTTTTCTGAAAGTCAAAAACCATTTACTTGTATTTCTCCCCTCCCTCCTTTTCCTGGTGTTTCATACCTGGTTCCCAAATAGGCAGGAAAGGTTTATTCTTACTATCGTGCCAATGGTTGTTCTCTTAGGAGTAATCGGCTGGGACCAGTTTTACACCCGTTCGCGCTGGTGGGCCAACCGTTCCCGACTTTACAGAAACTTCAACCGATTTTTCTGGATCGTGAACACCATTTTACTACTTGCAATTACCTTCACCTATTCGAAACGCTCGCGGGTAGAAGCCATGCACTATTTCTATAAAAGCGGAAAAGCGATCAGCTCGGTAATTATCGACGACACAGGCAGGCGCGAAACCATGATGATGCCCGTTTTTTATGCCGGAAAGGCCTTTAATACACTTACCATTAGCAATTTCGACAGTACCAACATGCAAATCTATTATCCCTGGTCCTACATACAGGTTTCGCATTCGCGCGAAGTACTGAGGCAGCCCGGACTTGTTGCACCCCCGCAATATGTGGTGTTTGTCGAAGACATTGACCTCGAAAATAGGGTGCAGATTATGCAAGGCATTTATCCGTCTCTTGCCTTCGAAGCTTATATACAGCCGAGCCTTACCGACAGGATTATGAAAAAACTAAACCCTCATAATAAAAATGAGGATTTCTATATCTATCGAACTGGTTTGTAAAACCAACCTGAAATAAAGTATCCTGCTAAATTTTTCAATGGTTGGCGGTATGAAAAAATGGGGAGATCGGAGTGATCACCTATCAGTTTGCAATTTGTTATTTTATACGAGTGATGACCTTTGCAAACCAATGAGAACCGCATGCTCGATGACCATTTGTTTTGACCTCGTTGCAGGATGATTATGATTCTAACTTGCCATTATACAAATCCCAAATTGGAAATATTAAATCGTAATCATGCCAGTTTAAATTACCATCTATAATTTGAAAGTCAGAAAAATAATCTTCCCTCAAATATTTTTGAATAGTTGGATGTAGTGATTTAGTTAAAAATGGTTTGAAATCAACCAGTCTTTCTGAGCCGTCATTAAAAAAAACGCGGATAGCATAATCTCCTAAATATTTGGCGGTATCTATTTTAATACTTTGTACATCAAGCTCACTATATTCTACCAATATTTTCATCTGTTTATAATTTATTTTATTTGTCAGATAGAACCGCATGATGTAAAATAATAATTGTCGTGTGTATTTAATGATTATTATACATCATGCTTGTTTCATTTTATTCTTTTTGTAATTCTTTCAATTGTTGATACATTATTATGCCAGAAAAATACGAAATGATTATATTATGAAAAAATAAATGTCATGAATATAATCAAATTTATAGAGGACTTCCCTGATGAACACAGCTGTAAAGAGCATCTCAAAGGCATAAGAGAGAATCAGGGTTTAGTTTGTAAAAAATGTGGAAGCAAACAACATTATTGGTTAAAAGCAAAATA
>JAMIIA010000151.1:0-72273 GCA_035913795.1 Bacteroidales bacterium
TGTGAGCTTGCGATCACGAGTAAATGCAGTCGATTCTGTCTTACTTCTTGAGACAAAACCTTCATTTTCAATGGTTTTAAGTGTGTGTTTAAAAAGCCCTTCGATATACAGGGCCCCAAAATTTTCTTCCTTCTTATTATGATTCTAAGATAATAAAATTAGCTGAACTCTAAAACAAAATCCTTAACTTAACGACATTGAGTCCGGGTTTGCAACCCGGACCCAAAGGAGTAGATTGTTCGATTAACATGCACAACAAATATACAAAGCACTAAGCGTAATCCCGATGTACATCGGGACTACGCTTTTTTATTTTTGTAGCATTTGCTACAGAATTATTGCGGTAAAGATTATACGAAATCTGCCTTTAAAAAATCACTGTAGGTGCATTTCTATTTGTTAGCACGGAGTTATAATTTTTTTTCTTCCAGCAATAATCCTACATCCGAAAAGGTGAGTTGATAACGATGGAGTGATTTGTCGCGAACAATTATCTCGTATTCTATTGTGTTACCCTTGTTGCGTATGAGCCTGTTCATTATTTCACCTTTCAGCTCAGCTTTTTGCCTAAGCATTTCGGGCAAAAAACCTTCAGGAATAAATTGCCGGTATTCGGCAAGATTGCCCTCTGCATCGAATATGGCAATGTGTTCGAGCTTATCTTTATAAAAAATGGCTTCATATTGGCTTCCACGCTTGTTCCATTCAATATTGCTGCTGTTCGAAAAACTTTGCTCAAAAGTCGTTAAACATGCTTCGGGGGGCTTTATTATGCTGCCTTCAAGTATCTTTCTGAAAAAGTCAGGGATTCGTTTATAGAGTTTAGGTTTTTCCATTGATTACTTTCTTTGCTTTATCCTGCTATATTCTTGTTTATAAAATCAGCAGGAGTGTCGAAAATTCAAACCGGCCACCGGACAAATTGAAAAAGATTCCGTGACCAATGTGGCTATTGTTTGACTGTTCTGACGAAAAAAAAGCGATAAGTAACAAAAACTTTTCTTTAATGGTATTTTTCCTGATACAAATAAATGACACGTGTTCGGGCCCTCTTCAGACGCATCTTGGCGGCATCTTCACTAATGCGCAGGGCGGAGCCGATTTGTTTCATCGACAGGTCGTCCTTGTACTTCATTAACAACAGGGCCTTTTCTTCGGGATGTATTTGCTCAAGAATTTGCAGAAAATTTTCGTAATTGATTCCCTCAAGGTTCTCCTCCGAATCGTCTATAATTTCAGGCATTTCGTTGGTTTTGTTCCAATTCGGATAGTGGAGTTTTTTCTTCTCACGCAGGTAATCGATACAATGGTTGTAGGTAATCGAGTAAAGCCACGACGAAAAGGTAGACAGGTTTTTAAACGAAGAGAGTTTTTCGAAACATTTAGAAAAAATATCTCTGGCCAGCTCATCGGCCAGCTGACGGTCTTTTACAAAACTATAACACTTGGCAAATACTTTCGAATAGTACCTGTTGTACAAGATTTCGAAATATTTCGACGAACCTTTGGTTTTAATCTTTTCCAGCAGTTCTTCATCCTTCAGCAAAACCAGGTTTTCATGAGACATATTCAGTGGTACGCTCTGATAGTTTAGGTAAGATTTCTATCAAAGATAATAACTTAAGCCAAAAAGCGTTTGTATTGTTCTGAATGGTAGTGAAATAATTTTTTTATTTTTTCTGTTACTTATTCGAATCTTTGCGTCAAAATACCGAAAATTTTATTCTTGCATAGTAAATAAATCTCATATAGCTTTGCAGAACTGAAAATTAAATACAAAACAAAGAACCTTAAAATTTAAAGATGATGAAAAACAAACTTTTCTTAGGCTTAGCTGCTTTGAGTATGTCAGCTATTCTGTTCACAAGTTGTGCGAAACTGCCACAAGCTGAAATTGATGCTGCTAACGCTGCTATTGACTCAGCTAAAGCTGTTCAGGCTGATTTGTATGTTCCTGCTAATTTTGTTGCTTTGCAAGATTCAATGAATGCTGTAATGGTAGAAGTTGAAGCGCAAAAATCGAAACTTTTCAAAAAATACACAAAAGTTAGCGAAGGTCTGGTTGGTGTAACTGCTCTTGCTCAAGAAGTAAAAGTACAAGCTGTAACCCGCAAAGAAGAAGTAAAAGTAGAAGCAACCAATACAATTGCTGAAACTACAACTCTTATCGAAGCCAACCGCGAGTTATTGAAAAAAGCTCCTAAAGGTAAAGAAGGTGCTGCTGCACTTGCTGCCATGAAAGACGAACTTGATGCAATTGAAGTAGCTGTTGCTGAAGCAACTGCCACATTTGATGCTGGCGATCTTCTTGGTGCTCTTGACAAAGCTAAAGCTGCTAAAGACAAAGCAACTTCAATCAACACCGAATTAAACGATGTAATTGCTAAATACAAAGCCAGAAGGTAAGATATTTCAGCGCATTATAATCTTTTTGATTGCCCCGGTTGTTATTCAACCGGGGCTTTTTATAAATAACCGAAGCATTTATTAATGAAACGACGTCTGTTTTTTGCGTTAGCACTAATAATTCTCTCTATGATTGTTTATGCGGTAGTGGTAGCTTCGGGCATCGAACCTCCGCAACAAGAGATTACACAGGCTCGCAAAAAAATAGCTGAAGCAGATGTTTTACGCTCACCTCGTTATGCGCGCGAATCATATAGAGTGGCGAGCAGTTATTACGATTCAGCAATGTATTATTGGCAACAGGAAAATCAACGCTTTTTTTTCTTTCGCGACTACGAAAAAACACGTTTGCTTGCCCTTGAAGCATATGACTATGCAGAAGTTGCCATACACAAAACCAAAACTGTAATTTCAAGCTCCGAGGAGCTTTTAAGTGTTAGAATATCATCTCTCCAGGAACAGCTCATCGATTTTGAAAAGAAATACGACAACTTTCCTTTCGAACGAAAGGATAGAAAAAATCTTGTGAAGTGTAATCTTCTTCTACATGAAGGTAAATTACTCTTCGAAAAAGCTGACTATCAAAACAGCAAAGTAAAACTCGATGCTGCACAAAAAATCTTCGACGAACTGAATGGATTTTACAAATTTGAGCTTGAAGCCTATTTTGAAGATTATTCGCAATGGAAAAAATGGGTACACCAAACTATTTCTTATTCGAAACGCAACAAAACAACCTGCATTGTTGTAGACAAAATTGCCCGAAAGTGTATTGTTTACAAGAATGGTCGCGAATTGCAACAGTTCGATATTGAGCTGGGCCCAAACTGGGTAGGCACCAAGTATCAACAGGGCGATAAAAAAACTCCTGAGGGTCATTATAAAATAGTAAAGAAATTATCCAACGGTTCAACTATCTACCACAAAGCATTTTTACTCGATTACCCCAATGAGGAAGATCAGAAAAGATTTGTAGCAAATAAGAAAAATGGAAAAGTGGCAAAGGATGCAAAAATAGGAAGCCTCATCGAAATTCATGGGAATGGAGGGAAAGGTGCCGATTGGACTAACGGCTGCGTGGCACTTACCAATTCAGACATGGACAAGCTTTATGCAATGTGTGGCGAAGGAATTAGGGTTACAATTGTTGGTTCTACCAAATCCTTGAAAGATCTGTATCCCGTAGAACAATTAAACGATTAATAGATATGACAGAGGTAGATTGGAAGGATTTATTTTCGAAATGGACAGCAATTGTAAGGGATAAGGTTAATGCCGGTCTTTTATTGATTTGGAGAGGGTTTAAAGGTTTTCTGCTTGCTATCTATAAACCTGTATTGGTATTGTTGTTTCTAATTACAATTCCTTTGCTGGTTAGGAACATAGTTTTGCAAGCTTCGTTCGAAAAGGTTGCAACAGTGCAGGCTGATCAGGAAAAAATTGACAATGCGCTGAAAACAACAACAAAAGAAATAGCAAAAATCGATAAAAAACTTGCCTCGAAGGTGCCTCGTTCTTATTATCTGGTAATCAACAGTTCTTCGAATGAGTTTGTCTTGTACAAGGGAAATACTCCTTTGAAAAAAGACAAGTGTTCGACCGGAAGTTATGTGTTGTTAAAAGCCGGCGATCAGCAGCAATGGATGTTTAAAACACCTAAAGGGGAGTTCCGGATTCACGGAAAAACCACATCGCCAGTGTGGAAAAAACCAGATTGGGCCTTTGTGGAGGAAGGAATGCCAGTTCCCTCGGCCAATCATCATACGCGCTTCGAATATGGGGTTCTGGGTGATTACGCTCTTAGCCTGGGTCAGGGATACCTGATACATGGCACGTTGTATCAACGTTTTCTTGGTCTTCCGGTAACACATGGTTGCATAAGGCTAAACGACGAGAACCTGAAACTAATATACAAGTCATTGTCCGTAGGTTCGAAAGTATATATATATTAATACAAATTAATTTCGGCGATATGAAAGGCATCCTCTGGCGATATATTATTCGATGGTTTTTGGTTTTGTGTGTGCTTGTTCTTTTCTCTTTTCTTATTAGTCTGGCCATAGCGCCCCTTCATAAAAAAGCTTCTCTTGAGCATTTGGTGAATTCCGACTCCGCTTTTGTGGCAGGGTTCGACACGATTTTAAATCATCAGGATATCACACCTGTTTTAAAGGAGAGAGTATACAAAGAAGCTTTGCTGCATCTTTCCGATAACGATTCCATTCAATTGGTCATTAATTTACCCGACAGCACAGTATGCCTTTACATTAAAGGTGTTAAGATTCACGAAAGTAAGGCACTAAGAATAAAACGCGATGCATTGCTCAACAAGGCTTCGAATTTGCAATATACCTGGTTATTTAATGAACCTATTGCCATACAAACCCAGTATGCTACTATTGTGAAAGAACCCATTGTTGAACGGCAAGCGCCTAAAGATACAATTGAAGCCGCAGCTAACGCTTATCAGCCCGATACTCTGGTGCAAAAGCCTGCCTTTCTTCTTATGGAACTTGAGTATGGAATTCGTGTGATTCTGGAACAGGATCGGAGAGTGAGTTTTGAGGATAAGTGGGAACATTTCAAGTTTTACTATCACATCAGAAATAAAGATGTGATGTCTGGACTGGATAGCTTTATTAAGTTGCAAAAACATAGTTTTTATCCAACTCTTACCATCGAAATTCCGATAGATGAGCTTCGTGCTATTTATCGGGCACTTCCAACCCAATCGTGGGTGGTAATTCGTTTGTAAATAAAATGGAAGTTGAATAGTATTTTGTTGGGTTCCTTGAGCCGGTTTAAAAACTTTTTCACACAAAAAATCCAAGGCTACTATTGTTTAAACAAGTAGGTAAACGATATATCCAATATAGCCGAAAAAGAGAAAACTTGATTCCCAGCGATCGAGTTTGTGCTTTTTGCCACTGAACATAAATAGGAAAAGCACAATGGTGGCAGCAATCAGTAACAAGATATCGAAATTGAACGAGGTATTGTATTGAATGGGTGTAATGAGTGCGCTGACACCCAGAATAAGGAAGATATTGAAAATGTTCGACCCGATAATATTTCCAATGGCGATATCGCTCTTTTTGCGAAAGGCAGCCACTACAGAGGTTACCAATTCGGGTAAGGATGTGCCTGCCGACACAATGGTTATACCAATAATTTTTTCACTGGCACCCAGAAATTGTGCAATTTTCACTGCACTGTCTACCACGAGTTTACTTCCAACTATTAAGGCTGCAAGCCCTACAAGTACTAATAATCCGGCAATAGAAGGTTTAATATGTTTTACATCGGAGTCGTAGGCAACTTTGTTTTTTTTCATGTCTCGGAAAATATAAAACATAAAAAAAGCAAAGCTTGTTAGAAGAATCGCAGCCTCTATGCGGTCAATCATCTTCACTTCATTCGGATAGAAGGAAATATTTGCTAAAATTAAAATCATCACAGCGGCCAATAACGAAAAGGGTATTTCATTCCATATTGTTTTAATATTCACTATAAGAGGAAATACAAGGCCGGATATACCTAAAATAAGCATAAGATTAAAAATGTTACTACCCACGATGTTGCCCATGGTAATATCGGTGTAGCCCTTTACCGACGAGATAATATTTACAACCAGTTCGGGTGAAGAAGTGCCAAAGGCAACAATGGTTAAACCAATAATCAATTCTGAAACCTTATAATGTCTGGCAATGGAAACTGAACCGTTTACCAGCCAATCTGCACCTTTTATTAAAACTGCAAATCCAATTGCTAAAAGAATGAATTGAAGCACCATTGTTTTCGTTTTTTATAAACCTCGAAGCAGTCTCTGCATGCATTGCAAAAACCAAAACCCAAGGTTGGGTATTAACACTTTAAGCAAATATAGTAAAATCAACTTATGCAGCAGTGTTGCTGAAAATGGATTTTTTGGTATTAAAAGTCATTCAAAAAAAAGAGGGTATACCTTTCAGCACACCCTCAACCTAACTTAAAAAAACGGTTAACCGTAAACCTAACTTGCTTATTTTTTATTCTGAGGCTAATACCAGCGCCCATTTAGCTTGAATTTCAACCGCTAGTTGCCCGTTATTTGCCGAACTTTGGCCGCTGTTTAAGAGATCGTTGTATGTTTTTTTCGTCGTCGAAGGTATTTTTATATTTACAGGTTCTGTAGAATTATTTATGGCCACAATTGTTTGTTTTCCCTTGTACTCGCGACTAAAAACGAAAACATCCATGGCGTCGTCGGCCAGTAGGGTTTCAAAATTTCCCAGTTGCAATTCTTTTCGGCTGTTGCGTATGGCTATCAGTTTTTTATAATGATCGAAAAGATCGCTATTCACCTCCACCTTCTCTGCAGCTCGTGTCGTTCCATCGGGGTTATAGACCTCATCGTCAAAGGTAAATTCGGGCCAGATCATGGGTTTACGGCAGTCGGGGTCATTACCGCCCCACATACCCACTTCTTCGCCATAATATACCATTGGTGCCCCTACATAAGTCATCTGCATAATCACCAGCAATTTTTGTAACTGATAATCTTCGGTTGTTGGCTTGCTTACATTGTACATAGGATTGGATCCTACCTGCGATTTACCATAATAGTTACCCCAGTCGCGGTAATTCCATATTCCCCGGTTTACAATGTGCGAGGCCACTCGATTCGCATCGTGACTTCCGTAAAGATTTTGAAGTACATAGGCGACTCCTGTGGGGTATAATTCGCGCATTTCTTTGAGTTTCTGGTCGAATTCCGAAGCCGAAATGCGCATACTGTCTGGGTTAATAAAATACTCCATGCAGGTAAAAGCAAAGTTGTAGTTCATTTCCCCGTCAAACTCATCGCCTTGCAAGTAAGCTTTAACTACTTCTGGTTTATCCACTATTTCGGCAGTGAGGTATGCAACAGGATTGATGGAGCGTACATGTTTTCTCCAGTCCTTCCAAAAGTTGTGCGAAACACAGAAAGCTACATCGAGCCTCCATCCATCGATACCGTTTTCAATACCCTGGCCTTTCGGGTTCATCCATCGTTCGGTGGCGGCAAAAATGTATTCCTTTGGGCCTTTTACAATGCCATTGCTGTCTTCTTTCAATTCTGGCAGCGACTGCACACCAAACCAACCATTGAATGCAAATTTTTCGCCGGTACTGTCATTGTTCCAACTTTTTATGATAAACCAGTCCTTGTAGGGTGAGTTTTGTTGTTTTTCTACCACATCCTTGAAGGCAAAACTGTTGATGCCCATGTGATTGAACACACCATCGAATATTACTCGAATTCCTCTATTATGGGCCTCCTGAATCATTTTAAGTGCCAGTTCGTCGGCACTCGTCCATACCCAGGTCGAAGGGTCAATGGGGTTTTCCTTCTTCATCAGCTCGCGGTCTCCCTCGGGGTCGGGGCCAAAATTCGGGTCTATATGATGGTAGCTGGCACCATCGTATTTGTGTAGCGAAGGGGCATCGAACAAAGGATTAAAATAAATAGCAGTAATTCCAAGATCCTTTAGGTAGTCAAGTTTCTCGATTATTCCCTGTATATCTCCTCCATAGCGTCGGCGAAGTTGATGGCGGTACAGAGGCACCTTTTTATTTTGCAACTCATAAGGCTTTAGCTCATACCAGTCGCTGGTCCAGGGGTGAATCTGCCAGAACTCTGGAAGCTCTTGCGGATCGGCACCGATGATATCTTTCATCGTGGGGTCGTTGGTTGTATCGCCATTGTAAAATCTTTCTGGGAATATTTGATACCAGACCACCTCTTTTGCCCAGCGGGGAACAAATTCGTCCTGATCGAAGTCAGGATCTGAATCCGCTTTGTTACCACTTTGGCAATTTATGAGCATAAAGCTAAGGCATACAATAAAAAAGGCGTGCAGTTTTTTCATCGATTTATTTTAAGTTGAATTGAACCCTTTACTATTTTACCAGATTGGAAGTAAAGGTAAATTGGTTTGAACGAAATGTATGGAAACAAAAACCGAATATTAATTAAAGTATGATTTTTATTTTATGCCCATTTCTGCTATGTTCAGATAATCAGATAAATACAGAACGCTTTATTCCGAGGGTGTTGTTTTCAGATATAAACCCATTCAATGTTTGAAGTGTTTTTATTTTAATAAAATGTTTTGATTGGGAATTTATTTGGGTGCTAAAAACTTAATTGCATTACTTTTTTGAGGCAGTGTTTGTTAAAACCTCTCAGGACGATACTTTCTTAAAATAAGCTTAACAATAAAAATCACTAGTTTAACTACCTTTCAACTTAAAATAAATACGTTTGTTAATTTGTTGTACATAGAAGTAAAAACGTTAAACAAACACGATGGCAAAAATAGCAATTATAGGGGCCGGGTTCTCTGGTTTATCCGCCGCTGCATACCTTGCAAAAGCTGGACACCAAGTTACGGTTTATGAAAAAAATGAAGGTATTGGAGGCCGGGCACGCCAACTTAAAATAGACGGTTTTACTTTCGATATGGGTCCGTCTTGGTATTGGATGCCCGATGTTATTGAGCGTTTTTTTAACGATTTCGGAAAATCGGCCTCGGATTACTATCAACTCGAGCGGCTCGATCCGGGATATGAAGTCTATTTTGGTGAGGAAGACTCCATAAAAATCAGTGCCAATAAAGAAAAGATTTTTGCTGCATTCGAAAAGATAGAGCCGGGCAGTAGCAGGTTCCTAAAGAAATTTCTCGACGATTCGGCATTTAATTACCAGGCAGCCATGAGCAGTGTGGTGTATAAGCCCGGAAAATCACCTCTCGAACTTGTTACCTGGGCCACCGTGAAGCGGATCAGTCAGTTTTTTACATCAATCAGCAAAGTAGTGCGTAAGCACATAAAAAGCGAAAAGCTGGCCCAGATTCTTGAATTTCCGGTACTGTTTTTAGGGGCTAAACCAGAAAAGACTCCGGCTTTTTATTGCCTGATGAACCATGCCGACATGAATCTGGGAACCTGGTATATCAAAGGAGGATTTTTTGAATTGGTTAAAGCAATGGCTTCCTTGGCAGAAAGTTTGGGGGTTAAAATTGAAACTAACAGTGCGGTTTCGGAAATACTTATGGAACAACGCACCATTAAAGGCATTCTGGTAAACGGGAAAAATATAGAGGTTGATTTTGTGGTTTCCAGTGCCGACTACCATCATACCGAAATGTTACTCGACAGTAAGATGAGAAACTATTCCGATCGCTATTGGAAAAGTCGTGTTATGGCTCCATCGGCATTGCTTTTTTATGTGGGCTTCGACCGGAAAATAGAAAACGTATCGCACCACACACTATTTTTCGATACCAGCTTTAAAGAACATGCTGCTAAAATATACGACACGCCGGGATGGCCCGAAAAACCACTTTTTTATGCTAGCTTCACAAGCATTACCGATTCTTCTGTAGCTCCTGACGGGAAAGAGAATGCTGTATTTTTAATTCCTTTAGCTCCCGGAATAGACGATACACCTGAATTGCGAGAGAAGTATTTCGATCAGATATTAAACAGAATGGAAAAGATGATTAAACAAAATATTCGTGATGCTGTTATTGTTAAACAATCGTATTGTATATCTGATTTTGAGCGCGATTACAATGCTTTTAGGGGTAATGCCTATGGATTGGCCAACATTTTGTTGCAGACAGGGTTTTTAAAACCCCGGCTGGAAAGTAAAAAAATACTTAACCTGATGTATACCGGGCAACTTTCCGTGCCGGGCCCGGGTGTGCCACCTTCGCTCATATCGGGTAAAATAGCGGCGGAACTTGTGTTATCGAAATTAAAAAAATGAACTCATGACTGGTTTCTACGACGAGGTTACCTATAAAATAAGCAAACTGGTTACCAACAATTACAGCACTTCCTTTTCGCTAGGCGTGTCGTTGCTTGACAGCAGCATTCGAAAGGACATTTTTAGCATCTATGGTTTTGTGAGGTTTGCTGATGAGATTGTCGATACTTTTCACGATACAAACAAAGAACAGCTTTTAAATGATTTTGAAGAAAGTTATTACAAAGCTTACCAGGAAGGAATTAGCCTTAATCCTATTTTGCATTCCTTTCAGCTTACAGTAAAAAAGTACCAGATCGACGATGCGCTTATACAGGCTTTTTTAACGAGTATGCGTTACGATTTGCATAAAAAAGAATACGACGAAAAAGGGATTATTGAATACATTTATGGTTCGGCCGATGTGGTAGGGCTTATGTGCCTGAAGGTGTTTGTTTATGGAAATGAAGAAGAATACAACGAGCTTAAACCTTATGCAATGCGCCTGGGTTCGGCTTTTCAGAAGGTAAACTTTCTGCGCGACCTTAACAACGATGTTTCTGAATTGCAGCGCACCTATTTCCCTATATTGCGGCAAAAACCACTTAACCAGGAAACCTTGAGAACCATTATCGAAGATATTAACGACGATTTTAAACAAGCACGACTGGGCATTCTTAAACTTCCAAAATCAGCCCGCACGGGTGTTTACACCGCTTACCTATATTACTTATCGCTTTTACGGAAAATCAAGCGTACCAAGCCCACACGCATTATGGAAAGCCGCATTCGTATTTCGAATTTTCATAAAATACTTCTGCTTAACCAGGCTTATTTTTCGGTAAAAACCAATTTAGTCTGATTTTAATCAAACCCCTCGAAAGATGAGCCTGTATCTTTTAGTTGAAATACTTGCGATTGCTGTGCCGCTGGCTTTAAGTTTTGAGAAAAACTTACAACTCTACAAACGATGGAGGTTTGTTTTTGCTGCCATTTTTTTTAGCATGATTCCTTTTTTGATTTGGGATGTAATTTTTGCTTATCGGGGCGTTTGGGGCTTTAATCCAGAGTATCATCTGAATCTGCTTATCTTAAAACTGCCCATCGAAGAGTGGCTGTTTTTTATCATCGTGCCTTATTGTTGCATTTTTACCTATTATGTGTTTAAGTTCCACTTTCCAAAATATCGTCTCGATGAAAAAATCGCCAGTTGGATAGGTTTTGGGCTTATACTGCCTGCAATTGCGCTGGCTATTTTTTATTTCGATAGAAGCTACACCGCTGTAAATCTTTTTTTCTTTGCTCTTGTGAGCATAGTGAGTCTTCGTTGGCACCCCGAATTATTCAGTCGGTTTCTACTTGTTTTTCCGGTGTTGTGTGTGCCGTTTACCCTTATGAACGGATTGCTAACCGGAACAGGAATCGAAAGCGAAATAGTGTGGTATAACAGCGAGGAAATCGTTGGATGGCGATTTGGCACCATTCCTTTCGAAGATTTCTTTTTTGCTTTTAGTCTTATTTTATTGAATCTTCTTTTGCTTGAGAAACTCGAAAAGCGTTTCAAAAAAACCACTACGCAATGAAAGTAGCAGTAATAGGTTCAGGCGTTGGTGGATTAGCCATTGCCATCCGATTAGCGATTAAAGGGCACCAGGTGGAGGTGTTTGAGAAGAATGCCTGTCCGGGAGGCAAGCTCAACGAAATCAGAACGAATGGTTATCGCTTCGATACAGGGCCTTCGCTATTTACATTACCCCAATTACTCGACGAATTGCAGCAAATTTCTGGTATTGAAAAGGAAAAATGGCTTCAGTACGAAAAAATCGATATAGTTTGCAAATACTTTTACCCAAACGGGAAACAGATTAATGCCTATGCCGATCCGGAGCGCTTTGCCCTCGAATGTGAACAAAAGGTAGGCGAGAACCCTGAAAATATTTTACGGCATCTTCGTAAAGTGGAGCTTCTTTATCGGCAGACAGCGCCCATTTTTTTGTTTAATTCGCTGCATAGGTTGCGCAACTATTTTCGTATGGATGTGTTAAAAGCGGTTTTACGCTTCGATCGGGTCAATCTTTTCAGCACCATGCATGCAGTAAACCAGAAGCACTTTAATAGCCCCGAAGTTGTACAGTTGTTCGACCGTTATGGTACGTACAACGGTTCCGACCCTTACCGCGCGCCTGCCACTCTCAATGTTATTGGTCATCTCGAAAATAACATGGGCGCTTATTTTCCTTCGGAAGGTATGTATGCCATCGCACAGCATTTATTCAAAATAGCATCTGAAAAAGGGGTTTGTTTCCATTTTAACTCACTGGTAACCCGGCTACATACAAAAGGGAAAAGGGTTACCGCAATAAGGGCCAATGAGGCGGAGCTACCATTCGACCTGGTGTGTTCCGATACCGATGTGAGCTACCTGGCCGACAACATGCTGCACCATCCTTTGCGCAAAAGGTTGGCTAGAATGGAGCCTTCTTCTTCGGCACTAATTTTTTACTGGGGTATTCGCAAAGAGTTTCCTGAACTCGAATTGCACAATATACTCTTTAGCAGCGATTACAGAAAAGAGTTTCATACCTATTTTAAAGAAAAGACCATTAGCAGCGACCCGACAATATACATATTCATTAGTTCGAAGGTTGTAAAAGATGATGCCCCGAAGGGTTGCGAAAACTGGTTTGTAATGGTAAATGCACCTGTGGTTTCGGGGCAGGATTGGCCAAAAATGATTGCCGAAACACGCAGGCACGTGGTCGAAAAAATAAATTCTTTACTGCATACTGACATCAACACACTTATTGATACGGAAGAACTGCTAAGCCCGGTAACCATCGAAAGTAAAACCCTAAGCAAAGGCGGTGCACTTTATGGTCATTCAGGTAATTCGAAGCTGGCAGTGATTTTACGCCATCCAAATTTTTTAAGCAAGTTCAGTAATTTATATTTTGTTGGTGGCAGTGTGCATCCGGGTGGTGGAATACCACTCTGTATTGCCAGTGCCCGCATTGTCGATTCTGAAATTCCTGTAGCCTGATGAAAAAAATATTATTCCTGCTTAGTTACAAGGGTCTGCCATACACGTTTATCTTCTTTTATTTGGTTGGAATTAGCTTGTATGTGGTCCCTTTTTTACGACCATTGTTCTTTCTTAGCGTTTCTTTTTCCCTTTTGTTAGCATTTTTTGCAATCCTCTATACACATCAGAAACACACAAAAGTTTCCTGGATGGTATTTTTGCTTATACCTGTTTTGGGAATAATTGTGGAGATTATCGGTGTGCGCACCGGAGTTCTTTTTGGCACCTACACTTATCACCAATCGCTGGGTGTAAAACTTGCTGATGTACCCTTACTCATTGGAATTAACTGGATGCTGCTGGTGTATTGTTCCAATGCTGTGATGGTAAAATTCAGTCAAAAAAAGTGGGTCATTATTTTGGGTGCCACTTTGCTTATGGTGCTATACGATTTAATTCTGGAGCTTGCTGCGCCTGCTATGCAAATGTGGTCTTTTAATACACCTTATCCGCCTTTGCAAAACTTCGTGGGCTGGTTTTTTACTTCATTGGTTTTTCAAATCTTACTTGTATTCTTTCAGGTCGACACAAAGAATAATTTTGCCAGAATTCTCTTTCTGATTCAAATCGTATTTCTATCTTCCATTGTCTTTGCCACCATGGCAGGGGAATAAAATTCAGGCAATGAAAAAAATAAAATACCATAATTCACTTTTAATTGTTTTTTTTTATTTCTGTGCTATTCTAGCCTCTGGGCAGACCGATTACAATAGCGAATTATTCAAGGCTTACCTCTCGAAAGACCGCGATTTGTGGTTAAGCACGATTAAAAGCCAGGAGTTGTCAAAATCGAAAAATACTTTTAGCAACCAACTGCTACTTATCAATAGCTATTACGGTTACATTGGTTGGTTGTTAGCCGAAAATAAGCCTGAGCAGGCAGAAGTTTATCTCGATAAAGGAAGCGAACTTCTTGAACAGCTGAGCGGGAAATATCACGAGAATGCTACGATACTGGCCTATAGGGGTGCCTGGCTTGGATTCGAGATTACAATGAATTCGGTTAAAACTGTATACCTCGGTCCTCGTAGCATGAAATACATTAACCAATCGCTGGAAGCAGACCCGGACAACATACAAGGTTTAATAGAAAAAGGAAATGCCTATTATTTTATGCCTGCCAGTTTCGGTGGCGATAAGTTAAAAACTCTCAATCTGTTTAAAAAGGCAATTTCACTTATGAAGAGCAGTCAACAGCATCAAAACAATTGGCAATATCTTCAACTACAAGCCCGCATAGGTATTATTTTAACCGAAACGGACCAAACCCAGAAGGCAAGCGAGCATTACCAATTACTGCTGCAAGCTTATCCTGATTTTAAATGGGTACGTGATGAATTGTATCCCAATTTACTGGCCAAAATGCAGGTGTCGAAGTAAAAAGTCTTTTTCACATTACCCTTTGACTTTCGTAAAAACAATCTACTTTTGATGCCATTTCAGGTGTCTGGCTAAGCTATAGGTAAATACTAAGGCTTTTTTTGGCATGTGAAAAGTCAGGACCATGTTTTTTTCAATTGTTTACATTTGTTTGTTTTGATAAAGTATTCATGCAAAATCGAGGAAGTATTATGAAGTATACCATGTTAACCAAACAGCACGAGCAGCTGGGAGCAAAAATGACTCCCTTTGCCGGGTATTACATGCCCCTTGAATATTCGGGGGTAATTAAAGAACACATGGCCGTGCGCGATGCTGCCGGTATTTTTGATGTATCGCACATGGGCGAATTCTGGATCAAAGGTCCGGGTGCATTACCTCTGCTTCAAAAAATTACCACCAACGATGTCTCGAAACTGGCTTTGGGTCAGGCTCAATATACATGCATGCCCAACGGAAATGGAGGCATTGTGGACGATTTGATCATTTACCGTTTCGAATCGGAGAAATACATGGCGGTGGTCAATGCTTCCAATCTTGAGAAAGACTGGAACTGGATGAATCAGCACAACGATTTTGGGGCCGTGCTGGAGAATGCTTCCGACCAGATATCGCTGATAGCTTTGCAAGGCCCTATGGCCAGGCAGATATTACAAACACTCACCAGTTGCAAGCTCGATAGCATAGATAGTTTTCATTTTTTGGTAGGCCCAGTAGCAGGTTCAGGAGAAGTAATTATTTCTGCAACAGGTTATACCGGGGCAGGAGGGTACGAGCTGTATTGCTACAATGCCGATGCAGTTAAAATCTGGGAGGCCCTTATGGCTGCCGGACAACAATATGGTCTGAAACCTGCAGGATTAGCTGCCCGCGACACCCTAAGGCTCGAAATGGGATACTGTCTTTACGGAAACGACATAGACGACACCACTTCGCCCATCGAAGCGGGTCTTGGATGGATTGTAAAATTTTCAGAGAATAAAAATTTTATCGATCGTGAGTTATTAGTAAAACAAAAGAAAGAAGGTGTCTCCCGTAAACTTGTTGGTATTGAGTTAATCGACCGCGGAATTCCCCGCCATGGTTATACCATAGTGGATAAAAGCGGTCAATCAATCGGGGTAGTTACTTCAGGTACCATGTCACCCATTCTTGAAAAAGGAATTGGTATGGCCTATATCGCCAGCGACCAGGCAGGTATTGGCAATTCAGTGTTTGTGCAGGTGCGTAATAAAAATCTTGAAGCAATGGTTGTGCGGCTTCCATTCATTTAATTATTCCTATCTCATGTCTCAAAAAAGAAATATTGAAGTTTGTTTTACACCTGCTTCTTACGAAGTATTTAAAAAAGATTCGGCTATAGTGGTGGTAGTCGATATTCTGCGCGCTACTTCGGCTATTGTCACTGCTTTTATGAATGGGGTTGACCGAATTATGCCGGTTTCTACACTCGAAGAAGCTCAGGAACTAAAAGACCTGGGTTACATGGTGGCTGCTGAGCGTGATGGCATTGTGCGCGAATTTGCCGATTTTGGTAATTCGCCCTATAATTTTACGCCCGATAGAGTAAAAGGAAAAGATATAGTTTACAGTACCACCAATGGCACACGCTGCATTATGATGGCTAGTCACAGTTACCGCGTGTTAATTGGTTCCTATCTAAATCAGCAGGCCATAGCCGATTATATAATAAAAGAAAATCGCGACCTTATCATTCTGTGCGCAGGGTGGAAAAGTAAATTCAATATCGAAGACAGTTTATTTGCCGGCTCTTTGGCCAAAGTTATGCTGCAGCACCCCAACTATTATACCGATTGCGATTCGACTCAGGCTGCCATCGATTTATGGGGGTTGGCGAGCAAAGACCTTATGGCCTACATCGGTAAGTGTGCACAACGCCACCGATTGGCCAAAAATGGCCTCGATGATGTGATTGAATATTGCCATACACCTGATATTACGCGCCTTATTCCTGCATTAAAAGAAAACTATATTGTAGAGGTTTCGCGGCTGTAATTCTGTTTACAAACTGTTTGTAACTTTTATGTCGATATTGTTATTCAAATAACATTGTTCGCCCTAATTATTTTATAACTTTACCACTCCAATTACAAGTTGTTAATGAGTTAACAATTAAAACAAATCTTTATGAAGAAACACAATTTTAATGCAGGGCCATCCATCCTTTCCGAGTATGCTATTCAGGAAACAGCTAAAGGCGTATTAAACCTCAACGGCAGTGGGCTTTCCATTCTGGAAGTGTCGCACCGATCGAAAGAGTTTATTGCTATTATGGATGAGGCCGTAAACCTCGTGCGCGAACTGCTTGATGTACCACAAAGCCATTCGGTCGTGTTTCTTCACGGTGGTGCAAGCCTGCAATTTTGCATGGTGCCTTATAACTTGCTTAACAAAAAGGCAGCCTATCTCGATACCGGAGAATGGGCCTCGAAAGCAATAAAAGAAGCAAAATTATTTGGTGAGGTAGAAGTGGTTGCTTCCTCGAAAGATAAAACCTATAACTACATTCCTAAGAACTACGTGGTGCCGGCCGATGCCGACTATTTTCACATTACCACCAACAACACCATATTTGGTACTGAAATTAAGAAAGATATCGATGTGGCAATTCCACTAGTAGCAGACGCTTCGTCTGACATTATGAGTCGTCCGTTCGATATTTCGAAATATGCCATCTTATATGCCGGAGCACAAAAAAACATTGGACCAGCTGGGGTAGCACTGGCCATTGTCCGTAACGATGTATTGGGCAAGGTAACCCGCTCAATACCAACCATGCTTAACTACAAAACACATATCGACCAGGGATCGATGTTTAATACCCCATCATGCCTGCCTGTCTACTCCTCGATGCTGAACCTCCGATGGCTTAAAAATGAAGGTGGTCTTCCGGCAGCCTATAAGCGGAATCTGGCCAAGGCTAATCTGCTTTACGACGAAATTGATCGGAATAAATTGTTTGCTTCCACAGTTCCAAACGCAGAAGATCGTTCGATAATGAATGTAACCTTTGTAATGGCGCCCGAATACACCGAGAAAGAGGCCGATTTCCTTGCGCTTGCCACTTCCAAAGGTATTGATGGTATTAAAGGCCATCGTTCTGTTGGAGGCTTCAGGGCATCCATCTACAATGCAATGCCTATCAGCAGCGTGCAGGTGTTGGTAGATGCCATGAAAGAGTTTGAAGCCAAATTATAAACCTAATAACAGGCAAGTAATGACAAAAGTACTTTTAGCAACCGATAAACCTTTTGCAGCCATAGCTGTGGACGGCATAAAGGAAATTTGCAGCGATGCTGGTTTTGAACTGGTATTGCTTGAGAAATACAAATCGAAAGAGGAGTTATTAGCCGCTGTAAAAGATGTAGATGCCATTATCCTCAGAAGCGATATTATCGATAAAGAGGTGATAGCTTCCGCTTCAAAGCTTAAAATTGTTGTGCGTGCCGGTGCGGGTTACGACAACATCGATTTGGCGGCAGCCACAGCAAAAAATGTTGTGGTAATGAACACCCCCGGACAAAACTCCAATGCAGTAGCAGAGCTAGGCATGGGCATGCTCATTTATTTAAACCGAAGCGCGTTTAACGGTAGTTCCGGAACAGAATTGCGCAGCAAAAAATTGGGTTTGCATGCCTATGGACATATCGGAAAAATTATGGCCCAGATTGGAAAGGGCCTTGGCATGAAAGTGTATGCACACGATCCATTTGTTGATCGGGTAATTATCGAAAATGATGGTGTTGTTTGCGAAGAGAATGTATCTGACTTATACCGAAAGTGCCAATACATTGCTGTAAACCTTCCAGCTACTGATAAAACAAAAGGATTTATCGATTCCGATCTTCTTTCGTTGATGCCAGAAGGAGCCACCCTGCTTAACACTGCCCGCAAGGAGATTGTGAATGAAGCAGACTTGTTGCGCATGTTTGCCGACCGGAAAGATTTCAGGTATGTTACCGATGTAGCTCCCGATTGCAAAGCCGAGCTTGAAGCTAACTATCAGGGTCGCTTTTTTGCCACTCCAAAAAAGATGGGTGCTCAAACCGAAGAGGCCAATATCAATGCAGGGCTTGCTGCGGCCAGGCAAATAGTGTCATTTATTGAAAATGGCGATACCACCTATAAGGTCAATAGGTAAGCAGCAGAATATTGTTTTTGCTTTTTAAGCCAGATAGTATCTTTGCCCGGTAAATATGACAACCTATTAGTCATATTCCCGGGCTTGTTTTTTTTTCAGCTTAAAACCGGTTACTTTGTATTTACTTCAACCTACATTAAATTTGTTTTATGGCTATAGTAAAACCATTTAAAGGATTGCGTCCGCCGGCAAAGATTGCAGCTGACCTTGCCTGTCTTCCCTATGATGTAATGAACAGTTCCGAGGCTGCTGCCATGGCAAAAGGCAAAGATTGTTCACTTTTACATGTAACAAGGGCTGAGATTGATTGTCCAACCGGAACCGATATTCACTCCGATGAAGTATATAAAAAATCAGTGTCGAATTTTAACCGATTTATCACGAATGGCTGGTTGGTGTCTGATCCGGAACCTAAATTCTATATCTATGCACAAACCATGGGCAGCCATACACAGTTTGGCATTGTGGGTTGTGCCAGTTGCGAGGATTATGAGAGGGGAGTGATAAAGAAACACGAGCTTACCAGACCCGACAAAGAGGAGGACCGCATGATCCTGACCCGACACCTGAAAGCCAACGTGGAACCGGTATTTTTTTCCTACAAAGCAGTATCAGAAATTGATGCTATAGTAGCCGATGTTGTTTTTAAACAGAAAGCCGAATATAGTTTTGTGGCAGAAGATGGCTTTGGGCATCAGTTATGGGTAATCGACGATGAAAGTAAAAATAAGGAAATCGAACGCTTGTTTCGCGAGAAAGTGCCATCGACCTATGTGGCCGACGGACATCACCGTACCGCCGCTGCAGCGCGCATTGGAGCTGAGCGAAGAGCATCCAACCCCAATCATACAGGCCAGGAGGCGTATAATTTTTTCTTGGCAGTGCACTTCCCCGATAACCAGCTGAATATAATCGATTACAATCGTTTGGTTAAGGATCTGAATGGGCTTTCTACACAGGAATTTATTCATTCACTTACCGCTGGATTTAGAATTGATAAAAAGGGTTCGGAATTATATAAACCTGCTCGTTTACACGAAATGGCTATGTATATCGAAGAAAACTGGTATTCTCTTCAAGCCCTTGATGGTAGTTATAACGATATGGATGTAATCGACTGTTTGGATGTTACCTTGCTTTCTAAAATGATACTCGATCCGATATTGGGTATCCGGGATCTAAGAAATTCGACCCGAATCGATTTTGTAGGCGGCATCCGGGGATTAAAGGCTCTGCAAGAAAGGGTTGATAGTGGCGAAATGAAAGTAGCCTTTGCGTTATATCCGGTAAGCATGAAGCAACTTATTGATATTGCCGATTCGGGTAACATCATGCCACCCAAAACAACCTGGTTCGAACCTAAACTTCGAAGTGGTTTGGTTATTCATCTGCTTGATTAAGACAAATTATTCAATAGGCATTAAGCTAAAAAGTAACAGCTCAATAGATATGGTTTTGGAAAAACCTTCTATTAATTCAATCTAAATAGTAAGGGATTTTATCCCGTGACCGGTAAAATATTTTGAAACCCCGTTAAATTTCACGTAATTGATTGGATTAAGGTTGTTACGTTCTAACCTAAATAATTAGCAATATGCTCACACCCAAAGACCTTGAGGCCTACGGAATAAAGAATGTTTCAGAAGTAGTGCATAACCCTTCATTTGATCTGCTTTATAGCGAAGAGATAAAACCCGGATTAGAAGGATACGAAAAGGGTTATCTTACTGATTTTGGAGCAATTAACGTAATGACTGGCGTATTTACCGGTCGCTCCCCAAAAGATAAGTACATTGTGATGGACGATACCACAAGAGATACCATCTGGTGGACCAATTCGCTATCGCCCAACGACAATAAACCCTTATCGAAAGAGGTATGGCAAGAATTGAAAGAGACTTCAGCGAAGCAGCTTTCGGGTAAAAAGCTCTTTGTGGTAGATGCTTTTTGTGGCGCCAATTCCGATAGTAGAATAAAAGTGCGCTTTATCATGGAAGTGGCCTGGCAGGCCCATTTTGTGGCCAATATGTTTATCAGGCCAACCAAAGAAGAATTGAATAATTTTGGGAAGCCTGATTTTATTGTACTCAATGCATCAAAAACTACCAACACCCGGTTTAAGGAGCATGGCATGCACTCAGAAGTATACACTGTATTTAACCTTACCGAGCGCATGCAGGTTATTGGTGGAACATGGTATGGTGGCGAAATGAAAAAAGGCATTTTTGCCATGATGAACTATTTTCTCCCTCTCAACGGAATGGCTTCGATGCATTGTTCTGCCAATAAAGGCAAAAAGGGAGATGTGGCAATCTTCTTTGGCTTATCAGGCACCGGAAAGACTACTCTCTCCACCGATCCGCATCGCGAACTAATTGGCGATGATGAGCATGGCTGGGATGATGAGGGTATATTTAATTTTGAAGGAGGGTGTTATGCCAAAACAATTAACCTTGATAAAGATGCAGAGCCTGATATTTTCAGGGCCATTCGTCGCGATGCACTGCTTGAAAATGTTACGGTTGATAAAAATGGAAAAATAGATTTTGCCGACGGGTCATTAACTGAAAATACACGCGTTTCGTACCCGATTTACCATATCGATAATATCGTAATGCCTGTATCGAAGGCGGGCCATGCGAACAAAGTTATTTTTTTAAGTGCCGATGCATTTGGGGTACTACCTCCTGTTTCGAAGTTAACCCTTGAGCAAACCAAGTATCATTTTCTGTCTGGATTTACTGCAAAGCTGGCAGGTACAGAACTTGGCATTACACAACCCCAACCTACCTTCTCGGCTTGTTTCGGCGAGGCTTTTCTTTCGTTACACCCCACCAAATATGGCAAGGAGCTTGTAAAAAAGATGCAACAACACGGAGCTGAGGCCTACCTGGTAAACACTGGTTGGAATGGCACCGGAAAGCGTATTTCCATAAAAGATACCCGCAGCATTATCGATGCAATTCTTAACGGAAGTATTGAGAAAGCAAAAACCAAAGTAATTCCCATATTTAATCTTGAAGTGCCCACAGAACTGCCTGGTGTGGATAGTAAAATCCTCGATCCGCGCGATACTTATACCCGTGCATCCGATTGGGAAGAAAGGGCCAAAGAACTGGCCTCACGCTTCATAAAAAACTTTGTTAAGTATACCGATAACGAAGAAGGAAAGGCGCTTGTGAAGGCTGGTCCTCAGCTACAATAATTTAATGAGTAACGCTACCAGGGTCTGTTTTTGTCTGAAAACAGACCTTTTTTCGTTTAAAAAGAGCCCAGTAAATATTTTTAAATAATTTATGAAATTATTTTTTTTGCTCTGGTATGGGCTTGCTTAAAAGAAACCCGATCTAGATGTCTGAAAAAAAGATCATTTTTTTGTGAATGGATTTCAATCCGTAATAACCTTTTTTAAATCCTTGGCGTATATGCTGCTTTTACATTCATTTTTATTTGAATCTAATAGTATCGCACAATATCGCTCTTGTAGTGTATAATGTTTACAAAGTTTGCCAGAAAGATGCTTTGTGTAACACGCAGATAATCAGTAAAACTTGCTTTTATTATTTTTTAATTATATTTGTACGCACTAATAAACGAAAAAACTTATTATGTCATTGATTTTTAAGTTGTTATTGGTTTTAGTGGCCTACCTATTGGGCTCAATTCCTTCTTCGGTATGGATTGGTAGAAGGTTTTACAACACCGATGTTCGTGAGCATGGCAGTGGTAATGCCGGTTTCTCCAATACTGTGAGAGTGCTCGGATGGAAAGCTGGGTTGCCAGTTTTTCTGATAGACATTCTGAAAGGCTATCTTGCAGTGAGTTTAGCCTATATTCCTGACGATGTAGTTCCCGGAAGCATTTCTTTTATTAATCTACAACTCTTACTTGGGGCTGCGAGTGTGCTGGGTCATATTTTTCCGGTTTATGTTGGTTTCAAGGGTGGAAAAGGTGTCGCTACCCTATTAGGTTTATTACTTGCCATACAACCTCAGGTAACACTTATTTGTATAGGCATTTTTGTAGTCGTATTTTTTACTACACGCTATGTATCGCTTAGTTCTATGGCTGCGGGTATTGCTTTTCCTATTTTAAATATTTTTGTGTTTCATACTACCGCTCTTTCACTGGTGATTTTCTCCATGATTGTTTCGCTGGTTTTGCTGATGACACATCAGAAGAACATAGAAAGGCTTTTAAACCGCGAAGAGTCGAGGGCTAAGATTATCCGCCGCAGGCATCGATAAGAAATAAATCAAGAATATTCCAATGCAGTCAGAGTTAATCTGGCTGCATTTTTTTTGGGATTTTGAAGGATAGAGTGAAGAATTTCGGGGGTTCAGTGGCGAGAAAAGGTTAAACGTATGAATTACTAGGCAGTCTGGACAGGTGTCGGGGCAAATTTGGTAGCCAGAATATCAAGCAGTTCATCTTCTTTTATTGCCGGAAGAAGTTGCCCATGCTCGGCAATCGATATTTTTCCTCGTTCCTCTGAAACAATAATTACCAAGGCATCGGTATTTTCGCTTATGCCAAGCCCTGCACGGTGCCTCATGCCATACACGGGCGAAAGCTCCGTTTTATTGGTAAAAGGGAGGATGCACCGGGCAGCAGCAATTTTGTTGTTGGCAATAATAATAGCGCCATCGTGCAGTGGCCCGTTTTTCATAAAAATACTTTCTATCAATCTGCTCGATATCTGAGCATTGATAATATCTCCGGTTTCTACAAATAATTCTAAGGACGAACTTCGGGCAAGCACTATCAGCGCCCCAGTTCTGCTGCGCGACATATTCAGGCAGGCTTTCTGAATAGAGGCCAATTCAAATTCGTTACTGGGATGCATTTGCCTGTGCAGAATATGGGTGAGCGAAAACCTTCCCTGCGGAAAATAACGTGTGCCTAAATACACCAGAAAGCGTCGTAATTCCTGCTGAAAGAGTATAATAACGGCAATAGCCCCTCCTCCAATAAGAGTACCAAGGATGGTGGACAGGAGTTTCATTTGCAGCAGGTCGACAAAAAAATACAGAAAAAGAATAAACAGTACCCCTATAAAAATACTAAAGGCCACTGTACCCCTGATCAGGTAATATACCTGGTACATGATAAAGGCCACCAGTAGAATATCGACAATATCGATGGTGCGTATGTTGATGAATAGAAGCATGAAGGGTGTCTAAGAGGTTTTACAGAACACTTATTTTTATAAGGATGTGAGCAAATTAATGCTTTTTTCCGACTCGAGCTTTAATTTTTCATAAATATCAATGGTGTGTCTTGCCTCTTTCACATCGTGCACCCTCAGGATAGAAGCACCTTTTTGCAAGGCTGCCAGGTTCAGAGCAATGGTGCCGGAAAGCGCCTCTTCAGGCACTGTACCAAGATGTTTGTAAATCATCGATTTTCGCGAAAGACCTGCCAAAACCGGAAACTCAAATATCCGAAAGCTATCAAGTCCTGCAAGAAGCTGGTAATTCTGATCGAGGGTTTTTCCAAACCCAAAACCCGGATCGATGATAATATCGTTTATCTTCTTTTGCTGAAGCACAGCCAATCGGCACGAAAAGAAATCAATTAAATCCCTTACCACATGTTCGTATTGCGGTATCTGCTGCATATTATGCGGTGTACCCTGCATGTGCATGGCAATATAGGCCACTTGTTTTCCGGCCACTACATCGAGTATTTCAGGTTCGATTATTCCGGCTGTTATGTCGTTAATGATATCAACCTGATATTGTTCTATTGCACGGGCAGCTACCCCAGCACGGAATGTATCGATGGAGATAATGGCATCTGGATAGTTGGTGCGGATTAGTTCAAGTGCAGGTTCTATGCGGCTAAGTTCTTCGTTTTGCGATACATCAGTGGCTCCCGGTCGCGAAGAATAACCTCCGACATCTATAATATCAGCCCCCTCGAGAATAATTTTGTCGAGTTGCTTGCGTAAACTCTCCGGCTCGGTGTATTTACCTCCATCGTAGAACGAATCGGGAGTAAGATTGAGTATCCCCATTATCAGGGGTTTATCCAACTCAATAATCCTGCTGTTGCAGCGGATTGTGCGTTTTTTATAAAAAAATGTATCTTTAGCCATGTCAATTTTAATGAGTGTAAAAATAGTAAAAGGCTTATAGATATCGATTTATTCGCAAACCTTTCAAACTGAAGCATGAAATTTATTGTGATCGAGGGGCTCGATGGATCAGGAAAAACTACGCAACTTAATCTGGTAGAGGAGTATTTTAAGGCAAAAAAGATCAAATCGAAGTTTCTTCATTTCCCCCGTACCGATGCACCTTTTTTTGGTGAGCTAATTTCACGGTTTTTAAGGGGCGAACTGGGAGCTATCGACAAAGTTGACCCCTATGTTGTGGCCATGCTTTATGCAGGCGACAGGCAAGATGCCTCGGAGATGATAAGGAGTTGGTTAAATCAGGGTTATGCGGTGATAGCCGACAGGTACCTTTATTCGAACATTGCATTTCAGTGCGCCAAACTTGCAGAGCAAGCTGAACGTAAGAAACTTGCAGTATGGATAAAGAACCTGGAATACAATCATTACAAAATACCTATTCCGGATTTAAACCTATTCTTAAAAGTGCCTTTCGAATTTACCCGCAACAGTCTTTTAAACAAACGAAAGGGCAGCGACCGCGATTATCTGCTGGGTAATCAGGACATACATGAAGCTGACCTCGAATTTCAAAAAATGGTGCGCGAAGTGTATCTCTGGCAGATTAAGGAAAACTCCGATTTTCTAGAAATAAACTGCATCGATAATGCCAGCGATATGCTCAAACCACAGGATGTTTTTTCGAAAATCAGAGTACAGATCGATCAGGCTTTGGATCAGACAAAACAATACAACTAACCATAAACACATTGTAATCCCATTAGGCTATGAAGGCTATCAGAAACTTTTCTCGAATTATTATTGCAATCTTGTTTATTTTCTCAGGATTTGTAAAGGCCATCGATCCGCTTGGTTCAACCTATAAATTTTCTGATTATTTTGAAGCTTTTGGCATGGGATTCCTTTCTCCCATTGCCCTTTTTCTGGCGGTATTTTTAAGCACCGCCGAGCTGGTTATTGGCCTCAACCTGCTTATTGGCGTGGTGATGCGTTACACCGCATCGATTTTATTGGTGTTCATGTCTTTCTTTACACTTCTTACCCTCATTGTTGCTCTTACCAACCCGGTAACCGACTGCGGGTGTTTTGGCGATGCACTGGTGCTTACCAATTGGCAAACTTTTTGGAAAAATATTGTTTTTATAGTTCCAACTCTTGTAATCTTTTTCAACCGGAAACGATTTAGGCCAATTACCTCGCTTGCTGGCGAATGGGGCATTATACTTGTATTTGTGTTGACAAGCATCTTTATCTCGGTTTACAATTACAGAAATCTGCCTGCCATTGATTTCAGGCCTTATAAAATCGGAACGCACATTCCTTCGGCAATGGAAATACCAGAAGGTGCAGCCAGAGATGAGTATGAAAATATATTTATCTATGAAAAAGGAGGAAAAAAGCAGGAGTTTATGGTTGAAAATATTCCTTACTCCGATACAAACTGGAAATATGTCGACCGCAAATCTACCCTGATAAAAAAGGGCTATCAACCACCCATCCACGATTTTTCCATTGTTACTCCCGACGGTCAGGATATCACTGATTCTGTTCTACACCATCCCAATTATGTGTTGCTGGTAATAGCCCATAACCTCAATAAAGCCAACGAAAAGGCCCTTCGGGATATTAATGCATTCGCTGCAAAGCTTAAATCTAATGGAATCGAGGTTTATGGAATGTCGGCAACAACTGGCAGCACCCTGCAAACCCTGAAAGCCACTTATAAGTTTAATTACAATTTCCACTTAACCGACGAGATTACGCTGAAGACCATTATTCGGTCCAATCCCGGCCTGGTTTTGTTAAAAGACGGGGTAATTCTTAATAAGTGGCATTACCACAACCTGCCAGATGCTCAGAGCTTAGCAAAAAACACACTTTCTACCTCCATAAAAGAGTTACAACAAGCCAAACGCAGTAAAACCATCAGGGTTTCTTTGCTTTCGCTACTTTCGTTGGTTACTGTGCTATTGCTTTTAGTGAGGATAGAGAAACAATAGCTGGGATTGTTTGTAAATTTTATATGGCTTGCGGCCTAATATTTTGGTTGCAGGCCATACAAATATTTGCTTTCTAACTCATTCGGCTGTAATTTCGCAAGCCTGAAATTAATCATACAACACTTTATAAAAAATGAGAAAAAAAATAGTAGCTGGAAACTGGAAATGCAATACCACAATTCAGGAAGGTATTCAACTTGCCACCGAAGTAGAAAAGCTTTACACTGAAAAGGGCAATAAAAATGTTGTGGTAGTGCTGGGTACACCCTTTACTCACCTTACCGAAGTAGTAAAAATCACTAAAAACGTGGCTGTGTCAGCGCAGAACTGTGCTGCCGAAGCTTCGGGTGCATACACAGGTGAAGTATCGGCCCAGATGATAAAATCTGTCGGAGTAGGATATGTAATACTGGGGCATAGCGAGCGTCGCGAGTATTATGGCGAAACCAGCACGATTTTGAATAAAAAAGTTGCTCTGGCTCTTGCCAATGGTTTAACCCCCATTTATTGCTGTGGCGAGGCTCTGGATATTCGCGAGAGCGGTAAGCAAAACGCCTATGTGATTAACCAATTGAAAGAAACTGTTTTTCAATTGTCTGAAACCGACTTCCGGAAAATCGTGATTGCCTACGAACCGATTTGGGCCATTGGCACAGGTAAAACTGCCAGCTCAGACCAGGCCCAGGAAATGCACAAAGCCATTCGCGAAGCCATAAGCGCCCAATACGGACAGGCTGTGGCAAACGATACTTCCGTGCTTTATGGCGGAAGCTGCAAAGCCTCAAATGCACCTGAATTATTCGCTAACCCTGATGTAGACGGTGGCCTGATTGGTGGAGCCTCGCTCAAAGCCGACGAGTTTTTAGGTATTGTCAATGCTTTTTAGTAAGTGAGAGTATAATTTTATAAGCTGAAGGCGTATAAAAATTTTTAAGTCGAACTGAACCCCATAGAGAAACGTATGGGATTTATTCGTTCCGAGGTATTTTTTTTGCCCTAAAATATTTTGAAGAGCGGTTGGAATTCCAGCCGCTTTTTTTGTAATAAATATGCTCGTTTTTGTTAATAATTTCGTAACTTTTAAACTATGAAATACACAGCCGTTACCATAGAGATCAGCGACCCAAATACCGAGAAACAAGAAATTCTTGTAGCCATTCTCGATTCACTTGGTTTCGAAGGTATTACCGAGACATCGGAAGGCGCTGTAGGATACATTCATTCCCTTCAATACGACAGGAATCTGCTCGAAGTATCGCTTGCCGGGGTAAAAGACCCTCTGCATGCTAAAATCCTTCATGAAGAGCCGCTAGAGGAAAAGAACTGGAACGAAGAGTGGGAGAAAAATTTCAAGCCGGTAATAGTCGACCACCGTTGTGCTATACGAGCACCATTTCATGAGCAATTCAGGAACATGGAATATGTGATTACCCTTTCACCCAAAATGGCCTTTGGCACAGGGCATCACGAAACAACCAGCCTGATGCTTTCTGCTATTTTAAATATGGATCTGGCCGGAAAGCGATTGCTCGATATGGGTTGTGGAACTGCGGTACTGGCGATACTTGCAGCTATGCGCGGGGCCGAAGAAGTAGTAGCCATCGACAACGATAAGTGGGCCTATGAAAATGCGCTGGAGAATATTGAAGTTAATACCGTAAAAGTTGAAGTTATTCTTGGAGGTGCTAAAGACATTCCTGTAAAAGAGTTTGATATTATTTTGGCTAACATCAACAGAAATATTTTAATTGAACAGTCGGTCAATTATGTACGGGCTCTGAATGATTGCGGACATCTGCTAGTTAGCGGATTTTTGGCCGAGGATGTGGAAATAATCGAAGCCACCTTTGCCGACCTGAGCCTTACACCAATCAACCATCAATCATTAGGCAACTGGCAGATGCTCGAGTTTGTGAAATAAATGGTTTTCAGCAAAAAAACACGTTCAAGTAATCTCTCCCAGGATTATTCCCCTTTTCATTTTATTGACTCATTTCGCTCGACCCACCCACCATGCCGGTATAATCACGAGATGGTTGGATTGTTATAAATCAGTTTTCGTCTTTCGTCAATTATCAGTATTTTCACATGTATTAACCCAGATTCAGCAGTAAGAATGCTTAATCGATGTAAGAAATTGTAATTCAGAAATTTGAACATTTCTTTAAACAATTTCTATCCCGATGCATAAAATCAGGACGGGGTTAACCCCACCTAAATCAAATAGTGCGGCAAAAAAAATGT
The DNA here is from genome assembly GCA_035913795.1 of Bacteroidales bacterium. Classification (GTDB taxonomy): domain Bacteria; phylum Bacteroidota; class Bacteroidia; order Bacteroidales; family UBA10428; genus UBA10428. The sequence goes on from JAMIIA010000151.1 coordinate 29,188, forward strand.
CTCCTACTGATTAATTTGGGATAAACACATTAAGCTCCAATATATGCGCTACCTATTTATTGCCCTTTCCTTTGTGTTTTTATTAGGTTTTTCCTTTCTTTCGAGGCAAAATCCAAAATTTAGCGGCGATCCGGCGAATTATCCCAACGAGCTAAAGGAATTTTTAAAGAATATTTCAGACCAGGATAAACCCACCTTCGAAGCTTTTCTAAAGGCTTGGCAAGTTGACAGTATGTTTTCCTATGCCGAGCAATCGAACATTGTGCGGCACAGTCAGAAGATGATCGAACGCAAAGCACGGCCTTTTCCACATTTTATTTTGTATATGGATTGCATGCTGGCTATTAAATCCAGCGGGCTGAAGCAATCCAATTACACCAATTGGGTGAACAGCATGGATTTATTACTCGACAACCGTAAAACCCTGCCGACCCGTATTCAATCTTATCTGAGCTTTTCAATCAACTTACTACAGGGAAATTCTATCTATAAATCAAGCTCAACGGAATGGAAGGCCAGTTCCGATGACTATCAGATTTTAATCGAAGATGAAGCAATTTTTGTAGATTTCAGAGCTACCAACCTCATCTGTTATACCCGCACCGACAGCATAGTATTGTACAACACCAAAGGAAGGGCTAACCCACTTATGAATGAATGGCAAGGGCAGGGAGGTTTGGTTACCTGGGAGAGGGGAGGTTTTTCACCCGAAGAGGTTTCTGCGAATTTAAAAGATTATACCATCGACCTTACTAAGTCGGAATATACAGCTGAAAAGGTAAGCTTCACCAATGCGCGCTATTTTAAAACACCCATTGAGGGCACCCTCAACGACCAGGTGAAACGAATCTCTTCGCCAGAGCTGGCTACCTTTCCGAAGTTTTATTCCTACACCAAATCCTTCAACATAAAGAACATATACAAAGGGGTGAATTACGAAGGCGGCTTGTCGATGCAGGGTTCCAAGATGGTAGGCACAGGCACCAGCATCAATCCGGCCCGCATTCATCTATTTAGAAATGACACCCTGGTGGTGGAATGTGCTTCTTTGTATTTTGGATTTAAAACTGACCGCATTGTGAGCGAGCGCACCAGCATCAACATCAAATTAAAAAAGGATTCAATTTTTCATCCTGACTTATTTTTTGATTTTCGTACCGAAAACCGGGAAGTAATTCTTCTAAAAACCGACAACTTTACCTCGCAGGGGCCCTATTCTAACTCCTATCATCAGGTTGAGATGAACTTCGACCAGCTGGTATGGCGTATCGATGAGAATTATATGCGCTTTACCGCACCAAGAGGCTCCACAGTAGGGAAAGCATCGTTTGAATCGGTTAATTTCTTCAATTACAACCGCTACCTCGACATGCAACTCATGGACGAGGAGCATCCTTTATTGTCAATTAGACGGTTTTCGCGTAAAATAAACAGCGAAACTTTTTTGATTGACGACTATGCCGACTTCCTGCGCATGTCGATAGAACAGGTGAAGCACCTGGTGATGCGCATGTCGTATGGCGGATTTGTCTATTACGATATCAATACAGGCATGGTAACCATCAAACCCCGGCTGCACGATTACATTGCTGCTAGTGTAAATAGAATCGATTACGATGTGGTTAATTTCAGTTCGACAGTCGAATCGCCTGTAGAAAATGCCATTTTCGATTTGCGTACTTATGACCTGATGATTAACGGCATACCACGCATACAGGTAAGCGATTCGCAACGGGTAACCATTTTTCCGAAAAATGCCCGAATTATTATGAAGGAGAACCGCAACTTCCAGTTCGACGGAACCATCGAAGCCGGTTTGATAACCTTTACTGGTAGCAACTTATTTTTTGACTACGACTCGTTCAAAATCAACATGCAACTGGTTGATGCTGTAAAACTTGATTACCAAACCGATACGATCGATAATTTTGGTTTTGCTGTGGAAAGCACCATCAAATCGATGATTCACGGGCTTACCGGGGAGCTTTTAATCGATAAATCAGATAACAAGTCAGGAAGGAAAGATTTTCCTGAATACCCCATTTTTAAAAGTCGCGAGAAATCGTATGTTTATTTCGATGCACCTTCGATTTACGAGGGGGTATACGATGCCAATGATTTTTACTTTGCAGTTGATCCGTTTGTTATGGATTCTCTGGATAAACTTACTGCCTTATCGATGATTTTTGATGGAGAGTTTGTTTCCGCTGGCATTCTGCCGGCTATTCGACAAAAGCTGGTGTTGCAGGCAGACAATTCACTCGGATTTCAACATCAGACTCCGGCAGAAGGCTTGCCTCTATTTGGTGGAAAGGGTACTTTTACAAACCAAATATGGTTATCGAACCAGGGTTTAAAGGGAAATGGAACAGTAAAGTATCTTACTTCCACATCCTGGTCAGACGATTTTAACTTTTTCCCCGATTCCATGTTGGCGCTTGCCCAGCGTTACGAAATTGTGAAACAAACTACAACCACCCAATACCCTCATACCACTTCGACAAATAACAACATCAGATGGAAACCATACCAGGATGTGATGTGGGCATATAAAACCATCGAAAATTTCAAGATGTTTAACGATTCCACCTACCTGGTCGGCGATCTACAGCTCGAACCCGCAGGTCTTTCCGGATGGGGCAAAATGGAACTTAAAAGTGCAGATGTGTATTCCGGATGGTTTACCTATCGGTCAGAAGAGATTTTAGCGGATACCAGCGATTTTTACCTCAAGTCGCTTCAAAAAGAGGGATTTACCGTGCTAACAGAAAATGTCGACAGCCGAATAGATTTCAGTCAGCAAAAAGGCTGGTTCAGGTCGAACGATGGTTATTCGCTCGTAACATTTCCTGAGAACAGGTACATCAGTTACATTGATTTTTTTATCTGGGACATGGTGAAAAAAGAAATGGCAATGGGTTCGCAACCTGCTCCCACAGCCCCCGACTATACCTATGAAGATACCGAAACGGAAGGTCCTCGATTTATCTCCACCGACCCCAAACAGGATTCACTCAACTTTGTGTCGCCACTGGCCTATTACGATTATCAAAACAACCTGATCAATGCTACTGGGGTGAAATTTATTGAGGTTGCCGATGCCCGAATCTATCCGAAAGATGGATTGTTGACAGTGAACCCCGATTACAGACTTCGAACTCTCGAAAATGCCTGGCTAAAAGCTAACAGCACAACACAATACCACCGATTACACACTGCCACCATCTCGGTAGCTGGCCGTAAAAAATACTCAGGACTAGCCAACTACGATTACATCGACGAGAATGACGATGTGCAGATTATTCATTTCAGCCAGGTAAAATCCGACACCAACCAACGTACTATTGCCTCTGGTGAGATTTTTGAGGTAGCCAATTTCAAACTAAGCCCTGTGTATCAATATCAAGGCAAGGTGCGGCTTTTTGCCGACGATTCGTTGCTTACCTTCGATGGAGCAGTGAACATTGAACATGGCTGCGAGAACCTTAACACCAGCTGGCTTGCCTTCGAATCGCCCATCGATCCGAAAAGTATCTATATTCCGGTTGATGCTGCTCCAGTCGACGTGAACGGTGCCAAACTTTTTAATTCCTTTTTGGTGTATTACGATTCGGTGCATGTGTACCCGGCATTTTTATCACCACGTAAATCGTATAGCGACAACCCACTTATTCAACCCAAAGGCTTTCTGTATTACGATAAAGGAAGGGAGATGTATAAAATCGGATCGAAAGAAAAAATCGCTGATTTTAGCCTGAGCGAAGAATACCTTAGCTTTCACCGCGAGCGTTGTGAACTGTATGGCGAAGGCAAAATAAATCTCGGAAACGATCTGGGTATGGTAAAGCTGACTAATTATGGCAACATCAGCCACGATCTTGGCGAGCATAAAACCGAACTCAACCTGGTAATGGGAATCGATTTTTTTATCGATGAATCGATGATTAACCTGATGGGTAACGAGCTTGATAGTTTTCCTAACCTAGACCCCGTAAACCTCAGCAGTCCATTGATTGTCAAATCGACAAATGCCTGGGTAGGAGAAGAAAAAGCCAATCAAATACGCGATGAACTTAACCTGTTTGGAACGGTGAAGTTCTTACCCAACGAACTGAAACATACCATTGTGCTAAATGATTTGAATCTGGTATGGGACGACAATACAAATTCTTATCAATCGGTCGGAGAAATTGGTGTGGGAAGTATTAATGGCATACAGGTAAATAAAAAAGTAGAAGGCTTTTTCGAATTGCGGATTGTACGCAGTGGCGATATTATGGACCTTTACCTTCAGCTAGACCGTCGCAGTTACTATTATTTTGGTTATACACGTGGCGTAATGCAAACTCTGTCGCATAACCGCACCTATGTCGAAACCATTATGAATATGAAGGAAAAAGACCGGAAAATGAAAACCCCCAAAGGAGCCACTCCTTATAACATACTTATTTCGACCGACCGGAAGAAAGATAATTTTTATATACGCTGGCAAGAGAAGCTGGAAGAATGAAATATACAATAGAATTACAAAAACACCTTTAAAAAAGCATCTATACGGCACAAATTCAGGCCTAGCAACCCAATAAACAGGGAGCTACTTTCACCGGCAGCCTCAATCATGTTATTGATGTGAGCAATTGGCTCATTCAGAAAAAAGGATTATTGCTGGTGCCCAATGTGATTACTGAACCGGCTGTTAGTTATGGCGCAGAAGTAATTGCTGCATTCTTCCATTGGTCTTACACTAAAAAGCAAGGGCACCCATGGATGTCAGTTATTCATGGAGCTGCCAGGGGGAAAGGAACCTGGAGATTTGAAGTCTTTTATAATGGAAACGAGATAGACTCCGGTGCATGGGAACTATTGCCAAAATCGAGGCCAACCTGGGATAAAAAGGGATTAACTTTTTTGTGCAAGCTCAACTACTTCTGCCAAACGACTCATCTCGTTTAGGTGAGAGTATTCGACAATGGCTTTTTCCTTGGCATTGGCTGCCATGGTTTTGGACTTATCAGGGTGTTGAAGTATCCAATTCACTTGTTCGCAAAAGCTTTCGATCTGGCCATATCGGTACAATTTTCCTAGTTCGCCCTGGTTTAAAATTTCAGGCGAACCTCCTGTGTCGGCTGCGATAATGGGTAGTTCAGAAAGCATGGCTTCGATAGTTACCATCCCAAAAGTTTCACTTTCTGAAGCAATTGTGAAGATATCCACAGCATTATAGAAAGATTCCGTATCGGCTGAGAAGTCGCGGAAGTGTATTTTTTCGGCTAGCTTATGGTCGGTCACGTATTGTTTAATCTCTTGTTCATAAGCCTGGCATTCGGCATCGTTGATAGTAGCCGAGCCAAAAACAAGTAATTCCACTGCTACATTTTTTTTAAGCAGATTTTCAACAGCCTCAATTACAAATCCCTGTCCTTTTTTTGGCGATATACGGCCGATAATTCCAATCAGCGGGGCTTTTGGTATGAGCTTTAGGGTGCCGAGGGCATCGCTTTTACTATATTTTCTGTTTGTATATCGCTCCACATCGGCACAAAGAGGGATAATTTTCACCCTTTTCAGGGGGTAACGTGTATTTCGTCCGATTTCCTCTTTCAGCCAGTTAAGCGGACTGATCCAATAATTGATGCTATTGAATCGGAAAGTATGCAGTAAATCGCGCTTGTTGATACCAATCTGCATTTGCTGGTGGTATATCACCTTTAATTGAGGTAAGAACAGACGTTTTGTCCAAGAGATAACATCTATGTCGCGGTTGTCGTTTACTATAATGGTTTCTATTTGTTTGGCTTTTAAAATGACGGCAATTTTTCTTGCAGCCATAAAATCGAAATATTTACGGGGAACGGGAATTTTAATGAGCGATGGTATTTTACCTTCTGCTTCTGAGCCAATCCGTGAATTATTTCCGGTAATTAGACTTACCTCATACCCTTTATCCATCATGCCTATGGCCATTTTGAGTACATTCATTTCGAGTCCGCCCCATCCGGTAGTAGTAATAAAAAACGCAAGTTTAGCCATGACAAAGATTTTTTTTTCAGGATTCAAACATATTAAAAACAAGTGGGTCGGACAAGTAGAGAATTGTTTTTGCGATTCTGGCAGCGCAGCGCACAACTGAGCTTTCTATTTTTGTATTTCAATAACCTCGAGGTCTTTAAATTGCCCCTTCTCGAGGGTAAACCTGAGGAGGGTGCGCACCTTATGAAATCCACTTATGCCAGCTGCTCCGGGGTTGATAAACAAGAGTTGATGTTTTTTATCGAACATTACCTTAAGAATATGTGAGTGTCCGGCAATGAGCAGTTTAGGCGGATTCTGGCTTAGAGCTTTCTTTATCGAGGCATCATACCGCCCCGGGTAACCCACAATGTGCTTGATAAGCACATCTGCACCTTCAAGGGTAAAACGATTTATTTCCGGGCAGCACTGCCTTATTTCATGGCCATCGATATTGCCAAACACCGCGCGCAGTGGCTTAAATTTTTCGAGTCTTTCGAAGGTAGCCAGATTTCCTATGTCGCCGGCGTGCCATATTTCATCGCACATTTCGAAATGCCTGAAAATGGGTTCGTCGAGATGACCGTGCGTGTCGGAAATAATTCCAATTCGTTTCAATGGCTTAGTTTTGTTAAATTTGGCTAAAATTATCGAAGTTATGCAACTTTTTTATACGCCCGATTTGCAAGGAAATATGCATCGGTTAAACGAAGAGGAATCGCGACATTGTATCAAGGTGCTTCGCATGCAGGTTGGGCAAACGGTTTATTTGAGCAATGGAAATGGCACACTCTGTAAAGCCGAACTGGCCGATACTAACCCAAAGGGTTGCATGCTACAAGTGGTTGAAACTTTTATCGATTACAACAAACGGAATTACTGGTTGCATATAGCCATTGCGCCTACTAAAAATATCGACCGGTTTGAGTGGTTTCTCGAAAAGGCCACTGAAATTGGTGTCGATGAAATTACACCCCTTATTTGTGCGCGAAGCGAACGCAAAACTGTGAATGCCGACAGACTGGAACGGGTGGTCGTGGCTGCCATGAAGCAATCGATAAAGGCATTTAAACCAATTATTCATCCTCAAATCTCCTACGATCTTTTTGTGAAAAGCCAGAGTCATATTTCTAAAAAGTACATTTCACATTGTCAGGAGGGTTATAAACAGAATCTCAAGGAATTGCTGGCGCCAAATTCTGAATCGCTGGTGTTAATTGGCCCCGAGGGCGATTTTACACCAGAAGAGGCTGGTCTTGCTGCGGCAGCAGGATTTGTTCCGGTAAGCCTCGGGCAGGAAAGGTTACGCACCGAGACAGCGGGTGTCATGGTTTGTTCTGCCTATAGCTTCATCAATCAGTAAGGAGAATCAGCTCCAATGCCATTTGAATAGCTTTGCCAATAATTTGAAATCGAACTTTTTCGATTATAAATAAAAATTAAGCCTAGTTCTTCTCGAAAATAAAAATTGCAGCAAACAGATCGTTTATCGATTTGCATTCCGGACATATCTTGCCATCGTCAAACAGTTTTTATAAGTCTGGGAGAAAGTCATTGGTGGCATAAACCCAAGTAATTATTTTTCGGCATGCTGGAAGAATACTTTTTAAGCTTTAGAAACCAGGTAATAGGCTTCGATGCCATGTTTACCACTCCTTATGGTGATAAGAAAATACTCTATGCCGACTGGACAGCCAGCGGACGTTTGTATGCACCCATTGAACAGCGCTTGCTGCAAGATATCGGACCCTTTATTGGCAATACCCATACGGGCACCACGGTAACTGGTAAGCGGATGACAGAAGCTTATCAATATGCACTTCAAACTATCAAAAAACACGTCCATGCTGGCCCCGACGACGTAATTATTTCGTCCAACTCGGGGATGACCGGTGTGGTGAATAAACTACAGCGCATCCTTGGACTTCGCATTCACGAGCGCTACCAGCGTATGCTTCACATTAAACCCGAAGAAAGGCCTCTGATCCTGGTGACCCACATGGAGCATCACTCGAACCAAACTTCGTGGATTGAGACACTTGGTGATGTTGTGGTGATACCTTCAGACAAAGAAGGTTTGGTTGACCTGGATGAACTGCATAAAATTTTGCATCGTTATTACCGCAGACGAACAAAGATTGCGGCAGTTACATCCTACTCAAATGTTACAGGAGTAGCAACTCCTTATTATCAGATTGCCGAAATCATGCACCAGCATCTGGGTTTGTGTTTTGTCGATTTTGCAGCCTCGGCTCCCTATGTCGATATCGATATGCATCCTGAAAATCCCGGTCAGAAACTCGATGCCATCTTCTTTTCGCCTCACAAAATGCTTGGTGGTCCGGGCGGAACGGGTATTTTGGTATTCGACAGTAGCTTGTATAAAAACAAAGTACCCGATTGCCCCGGAGGAGGAACCGTAGAGTGGACCAATCCCTGGGGTGCCCATCAATATGTTACGGACATTGAACAGCGCGAAGATGGAGGGACTCCCGCTTTTTTACAAACCATTAAAGTAGCCCTGGCAATTCGCTTAAAAGAACAAATGGGGGTGGAGAATATCCGTTGTCGGGAAAAAGAAATCAACGAAATAGTATGGAATGCACTGACGGGTATACCGAACCTGCATATACTCGCTGATAATATCAGGGAAAGGTTGAGTATTTTTTCTTTCTATATCGACAAAGTGCACTACAATTTTGTGGTCAAATACCTGAACGATCGGTATGGAATTCAAACCCGCGGGGGTTGTTCCTGCGCCGGAACCTATGGACATTTTCTGCTGCATGTTGATATCGATACCTCAAAAGCAATAACTTCCCAGATCAGTCACGGCGATTTATCGCTTAAGCCCGGTTGGGTAAGGCTTTCATTCCATCCGATAATGACAAATGCTGAAATAAACTATATTCTTGAGGCAATCAAAGAGGTTGCTGAAAATGCAGAAGTTTTAATGAAAGATTATATTTACGACACATGCAAAAACGAGTACTTTCATAAGTTGGAAAAGCCAGACAATGATCTGATAACTAATTGGTTTAGTAAAGTATAGTGTTTTTTATTCAAGCCATTTTTTTTTGTAGTTTTTCAGCAAATAACTATTTCTCAAACGGGGTTTTTGGGTAAAAGTGAATGTATTCAATTTGTGGTTTTAAATATCACTCATAATTAGTATATTAGAGCTGTTATCAGGTTTTTTTTCCATGAAGTTTTCATTTGTATTCGCATTTTCGATTGTTTTTCAAACCCTTCTTTGGTCCACTCCGGAGCTGAAGTTCTTCCATCTGACCCATGAACAGGGTTTGTCGCAAAGTACTGTAAATTGCATTTTGAAAGACCAACAGGGATTATTTTGGTTTGGCACCAACAATGGACTTAATCGATGGGATGGATATGATTTTGAGATATTCTATCACATCGAAAACGATCCTAAGTCTGTTGCCATGGGACGAATCAATGTTTTGCTCGAAGACGAAAACAACATACTTTGGATAGGCACTTCGCAGGGTGGATTAAGCAGGTATATTCCCGAATCAAATTCGTTCCAGAGTTTTACCCTCGATAAAGATTTAGGCACCAGAAGCCAGTTTAATAATGTTACCGGCATTGTATCTTTTGCAGGTATGCTATTGGTATCTACCTTCGATAAGGGATTGTTTTATTTTGATAAACAAAACTCGACCTATATTCCTATTTCCATTACCGACGAGTGGAATAATCCATTTTTAGATCTTACGGATGCGCGTTTATACAAAACAAACGATACAGTGCTTTGGCTTGCTTATGATAAAGGAGTACTGAAATTGGAAAAATCAGATTCATTTCTTGCCGACAAGACCATAAAGGCTGTGCAATACCTGGCTGGCCTTAACGTGCTGGATGTTTATCAGGATAAAAACCAGAATTACTGGTTTGGCACTTATCAATCTGGGGCCTTTCGAATGAATAAAATAACAGGCGAATTCTATCATTTGAATCATGGGAAGGCCGATTCCTATCATCTGAATCACCCCATTGTGCGTCGTTTTATGGAAGACCGCGAGGGAAATCTTTGGATAGGCACAGGAGGAGGAGGTATCAATATCTTTGATCCGCTCACCCGCAAGGTAAGTTATTATACCCCTCATCTCGGAAATATTTATGCCATCAATTCCAACATAATTTATTCCATTTTTCGCGATGAGGAAATGAACCTCTGGATTGGCACTTACAACGGGGGTATTTCCTATACCAACTGGCACAAACAAAGCTTTAATCATGTGCGCAGTTTTGGTTCCGAAGGTGAGCTGAACAACAACGCTATATTGTCCTTTTGCGAAGATCCTGCGGGCAAGTTATGGATTGGAACCGACGGAGGTGGTATCAATATTTACGATCCGCTTACACGCAAACACCGTTTAATCGACATTCCAGCACTTGCAAAACCAAAAGTTATAACCAGCCTTCTTTCAGACAAAAAAGGAAATATCTATATCGGAACATACCGCAATGGTCTTTTAATATACAATTATTTTTCCGGAGGAGTCAGACAATTTGAAGCCAACAGCGGCCCTGCTTCAATAAGCAGTAACAATGTTTGGGACATTGAGCTTAGTGCCGATGAGAACACAATCTGGCTTGCCACTTTAGGCGGCGGTTTAAATAAAATCGATATTCGAAGTAATCGGGTTACTAGGTATACTTTGAAGCCTGATGATCCCAATTCCCTTTCCGACAATTTCCTGAGTTGTATATGGCTCGATTCGGAAGAAAATCTTTGGATTGGGACCTATCACGAAGGAATTCTTAAAATGCCCGCAGACCGCCATGGATATTTCGAGACATTCCGAAAAGATTCTGTATCGAAGTTAAGCAGCAACGAAATCAGAGTAATTTTTGAAGATTCGCAGAAACGTATTCTTGCAGGTACCCTCGATGGGGGTCTAAACCTTTTTAATGCCGAAACTAACAGTTTTTACTCTTATACCATCAATGACGGATTGCCTGGAAACACCGTACAGTCTATTCTCGAAGATTCAGAAGGACATATCTGGTTAGGCACCAACAACGGTTTGTCGCGTTTAACTATTTTCGAAGTTAACTTGATAAACATTCAAAATTTTGCTCCATTCGATGGCTTGCAGGCTTATGAATACAACCAGCAAGCCTCACTCAGAACAAAAAATGGTATGCTTTGTTTTGGTGGGGTTAACGGCTACAATGCTTTTTATCCAGATCAGATTGATGAAGGAAGCAAAGTCGGTAAAATTATATTGACACGGTTTTTTATATTCGACGTGGAAATGCTCCCCGGTGCAGCCGAATCGCCTCTTGCGAAGACCTTGATGTACACTAAAAGGATTGAACTTAAACATTATCAATCTACTCTATCGTTTGCCTTTGCAATGCTCGACTACACAGTGCCTGAATACAATACCTACGAGTATCGGTTAACTGGATTTGATAAGGACTGGGTGAAAGCAGGCACCCGTCATATTGCCAAATACACCAACCTCGATCCGGGGGAGTATACTTTTGAAGTACGGGGTTTGAACCGTCAGGGAATGCCTTCCGACACGAGCACATCACTTTCTTTGTACATCGCACCTCCCTTTCACCAGACACCCTTGTTTCGTTTGCTGCTTATACTTACCATTATACTTATTCTTGTAAGTATATATCGTTTTCGGCTGAGGTCGTTGCGTATACAGGGCGAGATGCTAAAATCGACAGTAGATGAGCGAACCAAGGAACTGCGCATGCTTAACCGGGTACTTGAGCAACAAAATACAGAAATCAATACTCAAAGTGCCGAATTGCTCAAACAGCAGCAGAGTTTGCTTGAATCAAATCAAAAACTCGAAGGAAGTTATCGAAGAATTGAACATCAGAACCTGGAACTCGAAGAGCACAGAAATAACCTCGAATCTATTGTAAAGGATCGCACCCTGGAGTTGGAGCAAGCCAAAATTAAGGCCGAAGAGTCTGAACAATTGAAAATGGCCTTTCTTTCGAACATGAGCCACGAAATTCGTACCCCCATGAATGCCATCGTTGGTTTTGCATCGCTTTTGGCTGACGAGACTCTTACCGTTGATGAGAAGCAGGAATATATCCAGCAGGTGAACAGCAACAGCGAATCGTTGCTTATTCTTATCGATGATATCCTGGACCTTTCGAAAATTGAAGCAAACCAGCTTAGGGTAAAGGTTGATGCATTCGAAGTAAACACCTTTATGAACGAGCTTTATTTTAATTGGAAACATCTTCTGGTAGGAAGGAAAACGGAAATAGAATTCGAACTTAAAAATCATTTATTTGCCAAAGAAATTTTTATTCAAAGCGATGAAATTCGATTACGGCAAATACTCAATAACCTTCTCGATAATGCCTTTAAGTTCACCAATCAAGGTAGTATTATTCTGGATGTGAAGCGTGAACAAAGCAAAATCACCTTTAGTGTTAAGGATACCGGAATTGGCATTTCGGAGGAAAACCTGAATCTTATTTTTAATCGGTTTCGAAAAGCCGAAGAATCTGGCAAAAAGCTCTATCGTGGAGCCGGACTGGGCCTTACCATTTCCAATAAGCTTGCCCAAATGCTTCACGGGCGACTCTGGGTTCATTCTACCCCTGGCAAAGGTTCTTCGTTTCACCTCGAATTACCATTCACCGATGAGGCTTTTGATTTGCAAATTAAAAATACCCAGCCAGCACAGCAACTTTCCGGAACCGATTATTCTTCGCTGAGTATACTTGTTGCAGAAGACGAAGAGACAAATTTTAATTATTTAAATGGAATTCTTAAAAAAAGAGGCATAAATGTCGATAGGGCTTGCGATGGAGAAGAAGCCCTTAGGATGAATGCAGTAAATAGTTATCAGATGATTCTTATGGATATTAAGATGCCCGTTATGGATGGTATAGAAGCCACCCGGAGAATAAAAGAAATGTTTCCGAATCAGATTGTAATTGCCCAAACTGCTTTTGCCAGACCAGAGGAAGAACAGGAATTTCGCAAAGCAGGTTTTGATGATTACATTTCTAAACCCATCAGAAGCGAAGATCTGTTGGCGATGATTGCCCGCTATATGCCATCTGTATAGTGTTTATTTCAAGCCTCCGTTTTCATTTTCAATTCTTGATTGCAGTGCAACTTATCATGCTGTTTCCTGTCATTTATAGAAAAAACAGGGTATGAAATCAATCTGTAATTTTCAGAATTTTTTGTTTTTACTAATTTCTATCTCCATTTTTTCAAGCTGCGAAATTGAAAAGGAACTGAAAGGAAATGGGAACATTACCACCCGACCTTACCCGGTCGAACCCTTTAATCAACTAAACATCGATGGAGTACTTACAGTTTATTTGCAACAGGGAGAAAACTTTGCCGTAGAGGTAAAAACAGACGATAATTTGCATGAAATTGTATCGGTGGTATCCGCAGGAGGGTCCTTAAAAATCTTCACCAACACAAAGGATCACTTTCAGGCTAGTATGCTAAATGTTTATGTAACTGCACCTGCATTAGACGCTATTTTACTCAATGGGGTTACGGCTTTGTATATTACCAATCCGATTGTGCAGGACGAGTTACTGGTAACAAAGGAAAATACAGGTATTTTGTCGATGAATGTTGCCTTGTCACATCTTCTGCTTAATTCCGATGGAGTAGGAGAGATTCAACTAAAAGGCAAGGCCGATAAAGCCTATCTCAACAACATTATGCTGGGTGATATCCATGCATTTGAATTTATTGTTCGAAACCTTGAAATTACCCATCAGGGCACAGGCAATATTGAAGTCAATGTCATCGGTAAGTTGGAACTTGATTTTCAGGGTGTAGGAAATATTTATTGCAAAGGGAATCCTTCAGAGGTGGTAAAGAAAGGCAATGGTACCGGAAATGTTTTTATATTGGAGTAGCCAACCATCACAGGCAACTAATCCGCTACTGCATACTAGCGCGCGTTTAGCATTTGCGTAACGCGTGCTTACTCAATCATTTCTATGTTCAATAAACCATCCATTCCTGCATAGTTTCTTGCACTACTGTATAAATAGTCTTCTGCATTTGCCACAATCAATTCTTCAACAGCATTTTGATGTATATATTCTATTTTTTGTTCTATTAATTCATTCGAGTCAAATTCTACTAGGTGATTTCTATCTTTCCAGAATTTGTATCAGTTATTCTTTTTAGGGCTCAATCTTTTTTCTATTAAACTGCAATATATTTATTAGCACGCGTTACGCAAATTCAAAACGCTTGCTAGTGGTTTTTTTAGAGTAACGATTTTAAATTTAACTAATTGATTAAATCATTTGGATAAAAATTATATATGCCTTATATTTGACCAAATAGTTAAATGATATGGTTAATATTTCAGTAACTGAAGAAAAAATTTTGCAGGCAGCCCGCGCTGTTTTTATCCGAAAAGGCTTGTCTGGCGCTCGCATGCAGGAAATTGCAGACGAGGCTGGGATCAACAAAGCACTTCTCCATTATTATTTTCGAAGCAAGGAGAAGCTCTTTGAACGCATATTCGAAGAGGTTTTAAAGAATCTATCATATGGTATCAGCGAGGTCCTTTCCAGTGATGTGCCCATATTAAATAAGCTGGATAGTTTTATCGAAAAGTACTCCGAGGCTTTGTCTGCGAATCCATACTTACCGGTTTTTGTGCTTAACGAAATGAGCCAGAATCCTTCTCGCATAAAAGCCTTTTTTGAGAAGGGAGTCTTACCTGCCATGATTAACTTCTTTGCACAGATTCAGCGCGAAGTGAATGATGGCAAAATTAAACCTGTTCACCCTGTGCATTTACTTTTAAATATTGTAGGAATGGTTGTAATGCCCTATGCAGCTGGCCCCATGATTGCTCCTGTACTAAATGAGAAACTGGGTATCAGTTATGCCGATATTTTAGCCGAGCGAAAAAAAGTAATTAGTGCATTTGTGCTTGCCGCAATAAAAAACTAAACTCATGAGACGCACCATAAAAAACCTTACCGGAAATTCTCTAAGCAATGCCGAGAATCTTTTTTTTGAGCCAGGTAAAAGGCTTTTTCGAAGGGGAAAAATACTTAAAGAAATTAAATTTTTAATACTCTTTGAGTTTCTTTTTCTGGTTTTTCTACAACCGATTTTTTCTCAATCCCAAGCTTTGGAGCTTCAGGATTGCTATCGCCTCACAAGAGCCAATGCGCCCCAATTAAAACTTCTTGCCTTGAACGCAGAAGAGGCAACAATCGGCAGGGATAAACTCGAAAGTAACAACATGCCTTCTCTACGGGCATACGGATCGGCCACTTACCAAAGCGAAGCCATAAGGGTAGGATCTTTTGAACTCGATTTGTTTCAATACAATGCCGGTGTAATCATCGACCAGAAAATTTACGACGGATCCATGGTTGGTCTTCAGAAAGATTTAAAAACCATTCAGGGATCGATTCAGGACCTTGAGAGCGAGATGGCTATCTACCAGCTAAACGAACTGGTCAATAAATATTTTTTTGGTGTTGCGCTGCTTCAAAAGTCAATTCGTATTCTTGAACTAAAAATTGAAGTACTAAACCAACAGGAGCAAAACCTTCAGTCTGGCATGCGTCAAGGGCTATTTACCGAAAGCGAATCAGGCCGCCTTGCTGCCGAGCGTCTTACAGCAGGTCAACAAATTATCGAAACAAATCTTTCATTAATCAGAATGAAAGAAAGTCTGGGTATGCTTGTTGGTTTCAGTGGAAGTGAGCTGGAAATAGTGCTCCCCGAAAGCCTCGAAATACCCGATAGCCTTAACAGGTTAGAATATAGCTTATTTGAGGAACGACGCAATTATTTCGATGCCGCCAGTAAGCTATATGACCGGCAGTATCTGCCCCGCCTGAATGCTTTTGGTCAGACAGGTTATAGCTACCCCGGCCTGAACATGTTCGAAAATACGTCGGATTATTATTACATCGTAGGTGTTAAATTAGGGTGGAACCTTTTCGATTGGAATCAGGCGAAAAAAGAAAAACAGCTTCTCACGATTCAGAAAAGTAGGATCGATATTGCAGAGCAGGATTTTGACCGGAATATCAATCTGGCATTAAAAGTGTGCACGCAAGAAATTGAAAGCCTGAAGGTGATGCTAAAAAGTGATGAAGAGATTGTGCAGTACAAGGAAAACATTCGCAATGCCAGTGCTTCGATGTTGCAGCATGGTGCCATAACTCCGGCCGATTACCTGCGCGACCTGAATGAGGAGTTACATGCCAGGTTTGTTCTGGAGCAGCATCAGATAAAATTAATCGAATCGCAAGCCATGCTTGCCTTTTATTATGGTATCCCCATTAATTAATATAAAAAAAATAGTTATGAAATATGCCACATTCATTGCTTATTCATTCAGGTGCCTTTTGCCTGTACTTGTTTTAATTGCAGGGTGTAAGGGCAAGAATGAACTTCCTGATGCGTATGGTAATTTCGAAAGCCAGGAGGTCATTGTCTCATCCGAAACTCAGGGACGTATACTTATGTTTGAGATAAAAGAAGGAGAAACCTGCGAATCAGGTTCCATTTTGGCCATAGTAGATACCCTGCAGTATAGCCTTCGAAAAAAAGAACTACTCGCCAAGCGTTTTGCAGCACTTTCTCAAAAGACTACCATTTATGCTCAGGTCGATGTGTATAAGCAGCAGCTGGCCACGCTGGATATCGAACACACAAGGATAAAAAACCTGCTGAAGGACAAAGCAGCGACAGCCAGACAACTCGATGATGTGGAAGGACAAATTAACCTGGTTCAGAAGCAGGTTCTGGTAACACAATCCAATCTATCGAACATCGATGCAGAAATTATGGCTTTTGATGCAGCCATTGCCCAGGTGAACGATTTAATTTCCAGGTCAATAATAAAAAGCCCAATAGCTGGTACAGTGCTCTCGAAGTATGCCGAGGCTGGTGAAATTACGATTATGGGCAAAGCACTTCTTAAAATTGCCAATCTCGATGAGCTCGAAATAAAAGCTTATGTGTCGGGCAATCAATTAAGTGAGGTTTTTCTTGGCAAGGAAGCAAAAGTTGCTATTGACGGGCCCAAGGAAAAATTGATCTTTTACCCAGGAACGGTTTCATGGGTATCGCCAAACGCTGAGTTTACTCCTAAAAGCATACAAACCCGACACGAAAGGCAGAGTCTTGTTTATGCCATAAAAATTAGGGTGAAGAATGATGGCGGAATTAAGATTAACATGCCTGGTGAGGTTTATTTGTCCTTGCACAATTAAAACATAAATTAATGATTTCGCTAAAGCATGTAAGTAAAAACTTTGGTCCTGTCGCAGCACTCAGTGATATCAACCTGGAAGTTATGCCAGGAGAATTGTTTGGGCTCATTGGACCAGATGGAGCCGGTAAAAGCACACTTTTTCGCATTCTTGCTTCATTGCTTCTTCCCGATAAGGGCACAGCCAGGGTTTTTGGTTGCGATGTAAACAAAGATTACCGGCAGATACGTTCTTTTACAGGGTATATGCCCGGACGCTTTTCTTTGTATACCGATTTGTCGGTAGCTGAGAATCTTGAGTTCTTCGCAACAGTTTATGGCACTTCGGTAAAGAAAAATTTCGACCTGATAAAAGAAGTGTATGAACAAATAGAGCCTTTTCGCGATAGGCTGGCTGGTAAATTGTCGGGTGGAATGAAACAAAAATTAGCCTTGTCCTGCGCCCTTATTCACCGACCAAGGTTACTGATCCTGGACGAACCCACTACTGGTGTCGATGCTGTTTCGCGCAAAGAATTCTGGGATTTGCTCAGGTCGTTAATAAAAAACGATATTACCATTATTGTGTCAACACCTTATATGGTCGAGGCAGAATTGTGCAGCCGCATTGCGCTGATACAGGCAGGGAGGTTAATGGCCATCAATACCCCCGAAGGAATTAAAGCTGCATACCAGCGCACAATTTATTCGGTAAAATCAAATCAGCCTTATCAATTGTTGGCAGATTTGCGTCGTTTTAGAAGTCAGGCAACGGCAATTCCTTTTGGTAGCGATGTGCATTACACCCCCACCACCGAAGGGTTTATTCCCGCGGAATTAGAAACCTTCCTTTTGGAGCAAGGCCATGAAAGCATTTTTATTCAGCCAGCTCAAGCCCAAATCGAAGATATATTTATAGACCTTATGTCGGAACAGGAAATCATTTCTGCTTAAAGTATTCGGTAATGAGCGAAAAGCAAACAATTATTTCGGTGGCGAACATGTACAAGCGGTTTGGAAACTTTGTGGCCAACGAGAATTTGAGTTTCGAGGTTTATAAAGGAGAGATATTTGGGTTTTTAGGTGCTAACGGTGCCGGAAAAACTACAGTCATTAAGATATTATGTGGTCTGTTAACCCCTAGTTCTGGTTCTGTAAATGTTGCGGGTTTCGATGTTTTTACCCAAACCGAAGAGATAAAAAGAAACATCGGATACATGTCGCAGAAATTTTCGCTGTACGAAGATTTGACTGTGGCCGAAAATTTTAGGTTTTATGCTGGTATCTACAGGGTAAATCGTTCAGATATTGCCTCGCGGATGCAAAAGGCGCTAGAGAATGTTGGCTTGTTGGGTCAACACAATCAGTTGATTGCTTCTCTGCCACTTGGGTGGAAGCAGAAACTGGCCTTTGCTGTAGCCACTTTTCACCGGCCGGCTATTTTGTTTCTCGACGAACCCACCAGTGGTGTGGATCCTATTGCCCGTCGGAATTTCTGGGAGTTGATTCAAAAAACCTCGGCAGAGGGTACCACAGTTTTTGTAACAACTCATTACCTGGATGAAGCTGAATATTGCCACAGGATTTCGATTATGGACCAGGGGCGAATAATGGCACTCGACAAGCCACAAACCCTAAAGAATAAATTTGAAGTAGATACCATTTACGATTTGTTTCTAAATATCGTAAGGCAATGAACCGGTTTACCGCATTTGTGATAAAAGAATTCAGACATCTGCTGCGCGATCCGCGCACCATGGTTGTTTTGTTTGCCATTCCGGTAATTCAACTGCTTCTTTTTGGTTATGTCATTTCAACTGAAATAAAAAATGCCCGCATTGCAGTGCTTGATTTGTCCAAAGATGCAATGACACAAGAAATTGTGAACAAGTTGGCTGCAACCGGTTATTTTACTATCGAAAAACACCTTAACAATACCAATGATATTGAAACCGAGTTTCGTAAGGGAAATATCAAGGAGGTTGTTATATTCTTGCCCGGATTTGAGCGAAGGCTTGTAAGCGAAGGTGTTGCTTCACTTCAAATTATTACTGATGCCAGCGATCCGAATATGGCCTCATTGCTCGATGCCTATTCGCGCAGCGTAATATACGATTTTATCGAAAAAAGGAACCATGCTGCCAATATTGGAGTGATAAGAACTGAGTTCAGAATGGTTTTCAACGAACAATTAAGATCGGCCTACCTTTTTGTGCCAGGCACCATGGCACTTATTCTCATGCTCATTTCTGCCCTCATGACCAGTATTTCCATTACGCGGGAAAAAGAATCAGGCACCATGGAAGTATTACTTGTCTCGCCCCTGCGACCCATTCAGATTATTTTAGGTAAGCTCACACCCTATTTAGCCTTGTCGGTTGCAAACATGATCGCCATTCTGCTTATCGGGTATTTTGTATTTAAAGTTCCCATCAATGGCAGCCTTGTGCTGCTCTTCTTCACCTGCATTCTTTTTATTCTGCTTGCTTTAAGCCTGGGGGTAATGATATCGACCATTGCAAAAACCCAGCAGGTAGCCATGATTATTTCACTTATTGCGCTTATGCTGCCCACTGTGTTGCTTTCTGGTTTTATTTTCCCGATAGAGAATATGCCCAAAGTCTTACAGATTTTATCCATTTTCATGCCCCCCCGATGGTTTCTGCTGGCTTTGAAATCGGTGATGCTAAAGGGTCTCGGAGTAGGTTATATCTATAAATACCTTTTTGTAATGTTTCTAATGCTGAGTGCATTTATTGTTATTAGTGTCAGAAATTTTAAAATAAGGCTTGAATAGCGCATTCGGCTAAATCGATTTTTTATGCGAACCATCTTTTACCTCATCCAAAAAGAATTTATCCAAATTACCCGTGACAAATTCATGAGTCGGGCTATTGTACTGATGCCTATCATTCAGATGATTATTCTCGTGTATGCTGCCACTTTCGAAATAAAAGAGGTACAGATGCTGATTGTCGATCGCGATGGAAGCGAAACTTCCATTGAGTTGATCCGGAAGTTCTCCGCCAGCAAGTTTTTCAGAATTGAGGTGCGCACACTTAGTCAGAGTCAGATCGACGAATCGATAAAAAGAAGCAAATTCGATGTGGCAATGGTAATTCCTTCCGGTTTCGAAAAGAAATTTCAGAACCTTCAATCCGGAGAAGTGCAGTTGCTTATCGATGCGGTAAACGGCATGGCGGCAGAATTGTCTTTGGCTTATTGCCGGGCCATTATAGCCGATTTTAATGCAGCACTTGTAATCGAAACTACAGGGCTCTTGAGTCAACCGGCTTCTTCAATAAAGGTTTCAACCAACTTTTGGTACAATCCACTTCTTGACTACAAGATTTATATGGCACCAGGCATTTTGGTAATACTCATTACCGCTATAGGCTGGTTTATGGCCGGAATGAACCTTGTGCGTGAGAAAGAAACTGGCACCATTGAACAGATCAATGTTTCGCCTATTCGAAAATACCAGTTTATTGCAGGCAAAATGATACCGTTTTTAGTTATCGGCCTGTCTGACCTGGTATTTGGACTCATACTTGCAAAGCTGCTTTACCAGGTTCCTATTGAAGGCAGCTTGATAACCTTGTTTGTGTTTGCCAGCGTGTACCTGTTTGCAGTGCTTGGTATTGGTCTTTTTATATCAACTGTTTCGAATACACAGCAGCAGGTGCTTTTTATTTCTTTTTTCTTTGTAATGGTGTTTGTGCTAATGAGCGGTCTTTTTACTTCGCCCGACAACATGCCTCGATGGGGTCAGATAATCAACTGGTTCAACCCACTTGGGTATTTTATCAGGGTAATTCGCATGGTTTTATTAAAGGGCTCAAGTCTTATCGATATAAAAGATGAGATATTTCTGATGCTGGTGTATGGTCTTGTGGTCAATGCATTGGCCATCTGGCGATACCGAAAAGTGAATTAGCATTTGATTTTCAGAATTCCTATATTCGTAACATGAATCTGGCACTTCAAGATAGCGACCTACGAAAGTATTACAATAACGAAGAAATAATCAGGCTAACAGCGCTTCAGGTGATAAAAGATTTTTCGCTGTTCGGCCTTCAGATTGAATTTCCCGAAGACATTCAGTATGCTTATACCCACCTTTATCCACAATTGGTAAACGAAGTATCCGTGTTGCTCGACCGTTCTAATACCAAATTGCTCTCTATTCTTTATCAGATTGATATTCCTGAAAAAGTAATCAGAAACGCAGCCGAATCTATGCCCGATAAAGCGCTGGCAGAGGTAATTACAGAGCTAATTTTAAACCGGGAGCTGAAAAAAGTACTCACAAGAATTTATTTTAAACAGCAATTTGATTCGGGAACAATCTCTTAACTGCTGATCCCAGATTATTACCATCTTACTTAAATTCCCTAAATTGCTACTCTTAAAAAGCAGATGCTATTACTTTTTTTATGCTGCGGCAAACATAATTGTCAACTTAATGTTTAAGACACCAGTGTATTGACCCAAAGGCATTATACTTCAAGGCTAAATATTGAAATTTAAATTTTAAAATCACACCTCTATGAAAAATCTGTTATTATTGTTAGTAATTCTGACTGTATTGCCTGTTTCTGCGCAAGAACTTGCTAAGAAAGATACTGCCTGGAAAGCCGGCGGGATGCTTACATTAACCATGGCTCAAGCCAATTTTACCAATTGGGCTGCCGGGGGAGAAAACAGCTATTCGGCCAACGGGCGTGCAGGACTTTTTGCGAACTATACACGCAACATGATAGCCTGGGAAAACAACCTCGACATGGCTTATGGTATTTCGAGGCAGGGAACAGCCAGCGTGCGAAAAACAGACGATATTTTCGAAATTAACTCGAAGCTGGGTTATAAAGCCAGTGAAAAATGGTTTTACACAGCTGTCTTCAATGCCCGTAGCCAGTTCGATAAAGGTTATCAATATTCCACCGTCGATTCGGTACCCGATTTGGTGATATCCGAGCCTTTTGCTCCTTTATACCTTAACCTGGCTATTGGTATGGACTATAAACCAAATCAATACGCATCGCTCTTTCTTTCCCCTCTTAACATGAAGAATATTTATGTGTACGATACGCGCTATGCATTGCGTTATTCCATCGATTCGGGCCAGAATATGCGTACCGACGTGGGAGCCATCATAAAATTTAAATATGAACGCAAACTGATTGAAAACGTAAATTTTCTTACCAAGCTTGATGTTTTCGCCAATTACCTCGCTCTTAAAGAGGTTGAAGACATTGACTTGAACTGGGAGATTCTTATCAGTATGAAAGTATGGAAAGCATTGGCATTGAATCTGAATACCAGTTTAATCTGGGACAAGGATGTGAAGTACATTGAATCTGACGGTACTGCAGGTAATGCCCGTGTGCAGTTTAAGGAAGTCTTTGGAGCCGGCCTGGCGTATAAGTTTTAAATCTGTTTTGAAACGAAAAGAGGCGGATGCATGGTTTGCATCCGCCTCTTTCTTTTAATAGAATTCAATCGCAATTTCATTGAAGCCCCTTGCGAACCATAAATGGTGTTACGTTGGGTTCTTGTCCTCTGAATTTCAGATATGCTTCCATTCCTTCCATGTCGCCACTGGTGGCCAGGCAATATTCTCTGAATTTGGCTGCCAGTTCAGGATTGAAAATATCCCCCGATTGTTTAAAGGCATCGAAGGCATCGGCATCGAGTACTTCGGCCCAAATGTAAACATAGTAACCAGCCGAGTAGTACTCGTCGCTAAAAATATGTCCAAAATAGGTGCTGCGGTAGCGTGGCACAATCTGGTCGATGAGGCCAATTTTATCCATCGAAGCCTTTTCGAAAGCCATAACATCGGCAATGGAGTCCTGAGCAGAAATAGTATGAAAATCGAGGTCGAGCAGTGTGGCAGCTATATATTCAACAATATTAAAGCCCTGATTAAATTGGCTGCTTTTTTCAAGCTTATTCACCAGATTTTCTGGTATTAGTTGGCCGGTTTGGTAATGTTTGGCATATTCTTTCAACACTATGGGTTCAGCAGCAAAGTTTTCCATAATCTGAGAAGGAAGTTCGACATAATCTCGTGGTACATTTCCTGCGGTGAGAGAATATTTGCCATCGACAAACAAGAAATGGAGCGCATGACCAAATTCGTGATAGAGGGTAGTTACTTCATCCCAGGTTAGCAGCGAAGGAGTTTCGGCCGATGCTTTTGTAAAATTACATACAATAGAAATTACAGGTGCAACAAGTGAATCGCCGATATAATGTGCATCGCGGTAACTGGTGCACCAGGCACCTGCCTGTTTGCTGGACCTTGGATGATAATCGAGGTATAATATGCCGGTTCTTGAGCCATCGGCTTCGGTCACTTCGTAGGCCTCCACATCTGGATGGTAAACTGGTATACTGTCATTTTTTTTTAATTGTATACCATAGAGCATTTTAGCTACCCAGAACATTCCATTACGCACATTTTCGAGTTGGAAGTAGGGTTTCAATTCCGCTTCGTCGAGGTCGTATTTTTGTTTGCGGAGTTTTTCAGCATAGTACCACCAATCCCATGATGCCAGTTTAAAGTTGCTACCTTCGGCATCGATAATGGCCTGCATTTCTTTTGCTTCATTTTTTGCTTTTTCGAGTGCTTTTTCCCATAGCTGATCTATAAAGGCGTACACATCCTCAGGGGTTTTGGCCATGTTTTGAGCAATTACATAGCTGGCATGGTTTGTATATCCAAATAGTGAGGCTCGCTCGGCTCTTATTTTAACAATGCGGCTAATTTCGTCTTTGTTGTCAAACTCATTATTGTTGTTTCCGCGCATGGTATAGGCACGATAAAGTTTCTCACGTAATTCACGTCTTTGAGAATACTGCAAAAATGGAATCATGCTGGGCTTTTGAAGTGTAAAAACCCATTTTCCTTCCAATCCGTTTTCAGTAGCTACTTCTGCCGCTGAAGCAATTAATTCTTCAGGTAATCCCACCAGGTCATCTTTCTGGTCGATTACAAGAATAAAATTCTTATTGGTTTCGGCCAAATGGTTTTGTCCGAACTGTATGGTAAGGGTAGTAAGCTCTTCGTTCAAGGCACGAAGCTTCTCTTTATTCTCTGGAGTTAAATTGGCACCATTTCGCACAAAAGAATCGTAGAGTTTCTCAATAACATGTATTTGAGCCGAATCGTAGGGCATTTTTCCAGTTTCCTTTGGAAGGTAACGTGAATCGTAAACTTGCTTTACCCGTTGAAATAATTTTTCGTTCAGCATTATGTTGTCGTTGTGTTGCGAAAGCCTTGGGCCAATTTCGCGAGCTAATGCTTCTTTTACACTATCGGTATTCGCACTGTTTAAATTATAGAATACGAGCGAAACCCGCCTAAGAAACCGACCAGACTGGTCGAAGGCCACTATGGTGTTTTCGAAATTAGCGGCCTCAATACTATTGGTGATAGTTTCAATTTCAGCTTCTTGTTGTGCGATGCCTTCCTCGAAGGCCGGCATAAAGTGCTCGTTAGTTATTTGTTCAAAGGGAGGTACTCCAAAAGGAGTGGAATACTCACTGAAAAAGGGGTTGACCATATCGGTTTTTTTTTGGCTGCAGGATAGCGTTATCAAGGTGCTAATTGATGCAACAATTATTAATTTGTTCATAGGTGCTTTTTAAGAATGTTAATGAAGGATTTTTTTATTTCTGAAAAGTATCAATAAGTCCGACAGGTAAAAAGTACAAAAGTCATAAAAAAACCGGAACAGGTTCCGGTTATTTTTTTTTCGAAAATGACTTTCTAGCTATAAAAATCTGGCGATTTTAAGAATTCTGTCAACCACTTCCTGCCTCACATCGCAAAGTGAGGTTTGGTTAATCCAATTCATTGCATTTTGGTCGAAATTTGTCTCGTCTGCAGAACTATAAAGAGAGGTGAACTGGTTTTCTGCCCTGGAGGCCAGGTTATGAACTGAATAATGTAAAGTAGAGATATTTGTCATAGGCAACGATTAAATAAATTAAATTTTTGGCTCAATTAATTCAATAACGTGCTATTCAATTAAATATTCTCCGTGTCAGAGGATTTGATTTTAAGTTTTGATGAAATACGTTAATATGAATACCAAATAATAATTTTCTTACTTATAGGGAATAAATCCGATGGCGAAAATCTTTTTACTTCGGATTATGTTCAACCCAAACCAGTTCGTCTATTTTATATCCCAGTCCAGCAGCTATTTCGAGGTATTCTTGCTTAACCGTTTCAGGTATGGTAGTTTCCCTCGCCAATATCCAAAGGTAATCGGTCGATTCACCAGCCACCAATGCATATTTATATTCGCTGTCGAGCGCAATTACATGGTAACCGCCGTAAAAGGGACCAAAAAACGATACTTTCAGACTGCCGGTGTTGGGGCTTCCGGCCGATTTAGCTTTGCCAATGGCCTTTTTCCATTTCCCTGTTACATAGTTATAACCGCGGTTTTCGACACGCAGGTTACCATTGTTTTTTAGCGAGTAATTGGCAGTGGTGTTGTTCAGGTTACGCTCAAACCTAAAATCCATGCGGGCAATTTCGTACCATTTACCCAGGTATTTCTCTGTTTCAAAAGGGCTTACCGGGTTTGCACCTATTGGTATCCCAATTTCGGAATTACACCCAGCCAGGCTTAAAAGGCCTATTAGGCTATTTCGCACTATTTTTAAAAAATTCATACTATTTAATTATTATAAGCCGAGTTAGAAGTTTTATATATGGTGGCTCTGACAATACCTGCTACAAAGGAATATAAATATACCAAAAAACCAATAGCTTGCAAATGACTTGCAAGTCAGGTTCTTTGGTAAAAGCATTTTGCGCAAAATATTCTAAGCCATACTAAGGCTCAGATTCTTTTCCTCAATCAGTTTTCGCAGGTTAATTAGTGCATAGCGCATGCGTCCCAGTGCAGTATTAATGCTTACGTTGGTATGTTCAGCAATTTCTTTAAAGCTTAATCCGCAATAATGCCGAAGAATTATTACTTCCTTCTGATCGTTTGGGAGTTCCTTTACCAGCATGCGTATGTCTTTGCTTATTTGTGTGTTAATAAGCAAATCTTCTACGTTTTTTTCGGCCAGTTTCTGAGAGTTAAAAATATCTCCCTCGTAGCTGTCGCGAGAAATAACCTGCAACTGTTTTTCTTTACGGTAATGATCGATTATCAGGTTGTGAGCAATACGCAACACCCAGGAAAGAAATTTCCCGTTGTCTTTGTATTTACCTGCTTTGAGTGAGCGGATTACCTTGATAAAGGTATCCTGAAAGATATCTTCGGCCAGGTGCATATCTTTTAATCTGTAATAGATATAAGTATAAACCTTTTGCCGATGTTTATTGATAAGTATTTCGAGACTTGATTGATTGCCTGCAAGGAAATCCTGCACCAAGTCAAGATCATCCAGATTCTGATAATTCACAGCTACCTCCTGTTGTATTGGTTAATAGTGAAGTAGATGTATTTCGATAGGCAATCGTTTTTGGTTTAACAAATCGGGTGCAATTAAGCGTTTTTTTTCCTTTATTCAAATAACTTTGCGATTATTTTTTTTACAGACGATTCAAAAACATACAACTTTATGCCGGGGCAAAGCAATCAGATTGAAGTGAAAGGGGCTAGAGTACACAATCTAAAAGGCATTGATGTAATTATTCCGCGCAATAGTTTTGTAGTGGTTACAGGCTTATCAGGTTCCGGTAAGTCCTCGCTGGCTTTCGATACTATCTATGCCGAAGGGCAAAGGCGTTATGTGGAGAGTCTTTCTTCTTATGCCCGCCAGTTTTTAGGTCGGATGGATAAACCAGAGGTTGATTTTATTCACGGACTTCCGCCTGCCATTGCTATTGAGCAAAAAGTGAATACCCGTAATCCACGATCAACGGTAGGCACATCCACAGAGATATACGATTACCTGAAGCTTCTTTATGCCCGAATCGGAAAAACCTATTCACCAGTTTCTGGGCTGGAGGTTACTAAAGATACAGTCAGTTCGGTAGTCGATTTTCTTTCTAACCTAATACTTAATACCCGGGTCATTCTGCTTTCTCCCTATGCCGATTTTAAAAAGCTCGATGCCCATCAATTATTGCTCGACCTTAAACATATTGGTATCGCGCGCGTGGAGATTGATTCGACGGTGTATAAAACGAGCGAGATTTCGGAGGAAGAACTGAGAATTGCTAAAGAGTTTTTTGTAGTGGTCGATCGTCTTGTGATTCAAACCGACGAAGACTCACTTAGCCGCTTTGCCGATTCAGTGCAGGAAGCTTTTCGTCTTGGCGATGGGAATTGTATTTTACAGGTAGAAACCCCAGAGGGCTATCAGGCAAAAAATTTCACCAATCGTTTCGAGCGCGACGAAATGGAATTTGAAGAACCCTCGGTGCACATGTTCAGCTTCAACAATCCTCTGGGAGCTTGCCCGGTATGCGAGGGGTATGGAAAAGTAATAGGAATTGATGAAGACCTTGTTATACCCGACAAATCAAAATCGATCTACGAAGAAGCCATCGTGTGTTGGAAAGGTGAAAAAATGCAGTGGTACAGAAACGAACTGGTGTACAACGCCGAAAAATTCGATTTCCCGGTGCATAAGCCGATCTATCAGCTTACCGACGACCAACGAAAGCTTTTATGGACCGGCAACAAATATTTCGAAGGCTTGAACCAGTTTTTTCACATGCTCGAAGAAAATAAATACAAGATTCAATATAGGGTTATGCTTTCGAGGTACCGGGGTCGTACGGTATGTCCTGATTGCGAAGGACGCAGGCTAAAAAAGGCTGCTTCGTTTGTAAAGGTTTGTGGTTATTCATTACCCGATTTGGTGGAAATGCCGGTCGATAAGTTGCAAGAGCTTTTTAGTGGCTTTGTTTTTACTGTTTACGAGCAGGAAGTATCAAAAAGGTTGGTATTGGAGATTAATAACAGATTGAACTACCTCAATAATGTGGGACTAGGCTACCTCACTCTCAATAGGCTGTCAAACACACTTTCGGGTGGCGAATCGCAACGAATAAACCTCGCCACTATTTTGGGCAGTAATTTAGTAGGCTCTTTGTATGTGCTCGACGAACCCAGTATTGGCCTTCATCCGCGCGACACCCATCGTTTAGTGGAAGTATTAAAAAAATTGAAAGAGGCCGGAAATACCATTATGGTTGTAGAGCATGAAGAAGAAATTATACGAGCCTCCGATACCGTAATCGATATTGGCCCTGGTGCGGGCCGGCTTGGTGGAAATCTCGTATTTGCAGGTTCATTTCCCGATCTAATTCAAAACGCAGAAAGCCTCACCGGAAGGTATATTAGCGGACGGGAATATATTGACACACCTTCTTTACGGCGCAAATGGAACAACTCTGTTACCATAATGGGCGCCTATGAAAACAACCTAAAAGGCATTGATGTCAAAATCCCACTTAATGTCATCACCGTAATAACGGGTGTAAGTGGTTCTGGTAAATCAACATTGGTAAAAAGCATCTTGTTTCCGGCCATTTCGAAGATTATAAGCGGTTTTGGTGAAAAATCGGGAAAATATTCTCGTCTGGAAGGGGATGTTAACACCATAAATCATGTTGAGTTTATCGATCAGAATCCAATCGGAAAATCGTCACGGAGCAACCCGGTAACCTATCTGAAAGCTTATGACGAAATAAGAAAACTCTATTCTTTGCAGCAATATTCGAAATTTAATGGCTATACACCAGCCCATTTTTCCTTTAACGTAGAAGGTGGAAGATGCGAAGAGTGTCAGGGAGAGGGTACGATTAAAGTAGAGATGCAGTTTATGGCAGATATTGTGCTTACCTGCGAGCAATGCCATGGGAAACGGTTTAAAGACGATGTTCTTGAAGTTAAATACAAAGAAAAAAGCATTTTTGATGTTTTAGAAATGACAGTGAATGAGGCCATCGATTTTTTTAGTTCGAAGCAGGCTGGAACTGATAAAAAGATAGTGGAAAAGTTAAAACCACTTGCCGATGTAGGTCTTGGGTACATTAAGCTCGGACAATCGTCTAGCACCCTCAGCGGTGGCGAAAGTCAGCGGGTAAAACTGGCATCTTTTCTGGCCAACGAGAAAGAAACACCTACGCTTTTTATTTTTGACGAGCCAACCACAGGCCTTCATTTTCACGATATCCGTACCCTCATGCATGCATTCAATGCACTGGTCGAACGTGGGCATTCCATCGTTATTATTGAGCATAACCTCGATGTTATAAAAAGTGCCGATTGGATCATTGATCTTGGTCCCGAAGGTGGAAACCAGGGTGGATATATTGTTTACGAGGGTACACCGGAAGGTATATTGACTAAAAAAGAGTCCTACACCGGTAAATTCCTTGCCGCTAAAATGTGTTGAACCCATCTACTCTTCGATAACAATCAACCAATGAAGACGAAAGAAGAAATAGTAAAAAACTGGTTACCAAGATATACCGGAAAATCGCTGGAAAGTTTTGGTCAGTATATTCTGCTTACCAACTTCAATAAGTACCTCGAAGTATTTTCGAAGCTTTACGATGTACCCATCGAAGGCAAAGAAAACAACATGCCCAATGTCACCTGGGGCGATATTACCATGATAAACTTTGGCATGGGAAGTGCCAATGCAGCCTCCATAATGGATTTTCTTACAGCCATAAATCCTAAATCGGTGTTGTTTTTAGGTAAATGTGGTGGCTTAAAGAAGAAGAACCAGCTTGGCGATTTTATTTTGCCCATTGCAGCCATAAGGGGTGAAGGAACTTCGGATGATTATCTTCCGCCCGAAGTGCCGGCTCTGCCGGCCTTCAGTCTTCAGAAGGCTATTTCTTCCACTATTCGTAAATTCGGATGCGATTATTGGTCGGGGACTATTTATACTACCAACCGAAGGGTATGGGAATACGATACTGATTTCAAAGAATACCTGCGTAACATCAGGGTAATGGGAATCGACATGGAGACGGCCACAATTTTTATTACAGGCTTTGTCAATGAGATACCTACTGGTGCTTTACTCCTGGTTTCCGACCAGCCTATGATACCGGAAGGGGTAAAAACAGACGAAATTGACAAACTAATCACCCTCGATTTTGCTGAAACTCACATTAAGATAGGGGTAGATGCCTTGCTAGAGATCCGTGACAATGGCATTACCGTAAAGCATCTTCGTTTCTAAACAAAAAAAGGCGCACTGGAATTCTAGTGCGCCTTTCTGCATATCTTTTACAAAGGTTACTCGCTAAGCGAACCAAACACTTTTTGAATAATGTCTATCGCCCATTCGAAAGGATTGCGGCGTATTTTTTTCTCTTCCTCGCCTACTTTGAGGAATAAACCATTGAGTGCCTTTTCGGTAGCATATTCGCCTAAATTGGTATTTACCTTTTCCAGATCGCTTACTAATGGAATGAGGTTGTACAAATCCGCTGCATCGTTATAATATCCGGTTATATTGCTCCAGATGGCATTTGTGGAGGTATTGCCAATTAAGGGTTTATTCAGCGACACATTAATTGGTCCGCTAAATGCGATGATAAGGTCTGATTTGGTTTGTTGCTCGAGATAATGTGTTGCTGCAAGAGAATCAAACTCACTGTTAGCTGACTTCATGCCCGATGGTGCTGCGCCATTAAGTATCGACCATGCATCGGTAATTGATAAGCTGGTTACAGCATCCGTTAGAATAGGCAATGCATCATCGGCGGCATCTTCTGCAGCCATGTTAATAGATCGCACTAGTTTATCCAACTCACTGTTGATATAATCTGCTCCGCCAGGGATGTATGACGCTACTTTCGATAAATTGTTTGTGATAATGGAAGCCTCTGGTGGAAGGAGAATCTTCACGGCTTCGTCGAGGTAATAACCATTTGTTTGATGCAAAGTAGTTGTGGCACTATCGGCCCCCAATGCCAATGCAGTTTTTAATCCTTCCACAATTTCTTCCTCGCTTAATCCGGCGGGGAGGTTTTCTTCGAGAAATTCGCAACTGCTCAATAATAAGGCTGCAGAGAACCCAAGTATAAATAGTTTTTTCATAGATTTTCTTTTTTTATTTAACTGGTTAAACGAAAAAGTCTGCACAAGGTTTTTCAAATACCGTTCCAAATAGAAATTATTTGTTTCTGGCCAAAAAAAAACCTGAAGCTAAATAGCTACAGGTTAATATTCTTTTAGTGCAAAAGGACTACTTTCCTTCTTCGAATCCAAACATGATGGCCACACATCCACTTGCAGGGTATTCGGCTTTTTCGGCCGAGAGCGGCACCTTAATGGCAATTTTTAGTTGCTGCGAGGCTTCGAGCTTGAAGTCCCATATGCGGGAATTGTTGTTTTTAGAATTATCATACAATACATTTTTGTAGGAGTCGATTATCTGAAAATTAATCTCAGGGAGTGCATCGGTTCCGCAAATTGCAATGCGGTAGTCCTGTCCACTGTAAAATGTTTTATAAAGTTCAGCTTCTTCACCTTCGGTTAAAATGGCCGCATGGTAATTGCCGTCGTGTATATAGGGCATTAACTCAAGCTTACATATCTTTTTCGCAAAGCCTTTGCATTGCGAATAGCTATTGGTAGTTGAGAAAGCGGCAATGAGAACAAACAGGAAGGCTAAATATACTTTTCTCATGGTAATATTTTTTATTGTATGAAGCTGGTTCTTAAATTATTAATAGTTAGCTGAAGGGCTTTAAAATCTTCAGGTTCTACACTTACTGTAGTTTTCGATTTGATGGTAGTAACTCCCGATGCATCAGGTTGATCCACTGTAGGTTCGGTAGTTTCTACATTGACTTTATCAAAGGCCAGTTTAAGGTCCTGAAGTTGGGCAATCAAATCAACAATATCGTTATTTACGCTACCATCGGCTTTTGTTTTATTGTCTTCGAGCAGACGTTGCACGATATTGAACGATAATTTTTGCTCTAATATTCTGTCGACAAGTTTATTGTCTTTTACAGGCTGGTTGGCAGTAAGTTGAGAGGCAAGATATAAGCCTTCAATCCATCCGCCTACAAGCACAATCGCGGCAACATCTTGTCTTTCATTTTCTTTTAGGTAGGAACTTGAATTAAGAAAAGTTTCAGAAATAATATCCATAACAACTTCTCTGTTGTTCAGATTTTCTTCGAGCTTTTTCATCGTTTCAGCATTGATGGCATCGGTAATGTCTAGTCCTTCGGCCATTACCCTGGCAGCTGTCATATAATCGATGGATGTCTGTGTTTGTTCGAAGAGGCTGGCAAAACTCAGGTCGGTGGTATAAATACCAAGGTTGAGAGCCATAGAGCGGTTGGTATTGTACTTCTCTACATTGTCGAGCGAGTTAAGAATCTCCTGGTCGTATTTTGCACCAGCAGATTTTATTATCATAGCTGTTTCAAGGGGCGAAGGAAGCGAGTAAAAGATCTTTTTCGCTTTGTTGATATCATCGAATATAACATCTTCAGCAAGAAAATCGTCGATTGTAGCTTCTTTGTCGGCTTTTTTCTGTCCAGACTGACAGCTAATCATGCTTAAAAGCAGCACAAATGCGACAAACAACCTGGTGACTGGAGAGAACGTGTAATTTTGTTGCATTTTTCGTGTTTTAGGGTTTTAAAACAGTTAGTTTCTCAATGATTGCTAGTAAAAATAATACTTTATTTTTTATATGCAAAATGCCTTTTACATTCGAATGGTTGGTAACACTTAAAAATTAGCAA
Organism: Bacteroidales bacterium; assembly: GCA_035913795.1. Taxonomy (GTDB): domain Bacteria; phylum Bacteroidota; class Bacteroidia; order Bacteroidales; family UBA10428; genus UBA10428. The sequence goes on from JAMIIA010000151.1 coordinate 62,143, forward strand.
TTTTATCAGTTAATAAGGGTTCGAACTTCGGGTCGAGTTGTGTACTCCAGCCAATAAGGTAACGGGTGTAAGCATCTATCTCAAGCTTGTTAATATTTACCGCATAAGCATCTTGCATGATATCGTTCGGGAAATATTCAGCAGCAAGCCTTATTTTATTTTCGTTTCGGCGATACACGGTTTTGTAAAGATCGGCTGCACCAAAAAGGTTTAGCACATTCTGAGCAATCACCGAAGGGTACTTATAGCTGGCAATTGCGAATTCCACATCAATGGTGTTCAGGTGATTCACTGTAAGGGAAATATCGTTTCGAAAGTAATTGTTAACCATAAATACAATTGCCACACTTTCAACTTTATTCTCGTCGCGAAGGTGGGCGGCTAATCGCTCTTTGTTTTTCGGAATTTGAATTTCTGGTATTCCGTCTTTTGGATTAATCTGCACATCTTTTCCTACTTTGGCAGCAATGGCATCTGCCCATTTATTTAGCTCATCGAGTCCCTTGCGAAACCCGGAGCTCTCGAGGGTGGCTTTCACTGTGCCATTCGGAAGGTTTCGTTTGACGGTAGTAAATTCGCTGCCAATGTAATAATCAGTCATTATTGTAAGCGTTTGATTGTGCTTACGTGCCTGATTTTCAATCCATCTCATGGCTACATTAATCGAATCGAGGGTGGTGCGGATATCAAATTCTGTCCAGGGAGAGGTTTCTTTTGTGTCGACAAATACGAAATACACCAGGATGTTATCTTTTAATTCCTTGCACACGTTGCTCTGCATACCGTCTCGGTAATCTATACGTTGATAGGAAAACCCGGATGGCACAATAAACACCATTAGAATTATTAGCATGCGAAAGAAAAACCTTGACATAGAAAGGATAATCTTGTTTCGATCACAAAGTTAATAATCCTCGAAGGTTTCGAAAAACTAAATTATTTAGTTATCAACAACTGTCTCTATTTTTAATTGGGCGAAATACTTACAAACCTTTTGCAGGCCACACTCGTGGCATTTTGGTTTACGGGCTGTGCAAACATACCGGCCATGTAATATCAACCAATGATGGGCAATGGGGATAAGCCCTAAGGGAATATACTTCACCAATTGCTGTTCGGTTTGCAATGGGTTTTTAGCTCTAGTGCTAAGCCCAAGGCGGGCAGCTACTCTGAAAACATGAGTATCAACGGCCAATGCCGGTTGGTTGAAAATAACTGAGGCAATAACATTGGCTGTTTTTCGCCCCACGCCTGGTAATTTTTGGAGTGCATTTACATCTGCTGGAATTTCGCCCTTAAACTCTTCTGTTAACAAACGAGCCATACCCGATAAATGTCTGGCTTTGTTATTTGGATAGGAACAGCTTCTTATGTACTCGAATATTTCTTCCTGCGAGGCCCTTGCCAGGTCGAACACCGTTGGAAAGGTGCTGAAAAGGGCAGGAGTAATCTGATTCACACGTTTGTCGGTGCATTGAGCCGATAGTATTACCGCTACGATTAACTCATACGGATTGGTGTAGTGAAGTTCCGTTTCAGCCACCGGTAGAGCTGTTTTAAAATAAGAAATAGTATAGTCAAAGCGTTCTTTCTTGGTCATTTACCGATGTGTTTTTATATTGAGAATACATATCTAACCTTCAGAAAAAACAAAAATAGCCAAGTTTTTTCGGTATTGTATTTTAGCCCGCTTAGATTCTGCACTTGTAAAGGATTCTTCAAAAAATACCTCTTTCGTTATAGGACGATGTTATTACCTTTGCAAAAAAAGGAGATATGCCGGCAGTATTGGAAGTTGAAGGGTTAAGGAAATCGATTGGTGTGTTGGAATTGTTTCGTTCTGTTTCGTTTACCATTGAAGAAGGTTCGAAAACAGGGCTTATTGCAGCCAATGGAACCGGAAAAACCACCTTATTGAATATTCTGGCAGGGAACGAGTCGCACGACGAAGGGAAATACCGCTTTCTTCCTGATAAAAAAATCGGATATCTTTCTCAAGACCCATACCTCGATGATAAAAAGAGCATTCTGGAGGCAATTTTCGAATCAGAGAACGAGTCGCTTCAGCTGATAAAAAATTACGAATTGGCTCTGGACGAGAATCATGCCAAAGACATAGAGCGGCTGTCGGTAATAATCGACAATAAAAAGTTATGGGATTATGAAAGTCGTATCCGACAAATGCTTTCGCAGCTGGGAATTCATAACCTGAAGCAGAAAATATCGGAGCTTTCGGGTGGACAACGAAAGCGTGTGGCTCTGGCAGGAATGCTCATTGACGAACCCGATTTTATTATGCTCGATGAGCCCACAAACCACCTCGATGTAGAAGCCATTACTTGGCTCGAATCTTATTTGCAACGTGCGCGATGCACCCTGTTTATGGTTACTCACGACCGTTACTTTCTCGACCGTGTATGTAACGAGATTATCGAACTCGATGGCAGACAGGTATATACATACTCTGGTAATTATTCTTATTTTCTCGAAAAAAGAACCGAGCGTATTGAAATGCAGCTTTCTGAAATAAGCAAAGCCGAAAACCTTTTGCGCAAAGAAGAAGACTGGATGCGACGAATGCCTAAGGCTCGCAGCACAAAAGCAAAGTATCGTATCGACAATTACTACAACCTGAAAGAAAAAGCCTCTCAGAAGGTCACCGATAAAAAAGTACGCATTCAGGTGGAGGGTAAGCGTCTTGGCGGTAAAATACTTGTTGCCAATGAGTTGAATTTCTTTTGGGGCACTCAATGTTTTCTGAAAGACTTCTCCTACACCTTTAGTCCTTATGAAAAAATAGGGATTTTAGGAATCAATGGCTCCGGTAAATCCACTTTTCTCGACCTAATGACTCAGAAACTTCAACCGCAAAGCGGAGTGATAGAAGTAGGAGAGACCATTAAGTTTGGTTATTACCGTCAGGCTGGGCTTACGTTTAACGAAAACATGAAAGTACTTGAGGCAGTAACCCAGTTTGCCGAGACCGTAGTTATGGCAGATGGATCGGTAATTACTGTTTCACAATTTCTTACACATTTTCTCTTCCCTCCATCGAGGCAACATGATTATGTTTATAAGCTAAGCGGAGGGGAAAAAAGAAGGTTGTATTTGTGCTCGGTGCTCATGCAGAACCCAAATTTTCTTGTACTCGACGAACCTACCAACGACCTGGACATTGCCACCCTCGAAGTATTGGAAGAATACTTACTCAATTATGCTGGCTGTGTGCTTATTGTTTCTCACGACAGGTATTTTCTCGACGAACTGGTAGACCATGTGTTTGTGTTTAGAGGAAATGGAGAGGTGAAAGATTTTCCGGGGAATTATTCGCAATACACCGATTCTGTGAAAACAATGCCCTTGGTAAAACCAGACCCTTCTACAACTTCTAAAACCACCATTTCTAAAGAAAAGCCTGCAATTAAAAAGTTGAGTTTCAAAGAAAAAATGGAGGTTGAACAACTCGAAAAAAGTATTGAAACCCTTACGTTGAAAAAGCAAGAAATAGAAAAAACAATGAGTTCCGGAAATCTTTCGCCCGACAGGCTCCTGGAATGTGCAAACCAAATAGGCACTATCATCATCGAACTTGAAGATCAGGAAATGCGCTGGCTTGAGCTTTCTGAAAAACAGGGCGATTAGGAAGTAATCTCACCGGGATACTTGCACGCAGAGGTGATAAAAATCATAAAAAGTAGAAGCAAATAAATCGTAGTGTTAAAAAAGATACTATATTTGCTGCAGCAAACAACAACAGATTGATGATTCAGAACCATGCATACGGCTTTTTTTTCTTTTATTTTTTCTTTAGCAAAAGTTGAAGGGGCTGTTTGTATTGTATAAAAATATAAATGAGAAAGTCCCGAAAAAAATCGGGACTTTTTCTTTTAATACCATTTAATCGATGAATGAAATAAGTTTAAAAACCAAGCGAATTGCCATTCAGGGCGGATATGGGGCCTTTCATGAAATTGCTGCCAATTGCTACTTTGGCGACGAGAATATTGAAATTGTTCCTCGCAATACTTTTAAAGACCTTTTTAAAGCCTTAAAAGACGGCTTGGTTGATTATGGCATTACAGCCATTGAGAACTCACTTGCCGGCAGCATTCTCCCCAACTATAGTCTTTTACTTGAGTCGAATATGAAAGTAATCGGCGAGATTTACCTGCGAATCAAGCAAAATCTGGTAGCTCTGCCGGGTCAGAAAATAGAAGATATTACGGAGGTTTATTCACATCCTATGGCCATTCTGCAATGCCAGGGATATTTTGACAGTTATCCGGATATTAAACTCATCGACAGCATTGACACTGCACTGAGCGCCAAGAAAATTGCCGAAGAGCATTTGATGGGCATTGGCGCCATTGCAAGCGATATGGCAGCTAACAAATACAAACTCGAAATTTTAGCCGCACAGATCGAAACCAATAAAATGAATTATACACGCTTTCTGATCTTACAGGATCGAAATGGTTCATCCTTTCACGATACACGGATAAACAAAGTTTCCTTAAGCTTTGCCCTGGCAGATAAAATTGGTAGTTTGTCCAAAATACTTTCCATATTTAGTTTTCACGATATCAACCTTTCGAAAATACAATCCATGCCCATTATTGGAAAAGATTGGGAATACCAGTTTTATGTTGATCTGGAAATAAATGATTACGAGCAATACACTCATGCACTTAAGGCAATCAGACCCTTTACCTCAGACATACACATCTTGGGCGAGTATTATTCGGGCAAGAAATTATTAGACTAAAACACAAATAAAACAAAAAATATGAGCATAAAACTTGATTTAGAGCCCTTTGTTTTCGAAGGAATCGATAACAAACGACCGCTGGTTATGGCAGGGCCATGCAGCGCTGAAACCGAAGAACAGGTGTTGGAAACTGCGCGTCAGATAAAGGCACAGGGTATAAAAATATTTCGTGCTGGTATCTGGAAACCACGTACAAGGCCCAATTCTTTCGAAGGAGTAGGAAAAGAAGGACTTAACTGGCTTAAACGCGTTCAGCAGGAAGTGGGTATGCTTACGGCTACAGAAGTTGCCAATGCCAGCCATGTATTCAAAGCTTTGAAATATGGGGTGGACATTTTATGGGTAGGAGCCCGCACAACAGCCAATCCGTTTGCTGTTCAGGAAATTGCCGATGCCCTCGAAGGTACCGACATTCCTGTTTTGGTTAAAAACCCGGTGAACCCCGATGTAGAATTGTGGATTGGTGCCCTGGAGCGAATCAATCAGGCAGGAATAAAAAAACTTGCAGCAATACACCGTGGTTTTTCGGCCTATGATAAAAGTATCTACCGTAATGCCCCTCAATGGCAGATACCCATTGAGTTAAGACGTCGTATTCCCGAACTGCCCATTATTGTTGATCCAAGCCATATTTGCGGTAACCGTGAGTATATCTTTGAGATTTCGCAAAAAGGAATGGACTTGAATTTCGATGGACTAATAATCGAAACCCATATGAACCCAGACAAAGCCATTAGCGATGCAGCACAGCAGGTAACTCCAGAAGCCCTTCGTGATATTCTGGATAGACTGGTTTTACGTAATGCCAATATCGATAGTCCTGTGTTACTCCATACGCTCGACGAACTCCGTCACGAGATTGATAAATACGACAATGAGCTGCTCCAGATACTTGCCCTTCGTATGGATGTGGCAGAAAAGATAGGTTTGTACAAGAAAAAGAATAACCTTACTATTTTGCAATCGGGTCGTTGGGACGAACTCCTTCAGGAAAGGTCGAAAAAGGCCATGGAGAAGGGTCTTAGTGAAGAATTTATTCTGAAAGTTTTACGGGCCATCCACCAGGAGTCGATTAACCGCCAAACTAAAGTAATGAACGACTAGCCGGTAAATACAGGCAAAAGGCATGAAAATACTCGAAGTTAAAGCAGAATCGAACCTGTCGCAGATACTTATTGGCGAGAAGTTAGCCAATTTGCCGGTCTACCTTAAAGGCCGAAAAACTATCATTCTTACCGACACCATGGTAGAAGCTATTTATGGAAAGCATTTCCCACCAGGTGTACCTGTTATAGCAATGGGATTGGGTGAGCAGAACAAAACCTTGCAGACTATTGAATTAATCTGTGATAAACTCATAGAATTTGAAGCCGACCGCACCAGCTTTCTTCTGGCCATAGGTGGCGGAATTGTTTGCGATGTAGCTGGTTTTGTGGCTTCTAGCTTTATGCGGGGAATGCCTTTTGGCTTTGTTTCAACCACCTTACTTTCTCAGGTCGATGCCAGTGTAGGGGGTAAGAATGGAGTTAATTTCAGAGGGTATAAAAATATGATTGGTGTATTTGCCCAGCCCGAATTTGTGCTGTGCGATACCAGTATGTTGCAAAGTCTCGATGCACGCCAGTTTAGGGCTGGTTTTTCTGAAATTATCAAAGCCGGCGCGATAAAAAACGCCACTCTTTTCGAGTATTGTGCAAATAATACTGCCCAGGCGCTAGCTTTCGAAAACAATGTGCTCGATAAAATGATTTACGAAGCGGTGGCCGTGAAAGCGAAAGTAGTAGAGGCCGACGAACGGGAAAAAGGCGAGCGAAGGCTGCTGAATTTTGGGCATACATTCGCACATGCCATTGAAAAACTCACTGGCATTTTACATGGAGAGGCAGTGAGTATGGGCATGGTGCTGGCTTCAAGGGTATCTGCAAATTTGGGAATGATTTCTGCGAAGGAAGCAGCCCGAATAGAGGAAGTGCTAATGGCTTATCACCTGCCAGTAAAACCCAATATCGACATCGCCTTGCTGTTTAATGCTATGAAAAAAGACAAAAAACGCGAAGGGGAAGAAATTCATCTCGTGCTGCTCGAAGCCATAGGCAAAGCGGTAACAAAGAAAGTTCCATATACAGATTTAGAAAATATGATCGATGATTTGCGTAGCGATTTCCAATAGCGATTACAGGCAATGCCTGGCAACCATCCAGAATGTTGAGATGGCCGAGATTCGACTTGATTTGACCGGTTACGATGAAGAGACCATCGATTTAGTCTTTTCCAGTAAGGTGCCTCTGATAGCAACCTGTCGGCCCGATGCTTTGTCAGAATCTCAGCAATATAAACTTTTACGCAGAGCTATTGAGGCAGGTGCCAAATATGTCGATATCGAACTGGAAGCTTCTGAGGAGCAAAGGCTACGTATTTCGGAAGTTGCACGCCGGCATGAATGCAAAATTATTATTTCGTATCATAATTATGCTGAAACCCCTGGCATGCACGAGCTATTTGATATTATCGATTCTTGCTTTTTAAAAGGTGCAGACATAGCCAAACTGGCAACCATGGTGCACAACCGGGGCGACAATGCCCGTTTGTTGTCCCTCTATTCCGATAATCGGCAACTGATAGCCATTGGCATGGGTGAGGAGGGAAGGCTCTCGCGCATTATGGCTCCTTTGCTTGGGGCATCGTTTACTTTTGCTGCTGCCGACGGGGATGGTGGAACTGCTCCAGGACAAATACCGTATTCCGAAATAAAAGCAATTATGACCATGCTGTCAAAGTATTTACCTGCATAACAAAGCTTTCCTTACCTTTATCCGTTTCAAACTCAAAACAAATTTCAGCATGAACAGTTTTGGACAACTATTCAGAATAAGCATTTTTGGCGAATCGCATGGTACGGGAGTGGGCATTGTAATAGATGGCCTGCCAGCAGGGCTGCCGCTTACAGTAGCCGATTTTAATGCCGACCTTTCTCGTCGAAGAGCAGGTGCCAAAGGCACTACACCGCGCAAGGAGGCCGATCTTCCGCGACTGGTAAACGGTGTGTTTAACGATTATACAACCGGAGCTCCACTTCTGATTCAATTCGAAAATACCAATACACGCTCGGGCGATTACGATAAACTACGCGAAATGCCGCGTCCAGGCCATGCCGATTTTGTTGCATCGAAAAAATTTGGAGGTTTTGAAGATTATCGCGGTGGCGGACATTTTTCGGCCCGCATAACACTTGGACTGGTAGCTGCTGGTATAATTGCCAAAAAGCTCCTGACACGGGTAAGCATTTCGGCAAAATTAATTGAGGCTGGTGGAAATACTGATGTGGAAGCTGCTGTCGACATGGCAGTGGAAGAGCAGGACTCAATTGGGGGCATTATCGAATGCCGAACAAAAGGATTGCCGGTTGGATTGGGAGAACCCTTTTTTGATTCAATGGAATCGGTGCTTGCACATATGATGTTCTCAATTCCTGCAGTAAAGGGAATTGAGTTTGGGTCGGGATTTGGTGCTGCCCGTATGCATGGAAGCGAGCACAACGACAACATTCTATCTATGGATGGAAAGACAGAAACCAATCATGCAGGAGGCATCAATGGGGGTATTAGCAACGGAAACGAATTGATTTTTAGGCTTGCTATCAAACCTACTTCCAGCATTTCGAAAGAACAAGAAACTTTGAATATAAAAACGGGGAAAGTGGAAAGCCTTGTTGTTGAAGGCCGTCACGATTTGTGTGTGGCACTCAGAGCCCCGGTGATTGTGGAAGCCGCCACAGCCATTGTGCTAGCCGATTTTATGATGCAGGCTCAGCAGATTCCGCGCATTATCCAATAAAAAGCAGTTTATTTACGCATATTCGAGATATGAAAATTAATAAAATATTGGTACTGGGGGCAGGTCGCATGGGAGCCTGGTTTGTCGATTCGCTTTGTCTCGATTACGAGGTGGCTGTTTTCGATACAGAAAAAACCCGTATGCGCTACCTTTTTAATTGCCATCGTCTGCTTACCTACGACGAAATTAAAACATTTGAACCCGAACTGGTTATTAATTGTGTAAGCCTTCACAAAACCGTGGAGGTTTTTAAAACTGTAATACCTTACCTGCCAGATAGTTGCATTTTATCTGATATCACCTCGGTAAAAACCCCACTTCGTGACTTTTACCTCAATTCGGGACGCCGGTTTGTTTCTACCCATCCTATGTTTGGCCCTACCTTTGCTAAAATGCACGACCTTAGCGAGCAAAATGCCATTATTATAACCCAAAGCGATGAGGAGGGAAAAAAGTTCTTCCGGCACTTTTACCATCAGTTCGATATAAAAATTTTCGAATACACTTTTATCGAGCACGATAAAACCATAGCCTATTCCCTCTCAATACCATTTGTGTCGTCCATGCTTTTTGCCTCGTGTATGAAGCATCAGGAGGCACCGGGAACCACTTTCCGCAAGCACCATCAAATAGCACAAGGACTGCTTTCTGAGGACGATTACCTGTTATCGGAGATACTTTTTAGCCCCTATACCTATGAGCAGATAGACGAGATTGGCAAGAAGCACGAGGAACTTAAAGTCATAATACGAGACAAAAACACCGAAGCAATGAAAGTTTTTCTGGCCGGGTTGCGAGAGAATATCAAACCGATAGAATAGAAGGAATTATAGCAATAATTTAGTTATTAATGCAAAAGAGTGAACGAAAAATATTTACAATTAACTCTCCGGTATCTCTTTACAACACTATGTTGTAGAACTTTTTGCCAACTGTTTTTGGCCTCTATATCATTTTTCTCTACAAACAATTAGCCTAATTCCATAAAAAGCAAATCAGCTGAAAAGCTGCAGTGATACCATGCGCAAAAGGTGCGCGGTAGAGTGTTTCTTTGTGCCTTGGTGCCTTGGTGGCAAAACAACCGAAGCTAAAGTCACGCGCAATATACGCGCGCCAGTGGTTTTACACATCGCAGTAAGCTATTTACACATCGCAGTAAGCAATTTACAAGTCGCAGAGAGTCATTTACACATTACAGTAAGCTATTTACAACCCTGCCGCTCGTCCGGGTTTGCAACCCGGACCCAAAGGATTAGAAAGAATAAATAGTGCAGATTAATAGGTATAAAAAACAAAAATCGGAAATAGGACATTTTAAAATAGAATGCAAAAAAAGAGGGTGTCCAAAAATGGGCATCCTCTTTTTATTTAGCCAACAGATAAATTTTAAGGTATTGCGATTGGTTAACTTTTAAAAGTGTAACCATGCAATAATTTAATAAAGCTTTGTATTTTGCCTCAAAAAGGCTTAAAAAGGTCACAGAAATCGCACTTTTTGGCAAGCAAGCTAGCTTTTTGCACATTTTCGA
>JAMIIA010000152.1:0-2330 GCA_035913795.1 Bacteroidales bacterium
CACCCCCCATTCACTGCCGAAAAGGTTCTCAAAGCCATCAAGGAAAAAGCCGCAGCCGGAAAAGCTCAGCCCGCCGGCAAAAAGGCAGTTGCCGCACCGGCAAAAGCCAAACCCGCCAAAGCGGAAAAGGCAACAAAGCCTGCAGCAAAAGCGGTAAAAGTTGCAGCTAAGCCCGCGAAAGCTGCAGCAAAGCCCGAAAAAACCGCTAAGGTCAGCGCTCCAGCCAAAAAGAAAAAGTAAGTAAAAAACAGGTTCTCAGACAGGGGCTGTCTCATAGCGAGACAGCTCCTGTCTGATTTTAGGCGGAAAGTGTTTCTTTTTTTTGGAGAATTAGGGTTTTGGAGCTATCGGCTGCTTACTTTCAGTTTATTTTTGCTATCTTACAGCGTTTTCTCAGGTTATGTGCCATTGATATCAGTCCTAACTCTATTTCAGCTCCTCTTAATCCTCTTAGATAAAGCCTTTTGAACCCCATATTCTGCTTAATGTTGCCGAAAACGCTTTCTGGCTCGATTTTTCTCCTGGCGTATATTGCTTTTCCCTCTTCAGAAGAAAGCTTGTCGCGCATTTCCTTTCGCAGAAAGTATCCGCTACGGCTGAAACTTAGAATCCTGTTTCCCTTTGCTTTGGTACACTGTTGCTTCATCTCGCATTCGTTGCAGTTATCGCATGAATATTCAGCAAGATTTCTCACATAACCAGCGTCAGTTCGCTCTTTTTTGTCTCTTGTCTTTGATAATTTTTCCCCTGCCGGGCATTGAAAATAATCACCATTTTCATCGTAGTAAAAGTTATCTATGTGGAAAACTTTTCTTTTGAAGCTTTTTTTCTGCTGTTTGTCATAGGTGTTATACTTTATAACTGCTTCCAGGCCCAACTTCTTTAGATAACTATAGTTTTCTTCGCTCCCATAGCCAGCATCAGCGATAATCCTGTCAGGAAGAAATCCCAGATCCTTTTCCAGCTTATTTAAATGTGGTTGCAGCGTTTTCGTATCGCCACTTTGAGCGTGAACAGAAAAGCCCAGAATGAACTGATTCTCTGTGCCGATTTGAAAGTTATATGCGGCCTTCAGCTGACCGTTCTGGAGAGAGTCTTCTTTTAAACGCATAAAGATCGCATCAGGATCAGTCTTTGAATAGCTTCTTCTATCGCCGAGTATGCGGAGCTGCTCCTCATATTTTTCCAGGCGAGGAAGAAGATCTTTTTCGAGAAATTTGAGCAGTCCTTGTCTTGGATCTTTTTTCTCTTTTTTCTTCACTGGTTTTTCAGGTGGAGGAGGCATTTTCAGTTTTATTTTCTTCGCTCTCTCTTTGATCATCTCAGATGTAATATGTTCCCCGATATTAACCTCTGGTAAATCATTATCGCCGTAAAGCTTGTCTTCTTCAGCATCTATTCGACTTACTTCGTCCAGGATTTCCCGGATTTTCTGTTTCACATTTTCATGATGGCGTTTGGAATTTGCTTGCCACACGTATTTAAACTTATTGGAGTTGGCTTCTATCTTGGTGCCATCGATAAAATAGTTTTCAAAGCTGATATGACCGGAATCAAGCAAGCTCTCAACAAGGCCTGCAAAGATTTGTTCCAACTCTTTTCCTGCATGCTTGCATCTGAAACGATTAATTGTGCGAAAATTGGGCGTTTGGAAAGCCGACAGCCACATGAAATTTACATTTTCACGCAAGGCTTTGGCAATCTGGCGAGATGAGTAGATCTTCTCGCAATAGCCGTATAAAAGAACTTTAAGCATCATGCCGACATGGTAACATTGGGCACCACCGCCAGAATAAGTTGCTCTAAGATCGGATAAATCCAGCTCGTCAACGAATTTATTAACAATTCGGACCAGATGGTTTGAAGGAATCAGAGTGGAAATATCAGCCGGAAATAGCATGGTCTGGCCATGTAAATAATCTTTTTCTGAAAGTGAAGCCATATAAACCCTCCTTGCAATTTAATTTTAGTACATTTTTTGCAAGAAAAGAAGCCCCAAAAGCTAATTTGGGGCTTCTTTTTTAAGGGCTAAGGGCAATCCTATGGGACAGCCCCTTTTTTTGGCCTGAAATAACTCAGTTGGCGGGACGCTTGGCGTTAACGCCTACGATCAAAGTTGTCATACCTGGTTCGATTTCTGGGCTGATCATGATTCCATCAGCATTATTAAGGTTATATGAACCGGATGCATTCTTAGAAACACTTACAGTATAATAAAGACCATAGCCAACTGCGACACCGGTAAAAGTTACCACAGCGGAATCGCCGTCTGCAACAAGCGCCGGGGCAGGCGAATCATCTAAAAGAGATGGTAAATTTATATAGGCATC
>JAMIIA010000153.1:0-3921 GCA_035913795.1 Bacteroidales bacterium
CGGTTCGTTGAGCATGGTAAGTGCCGACGATGTTGAATCAGTTTCGGTATTGAAAGATGCGGCTGCTTGTTCGATGTATGGTGCCCGCGCTGCCAACGGCGTTGTATTGGTCACAACAAAAAAAGGAAAACTGGGTAAAATGAGTGTAAACTATTCGGGATATGTTGGGTACCAAAAACCAACCGAACTTTTCCAGGAAGCTGATGCTTATAATTATGCCAATGCATATAATATTGCTAAAATGCACGATGCAACTACTGCTTATGTTGCCGCTACAAATAAACCCGCCAACACGACGTATGACCCTACTAAAAAGGTATTTACGCAAACTCAGTTAGACGATTGGAAATCGGGAAAAGTGCCAAGTGCCGATTGGAGAGGCAGCCTTTTCAGCGAAAACGGTTTTTCGCAATCGCATGCAGTAAATGTAGCGGGTGGAATAAACAACGATGTAGTATCGCTAAAGAATAACTTGTCGTTCAACTATTTACAACAAAAAGGAAATGTAGCCAATACCAATTACAACCGCTATAGCGTTCGCGACAATGGCGAAGTGAAATGGGGCAAATTTACAACCGGTTTTACTTTCGGTTTGTCGAATGCCAAAACTGACGCACCCACTTCAACCATTGGTGATTTAGGAAGCATTATCAGTGCCGTTAACAGACAACGTTCGGTAGATCCGATCAAAGTATTTGGCGACTGGAATACACCGGGAACAAAAGATACCCGCAACCCTGTTCGTCAGGCGTTGGAAGGTGGTACCAGCAAATCAAATTTGTATAATGCATTGGCTAATTTATACATTGCTTATGATATAGCACCGGGACTGACAGTGAAATTTACAAACGGTATTAATTTTAATAATTATACCAATAATTCATTTGTAAATGCTTTGGAATGGGTTACGGCGCACGATGCCGATGGAAATCCAACCATGACCGATATGACAGGTCCGAACTCGAACACCCGAACCACTTATCAGGACATTCACTATTTGCAGCAATTGGATGTGAATTACCGTAAAAGTTTTGGTAAACACAATTTGGCAGTTTTAGTGGGTGGACAGCAGGAATATCACACCTACGATCAACTTGATGCCAGACGCATTAACTTCATTTTAAATACTTCATCAAGTCTTCAATTGGGTTCATCAGAAGGTTCAACCAATTCGAGTACCTTTTACGATTGGGGTTTAATGGGTGTTTTTGCCCGTATCAATTACGATTTCAACAAAAAATACCTGTTCGAGGCCAATTTCAGAGAAGACGGTTCATCGCGTTTGTCGCCCGGTAAAAATTGGGACTTTTTCCCTTCACTGTCAGCCGGATGGCGTATTACCGAAGAAGCATTTATGGAATCGGTAAAACCGGTTCTTTCAGAAATGAAACTGCGTGCGAGTTATGGTGTGTTAGGAAATCAAAATCTTCCGGGCGCCAACAACAATCAATTGTATTATCCATATCAGGCCATTATTGGCCCGGAAGCGTATGCATATTATACGCTCGGTGGCGAAATGTACAACCCGATGACCATTACACAAAGCCCGAACAATGCATTTACATGGGAACGTACAGCCATGACCGACCTTGCTGTGGATGGTAATTTGTGGAAAGGTCTTGTAACATACAGTTTGGGTTATTTCAATAAACAAACCACTAATATGCTCATGATGACTCAGGTATCTTCTACTCACGGTGGACTTCCCTTTGTAGCCAATGTAGGTTCCATGCGCAATTACGGTGTTGAATTCGAGTTAGGTTTTAATAAAACTACCGCTTCCGGATTTACTATCAGCACCAACGGTAACTTGACGTATATGACCAACAAACTGACCGATTTGGGTGGACAAGATCTTGCTCCTGAAGGAGTTTACAGAAATATGGTTGGACATCCGGTTTATTCCTATTATTTGTACCAAAATGATGGATTACTTACCAAAGCGGACTTTGAAAATCCGGCAACCGTACTTTTGAAAGGTCAAAAATGGGGTGATCAAAAAATTAAAGATGTTTCTGGTCCGGCCGGCATACCTGATGGAATAATTACAGCCGATGATAGAGTGAATACTGATAAATCATCAACCCCTAAATGGTTGTTTGGATTGAATTTCGATGTTTCGTACAAAGGATTTGGTGTAGCCGGTATGCTCCAGGGCGCTACCGATTATTACAAATACTTAGGCGGAAGCGTTGGCTACGGTTTCAACAGCGGTTACAGCACTACACAATGGACCATCGATAATTCGTATAATCCGTTGGTTGACGAAAACAATTACGACACCCGTTTGCCACGCCTTTCGACTACGAATACAATTAACAACAATTTCCCATCGGATAAATTCTTGTTTAACTGTTCGTATGTTAGACTTAAAAACTTACAATTCTATTACAATATCCCATCGGAATTGTGTAAAATGTGTAAAATCAGCAATGTAAAAGTTTATTTCTCCGGTCAAAATCTTTATACACTTTCCGCTTTACCAAAAGCATTGGGAGTTGATCCCGAAATTGGAAGTGCTACCGGAGGTTATCCTTTAGTGAAAATTGCAACCTTAGGTTTAAATATTAATTTCTAACTATTAAAAAGTCAAAGTTTTATGAAAAAAATAATTTTGCTTAGCATACTTTCAATATTAATCTCTTCGTGTGTTGACTTAGTAAGAGAGCCTGTTGATGCTTATTCCTCAATGACTTACTTTGTGTCGCGTGATGCAGTGGTTTCGAATCTGACTGCCGTATATCAAAGCACACAAATGAGTGGATTTTTCGAAGATGGAAATACCATTTTTATAGATGATGTTTCTGACAACGCTTACAATCAATTTTCGAACCAGGGACCATCGTATATGGCGCTTGGAACTGCTACCGCTTCTACAAAGTTTTCGTATGTGGATTTGTATCGCATGTATTTCAGATACAAAGGCATACGCAATGCTAATTTCTTTTTGGAAAATGTAGATAAAGTAAAAATGGATGAAACAGAAAAAAGCATTATGAAAGCGGAAGTTCGCTTTTTGAGAGCATTTAATTATGCACGTAAAATGATGTTTTTTGGAGGTGTTCCAATTATTACCAAAGTACTGGATTATGGCGAAGAAAAAACCATTCCAAGAAATACTGAAGCCGAAGTTACAACTTTTGTGGTGAATGAACTGGCTGAAATTATCAGCATTCTGCCCGAAACCAATGACAAAGGCCGGATTACAAAAGGTGCTGCATTGGCTTTGAAAGCCCGTGTTGAACTTTTTGCAAAGGATTATGTAAATGCGGCTAAAGATGCCAAAGCGGTGATGGATTTACAGATGTATGATTTGTATCCGAACTACGAACAATTGTTTTGGGAAAAATCGCAGAGCGATCCTGCCAGAGATAAGGAAGCTATTCTCGAAGTTTGCTATTCGCCACCCACTTATGCGTCAATTTTAGATCCTTTTTATACAAATCCTGAAGGGGGTTGGATTTCATTGGCACCCACTCAAAGCATAGTTGATGCGTATGAAACCAAAAACGGTTTGACCATACAGAATGACCCTACTTACAACCCTGACAAACCATACGAAAACAGAGATCCACGTTTCTATGCATCGATTATTTACCCGGGCGTAACCTGGAACGATCGTATTTTCAACAGTTTAGAACCTGTTGGGCCGGATGAGTATTACAACTCTTCGAAAGGTAACTTGTCGAGAACCGGTTATTGTATGCGCAAATTTTGTCCACAGTTGGTCGATCTTCCAAGTGGCGATCCATCTGCTGAAATTGAAGGCGTTAGCTTTATTGTGTTCCGTTATGCCGAAGTTTTGCTGACTTACGCTGAAGCACTGATTGAGCAAAATAAAGAGTTGGGATTGGCCAAAGCAGCCATTGATAAAGTAAGAGAAAGAGCAGGAATGCCGGCGTCGACCGAAATGGATCAGGT
>JAMIIA010000154.1:0-2191 GCA_035913795.1 Bacteroidales bacterium
GAGTTTTCAAGTTTTTGAAGAGGAATGTGATGTCTATTTAGAATTGGATCAACGACGCTACCTCACCGGGACTTTTCAAGATTTAATTACCGCTTTTAACGAACAATTTTTAGCACATTCTAAAGGACTTAGAGATCAGAAGAAGTTAGATTTGTTATTTTATCCTTATGTCTATTGTATTGATAAAGCGATGGAGGTCACATATAACCTTCGGAAGAATTGGGATAAGGAGGTGAATTTCAGTTCAGAGGATTTAAAAACAGCTACCTTTGGGTTAAACCTAGCGGATGAGGTCATCGAACAAATAGCCAATAAGATTATACAGTTTGAGTTCATCTTTGAAGAAGTTTACTATGATTTGAAAGATAAGGAAAACCTCATTACCTCCAAAACAAGACCTTATGTTTATGAAGCCATGCTTTGGGGTGCGGTTTATTTTGGGATTGAATACTGTTTGCGGTTGGAGGTGTAGGGTTAACCCTCGAAGGGTTTGGAACCCTTCGAGGGTTAAAATTCCTTACCTTTACCCTAGTTCCTTTTTTTGACTAACCCTTTCATTCGTATCGCCATGAAACCCACGCACAAAATAACCTTTCAATTTATCAGTGAACCCACCGATGTCAACTTTGGCGGTAAAGTGCATGGCGGTGCCGTGATGAAATGGATTGACCAAACGGCGTATACGTGTGCGAGAACTTGGGCTGAAACGTATTGTGTGACGGTTTATGTGGGCGGTATTCGGTTTTATAAACCCATCAACATTGGTGATGTTGTAAAAATTGATGCGTATATTATTTTAACCGGTCATTCCAGTATTCACATTGCCATTGATGTGTACTCCCGAAAACTGAACGAACCCACTTTTACGAAAAAAACCCATTGTGTGATTGTTTTTGTTTCAGTAGACGCAGATGGAAACCCGTTGGAAGTCAAAAAATGGGTTCCGAAAACCGAGCAAGAAAAACAATTAGAAACCTATGCGTTGAAATTGAAACAACTTCGGGTAGATATTGAAAATGAGATGCAAGCTTTTATTAAGTAGTTTAAGGGTTTAAGAGTTTAAAAGTTTAAGAGGGTAATCTACTTTGGGATTGGGGTTGGTTGCTTTATATCCCTAGGAGACTTTAAAACTAACCATCTCCGCACTATACGGAAAAGCAAAATCCTGAAAAGCATTTGTGGCATCTAACCAAGCGGCTTCGTCGCCTTTTTTGAGCATTATCGGCATTCGCTTTTTGTGGTTGTGAATGTATTCCATTTGTTTGTTTGCCGCGGTGGTGACAATGGCAAACGAATGGTAGTTTATCCCTTGCTGAGGGTTATGCCACGTGTCGTAAATTCCTGCCATGGCAAAAAGCTCCTCTTCCGCCGAAAAAATTTGGTACTTGTCTTTCGATTTTCCTTTTTCGTCATTCCAATGCCATTCAAAAAAACTAGAGGCAATTACTAAGCACCTGTTAGAGGTGACGTTTTTAAAGCTAGGTTTTTCTTCCAGTGTTTCAATACGGGCATTCAGCGTGTTTTTTCTGAAATCAAGGTCTTTAGACCAAGTGGGCACCAATCCCCAATGGTACTGCGTGGTAATGATTTCCGGTGCGGTATTCAGAATAACGGGCACCTTAGGAAACTCAAACCCAATGATATAATCCGCTTGCAGAAAAGCCTCCAGCTGGTCTACCTTTGCGTTGAATCGTTTTTCCACTTTTACGGGTGGCTCTTTTTGTCCCATGTAAAAACACATTGTCCTCTCTTTTTTATCAAAATTACGGAATTGAGTTGAGATGTGCGTTGGGGGTTTTGTTGTTTTTCTACCTGTTCTGATTTATTTCACAGGATATTTTCTAACTGTTTCAGCTTCTCCTGCTCTTGCAACAGAATTCTTCCTACTTTAGTATAAAATTATGTTTCTTTGTAGTAATCAATCCAATTAAATTAATCCTCCATGCGTTACGTCATTGCTTTTTTCTTTCCATGGCTTTCCTTGATGCTGCAAGGCAAAGTGGGTTCGGGTATTGTTTGTTTGATTTTACAGCTTACGATTATTGGTTGGATTCCCGCAGTGATTTGGGCTTTTACAGCGTTGAACCGGATGTATGCGGATAGAAGGACGAATAAGGTGATTCGGGAGTTGAGGAGGTGATGGGGGGTTTTGGAAAATGTGAAAAGTTGAATTTATACCAAAAAGATAAAA
>JAMIIA010000155.1:0-8139 GCA_035913795.1 Bacteroidales bacterium
GTGGTTTCTCCAGTACTCCTGAACACTCACTAATACGGATAATCTGCCGGGTTTTGTGTCAGATTTGTGTCTTTTCTAAGATAGCTTTTATATCAAGAAGGGCCTTCTTGTAATCTTTCTCCTTCGCACTGTTATAATCATGCGAAGGTTCCGAAACGATTTGAACATTTTTCCTATCCTTATCAAATAACTCATACAGATTAATATCTGTGTTCTCAATAATTCCCAAAAAGAAATTTTCGGTAAACTTTTGTCGGCCGCTCAGCATGTTGCCGAGGGCTTGTCTGCTTAACCCAAGCTTCTTTGCAAAAGCGGTTTGGGACAAATCATTAGACTCGCAGTAGTAGTCTATTTTCAGTCGTAAGCTTTTTAAATTTTTTTCCATAATAAAAAAATATAATCTTTTATGTAAATATATTTTGTCATTTGACAAAATGTATTTACATTTGTAATGTTTTCTAACAGTAACTAATGTTTTCTAACAGTAACTAATGTTTTCTAATGGCAAAGTTAAATAAAAATCAAGCGTCTGCTAATATTGAATCCAATATTAATGAAGCGTTCATTCTAATCGATGGATATCTGCCGAAGCGATATACCGAAAGAGTCCAGGAACTCGTAGGCAACGTTTCGAAAACTTACATCAGAAATGTTAAAAGCACCCGGCAAGGTCCTGCTAAAATTATTGCTGCCCTGAAAAAAGTGGCAGAAGAAGAAAAAGCAATTTTCAACTAAACAATTATATCATGAATGCAACACGACTCTATCCAGGAATGTGTGACGACAGCCTGGAAATCTTCTTCCACCCGGAAGAACAAAAACTAAAAGCGATAGTGAATCGCGCAATTAAAGATTTTTCGGAGCTTCCTGCCACGAAAAAACAATTCCTGCACCATATTATCGAAACCGATGCGCAGCTTGCGGAAGTTCTGGGAACCATGTTTCCGAATAATAAAACAGCACAGGTAGAGAAACTGGCCAAATGCCGTTTCGGAGGTCTGAATTTTCAGGCAGATTACTGCGAAACTACGCAAACCCAAAACCATGACATTATCGATTGCAGCATCCGAAGTAACTGCCCAGGATCAGGAATCGTGTGCAAAAACTTAAGCTGGCATGGCGAGGAACTTACGCAAACCGATGTATTGGCGATCCAGCTAATGGCAAGCGACCACAAGACAGAACTGTTGGCCGAGGAACTAGAAATGCCCCTCGGATCATTCCACGTATACCGCACCAAATTCTTCAACAGATTGGGCGTGAAAAGCAAACCCGAATTAGCCAGAGTAGGTGTTGAGTTAGGGCTGATTTAGTTTACTATCCTTTTTAATCGCCCCGTTTCGGCGGGGTTTTATTCACAAAAAAAAACAACAAAATGAAACTAAAATATAATAATCGTCTAAGGCTTTTCTTCTGTGGTATCGCTTATCTAATAGGGTTTGCAATGGCTATTCTAGTGATTATCACCACTTATTATAAGGTGATTCTTCCACTAATAGGTTTTAACTTTTAAAAATTACGCACATGTATCTAGCACATAAAACATACAGTACACAAGCAAAGAACGCACTCGATGAATCTTTTGAGAATTATTTAGATCGCATAGACCGAACCCTTATTGAAAATGATAAGATTGATGAATTTCTGGAAGATGTTATTCAACAATATAAGGAACTGGCAAAAACTAAGTCACGCTGCAAACCTAGAGAGCTTAGTTTCTACCGGCATCTGCAAGAGAAAGGCAAAATTTCTTTACACGGTTCCCATGTCTCTTTCGAATTTTTAAAATCTAAAAACTAAGCCATGAAACACCTACAAAAACTCCGCTTAATCTTCTCAAAAAACAGAATCATCAAAACTCACTGGTAACATGGCACAGACATTTAGAGATATAGAAATAAAACTTTTATCAGTGACCAACGACGGGCTGGATATCATCCACGCCCTTTATCCACAGGCTACCGACAGAAAGAACTTCCGGATTCGCGATCCTCATGATGATAAAACAGAATCCGCATCGATGAAACTGCTCGACGTAAACGGCGTAAGAGCATGGCGCGTTACCGATTGGGGTGGCTCCGTAGCGAAAGAAAACTGTTTCGGACTTTATGCCCTCGACCGTAACATTTCCTATACCGAAGCGGTTCTGGAACTTGCCAACGAATACCAGGCGAAAGGTCACGACATCCTCGAAACACAAAAGGTTATTTACAAACCGGAATACCGGGAATGCAAGCCCGAAGAATTCCAACATGAACTTAACGAAAAGAATTTTCATTTCATCACCAAAGATTTCACTCCATTCGAGCTCGGGCTTCTAGGTCCAGAGATCAAAGGCGGCACAGGCGAAACCGAAAACGGAAATTTCCGCACTCCGCTTGTTACTGCAGAACACTGCAAAGAAGTGAACCTTTATTCCTTGGAGGAATATTCCTTTCTCAGTAAAGACGGTTCTAAAGTAGTTACTTACCGAAGCACCGAGAATTTTCCCATTCTCGCCTTCATTAATGAAGATAAAGAGATTGGCCAATGGGTGAAGATTTACAAACCCAGAGCCGGGAAAAAGTTCACGGAAGATGGAAAAGATTACCGATTCCATCACCTGGGCGGCAGACCGAAAGGTTTCATCTTCGGTTATGAAAGGCTGGAAAGACTTATGAAAGACTTCCGCAAAAGCAAGGAAGATGATGTATTTGATGTTGAAGAATTAAAGTTACCACGCATTACCATCGCAACCGGAGGAAGCGACGGACTAAATTTTCTTGCACTGGGTGAACCGGTAATCTGGTTCAATTCCGAAACCGAGAAAATTGATAAATTCATTCTGAATAAACTGAAATATTATGCAGAAGAAATCGTAAACGTTCCCGACTGCGATGCTACCGGAAAGCGTGAAGGCCGTGACCTGGCTCTTACTTTTATGGAAGTGAGAACCCTTTGGCTCGATACGTATTTCAGAAATAAAAATCACAAAGATTTCAAAGATTTCTGTAAGGAAAACCAGTCTTTGACATTAAAACAGCTCACGAAAAGAGTTGGCGATATGCTCGACACCTCTATGCCCGCCAAGTTCTGGACTAGTTCCTACAACGAAAAAGGCAAGAAATGGACTCACGGCTTCTCCCCAACTTTCGCTTTCTACTTCTTGAGATTGAACGGTTATTGTAGAGTTTTAGACAAAAGCCGAAAGGATGGATATTACTTCTCTAAAGTTACCGGAAACGTAGTGGAAGAAGTTGATGTAACGGAAATTAAAAATTTCTTCAAAGCATTTCTTATTGAAAAGCAAAAGCGAGAAGGCGTTCGCGAAATTTCCCACTCGCTTATGGATTCCCTGATCACTACTCCACGTTTTTCGGATGCTTCAATGGCGATGCTTCACGATCGTGAGCTCGACTTCTCCGACTTCGATCAGGACGGACAATATTTTTTCATCGGTAAAAAAGTGTACAAGACCACCAAGACAGGAACCGAGCAGGCAACATTCAACCGATATGTTTTGAAATCGCAGTTGCTGGATGAATTAATCTTCGACGGAACCGGAAACCGAATTGATGCGGATAAATTCAAGGTTGCTGAAAAGCCGTATTTCGACATCAAGGAAATAGGTCCCGACAGCTACGATATCACCATCAACGAGAAGAATTGCGATTTTTTGAATTATATGATTCAGACTAGCCGGGTGCATTGGGACAAAGACCGCAAGGGATATATCTCCGCAGGGCGTACTGAAGAAGATTTCTTTAAAGAATCCAAATTCAATATCGCCGGGAAGTACCTGGATGAAATCGACAATCACGAGCAGGCGCAACACCTGGTAAATAAAATTTTTACATTCGGGTATATGCTGCACCGGTACAAGGATCCCACAAAGCCGTGGGCACCGTTTGCAGTTGACGAAGCTGTTCTGGAAGATGATGTGGCAGAAGGTGGCGCAGGGAAAACCATTTACATGGATGGCGCAAAATTCTTTTGCAACGTTCACCAGATTTCCGGAAAGGAGGATTTTGAAAATGATAAGTTCCTTCTTGAAGGCGTAAGCGAACACACCGATCTTCTGTTCTTCGATGACTTGAAAAGGAATTTCGATCTCTCATTCTTTTATCAGATGATTACGGGTGATCTTACCGTGAATACCAAGTTCATGAGTAAAATAAAAATCCCGAGAAACCTTTCCCCGAAATTTTTATTCACCAGTAACTATTCACTTCGTGACCAGCGCGGTTCATCAATCCGCCGTAGAGTTGTAGTGGGTTTCTCCGATTACTATCACGCAGAAGGTGAAGAGCGCGGAAAGCGCGAACCAAAGGACGATTTTAATCATTCTTTGTTTGATGACTGGAATAACGAGCAGTGGTTTAAGTTCATCAACTTCGGTTTTCAGGCACTTCAATTCTATCTTAATAGCAAGAATATTATTAACGCACCGAAAAACAACATCATGATGCGGACCTACCTGCTTGAAATGGGCGAGCATTTTCAGCAGTGGGCAGATAATAATTTATTTCATAGAGAAAACCATAAAATTATCAAGGAAATACTTTATAAGGATATGCTGGATTATGCACACAGCCAGAAAATTAAATTCCTGATGGATATAAAACCAACCACCTTCAAGAAAAAACTTAAAGCTTGGTGCAAAGTGCACAACTACGAATTTGAAGACCGCATCGTAGAGAATGTTCTTCAATACGACGACCAGGGCATAGCCATAATCAAAGACGGTAAACACTACGAAAAATCAATGGAACATGTCAGATTTTATAAAAGAACTACCGAGTCAGACGAGCCTGAAACCGACGGATATTACTAAAGTTCCGGCACACATCCACTTCAAAAAAGCAGGAGGATTCCTGTTCTTCAATATGCTTTTTGAAGGTTTGGATGTGCTGGCCGCTCACCTGCTCAAGAGCGATGAATGGTTTTTCGGGATTTATCACGGTGGTACGTTCACCGGTTACCTGCACTTCGGTGAAATTCCGAAAGAAGATCACCAGAAGATTTGCGATGACCTACTCCCTAAAGACCGAAATGTTCTGCAACAATATGTAGACATCAACCACGGAAGAATAGAATATCACACGAGCAATCCAGAAGCTTGGCGCTTCATAGGAGAGCTCGACAGTAAAAAAATAATTCAAAAAATAAGGTGATGAATAATTTAAAAAGAACCCCGTACAAATTGAATGTTCAAGCGATGGTTTCTCGCATGAAATTTAAAACCGAGAATGAAAAGATTAAGACTATGCACAATCTTTTCATCTACAAAGAAGATGGAATCGTACCTGTCTGCGATTTGATTGAGATCATCAAAGCCTGCCCGGTTCACGATTTCTTCTGGAAGATGCACACCATCGACATCAAAACCGAAGATGCACTGTTCAGCTACAGCAAACTGATCTCGATGGTGGAAAAGTGTGGAATGCTTAGGATAGACCAAGCCTTCACCGATATGGTAAATATACAGCTCGAAGCAATTTATAAAAATCTTCGGTAATGTGTTCCAAAATCCAATACCACAGCGAGCGCGAAGCCAACATTGCGATAAAGGATATTAAACGTAACAGCAGCCGAAGCCATATCCCGAGACGAAGCTATTACTGCAGAACCTGCCACGCTTACCATCTTACGAGCAAGACCTTCGGGCAGAAGATCGTAAGTAAAATGAAAATCACTGCCCGGAAAATTAAAAATCTAAAACGTAAAAAATAAAATGACAAAAACCGTAAAAATCCCCTTCGCTCAATGGAAGGAAAAAAGCAGAAAATTTATCGGCATGGATGTTCACATCAGCATGGATGGTAAGACAGAAAAAGTAACCGTAAAACCAATAAAAACAAAAAAATGAATGCAACACAACAGAAATTTAAACCAATCCTTTTCTCAAACGAAATGGTGCAGGCTATTTTAGCCGGAAGAAAAACGCAAACAAGAAGGATTTTAAAAGTAAAAGGATGCAGGGAGTTTGTTCCCGATCCAACATGGAGCTTAGAAGATTGCGAGAAATGGGGAGCAAAACCAAAGTACGAACCAGGCGACATCCTTTGGGTGCGGGAAACATGCGGCACTACTGCGATCGGAAATATGTATAAAGCCAGCGTATGCAGTCCAGATGTAAACAAACCCCTTTCTGGCTGGAAACCATCCATCCACATGCCCAAAGAAGCCGCACGCATCTTCCTGAAGGTAACCAACGTTCGTGTGGAAAGACTGCAGGATGTTTCTGAAGACGATGCAGTTGCGGAAGGAATAGACAGGTTTGAAAATACTTTGTTTAATGAGATGCGGTATAAAGATTATACCGACGGAAAAAGAAGAGACAAAGATTTTAATCGATATCCAGAAATGGCGAAAGAAATTGGGTATAGTCATTTTGGAGGAAATCCTTGGCCGGATTGGCGTGATCCTATTTCTTCATTTCAAACCCTCTGGCAATCCATAAACGCAAAAAAACATCCGTGGGAATCTAATCCCTGGGTTTGGGTGTACACGTTTAAGAGAATTGAAAAACCGGAAAATTTTTAAGGATACCTCAAAATTATACAATATTATTAATTATGATTTTAAAACATTTATTCTCAGCAGATTTAAAACACTTTCAAAACTTCTCTACAATAGATTTTATTTGTACTTATTGTTATAGGGAAACAGGTAATAAATTTTGGATTGCATTCCATGGTTCAAAAGGTTATTTATCAAATATTGAAATTAGTTGTGAAGGAATACAAAAATTTGACACCAATAGGATTTTTGTCGAAAACTATCGAAACAAAGATAGATCCTTTAAAAAAAAGTATGTAAGCATCTATTATTCTGATGAATGTGGAGTAGTAATAACATTAAATAAAGAGAAGCCTAAAATCGAAGGTAAAGAATTTACTCTCGATTCAAATAAAAGAGATTTAATTGAAAAACCCGAAAACTTTAATTAAAACAATTTTTCAACCCAAATAATTTAAAACCCTATGGAAATCACAGGAAAAATTCTACAGAAAAACGAAACAAGAAAAATCAGCGAAACCTTCAGCGTGCAGGAATTTATCGCAGATTGCGGAACCACCAACCAAATGCAGGAGTGGCGCGAGAACATCCTGAAGTTTCAGGTATCAAATTCCAGAATAGAAGAACTCGCTAAAATTTCTGTTGGCTCGGTGGTGAAGATATCATTCTTCCCGAACGGCAGATGGTTTGATAAGCGCGACGGTTCCGGCCGTGATGCAGCTTTCAATTTGGATGCTTTTAAATTTGAAGTACTGAAACCCGCAGAAACTGATGCAAACACCCATGCTACAGCAGAAGATAAAAAAGAACATTACTAAAATGAAACTCACCGATCAACAGCGCCGTGCACTTGCGGCGCCTTTTCTCCACCAGAAAAAACCGACCACCATGGGCGAATTTTACGCACTGTTTAACCACGAAATCTGGCGCACTTGCAACCAGTGCGAAGATAATTTTGACCTTAGGAAAACCGAAGACCAAAAATGTCCGACGTGCGGAAGTGATGATTTAAGACCGGGATAACGTTCAGCCCGCTTTGCGCAGGGCTGGAAATAGAATTACGAATGTTTAAAATTTATTCAAATGCAAAATAGAAATTCAAAAGTTGATGGTAGCACGTCTGCCAGCCTTGTGCAAAACGGCTTGTTAGCAGCATACCCTTTGGAAGTTGCTCAAAAAATTGCCGTTGAAATATGTTATAAACTTCAACCGTTCTGCGAAAAGATAAACATTGCGGGAAGTGTCCGCAGAAGAAAACCGGAAGTGAAAGACATTGAAATTGTTTGTGTGCCAAAACAGGAAACTCAATATGATATGTTTGGGACACCTTTTACAAGTGGCAGAAGTACAGGCTTTAGGGATTCTGTATTGGCGCTCGGTGAAATAATCAAAGGCGGCACAAACGGGAAGTATATTCAAATAAAATTGCCACAAGGCATCAACCTGGATTTGTTTATCCCTGACGATTTTGATTATTACCGGCAATATGCAATCCGTACCGGATCTGCCGATTACGCAGCTAAAATAATAGCAGGTGCTTGGCGTAAAATCGGTTGGTGCGGTTCTGATAAAGGGCTTCGCAAAATGTCTGATTGTGTAGAAACAAAAACACCGGACGGAAAGTCAAAATGGAAATGT
>JAMIIA010000156.1:0-1445 GCA_035913795.1 Bacteroidales bacterium
TATATGATACAACTTGTAATTGATAGGACTTTTGATGGTTATATGACCGAAATACAAACCATTTACGGACAATTACAAAAAATATTGAATATTCCTATTCAACCAGCACCTGATGAGTGGGATAGGTTGTTTAATGTTGATTTTTTCATTCAAATTGGAGAAAAGTTTATTGGGCTTCAAATAAAGCCTGTAAATAGTGGAATACAATTGCCAGAGATTTTTAAAGAATATGGTTTGCAAGCAGAAACCCATAAAAAATTCACAGAAGTTTTTGGTGGAAAAGTATTTTACTTGTTTTCAGCTAAAGTTGGAGAGAAAAAGGAAATCCAAAACAAAGAAGTAATTGATGAAATTAAGCAAGAAATTATCCGACTTAAATCCTGATAAAAGCCACATACCGCCAATCGAGTAGACTGCCCTGTCGGTAGTTAGCCGACAGGGAGAGCCTCTCACACCACTGTACGTACGGTTCACGTATACAGCGGTTCGTTAAGAAATGGAGCAATTTTCAGATAATAAGTTAACATAGATTCGTAACCCCGTTGTTGTAGTCGTTCCACCGTGATAGTGGTTTTCAAAATAGGACTACAAGCTACTGCCCAGGTTCCCATACGGCTTCGGCTGTGACTGTAAGCGTGTTCAAGGTCAACGCCCAAACGCATCAGGTTTTTCCGTCGTCGTTCAGGTTTCTTCCATTGTTTCCAGATACAGCAGCGCAGTCGATTGCGTACCCAGCCGTCCACGTCTTTGAGTTTTCCCTGAATACTTGCCATACGGTAGTATTGAAGCCAGCCTTGCTGTACTTCTTTCAGCTTGATAATGCGCTCATCGAAAGTGGCGGGAGTGGTTTTTCGGGTAATGGCTTTGAGTTTCAGTTTCAGGTTTTTCCATCCTTTGTCGCTTACCACCAACTGGTATTTGCCTTTCTCCCCCTTTTTATAGGTAGGGACAAATGCAAAGCCTAACAGGGTGAAGTTTACAGGTCGTCGTATGCCGCTTTTTTCCCTGTTAATAGGCAGGTGAAGCTTATTCTTTAGGAAGAGATAAATTTCGTTGCCTGTTTTTCGGGCTTGCCATTGACTTTTGCAGTAAATGCTGAAGTCATCAGCATAACGGACATACTTTAACCCTCGCCTTGCCAGTTCCTTGTCCAGTTCATCCAACATAATATTGGAGAGTATCGGACTTAGTGGACTGCCCTGTGGTACTCCTTTGCGCCGTTTGACTAATTTCCCGTTGATTAAAATCGGAGCTCTCAGCCATTTGCGGATAAGGCGTAAGGTAAGCGGACATTTTACCCTGCGATACAGCAATTGCAACAGAATGCAGTGGTCAACTTCATCGAAGAAGCTTTTCAGGTCAATATCTACAATGTCCTGATAACCGCTGTTGATGTAGTCCAGTGCTTTGAGTACTGCTTGTTGGGCATTTTTGTTCGGACGGAA
>JAMIIA010000157.1:0-86121 GCA_035913795.1 Bacteroidales bacterium
TGGCAAAACGCAACTCTACATCAGTAAGGTCCGAAACTACATTCACCAGGCTAAACTGGGTGTTGATGTCTTCCACCACCAGGCTGTAGTATTTGTTGGAGAAGTTCATCTCGCGTTGCAGGGTGCTGACTCTAAGCTTGGTAAAGTCGCCTGCACCAGATAGCACATTAACCTGCCCTATTTTATAATTGTCGCGCCGCGAAATAAGCTTCATCTGATTCACCTTTTCGATAGTGATGTTGGAATATTTGGTGTCGAGGTCGAGGCGGTTGGCACTGGAAAGCTCAAAATCGGAATACCTTAACGTGATCGTGCCATTGACAATGCTTTTAACTAATGCATCGGCAGAGTTAAGTTGAATGGATGTATTGCCTTCAAGCCGGTTCGATTTTAATGCTCCATTCGACAATATTAAACCAAGGTTGCCACTAAAATCGTCGATATATACATCGCCAAACTTATTTTCTATTTTCAGATTGGCATTGGCCGGAAGGTAGATGGTATAATTGATGTTTACATTGTTCGAGGGCACCACAGTTTCTACCATATCTGAGAAAATACCCCCCGATTTCGAAAATAGGGTGCGGGCCACAACGTAATAATTGGTGCTGGTAAAGTCGAAAGTGATGCTTGATTTCAGCTTCTCCAGTTTTTGCTGGTCGGCTGCAGATACCCGCATGTCGACTACAAATTTTACAGAGTCTTTGCTCCAGGTAACAACATGTACCTTGCCATATTTGTTATTTACTTCTATGGTCGATTTGCTTGAGATTGCGAAATTCCTGACCATTTGTTCGGAGTATACCTGCGCTCTGAGGCAAACCGGGAGCAGCACGAGAATCCAGACGAACAAGTGTGTCTTATAATTCATATTTCGTTTTATTATTGCTTTTTGTATCATCCTGGTCTACTTCTAAATAAAGCACCATTTCTTCAAGAATATCGATGCGAAGCCGGTAATTTTCTATCATGGCCTCCAGCACATCCTGGTTGGCAATATTGTCTTTCAAGTCTTCTTTCAAACTGACATAAACACTGTCCAGTTCCATCATATCGGATTTTAATTCTTTCTCAATCTCCGGGTTTTCCGAAAGCACCGATTGGAGTTGATCCATTTTCATATTTATCAAACCAGAATAATAAACCTCGGCTTCCTGTAATTCAGGTATCACTATCTCATTGTTTCTCCAGAAGTACTTTTGAATTGTGAAAGAAAGAATAAAAATAGCGGCCACTGCGGCTACCCGTGTAAGAATGTATGTTAGACGAGTTCTTTTACGCAGGTCTATTTGTCGCTCGATTCCTTTCCATACCGAATCGCTGGGCTCGAATACATCGAACTCCTGCCGGTGATCGCGAACGAAGTTTTCAAGACGTTTGTTCATCTTTATCGTGTGTTTAATATTTCTTTTACTTTTTGCCTTGCCCTGGAAAACTGCGATTTCGATGTCGATTCGCTAATTCCCATTATTTGAGCTATCTCTGAATGGTCGTAACCTTCAATTAGGTAGAGCGAGAAAATGACCCTGTATCCGTCGGGAAGTTTTTCCATGGCCCGAAGTATTTTGCTGACTTCGTATTGTACATCTACCGGATCGTCCTCCTCGTTGAAAGAGTTTTCGGGCAATTCTTCCCGGTAATTCAACTCTACCCTTCGTTTCTTCAGGTGATTGATGCACCTGTTGATGACGATACGCTTTAACCAGGCTCCGTAGGATGATTCAAACCTGAAACTACCGAGTCGGAGAAAGGCTTCTGCAAAAGCCTCCTGGAGAACATCTTCCGCTTCTTCGCGGCTGTTAAGCATACGGCAGCATATATTGTACATGGCCTTGGAGTATAGCTTGTATAGCTGGAATTGTGCCTTACGGTTTCCGGCTATACTCAGCTCTACTATTTCGCGATGTATGTCTTGATAGGCTACCTCCAATTTGGTTCAGTTTTCGTCCATAATGACAAGGGGCGGAGTGCAGGGTTGCATCGCACAGTTATTTTCTGAAATTTCAGTTTCTAGATCCTTTCATTTTATTGTCTAATCCGAGCAATTTTTTAACCCAAAAGCTTAACAATAAAACTAGCAGCAATATCCCGGTTAAAAATGCCATACGGCCCAGGTAATCGCCATAGCGCACATAAAAGGTTATTCTGTCGTTGGCATTCAGGGTCTCTACAAGGGCTCCACGTTTCCACCAGCCAAGTTGTTGTAGCACATCGCCCCGTTGATTTATAAATGACGAAATGCCTGTATTGGCTGCGCGTGCAATGCTGCGACGGGTTTCTATGGCCCTAATCGACGATAGGCTGTTGTGCTGGCGGTAACCGGGTGTATTGCCCCACCATCCGTCGTTGGTGATCACAAAAATGTAATTCGCTCCCAGTTTTATATAATCGGTTACATATTCGCCAAAAACCGACTCCCAGCAAATAACCGGAGCAATTCGTATGCTGTCGTTTTTAGCAAGAAGCACTGAACGTTCTGGCTGTGTGGCATTGCTTCTGAAAGTGCCTCCAAGGTTCAACATAATTTTCTTCAGAAATTTAAGCTGGTTTGAATACGGCATCTTTTCTATTCCTGTAACCAGTTGCGATTTATGATATATCTGTATCTCATGGGTTGTATCGACCAGTATGGCCGAGTTGTAATAATCGTAATAAAAGCCCTGCTGGGCCAGAGGGCGCGCAGTGGAAGGAATAATATCGCCAGGACCATATTGCTTTCGGCAAACAATTCCAGCTACATAGTTACACTGAGGATATTGAGTTAATAATTGTCTGATTAGTTGTATATCCTCTACCTGCTCAAATTCACCAATCCAGAAATTACCAAGAAGCGATGTCTCGGGTGTCACTACAAAATCGATTTCGCCATTGATATGCTTTGCAGCCTCCTGAATCTGCACCATGGCATGCTCAATGGGAGGAATATTATTGAATTTGAGATAAGGATCCATGTTCGGCTGCACCACGACAATGCGCCGCGGGTTTTCCTTTTCTGTGTAACTGTAATATAAAATAAGAGAAGCTATAAACGGCACAATAAAAACCAAAACCGCTGCAATGGTATATTTTTTCGATTTTGCCTTTTCATCGGAAGGTTGAATAATTGCGCTAAACACCAACACATTTATCAGCAAAATCCAAAGTGAGCCGCCCAAAACACCTGTAATTTCATACCACTGAATAAGCTTTACCTCATAGGCAAAAGCATGACCAAGAGTTAACCAGGGCCAAGAAATTTCGCCATGCAGATAAGCAAATTCATAAGCTATCCAAAATACCACAAAAGCAAAAAGACCGGCCCTTATTCCCCAGGCTGTGCGCACTTTATAGGTGAGCCACATGGGAATGCTCATAAAAAATGTTGATAAAAACACAGCTGCCAGCATGCCCGGAAAAGAAGCATTTTTAATCCACCATGTGTTTGCAAAATTCCAAACCAGAAAAGCTAAAGTTGAATATAGAAATACTCTGCGCCCACCATTTTTGTGTTCTGCCATTTTTTCAATTAGCCATAGCAAGGGTATAAATGCAAGCATGGCAGAAATACCGCTTCCCCATTCGAACCAGCCTGGAATAAGCAATAGACCGCTAATAAGTGCTAATAAGTAGTTATTCGAAAATATCTTTTTCATACGAAAGAGGTTTCTTTTAATTATTTGCGTAAAACTATAATCTTCGGTACGATTTACAAAACATAAGAACAGCTGTACAGGATAATATTTTCTGTCAACAGGCAACAGTTGGTAACTCGATGAACATTAAGCTGGCTCGACCGTTCTTGCAACAGACTTTTCGATATTTTTGCATCATGGTTAATTTTCACCCGTTTTAGTATGAGCAACCCACTTCTTCAGAATTTTAGCACTCCCTATCAGTGCATCCCATTCGACAAAATTCAACCAGAGCATTTCGAGCCTGCATTTGAAGTGCTGTTAAAAGAAGCGCGCGAAGAAATAATACAAATCGCTGAAAATACAGCACCCGCCACTTTCGAAAACACATTGGCAAGTCTCGAACGTATTGCCGAAAACCTTGGAAGGGCATCGACCATTTTGTTTAACCTGAATGTAGCCGAAACCAATAAAGAAATACAGGAGATTGCCCGCAATGTATCGCCATTGCTGGCAGAATACAGGAATGATATCATTCTTAATCCGAAGCTTTTTGCTCGAATAAAGGCCATACACGAACAGGCAACTGCCAATGAATATGATACCGAAGATTGGCGGCTGCTCGATAAAACTTATAAAAACTTTGTGCGCAATGGGGCCTTACTCGAGGCCGACAAAAAAGACCGCTACCGCGAAATTACGCGCTCACTTTCCAGCCTCACAGTGGACTTTGGCGAGAATGTGTTGGCAGAGACCAACAACTATACACTGCACCTGACCAAAGAGGAAGATCTGGCTGGCTTGCCCACCGACCTTGTTACCCAGGCCCGCATGGATGCTGATAGTCGCCAACTCGAAGGATGGGTTTTTACGCTTCAGTTTCCGAGTTTTGGTCCTTTTATGAAGTATGCCGAAAACCGCAGCCTCCGCCACGAAATGTTTATGGCTTATCAAACCCGCTGTTTAAAAGACAATGCGCACAACAACACGGGCATCATAAAGCAAATAGTGAGTCTTCGCTCAGAACTGGCCATCATGCTTGGTTTTAAACATTATGCCGATTTTATATTGAGCAACCGTATGGCCGAAAGCACTGAAAAAGTCGAAGCGTTTCTGCAACAATTGCAGGATGCCACCTTGCCGGTTGCCCGCAGAGAGTTTGAGGAAATGAAATTATTTGCTGCCACTCAGAATTTGAACGACACACTTCAGGCCTGGGATTGGTCGTTCTACTCCGAAAAACTGCGAAAACAAAATTTCGATATCGACGACGAAATGATCCGCCCCTACTTTCAACTCGATAAGGTTGAAAAAGGAGTTTTTGAGCTCGCAACCATCTTATTTGGATTAAGTTTTAAACGTAACCCCCGCATACCCGTGTACCATTCTGATGTGGTGGTATATGAGGTTTTCGACCGCGATGGTTCATTTCTTTCTTTGCTTTATATGGATTATTTTCCGCGCGAAAGCAAAAAAGGTGGTGCCTGGATGACCGAATATGTGCAACAACATGCCGATGCAAATGGCAACAATATCCGCCCTCATGTTTCGCTGGTATTCAACTTTACAAAACCCACACCTGCAAAACCTTCGTTGCTTACTTTTAATGAGGTAACAACACTCTTGCACGAATTTGGCCACGCCCTGCATGGCATGCTAAGTAATTGCAAATACGAAGGACTTGCCGGCACCAATGTGTACCGCGACTTTGTAGAGCTTCCCTCTCAGCTTCTCGAGAACTGGGCTACCCAGAAAGAATGGCTCGATAAAATTGCATCGCACTACCAGACCGGAGAAATAATTCCGGGCGAACTTATTGATAAGATTATTGCTGCCCGCAATTTCCAGACAGGCCATTTCTCGGCCCGCCAGTTAAGCTTTGCCATATCCGATTTGAAGTGGCACACGCTAACAAGTCCCTTTAACGGAAGTGTGGAGGATTTTGAAAAAGAAGCAACCCAGGCCTTCAGAATTTTGCCTTCAGTGGAAGGTACGGCCATGAGTCCGGCATTCAGTCATATTTTCTCTGGCGGATATGCTGCTGGTTATTACAGCTACAAATGGGCCGAGGTGCTCGATGCCGATGCCTTTGCCCTGTTCGTAGAAAAAGGAATTTTCGATACCGATTTAGCAACCAGATTGCGCGAGCATATCCTTTCAAGAGGTGGTACGGAGCATCCGATGGATTTGTATATCCGATTTAGGGGCCAGGAACCAACCATCGATGCACTGCTTGAACGGAGCGGTTTGTTGGCTTAATTTTCAAGCTAATTCAAGAGTATTAGGATTAGTTTTGTTGTTCCTTCCCTGCTTCTAACTGCTGACGCAAGTTGATAGAAAAGTCCCACACAAAAATCAGGTTGAATAAATCTGCCAGTTGTTCTTCCGTAGCAGTCTGATGCACAAAAATTACCGTGAAATCGGGTAAATAGTTAAGCAAGGCTATTAGCTGGTTTCCAGAATAAACTTCAGAACAAAAATAAACCGGATTGTATTTTACCCGATAATCTTTCGATTGAAAACTACCCGTAAGCGCATCATCCCAGTTAAAGGTAAGATTTCCGATTTCTGTTTTTGCCATATCGCGGAATTCCACTTCCACGGGCGAGGTTGCTGAAAGAAAATTAAAGATGGTAGTTTCCCCACCCTTAAGTTTTACCAAATACTCTTCATTGTTCAAATGATTCATCATGCGGTAACCTTCTTTAAGCCAATTACCACTAACAACCCCTTCGAAATTGTAACTGGTTTCACTGTTCTTCCAGAAACTACTTTTAAAAGTAAGCACTTCCCTCGTTTCGTCAATATTTCGGCCATAGGCATAACCCTTCGGAATGCGGGTCATGTAGAATTTCTCGGAGGAGGCAACAAAATCCTGATAATACCCGGCAGTTGGTTTCATTACATAACGCTTTTCAATCTTTTTATCTTCAGAGGCAAATGCCTGTTCCAAACCTTCGAGATAGAATGCATAAAAATCTTCCTCACCCATCATTACCTGGTCGGCAATTTCTTCTCCGCGAAGGGTTTCGAAAGGAATGGTAATTTTCGAATGATAAATCTCCTTACCCTTAAAGTTAAAAGCACTTACAAAAGTATGAAAACCATATACCGGAATGCCATTGGTAACATGCCTAAGATTTAAAAAAGTCAGCACTTCGATGTAAACTGTTTCTGGATCTTTTTCAGCCTGGGCTGTAGCTTTGGCGTTTAAAGAAGGCCGCATAAAGCTGGAACTGGTTTGCACCTGCATAGGTTCCGAAAAAACAACTTTATCGACTTTAAAACTCGATTTAGTGAATTTTTCAATGTCACTAAATATGTCCTGAGTAAATTCCTGGTGATGAAAATAAAAAGGAAAGGCTTCGCCCATGGAAGCCTCCGCACTTTGCTGCACACTGTAGTGCACTGCCGTAATTATTGCCTGTTTATAGGTTTGCGACAACAATTGACCAACAAAACATAAGGAGAATAGCAGGAGATAAATCTTTTTCATAGGGTTTGTATTTTTCTGGCATCCTTACGCAAAGTTAGTGCCAGACAAATCTTATCCGGAAGATACTACAAAAAAGACTTAAATTGTGGTACTATTGCCCGGCCACAACAAACAAAACACTTGTCGCTACAATGCCCCCCAGCAAAAAATAAAAGCGCGATTTTCGCAGTTGCATGTTTTCATAGTGCAAAGTTTCTTTGTCGATACGCACTTTTTCCAGCTCCCGGTCGTTGTTTTCGAGTTGCATTTTCCAATAGCTGGCTTCGTAATTGCGTAAACTCACTGCGCTGTCGGTTTCTACAATTCTGAGCTGCATGTTTTTAACCAGCGCTTTGTATTGCTCCACCCGCATCGAGTCGAACTCTGCTTTGGTTTGGTAATCGAGCAACTTAATAACCTTGGCTCGAGGCATGTAAAACACCACTTCGCCCGACTGATTGGTGTATGACTCGCCCGGATTGAGCTTACCCGTGGTGGGTTGTTGGGCATTTAAACCCATAATAGACAGAAGAAGGATAAAAAGTAAACTATTTCTCATTGAAATGAATTTATAGGTTATTCAGGCGGTCGAGTATTTCAGCATCGGATAAGTTGCTGTTCTTCTTAAGTGCTTCCCTTTCCGATTCGTCCAGTTTGCTAATTTGCTCCGTGAGTTTGGCCGATCGGTAATCGAGGTAATCCATCCGGGCTTTCATGGCCCGGAACTGATTGTCGAAGTCGGCTTTTACAAGGTCCCAATCGGCACGTTTGGCCACATGTTCCATTTCAATGCCTTGGATACGCTGCGAGAGAGGTTCCGACTGAAATAATTTGGCCTTTATCGCAGCAAATAAACCTGCAACGCCGGCAACAATGGACCCCAGCCCAATTTTGTCGCTAAAAACTAAAAGCGACACAGCCCCCAATATGAGGGCAATTATAAGTATATACTTTATGGTTTTAGACATGGCTCTCCTTCTATTTATTTTGTGTCGGGTTCATCACCTACTACTTCGGTTCCGTCGGGCCTAAACCTCGAAGTGCTTGTTGTTGCACTCTTTGAATCGGCCAAAATTGTGGTAAGCACTTGTTTGCTCTGTGCCTGTTTGTCCATGGCTTCCATTTCGGTTTTGTCCTTTCGTTCTGTGATCCGGTAAACCTCTTTCATACCAAAAATAAGGGCCCAAATAGTGGTATTAAAAGTAACCCATTGAGCACCGTTTATGCCGCGCTCAAATACACTTTCGCCAATTTTGTAGGGTAGGTTGTTATTATGAATAAGCAGAAGCCATGTGGAGACTCCCATACTGGTAACCAGACCCCATACTTTCACACTAATAGCACTGAACAACAGTTTCGACAAAAACTTATTCCAAAAACCCTGCTCTCCGAGGGTATAAAATTCTTTCTCTTTTTCCATTTTGGTTGAATTAATATTTTTTAGCTTGAATTGGTTTTATCTCCCTTTCAATCGGATCAGGCAGTGAGGGCCAACAGTCGTTTCCATGTTTGCGGGCCGACAATACCATCTATTTCCAATTGATTGTCGGACTGAAATTTACGGATAGCAGCAAGGGTATTCACACCAATAACTCCATCGACCTTACCGCTGGCATAGCCCAACTGGTTGAGTCGTTTCTGTATTTCATTCACTGTTTTGTCGACTTGCGGAGTCGAGTCCGTTTCAGAAATGTTGTTGCGGTAACTCTCTATCCATTCCTGTAAGATATAACCCGGGCATGCAGGTTTTCCGAAATGATAGTGACCATACACATTCTGATTCGATAGTTTAAAGGCAGTCTGCAAATAATTCACTAAATCCGCAAGGGCCTGCATTTGCTCTGGCTTGGGTTCCGAAGTACCCACCGAGTGACCAGGGCCAGCAAAGTTTCCTACCAGCATAATACCGATAGAAACTGCATTCTGCCCGCTGGTATGCCAGGTAATAGCCGAAAGTTCATTCGCCTGAATCACCTCGCCTTCTTTACTGATACCATAATGGTAGCAGAAGTGAGGGCAACCTTGCGGCGAGATGTGGTTAGGGCGGATATGGTAGAGGTTTACTGCTTCGATGGGGCTTTCCCCAAGCTCCTGGTGAATGATTATTTTATTCACACGGCTGAGCTCTCTGACCGACCAACGGCGTGTAGCATGCCATTCGAGGTCGGCAATCATGTTTTTAATGTTCATTTTTTTTGAAGTAGGTTTGTGTTGGTAAGATTACTTAAGGTGTGGTAAGTTAGAGATTTATACGTTTTATTACAACACTTTTTTTTACGATTGGAAAGGTTCTGCGGATTTTATAAAATGATACTTATCGCTTAAAAACCGCCCTGTTATTTAACATTATTACTGCTTTTGCTGTTAATATAATAATATACTAAATCTGAAATGTATCAGAATAACCAAAGTACAATTCCTTCTTTTGATTTACAGCATAATAGCCAGCACGTCGACTTTGCCCTCCGAACAATGGAAGAAATTCATGCTCGCCAGGGAAATACGCCCGACCTGCCGCACCGTCACAATTATTTTACCATTTTATGGGCCAGCAAAGCATGTGGGCAACATTTTATCGATTACCGCGAACACCTTATTGCTCCGAATTATATTTTCTTTGTCAACCCCGGACAGGTTCACCAGGTAATCACTTTTGGCCAGCCGGAAGGATTGGTGGTTATGTTCACCCGCGATTTTTTGCAAAAAAACACCATTCCAGAAAGATTTATTTCGAACCTGGGTTTGTTTTCAGAAGCTGCCGATACCCCTCCGCTTAAAGTTGAAAAAATCGCCTCTGCAAGATTGCATGAAATTGCCACACAAATGCAAGATTGTTTTCGAAGCGACGAACGTTACAAATCAGAAAGCCTGGGTGCCTACCTCAAACTATTTCTGATCGAATGCAACAAACTTGCACCTCAGCCGGTTACAACCAATACACAAATACTACAATCGGGTCGTATCATTATAAAATCGTTTAAGGCACTGGTCGAGCAGCATTTTCATCATTGGCACAAAGTTTCAGAATATGCCGAAAAGCTCCATATAAGTTCTGATTACTTAAATAATGTGGTGAAAGGATCGATTGGCAAAACGGCAAAGGAGTTTATACAAAATAGAATTATTCTGGAAGCCAAACGCATGGGGCTCCATACCGATCTCAGCAATAAAGAAATCGCTTTCAATCTGGGCTTCGAAGACCCTTCTCATTTTAGCAAGTTCTTTAGCAACATTCAGGGTGAATCTTTTTCGGATTTTCGAAAAGTGCTTGAGAAAAGTCTTTCAGGAGCCTGACAGATTATTTGTATTTCATATAGTATTACCGTGTTTTTACATCTTTCGTTCCGATTTATCCATTGATACCCTTTTTATTTGGTTCTAACTTTGATCAAAGATCTTAAAGATGAAATACATACTTCATAAATCAGAAAGCAGAGGCCATTTTAATTATGGGTGGCTGGATACACGACACACTTTTAGTTTTGCCCGTTATTATAATCCTGACCGCATAAGCTTCGGAGCCTTGCGGGTGCTAAACGATGACATTGTTCAACCCTCGGAGGGTTTTGGAAAACACCCGCATGACAACATGGAGATTATTACGATACCTA
Organism: Bacteroidales bacterium; assembly: GCA_035913795.1. Taxonomy (GTDB): domain Bacteria; phylum Bacteroidota; class Bacteroidia; order Bacteroidales; family UBA10428; genus UBA10428. The sequence continues at coordinate 10,698 of JAMIIA010000157.1, forward strand.
TTGAGGGTGCCCTGCTGCACCGCGATTCCATGGGGCACGAACAAATGCTGTATGCTGGTGAAGTGCAGGTGATGAGTGCAGGCAAGGGTATTTTCCACGAAGAATACAATGGAAGTTCAGAGTCGGCATCAAACTTTCTTCAGCTTTGGATACATCCTAACAAATACCACATCGCACCACGCTACGATCAGCGGGCTTTCAATCCAGATTTGGCAAGAAATACCTGGCAAACTTTGGTAGGCCCAATGGGATCAGATTCTTTAAATATTTATCAGAATGCATATATATCGCGTACATTTCTGTCGGCAGGTAAATCTGTAGAATATCAATTAAATGGCTCTCGAAATGGCTGCTATATTTTTATTGTCGAAGGTAAAGCGCAGATTGAGGAGATATCGCTCGAAACTCGCGATGGATTAGGCTTATGGGATACAAAAAACTTCAGAATTGAAGCGAAAACCGATACTTATCTTATTAATATGGAAATTCCGATGTTAGCGGATTGAAATAAACACTCAAACAAATGTTACACTAAAAATTAATGAACATGAAAACAATTGCAAATTCAATTTTAATGGCTGTACTCCTAATCGGTTCCAGCGCATTTGCCCAAGACCTCAAAGTAGACCTCTCCACATCGACTTTAAAATGGACTGGTAAAAAGATTGGCGGTGCCCACAACGGCCAAATTACCTTAAAAGAAGGTAGCTTGAAAATAGCCGACAATCAGATTGTCAGTGGCACATTTGTCATTGATATGACAACCATTACCTGCGATGACCTTACGGGCGAATGGAAAGAAAAACTGGTTGGTCACCTCAATTCCGATGATTTTTTCAGCACAAGCAATTTCAAAACAGCTACGCTTGTAATATCCAGTGCAACAAAATTTAACAATGGTGTGGCACAGGTAAAAGGAAAACTTACTATTAAAGGAATGACTCATCCTGTAAGCTTTGATGTAAAGCAAACAGGTAAAACTTATACTGCCACTGTGGATGTAGACCGCACCCTGTATGATATTCGCTATGGCTCAGGAAAATTCTTCGATAACCTTGGCGACAATACCATCGACGACATCTTTACACTCGATGTAAAAGTTGCAACGCTTTAATTGACAAAAGAGGCAGTGCTATTTTTGTTGTAATTTTAGTTTAGCGATGGAGTGTTTGCTTTCGCTGGCGTCCTTTAATCTTGGGGCTATGGATATGATAGCCGCAATGGCACTAAGGCAAAATTAAAGCATTCACTCTTCGATGAAAAACTAAACTACATACTATAATTTTTTCAAGGCAAGATCTGGAGTAATATTTCCAGTTCTTGCTTTTTCATTTTCAATACCCCTGGTATGAGAAAATGTGCCCCTTTGCCATCATGGTTGGGTTAGTCTAAAAATATCAAAACTTTATTATAAACTCCTTTTATGTCATTATGACATTATTAAATTTTAATTTATGTCATTATGTCTTGTTTTTCGAAGTGGTATGCTAATTGAACACTCAGAAAACAAAATAATAAAACAATAATTAACAATTTAATTAGGAGGACAAAGCCATGTTAGCAAACAGAAAAAACAGCCTGATGCCAGCAAACTTTTTAAATAGTTTTTTTAACGATAGTTTCTGGCCTGATCACACAAAATGGGACAATGAGTTTAAGCATACCACTGTTCCAGCGGTGAACGTAGAAGAAACAGAGCGCGAATACATAATTGAAGTAGCCGCGCCAGGTTTAGAAAAGAAAGATTTCAAGGTAAGTGTAGACAAAGGAATACTTACTATTGAGTCGACACTGGAGGATAAGAGGGAAGAAAAGAACAATGAGTTCATTCGTCGCGAATTTAATTACTCTTCTTTCATTCGCTCTTTCAGCTTACCGGAAGATACCGATGCGGAAAAAATTAAAGCAGCTCATAAAAATGGCGTACTCACAATCAGCCTGCCAAAAAGCGAAGAAAAAGTGAAGAAAGCCCTTGAAATAAAAGTAAACTAATTAACCAATTGCAAACCCGGATCTTCTAATGAGATCCGGGAATTTTAAAACAAATTAATACATAGCCATATGATACCAATAGTAAGAACTTACCGTCGCAGTCCCGCTTTTTTAAACAACATTTATCACGATGAATATTGTGGTGGAAAAGCTGAATCCTTCACTCAAAAAGTAAATATCAGTGAAACAGAAAATAGTTACCGAATCGATATACTGGTACCCGGATTTGAAAAATCGGAAATAAAGGTTTCTGTCTTAAAAAATGAACTAACCATAGCCTCTGAAGAAATCAAAGAACAGAATACCGAAAAGAAGGTGAATTATTTGCGATGCGAGCATCAGAAAAATGCGTTTAGCCGCAGTTTTGTATTGCCCGAGCATGTTGAAACTGAAAAAATAGAGGCGGTTCATCAGAACGGAATTTTGAGTATTTTCATACCCAAAAAAGCAAAAATAGAGGTTCCGGTGCAGGAAATTGAAATCTCCTAAACAGGAATAGAAGTATAAGTAAAACACCCATCTGAATCAAATTCCAGATGGGTGTTTTATTTTTTTGTTTGTCATCCATCGAGGCTTCTGCGAAGAAATTGTACAGGGCACTACTTTTAACTTCGAACTACTTTTCTACCTTTGCAACCAAATTTATAACCATAAGAATTATGAAGGCATATGTTTTCCCCGGACAGGGAGCACAATTTGTAGGTATGGGAAAAGATTTGTACGAATCTTCAGCAGAGGCTAAAAAATTGTTCGACCAGGCCAACTCATTTTTAGGATTTAACATTACCGACCTTATGTTTGCAGGCACCGACGAGGACCTCAAACAAACCAAAGTAACGCAGCCTGCAATTTTTCTGCATTCAGTAATCCTGGCTAAAACTCTTGGCAACAATTTTAAACCCGAAATGGTAGCAGGGCACTCCTTGGGCGAATTTTCTGCCCTGGTGGCAGCAGGTGCACTTTCTTTCGAAGATGGCCTCAGACTGGTTGCTGCAAGAGCACAAGCAATGCAAAAGGCCTGCGAGTTAAACCCATCGACCATGGCTGCGATCTTAGGCCTCGACGATGAAATTGTTGAAAAAGTATGCGAAGAAATAGACCATGTGGTTGTTTGCGCCAATTATAACAGTCCTGGTCAGCTTGTAATTTCAGGCACCAATGCTGGCATTGACATTGCATGCGAAAAACTAACAGCCCTGGGAGCAAAACGCGCTTTAAAATTACCCGTTGGAGGAGCTTTCCATTCACCCTTAATGGACCCTGCAAAAGTAGAACTGGCAACGGCTATTGACCATACAGAGTTTAAAAAACCGATATGCCCCATTTACCAAAATGCAACAGCTACGGCCGTTTCAGAGCCAGACGCCATTAAAGCAAACCTTAAAACACAACTTACCGCACCGGTAAAATGGACCCAAACCGTAAAAAATATGTTGGCCGACGGAGCCACCTCTTTCACGGAAGTAGGCCCCGGAAAAGTATTACAAGGCCTCATAAAAAAAGTTGACCGAAATATTACGGCCGAGAGCGCTTAAGAAACTTTAAAGTTGAAAAGCATGAAATGGGGGCCAATGTCCCCATTTTTCATTTACTCTGGGCGTTTTTTGGCAATATTGTGTATTTTCGCAGTTTTATGATAAAAATCAATAAAACCCTTTCGATACCAACCCTATTAAACAATACACATCATGATAGTACTTAAGTTCGGTGGCTCATCGATCGGATCGCCGGAAGGTCTCAGACAGTTAGAAAAGATAATTACATACTATCCTAAACCCATAATCGTTGTGGTTTCGGCTTTTCATAACATCACCAATCTGCTCGAAGAAGCCACAAACCTGGCCTCCTCGAAAGACCTGCGATACACCGAGATTCTGAACCAGATTGCCGAATTGTATCAAACGTCTGTCAAACAAAACCATGCTCCGGAAGAGCAAAATCAGGTTCTGTTAAGCCTTCAACCCCTGCACGACGAACTTAAAAACCTTCTTGAAGGTGTTTTTAGGTTGAATGATATGACTCCGAAAACACACGACCGGATACTGAGTTTTGGCGAATTGCTTTCTGCAACCCTTATCGGCAAATCGTTTAAGGATGCCCGATATGCCGACTCACGCGCTTTAATTAAGACCAATAGCGACTTTGGTGCGGCACGTATTGACTTTGAGACTACCTTCCCTCTCATACAAAAAGAATTTGCGGGATTTAAAGGAGTGTGTATCGTGCCAGGTTTTATTGCATCCGATGCTTCGGGTGCTACTACTACCATCGGACGCGGTGGCTCTGACTTTTCGGCTGCCATTTATGCAGCAGCCCTTCATGCAAAAAGACTCGAGATATGGACTGATGTAGATGGCTTTATGACTGCCGACCCGCGCAAAGTAAGTAAAGCATTTGCCATCAAACACATGACTTATGCCGAAGCTATGGAATTGTCGCATTTTGGTGCCAAGGTTATTTATTCACCAACCATACAACCTACCTTTCAAAAGAAAATACCTATACTGATTAAAAACACTTTCAATCCGGGCTCGGCTGGCACTTTGATATCGGACAAGTCAGAGGCCCCGGCAGATGACGCCCCAGTGAAAGGTGTTTCGTCTATCGACGACATCGACCTGATTACCCTGCAGGGACCCGGCATGGTTGGTACAAAAGGTACTTCTTCGCGCCTTTTTAGCGCCATGGCCCATGCTGACATTAATATTATCCTTATCACACAAGCCTCCTCCGAATACTCCATCACTTTTGCCATATCGCCGCGCGATACCGAAAAAGCAGTGAAATCGATCGAGATCGAATTCGAAAAGGAAATTCACCTGAGAAACGAAGTGAACATTTTAGTGGAGAAAGATCTTTCCATCATTGCTATTGTTGGCGAAGGTATGAAGAATGTTCCAGGCGTTTCGGCTACCCTGTTTCATGCACTCGGTCGCAATGGAATCAGCGTAATTGCCACAGCTCAGGGTTCATCGGAATTGAATATCTCGGTAGTAATACGCAAAAAACTTCTTCGAAAAGCACTCAACGTAATTCACGAAGGTTTTTTCCTGAGCAACTTCAAAGACCTTAACCTCTACGTTGTGGGCACCGGCACAGTAGGAAGCAGCTTTTTACGGCAGATAAACCAACAGCGTGAACATTTGCTACAAGAGCACAAATTAAAGGTGAATGTAATCGGTATCAGTCGCTCGCGCAAAATGGTAGTAAACCCCGAAGGTGTTGACTTGGAGCACTACCTCGATGAGATAGAAAAAGGAGTGCCTGCCAACCTGAATGGCTTTGTGGAGGCTATACGCGAACTTAACCTGCGAAACAGTGTATTTGTCGATTGCACTGCCGATGAGAGCGTGGCAAAAGTGTACAAAAAAGTGCTGGACTCTTATGTGTCGCTGGTCACAGCCAACAAAGTAGCCTGCTCATCGGACTATGCTGTATACAAAGAGCTGAAAAAAACCGCTCTGCACAACAATGTGAAATTCATGTACGAAACCAATGTGGGCGCTGGTTTACCTATCATTAATACCATCAACGACCTTATCCGTAGTGGCGACAAAATTCTTAAGCTCGAAGCCGTTCTTTCGGGCACACTAAACTTTTTGTTTAACATACTCAGCGAAGAAGTGAGTCTAAGCGCAGCCATTCGTATGGCAAAAGAAAAGGGATATAGCGAACCCGACCCTCGAATAGACCTGAGTGGTATTGATGTAGTGCGCAAGTTGGTGATTTTGGCCCGCGAAGCCGGTTATGCCATTGAACAGCGCGATGTGAAAGTGAATGCCTTTCTGCCTAGCGATTGCTTTGAAGGTTCAATTGACACTTTTTGGCACAAAGTGGCCGAGATCGATAAAGAGTTCGAGAACAAGCGAAAAGAATTATCGGCAAAAGGGCTTAAATGGAGATTTATTGCCAGCCTTAATTGTGGTATGGCCGAGGTAGGGCTGCAGGAGGTAGATATGTTTCATCCGGCTTATCCGCTGGAGGGAAGCAACAACATACTACTGTTAACCACTGAGCGTTATAAAGATGCCCCCATGATGATAAGAGGTTATGGAGCAGGCGCCGATGTTACTGCAGCAGGGGTTTTTGCTGATGTAATCAGGGTAGCCAATATTTAAAATTTTAACAATAAACTGTCTAACCTATTAGTAAGGAAGAAAATCCCCTCTCCCAAGTTGGTTAAACACTGATAACAAATATTAGTTTTCTTATGATACAAGGAATATTATTTGATTTGGATGGTACACTGGTTAACTCCGAACCATTGTGGCAGGAAGCCGAAATTGAGATTTTTAAGGAGCAGGGACTTTCACTTACCCCCGCTGACTGCCAGCAGACAAAAGGCTTGCCCTCGATTGAAGCTGTAAAGCATTGGTACCTTAAGTTAACCAATCCCACAAAAGAAATTGGATTGATTACCCAGGAGCTTAACCAGCGGGTTATCAGCCTGCTGAAGGAAAAGGCAGAGCTGAAAGAGGGTGCTTTGGAAATTCTTGATTTTTTTAGCCATAAAAAACTTCCTGTTGGAATTGCTTCAGCTTCATCCATGGCTCACATACGCAGTGTAACAGATAAGTTTAACCTGAATAAATACTTCAAACTCATTTACTCGGGCGATTTTGAGCGCTATGGAAAGCCCCATCCAGGCATTTTCATTTCTGCCTGCAAGAAACTTAATATCGACCCGGTATTCTCCCTCGCATTCGAAGATTCGTTCAACGGATTGCTAGCAGCCAAATCGGCGCGGATGAAAGCTGTGGTTTTGCTAGACGAAGGTCAAATAGAGGATACACGCTATAATTTTGCCGATCTTAAAATCGAAACATTAAAGGACTTCGGAGAAGTCGATTTCAATCTGTTTCAAAATCACCACTAAAAAAAGATTTCATGCCTACTATTTTATATTCATCGACCAGTTTAAAAGCCCCGGCAGTAAATTTCGGCGAAGCTCTTTTAAAAGGACTAGCCCCCGATGGCGGGCTTTACATGCCCCAACAAATTCCTCAGCTAAGCCGAAATGAAATTGCCCGGTTTGCGCAGATGGATTATCATCAAATTGCATTTGAGGTCTTGAATAAATTCTTACATCACGAGATTCCTGCCGCACTGCTGGCCCAAATGACCCGCGAAGCCTATAATTTCGAGGTTCCGCTGGAGAAAGTGTATGACAACAAATATATCATGCGTCTTGATCAAGGCCCGACAGCTTCGTTTAAAGATTTTGCCGCCCGTATGATGGGGCAACTTATGGAATATTACCTCGAAAAATCGGGGAAGCATATGCTTATTCTCACTGCCACTTCGGGTGATACTGGAAGTGCCATGGCCAATGCCTTCCATGGTCTTGAGCGCATAGAAATTTGTATTCTTTTTCCGGAAAAAGAAGTAACCGAACGGCAACGCAAGCAAATGACTACCCTGCATGGTAATGTAAATATTCTTGCACTAGATGGTAAATTCGACGATTGTCAGGCCCTGGTAAAAGATGCTTTCAACGACAAAGATCTCGAATATCTGAACTTATCATCCGCAAATTCCATCAACATTGGTCGCTTACTACCACAGTCTGTTTACTATTTCTGGGCTTACTCAAGGCTCTGCCAGATCAGTCGGAACGAGGAAATAGTTTTTTCTGTACCCTCCGGAAATTTCGGTGACCTAATGGGAGGTTTGCTTGCCAAAAAGATGGGCTTACCAGTGAAAACTTTTGTGGTAGCCACTAACGACAACGACGAGGTACCCCTGTACTTGAAATCGGGAAACTATTCAACAATTAATCCTTCGAAAGCCTGCATCTCGAGTGCTATGAACGTAGGACACCCCAGCAACATGGCACGTGTGGTAGCCTTGTATGGAGGCGAAATGAACCCTTCAGGCCAAATACTGAAAAATCCCGATCTGGAAAAACTGCGGTCTGAACTTTTTGCTGTAAGCGTGAACGACACAAATACCCGGGAAGCCATCCGACGCGTTTTCGAAAGACACCAGGTGTTACTCGAACCTCATGGAGCTGTAGGTTGGGAAGGCTTGCGACAGTTTCTGTCGACTAACCCTGAATTTTCCGATAAGCAATGTTGTGTTTGCCTCGAGACTGCTCATCCGGCAAAATTTCCGGAAGAAATAAAACTTGTATTAAATATCGATCCGGAAATGCCCGAAAGCCTGCTTCATATAGATGCAAAAGAGGAAAAAATGGATAAAATAATTACAAAATACTCTGCTTTTAAACAATACTTAAAAGCACACTATTCTTAAATCTACTTTCAACATAATAAAAATTTAACCCAAAGATACAAGCCTGCTTAGAAGCAGGTAGTATCCATAAAGACACAAAACAATGCACACGATCTGTTGCGACCTCGAGGGGGTTTGGATTCCCGAAATTTGGATTAATGTATCGAAAAAAACAGGTATAGAAGCGCTTAAACTCACTACCCGCGATATAAAGAATTATGACGAGCTAATGCTATACCGCATTAATATCCTTAAAGAACACAAAATTACCCTACACGATATTCAACAGGTAATTGCTACCCTGAAACCGCTGGAAGGAGCATTTGAGATGCTTAAATGGCTGAAATCGAAATCGAGGGTAATTATTGTAAGTGATACTTTCGTAGAATTCGCCGAACCGCTGATGAAGCAACTGGACTACCCCACCCTGTTTTGCCACGAATTAGAGGTAGATGCAAACAACATGATTACCGGGTATAAATTACGCCAACCCGACCCTAAAAGGCAAGTAGTAAAAGCCCTGCAAAGTCTGAAATACAGCGTAATAGCATTTGGCGATTCGTATAACGACATAAGCATGCTGGAACAAGCTGACAAAGCCTTTTTATACCGTCCACCTCAGGCTGTGATTGACGATTATCCTCAATTTCCAGTTGCCCTCGACTATGACGAGATGCGCCTGCAGCTTGAGCTGATGTTTTAATTTCAGAAAGAACTTACTCCATTGGCTTTTATTTTGAACTGAAGCAAAAAAAAACGGAGCTCCTAAATGGAAGTTCCGTTTTTATTGCATTTTCGGGCTTATTACACTACGCCCTGATCTATCATTGAGTTGGCCACTTTCAAGAAACCGGCTATGTTTGCCCCCCGCACATAATCCACATATCCATCAGGTCTGGTGCCGTAATGCATCGAGGTCTGATGTATGGCTTTCATAATGCTGTTAAGCCTGCTGTCTACCTCTTCCTTACCCCAGTTAAGTTTCATAGCATTTTGAGTCATTTCAAGGCCTGAAGTAGCTACACCTCCTGCGTTGGATGCTTTGCCTGGTGCATAGAGTAACTTATTTCCCTGGATAATTTCAATTGCTTCGGGAGTGCAGGGCATATTGGCGCCTTCGCACACACACTTACAACCATTTTTTACAAGGTTCTGGGCATCGGTTTTATCCAGCTCATTTTGTGTGGCACATGGCATGGCGATGTCGCATTTTACCTCCCAGGGGTGTTTGTTCGGAATAAACTGCGAACCTTTAAACTCGCTTGCATAGGGCTCTACAATGTCTTCGTTGCTGGCACGCAACTCGAGCAGATAATCGATCTTTTCGCCCGAAATACCTGCCTCGTCATAGATATACCCATCGGGACCAGAAATGGTCACTACCTTTGCTCCCAGTTGATTCAGCTTGATGGCTGCACCCCAGGCTACGTTTCCAAAACCAGAGATTGCTGCCTTCTTACCTTCGAGGGTCTCTTTTTTCGTTTTTAACATTTCCTCGGCAAAATACACTGCACCAAAACCTGTAGCTTCAGGTCGGATCAGGCTACCTCCCCAATTAATCCCTTTTCCGGTAAGCACGCCCACATGATTGTGGGTAAGTTTTTTATACATGCCATACAAAAAGCCAATTTCGCGCGCTCCAACACCAATATCACCTGCAGGCACATCGGTATCCGGACCAATGATGCGCCATAACTCGAGCATGTAACTCTGGCAGAAACGCATGATTTCGTTATTTGATTTTCCTTTTGGTTGAAAATCCGATCCACCTTTGGCTCCACCCATAGGGAGAGTAGTAAGGGCATTTTTAAAAATTTGTTCAAACCCTAAAAATTTCAGGATACTCAGGTTTACGCTCGGGTGAAACCTTAAGCCACCCTTATAGGGCCCAATAGAATTGTTAAACTGAATACGGTAACCTCTGTTTACGTGTACATTTCCCTGGTCGTCCATCCAGGGTACCTTAAAACTTAAAACCCGATCGGGTTCAATTAAGCGTTCGATGATATTGGCTGTCTTAAAATGAGGATTTTGATTGTACACTTCTACAATCGATTCAAGCACTTCGTGCACAGCCTGATGGTATTCTTTCTCGCCTGGATTACGTTGTTCAAGCGATTGCATTATTTTATTTACATCCATAGTAAAAGTGTTTTTTGGTACGTGAGATATAAAGTTTGAAAATACAATTTAATTCAACCTATTGAGAATGATAACAATCAGCCTTTGACAGAATGACTTATGATTCTTTTCATCATTTACCCCTGAGAACATAAAATAACTGAATTCAGAAAAATTGAACTTTTGTTTATTTCTGAAACATTGGCTACCGGAACAGTTTCCTGAAATTAACTAATTTTACCTTCGATGGACAAATGCCGGATCGATAAATTCCTATGGACAGTGCGGATTTTTAAAACCCGCACGCTTGCCAGCGATGCTTGTGCCAAAGGCCGGGTGCTTGTAGATGGCCAGGCAGCAAAAGCATCGAAAGAAATTAAAGGAAACGAGAGCATCACGGTTCGTAAACCTCCTGTAATATACAGCTACAAGGTTAAAGCCTTACCAGGTGGCAGACAACCAGCCAAAGCGGTAGGCGAATACCTCGAAGATTGCACCTCGATAGAAGAACTTAACAAGTTGAAAGTAAACGAAACCTTTTTTATTAAACGCGACCGGGGCATGGGACGACCCACCAAAAAAGAACGCCGTGTAATTGATCGCCTGAATACCAATAATTCTTAAGCGCTATGATTGTTGCCAGGGAAAAGCGAAAGAACAATGTGGCTGAATATGTGCTCTACATGTGGCAGGTAGAAGATACCATCCGCGCCTTTAATTTTAATATCAACATACTCGAAGAAAGGCTCCTATCGCAATTCAAACAGCCTCATCATGTGATGGATGAAATTCGCGACTGGTATACCAATCTAATACTTGCCATGCACGAAGAAGGTATCCAACAAAGCGGGCATCTGCAAATTGTAAAAAGCGTGATTGACGAAATGAACCAGCTTCACACTCGTTTGCTAATAACTCATTTGGATCCGGAATACATCCACGTTTATAACCTCGCAAGAGAAAACATCCTTTCGTTCCGCTCCAAGCTGGGCAAATCTGAATCGAACGAGGTTGAACTCTGCTTTTTTGCCTTGTACGGATTGCTTCTTTTGCGCTTGAAAAAAAAAGAGGTTACCGAAGAAACCCTGAAGGCCATGAATACTTTTAGCACCTTGTTAAGCCATCTTTCGTCAGCCTTTAAGAGAATGGAAGAAGGGAAGCTTGAGTTTTAATATGGCCACAACCACTCATCAGGTTACTTTCTGATAGGTTTTTTGTAGATTTACCGGCAATCGTTTAAATAAAAACAGCAATGGAGAACACGACAAAGGCTTTCACTTTCGATTCAAAGAAGGGCTTTCTGCAAAAATTTAGGATACCTGTTAAGATAAGTTTTATTGCATTGGGTATTCTCTCCACTGCATGGTTTTTGTTTCGTGTGATTCCGAAACCTCAACGAGCATTTTATCCATGTATGAGGGCTGCTGCGCCCTGGGCATCGGCATTTGTCATTTATATTATAAGCATTACAGGTTCTGCCTTCTTTTTTAAAAAGTCGTTTGCAGCACTGAAGCAAAGAAAACTTGGGTGGGCGTTTCTATTCATTCCTCTGATGCTCACATTTAGCCTTGTAGCAATCTATAAAAATCCGGAAATCATCAAAGCAGCCGATATTATTGGCTATTCCGAGATTGTGTTTCCATCTTCACCCATCGGAGAAGGCAAGGGCAAAAACCCTGGCAGGGTAGTATGGGTGCATAACCCTAATGCAACCAATGGCAGCATGACGAATACATCAGGCAACTATTGGTATCTGGACCAAAATACAAACCAGGATACGATTAAAAAAATGCTAGACCTTGCAGTGATTAATCTCCTCGATGGGGCTTCAGTAAACAATGCCTGGGACGAACTCTTCAAGCATTATAACAGCCAGCATGGTAAAGGAAATGTAGGGTATACTCCTGGGGAAAAAATTGCTATCAAAATTAACCTTACCAACTCTTGCTGTGGCATGAGTGGTACAGAAAAAATTGATGACAAACAGAGAATGGATGCTACCCCACAATTGGTATATGTGCTACTTAAAACCCTGATCGATGACCTTGGAATTGCAGAGTCGGACATTTGGATTGGAGATAATTTCCGAATCTTTCGCGACGAATATTGGAATAAATGCCATACCAGCTTTCCGAATGTACATTATCTGGATGGACATGGAATGAGCAATCGCGAACAAACAGCACTATCTGCTTCAAATGTGATGGTTTTCAGCGATGGTCAATACACTTCGAAACTCCCTCAGCATTATCTGAATGCGGCCTATTTTATTAATGTGGCCTGCCTTAAGTCGCACGATCAGACTGGAATTAGCCTGTGTGCCAAAAATCATCAGGGTTCGATTGTGCAGCCCGGAGGCAATACTACCAACCAGTACGCCGAATTTATGCATTACAGCATGCCGAATCAAAGCCCAGGTTATGGAAATTACCGCCATCTGGTCGATTACATGGGACACAAACAAACCGGCGGAAAAACGCTTTTATACCTGATTGATGGTATTTGGGGTGGCGACAACTGGGCTGGCAACATTTTTAAGTGGCAGATGAGCCCCTTTAACAACGACTATCCAAGTTCACTATTCGTTTCGCAAGACCCGGTAGCCATCGAAGCCGTATGTTTTGACTTCCTGCTTGAAGAATACAAAGACCACCCGGATAACAATTTGAAATACCCTTACTACAATGGAGTAAACGATTACCTTTTACAGGCTGCCGATGAATCGTACTGGCCTTCGAACATTACCTATGACCCTGAAAACGATGGTGTAAAAATCGGAAGCCTTGGTGTATACGAACATTGGAACAATGGCAGCGATAAAGCCTATTCCGGCTCAGGCATCGACTTTGTAAAAGTAGCAGCTGGCGCACAATACCCCAATGCCTTACCTCCTAATCTTGCCTCTCAATTGCTCAAAGTATACCCAAATCCATTTCGCGATGTGCTCTTCATACAAAACCAGGAAGGTCAACTATCGCAAGAGCTGCTGGTATACGATGTAACCGGAAAGCTTATCTACCAGCAAATGATCAACCCACTTGCTGAAACAACCGAATGGCGGGGAACCAACAACCAAGGCAATCGACTTAAGGTAGGTACATACATTGTTCAAGTTCGCTCGAAGGAGGCCCTATTTTCAACCCAGGTTGTACTTCAATAACAAAACTACGAATGAAACAAAAACTAATCCTGCTATCAATTGTGGCATCAATTATATTCTCAGGATGTAAAGAAGAAGAGAATGGACCTGAGTCACTTCGGGTACTCCCTGCAAACCAGGTAAACGATTTATATTTCGACCACCACAATACGATGTGGGTAGCCACCAGCAACGGACTGGCTAGTTACCACGAAGGAATATGGAAAACCTATGAATCGATAGATACCCTCGCCAACAAAAACATTAGCAGTCTTGCTTACCAGTTTTCAGCCTACAGTGGCGATGAATTGTGGTTTGCCACTAACAAAGGTCTGGGAGTGTTCAGTTACGAGATCGACGCGGTTTCATCCGCCACAAATTATACTGCTGCCAACTCGGGGTTGTTGTCCAATACAGCAATTGCAGTGGCTGTAGACACAGGAAGTGCCAGATGGGTTGGAACCAGCGAAGGACTGATAGTGTATCAAGGCAGCGATTGGTTCGAACCTTCGACCAACAGTAAATTTTCGGGATTTACAATAACCGATGTGGAAACCGACGAAAAAGGATGGTGTTTTGTTACTACCAGCGGAAGAGGTGTTTTAACCTTTCGCATGGATGTAGATGTGGTTTCGGGTGCAAGTTTTGTTACAGACTGGTCACCACTCGAAACCGATGTAGTTCATTCTGTTTTTGTTGCCACAGATTCTGTCCACTATTATGCCACCGACAGTGGTGCGGTTTATCACGAGGGTTATACCCGAACCGACCTCCGGTATTGGAAAAAATACCGCAAAAAAGATGGTCTCATTTCCGATAAGGTTTTTGCAATCGTGCTCGATAACGAAGGTACACTTTGGTTTGGAACCGATTCGGGATTATCTTCTTTCGATGGCTCTGTTTGGCAATCGTATACTACCAGCGATGGATTGGTTCACAATCAGGTTAACTGTCTGGAAGTAACCAATGAGAATACCTTGTGGATTGGAACCTCCGGAGGACTTTCCTCCATGCAAAACGGAACCTTTACTAGTTACCAGCAAAAGTAAAGTGCCTCAGCGGGTATAGGCGTTCAGAATTTCTCCATAATAAATGCGATGATAATCCTGGTTGGGATAAAAACCCTCGTCAATTTCATCGGGAAGAAAATAGACCGGCTTTAAATCGTCAAAATAGACTTTCTTGCATTCCAGCACAAGATTAGCTTCTTCGAAGCTTATGCTGCCAGTTTCAGTCAACACTGGCCTTAATCCGCTTTCTTTTATTTTATCGGTATCGCGCCCCGACATGGACCCACATATTTTATGAATGGCCTCGCGGTTTTCGCCAATAAAGCTTATAGTAAAAGTGTCGGCCTCCTGCATAAACAAATAGGTGTGACGGGTTGGCCTGACATAGCATACAAATATGGGTTTATTCCAAAGTATGCCCGCCATTCCCCAGCTGGCAGTCATGGTATTATAATTATCTGCCGCTCCTGCTGTAATCAGAAACCACTCCTTCCCGATCAGGGAGAAAATATTGGATTGAATTTCTTCGGGTTTAAGGCTTCGAAATAGTTCTTGAATGTTCTTCATTTTCTCAATTTTTATTGATAAAATTAATTTTTCCTTATCTTCATCCCACCTAACTATAAACTATTTATTATGAGGGAAGAACTGCTGGCACTTGATTCGATTCGTCTGAATTTCTCCACTGAAGGTGTATTATTCATCAACCTCACCCTTGCTTTTATTATGTTTGGTGTGGCTTTGGATATAAAGATACATCACTTTCGCGATGTTTTTAAATCACCCAAACTGCCCATCATTGGTTTTTTATCGCAATTTATGGTGTTGCCAATCGTTACTTTTTTAATTATCATTTTATTTAACAAATTTATCACTCCCACGGTTGCCATGGGCATGATACTGGTAGCTGCCTGCCCAGGCGGGAATATCAGTAATTTTATTACCGCTTTGGCTAAAGGAAATGCGGCACTTTCGGTTTCGTTGACAGCCATTGCCACCATTGCCGCAATAGTTATGACACCCTTAAACTTTAAAATATGGGGCGGATTGTATAATGGTTATTTAAGTGCTTCGAGCCACGGCTTGCTTCAGCCACTTTCCATTAATCCAAACCGTATGTTTCAGGCGGTAATTATTCTTCTCGGAATTCCTCTTGTGCTGGGCATGCTTACCAACCATTTTTTGCCTAAAATCACTGCCCGCATAGAAAAGCCAATCCGAATTGGCAGCATCGTTATTTTCTTTCTGCTGGTTATAGCCATGCTTTCGAATAACATTGAGTACTTTCTGGCTTACATAAAATTTGTTTTTATTATCGTGCTTATTCATAATGGTATTGGTTACATAGCTGGAAGTTATTTTTCCAGACTATTTGGAATACATGGTGCAAACCGCCGCACCATTGCCATCGAAACAGGCATTCAAAATTCGGGCTTAGGCCTCGCCCTGCTCTTTAACCCTAAAATATTTCCGGTAGAACTAAACAATGGAGGCATGGCCTTTATTGCTGCCTGGTGGGGTATTTGGCACATTATTTCCGGACTTACCCTGGCGTGGTATTGGTCGGGGAAACCATCAAAGATTAATTGAAGTATGATGGAATTGATTTTTGGCATTTGTAACTTTAACCTACCCCTTTCGCCAACCAACTCAGGAATGAAGGATTTTCGAACTTTCATCTTATATTTGCCGCCCATAAGCTGAATGATATGGCACGAAGGGATATTGATAATTGGTCGTTTCTATACTGGTTACTGCAAAAAAACTGGATAAGAGTAAACTTTTACTTCTATTATAGAAAAATTGCCATATTCAATGCGCATCTTATTCCCAGGAATCGTTCTGTGATTGTAGCACCCAATCACCAGAATGCACTGATGGATGCCATGGCTTTTGTAAGTCAACCCCCAAAGCAGAGGGTATTTCTGACACGAGCCGATGTATTCAAAAATCCATTGATTCAACGCATCCTCTTTTTCTTGAAAATGCTCCCTATTTTTCGCATTCGCGACGGACGTTCGAGCTTGCAGAAAAATGATGAAATTTTCAATACAGCCGTTCAGATTCTTCACAATAAAAAAAGCCCGCTTTTCATGTTCCCCGAGGGAAACCATGGCGACAAGCGCAGGCTGCGCCCTCTGGTAAAAGGTATCTTTCGTATTGCCTTTTTGGCGCAGGAAAGATACAAAGACCAGCCTGGCGTGGTGATTATGCCCGTAGGCCTCGATTATGAGCATTATCAAAAGTTCGGAAAGAACCTTCTTGTCAATTATGGCCGGCCCATAGAAGTGGCTGATTTTTGGAAGGAGTACGAAGAAAACCCGAATCTTGCCACCAATAAACTACGCGAGAAACTGGCTGAGCAGATGCGTCGGTGCATGATTGACATTCAATCTGAAGAGTATTACGACACCTACATGCATCTGCGCGAAATATACCGGCCAAGCCTCATCAATCGACTTATTCTCAAAGATGGAAACCTTCTGCATCATTTTCAAACCGACAAGCATCTGATTGAAAAACTTGACATTACACTGTCAGCTAATCCCGAAAGAATAGAAAAGATTCATACTCTTACACAAGAGTATGTATTCTTAAGAGAGAAACTGAACCTTCGCGAGTGGGTATTTAGAAAAACTAAGTATTCGTGGTTAAGTATTCTTCTACGATTACTGGCCTCAATTCTCTTGCTGCCTCTATTTTTATTCGGTGTTCTGAATAACTGGCCGAATTTCTTTCTGCCCATCAGGTTCGCAAAAAAAATTAAAGACACCCAGTTTCGAAGCACAGCTGCCTGGGGAATGGGTTTAGTGATGCAAATATTGTATTATTCAGTTTTAATTGTGCTGGGAATAATTTTTCTTCCCGCAATCTGGCTAATATTATTGTATATACCCCTAATCCCACTTAGCGGATTGGCAGCCTATTGGGTATATAAACTATTTGTAAAGAATTTAGCTAGAATTCGATTCAACCTGGCAAAAAACAATTCGTTCGATTTAAAGAAAGCAATTTCACTCCGAACAGAAATAATAGAATCCCTTCATGCACTTACCCAATAATTCTTTCCAAAAAATATTTTAATTTAGATATCTACTCTCGCTGAATGATAAATTTTGAATCGAAAACCATTCTTATCACAGGTGCCTCCTCAGGCATTGGTGAAGCCCTTGCCTTGGAATGGTCGAAATACCGCACCACCCTGATATTGACTGGGCGAAACACCGAAAAGCTTGAAGAAGTAAAACAAAAGTGTGAATTAGCGGGTAGCCATTGCCAGGTTGTACCGCTCGATTTAACCGATGGACTATCAATTCAATCGGCAGTGCAGGATATACTTCACACAAATACCCGCATCGACATTTTAGTTAACAATGGCGGCATCAGCCAGCGATCGAGGTCAATAGAAACTCCCATCGAAGTAGACCGCACAGTGATGGAAACCAATTTTTTTGGTGCCATAAGTCTTACGAAATTAATTTTGCCCGTGATGGTAAAACAAGGTGGCGGACACATTGTAGTGGTGAGCAGTGTGGTAGGTAAATTCGGTTTTCCGCTGCGCACAGCCTATTCGGCATCGAAGCATGCCTTGCAGGGTTACTTCGAAAGCCTGCGGGCAGAAATGACTGCGGAGCATATTCGTGTAAGCATCGTAAGCCCCGGACGCATCCGTACCAGTATTTCAATCAACGCGGTCGATAAAAACGGACATAAACATGGAGTAATGGACGCCGGGCAGGAAGAGGGCATGCCGGTTGAAATCTGTGCAAAGAAAATTATTGGCGCTGTAAGAAAAAATAAAAAAGATATTCTAATTGGCAGAAAAGAAATATTGATGGTGTATTTCCGGAAATTCATTCCTGCATTGTATTATAAATTGGCGTCGAAAGTAAAACCCACCTAAAGGCAAATAGCATGACAGATGTAATTATCAGCGGCATTCAGCAAATCGGAATAGGAGTGAGAAACGTGCACGAAGCCTGGGCCTGGTATAAAAAATATTTTGGCATCGACATTCGCATTCTCGAAGAATCGGCACCGGCAGAATACATGTTGCCTTACACAGGGGGTAAACCCAGAAACAGACATGCCGCATTGGCCATAAGCCTGCAAGGCGGAGGCGGTTTTGAAATATGGAACCATACTGATTTCGAACCAAAAGGCCCTGCCTTTGAGGTGCAACTGGGCGACTTGGGTATCTATGCAGCCAAAATAAAATGCGTCGATGTTGAAAAGGCTTACAATTGGTTTTTGGCAGAGAAACAAAATGTGGTGGGGAAAATTCACGAAATCGAAGGCCAAAAACAATTTTTTCTTAAAGACCCTTATGGCAACCTCTTTCATATGGTGCCAGCAAGTAATTGGTTTAAAGACGAGAAGAAATATACTGGTGGAGGATATGGTGCCATTATCGGTTGCAGCCACATCGAAAAAACGATGGAATTCTATAAAAACCTGCTTGGATACGATATAGTCGTTTACGACAAACAAGGGGTTTTTGAAGATTTCACTGTTTTACCCGGCGGCAACATGGAATTTAGAAGAGTGCTGCTGCGCCACAGTAAACCCCGCCAGGGAGCTTTTAGTGAGCTGTTTGGTGCCAGCGAAATGGAGCTTGTGCAAGTATTAAACCGCCCGGCAAAGAAAATCTTTGAGAACCGGTTCTGGGGCGAACTTGGCTTTATTCATCTTTGTTTCGATATCAGAGGAATGGATATTTTGCGCGAGAAATGTAAAAAATATGGATTCCCGCTTACGGTTGACACCGCCGAAATATTCAAAGACGGAAGTTTTGATATGGGCGATGCAGCAGGTCTTTTTGCCTACAACGAAGACCCCGATGGAGCCTTGATTGAATATGTCGAGACCCACAAAATTCCCCTGAGCAAAAAGCTGGGCCTCTCGATATACCTCATGAATCGTCCGGCAGAAAAACCATTGCCGCGCTTACTCTTGAAAGGTTTAAAACTTTTAACGGCCAAGGATATTAAATAAGCCTTCAGAATATTTTTTTTGAATACGGTTTAAGTGGCTTTTCCCCGTGATACAAGCTTGACGTTTATTCTTTAACACCTTAGAAGGGAGGAAACTAGCGCAGCGTATCAACTGCAATTATCTCTTTTAAGCAAAGAAATTCGTCGAGTATTTCTTCGCCCAGTTCGCGCATTTCGGCATCGCCCCTTAGGTATCTCCAGGTAACTTTAACACGGCAGTTCTCATGCCCATGAAGGTTGCTCACTTTGCTCGCAATTTCAAACACCATTTTAGTGGCGGCAGTATTGAGGTATTCAAAACTCAATTCCAATTCGGTGGCAGATTGGGGCATTTTTTCATAAACCTCTATCCATTCCCGAATCGGAGCAAACATTTCTTTTACATTTTCAGGAACGGCCATACCACCCATCACAAGCTTTCCTGTAGTGGAATTAAAATTCACGAATGGGGTAACTTCATCGCCAGTTATGAGAAGAGTTTTGAGCATATAAACTAATTGTTAATCTTTTCAGTGCATTGCACCATCTCAACAGGGCTTAAATTATTAAAATCTGCGTTAATCGGCAACCAAATCAGGCAATATTCTAACAATCTGCTTTTTTAAAATCTAAAACTGCTTTTTTCGCAGAAAGTAGAATATTGACAATGGCCAATTAAATGCTTAACTTTAAGTAACAGTACCTTCGACATTTTCAGATTAATTACAATTCGATTTCACAGGCTATTAAAGCAATACTCTCAATTATTCACCCTGCCTGATTCACTTTTTGACGGCAGAAAATACTTCATCGTTATGGCAGAAAGTGTGTATAAAATTATCGAACTGGTAGGTACAAGTACCGAATCGTGGGAAAAAGCCGCCCAGGCAGCAGTAGCAAAAGCTGCAGAAACCTTACGCGATTTGCGCATTGCCGAAGTAGAAATGCTCGACATGCAAATCAATAACGGTAAAATCGAACACTACCGGGCCAAGATCAAAGTCTCGTTTAAATTCGAAGGGCACCAATAATACCTCGATAGAGAAAATGTCTGATGAAACTTACATCAGAGGGCGATATGACTTTACTGGTATTTCTTTCCAATTAAATCCATAAACTCCTCGCGTGTTTTTGGGTTTTTCATAAATGCACCCTTAAAGGCAGAAGTGGTGATAACAGAGTTCTGCTTCTGCACCCCACGCATGGTCATGCACAAGTGCTTGGCTTCAATTACTACAGCTACACCAAGGGGTTGAAGCGCCTCATGAATACAATCGCGGATCTGCACGGTCATTCGTTCCTGAACTTGCAAACGGCGCGAGAAGGTATCGACTATGCGGGCAATTTTGCTCAAGCCGGTAATGTAGCCATTGGGTATATAAGCGATGTGGGCTTTCCCAAAAAATGGCAACAAATGGTGCTCACACATCGAATAAAGCTCAATATCCTTTACAAGAAGCATGTGGTTATATTCTTCGCAAAACTTTGATTCTTCGAGCATCTTCACCGGATCTTCCTGCATGCCCTGAGTTAAAAATTGTATGGCACGAGCTACTCTTTGGGGGGTCTTGCTCATCCCTTCGCGCTGCAAGTCTTCGCCAAGTAATTTGAGTATAGCCTCATAATGTGCCGCTAATTGTCGTGTTTTTTCGTTGTCGAAGCTCTCAGGCAACAGGTAACCTTCTTTGGCAAGTTCATCTAAAAACGATTTATCCATCCCGGCAAATTTCAGTGTATTTTATTGATAGTTCTCGCAGAAAATGCCTATTTTTAATAGGTACATTACACTTCAAAGTTA
The DNA here is from genome assembly GCA_035913795.1 of Bacteroidales bacterium. GTDB lineage: Bacteria > Bacteroidota > Bacteroidia > Bacteroidales > UBA10428 > UBA10428. The sequence continues at coordinate 31,965 of JAMIIA010000157.1, forward strand.
AAAGATATTCGTTCAAAAAAATTAAAATTCGGGCAAATTGAGAATACTTATTGTTGCAGAGTCGTCAAGGGAGGTTACTAAGCTGGTCGATGAATTAAAGTTTGTAAACCAGATTGAACCTCATTTTAAAAGCTACAGCTGTTATAACCTGCATGTAGATATTCTAATTACGGGGCTGGGCAGCACTTTTATGGCTTACCATCTTACCCGGGCATTGAATATGATTAACTACGACCTGGCTATAAACATTGGGCTTGCTGGCAGCTTCGACCATTTTCTTGAGCAAGGTTTTGTGGTGAATGTAATTCAGGAGCAGTTTGCCGATTTAGGTGTGGTGCACAAAAACAACTTCTTTACCCTTGCCGACGAAGAGCTAATGGACGAAAACACATTTCCTTTTGCTGAAGGAAAACTTCACAGCCTTGGAAATTTCGAACTCGATGAAGTAGAATCGCTCATACCCGTGAAAGGTATTACCCTCAATACACTGCATAGCGACCCAAAGTGGCTAGCCAAGCTGCGCGAAAAATTCGACCCCGAAGTGGAAACTATGACAGGAGCAGCCTTCTTTTATGTTTGCCTGCAAGAAAAAATTCCGTTTTTGCAAATTAGAGCTATCAGTCATTTTGTGGAAATTCGTCGTATCGAGAGCTGGAATATACCCAATGCAGTCGAAAGCCTTACGGCCACGGTAGTGAGCATTCTCAACGAGCTAAAGCTCGATTAAAACAGGAAATCAGGCATACTGCGGTTCAAAAAATTACCTATCGTGCTTGCGTTATCCAAAAAACATGTAGGTTTGCGTGTAGAAAAAAGATATTATAACAAAGTTTATTATGATAGTTGTGACAGGGGCAGCCGGGTTTATTGGCAGTTGCATGGTAAATAAACTCAATGAAAATGGCTTTCAGAACCTTATTCTGGTAGATAAATTCATAAGCCAGCAAAAAAATAAAAACCTCGAAGGTAAATTGTGGCTTCAGCAGATTGACCGAGATGTATTTATCGATTGGTTCGACCAAAATGCCGAAAAAATTAGCTATGTATTCCATATTGGTGCCCGAACCGACACCGCAGAGTTCGACTCAAAAATATTTGATGCGCTCAATCTTAACTACTCAAAAGATTTGTGGCGTATCTGCACTAAAAAAGGAATTCCGTTTTTATATGCCTCTTCGGCTGCAACTTATGGCATGGGTGAGTTTGGCTACAACGACGATCACAGCCTTATCGAAATGCTTAAACCGCTGAACCCCTATGGGGAATCGAAAAATGATTTTGATAAATGGGTTCTTCAACAAAAAAATACTCCCCCTTTCTGGTGTGGATTCAAGTTCTTCAATGTATATGGCCCTAACGAATTTCACAAATCGCGTATGGCCAGCGTCGTGTTTCATGCCTACAACCAAATAAAAGAAAAAGGAAGCATGAAACTCTTCCGCTCGCACAACCCTAACTTCAAAGACGGCGAGCAAAAACGCGACTTTATTTATGTAAAAGATTTGGTCGATGTACTTTTATTTTTTATGCAAAACCAGGAGCACCCGGGTATTTATAACCTTGGTACTGGAAGTGCCCGCACTTTTCTCGATCTGGTAAAAGCTACTTTTAGTGCCATGAATAAAACTGAGAATATCAGCTTTATTGATACTCCCGAAGATATCCGCGACAAATACCAATATTTTACCGAGGCCCGAATGACAAAGCTTAAAGAAGCCGGCTATTCGAATTCATTTACCAGTCTTGAAGAGGGTATTGCCGATTATGTAAGGAACTATCTGCAGCCTGACAAATATCTTTAGGCTCACATTCGTTTATGATAATTCAATACGGAGTGCACCTTGTGAATGGTCAATTAGAGTAAGCTTCCTTTAGTCTGCTGGTTTGAAAAAGCCCAACATTTAAAGGATTTTTGTAATATTGTCGCTAGTACTATATTTATTTTCAATGGAAAAAGCCTTTCTTTTTTTGCGTAAACTGGTAGCCCTGGCACTTCTTGTGCTGGCATACCTGATTACCCAGGCTTTTGTGTCATTTCTGATCACCATACCAATCTTGCTACTTGTTTTTGGGCTAATCGCTTCTCGAATCATCCAAACTCAACCGAAAGAGCTGTATAATTTTCAGCGTAGCGAAAAATATTTTGCCAAAGGCGGACTGCGCGACCTAATTCGCATACCAACCATGTTAGTGGCCTTTGTTTATGATATTTTCGTTTGGATTGTCTGGGGAGTTTATCAGATCGTACTCCTTTTCACCGATCTGATTTATTTACTTAAAGAGGGTATCTTTTATCTCTTGCACCTGATAATAAAACTGCTGAAAACTCTGTGGCCCACATGGCGGATTCTATTTAAACTTGTATTATTCTATGCCATAAAATGGCCATGGTGGATCTATCGGTATTCCTACAAAGCCATAGGCAAAACCTTTAACTTCAACATACTGAAAACAGCTGCCATTGGGGCTTTTATCGCCTTATTTGTAGTTCACCTGTTTTATTTTATTAGTATAATGACCGAAACAACAGGGCTTTATTACATTGGCATTGTATTGTCGATATTGCCTTTCACCTGGGTTTTTGGCGAAATTGCATCGATAAGGGGACAGGAACTCTTAGGCGCCCCATTCAGCCTGGTTCGTTCAAAATTCCGCAACGGCATGGAGAGCGTGCGGAGTGTGGTACTTTTCATAAGCTTTTTTGTTGTTCTGCTACTTGCCGAAACCGGACTAAGTATGCTTGGATGGATTCATGGTTCGGGTATTATCTTTCTGGGTTTCAGCATTAATATTAGCTTGCTTATAAATATTGTGCTACTTTTTGTGGCTCTTTTAATCCTGTTCAGTAGTTTTATTTTACCAACTTACAGGCTTTACAATAACTTCTCCGAAACCTCTCTGACTGATTTAACAAATTTACTTTCTTACATTTTCAAACGCAGTATGCAGTATGCTTCCGGCATAATTCCTTCACTGATTTTTTCGCTAATAAGCATTATTCCCATTAGTTTGTTGGTGATTTTGGCCACTTTTACTACCCTTAAAGTGAAAGAAAACGTTTCGGAAGTAAAGATTGAACAGCTCATGCTAAAGCAATCAAATGCTTCTGACCCGATCGAAGAGTACCGTATCGGACAAGAGATTAACCTTATGAAACAAGTGGCAACTTTTCCCAGACAGTTTTTTCAGGACATAAACCACCGGGGACTGGTGAAGAATGAAATTTTACAATATCAGACTTTAAAAAAACAATACCTTTTAGAACTTGCATCAAACCAGGAAAAAACCAACTCAGAAGTAGAATTGCTGAAAGAAGTGCTCAACCAGGAGCAAAACAAACTTGCCCTTAATCAGACACGAGTAGAGGAAGTTGAACAAAAAATTAAAACCATCGAAAAGCAATTCATGCATTACGATTCGAAATTGAAAATTGAAGTGGTTAGAACAGATATTACAATCGAATACCTGCAACGTCAGTTAAGACAATTTCCGGTACTTTTCTACCTCAGCGGGTTGTTTGTGGTAATAGCGGGTGGTTTTGTGCTTACTTTTTTTCTTGCTTATTTTGGTAACTTTTATTACCGGGCTTACTTATTTCGCAACGATGGTACCCCAGCTCAATGGCGCCTAATTTTGCAGGAAGAGAAAGATTTCGACAGCCGACAACCGCTCTTAAGTATCTCTTTAAATATCGTTCTTATTGTAATATTGGTTTACCTTCTAAACCAATCCTCCGCTGTAAACTGGATAGATTCTCTGAGACTGCATTTTTAAAACAACTGCATTACTTCTGAACTACCAGATCGGATTTTTACTGTTTTATTAATTGTATAAAGGGTCTGCTTGGCATTTTGTGCCCTGAATACTACTCTGTAATTGCCGGGTTGCAGAACAATGGATTCGCTCTTCAGGTTGTTGTTGATATTCATCACCCATTCTTCTTCGCCATTTCCTCGGCGCACATAAATGCTTCCATATCCAGAAGAATTTTTCGATAGGTTGAGAATACCCGGATTGGGAATGGTAATGGTAGTGGTGGTACTTTGACTAATATTTACCTCGTCGATTAGTATTTTGGGTAATACAGGTATTTCAAGCGAGTATTTACCGACAAGATAACGTTCTGGCTGGTTTAATGACTGGTAATTAAGCGATTCCATCTTACCATTTTGCCGCACAATACATTGTAAATTGCGGTATTGAACACCACCCTCTACATTGATAAGCAATTCGCCCTGAGGGCAATCGGCAGCTACCACCGTATGTTTGCCGACAAATACCCTAAAACTATCCACAAAAACAGGAGGTATGGTATTGATGCGTAAATCATAGGTTAACAAGTGATCGAGGTAAAGTGTATCTGGATTTCCCCGGTGATTTATGGTATGAATATAATTATTCGCCACCTTCCCCGAGAAGTGATCATAAAAGGTCATGTTCACATTGGTTTCGGTCGGCAGACCTTTAGAATCCAATAAATTAACCTGCATAGTAGTCGAATTAAGTGCCTGTGAGATTACCACCCCCAGTACTTCCTTGAAACTATTTTCGTTGGTGGCATTGTAATAATGCCCGATGCAATCAAAGTTTTCCTGATAGTCATCGCCAATACCTATTCCTATAATAAATGGTTTTAGCACGATGCCTTTTTTCTGCAATTCGTAAGACACGGCACAAGGATCTCCGTCACAGGCTTCAATGCCATCGGTAATAAGTATAATGATATTACGGCAATTGTTGCAATTATCCGGAAAATCATTTCCAGCCTGTTGCAGGGAATAGGCAATTGGGGTAGTACCTTTCGGATTAATATAATGCAATTCCTGTCTGATGCGTGGGGCATTACCCGGAGCAAATGGTACCTCAAGACGGGTATCGTTACAAACCTGGGGCGGAACCGGACTTTGATGACCATAAACCCTTAGCGCCATTTGCACATTGGTGAGTTGTTCCAAGCTGTCGATAAGAGCTACGAGGGTTTTGCGGGCAATATTAATTTTACGGTCAGATGCCCAATAGCCATTCATACTCTGCGAAGCATCGAACACGAAAAGTATGCGTGTTTCAGGAGGGGTATATTTTAAAGGCGAATAAACCTGAGCGGTAAGCGATACCGTAAAAAAAAGAAAAAATACACCTGGCAGGATATTTCGAAGCATGAGATACTCTGTATTTCAAATACCTCTAACGGTATTTCTTAATTTTTATTTCACAGAAAGATAGCCAAAAAAAAACGGGCAACCCATTTTCTGGTGCCCGTTTTATTCACATATTTTTCTGATTATTAATAGGCTAGAAGGTATTTTTTTACCTCATTGTATACATTTGCGCCAGTAAAACCAAATTTTTCGTCCAATACCTGAAAGGGTGCAGAATACCCAAAAGCCTGCATGCCAAATACTTTTCCTCTTAGTCCAACCACCGGGGTAAATACCCCTGGCAGTCCTGCGGTTAAACCAAACACCGGAATATTTCGTGGTACAAGCTTTTCGCGGTACTTTTCATCCTGCTCAAAAAACAAACCCAACGAAGGCACCGAAACTACTTGTACATTTTTGCCTTCGTTTGTTTCGAGCAAAGCAGCCCCTTCGAGTAAGGTAGAAACCTCCGATCCATTGCCCACTAGTATCACATCAGGTTTTCCTTTGGCAGCTTTTACAATATAAGCGCCCTTTTCTGCCTGCATGGCCTCTAGATAGCGACTTTGACTTTCGGCAGGCAGATCTTTTACATTCTGACGCGAAAAAATTAAACCTGTGGGTGTTGTTGTATTTTCTAAGGCCATTTTCCAGGCTACCACCGACTCGGCCGAATCGGCTGGACGAAGCACCAGAAAACTGTTACGACCCGAATGATTTTTCAATTGTTCCAATAAACGAACCTGTGCTTCCTGTTCTATTGGCTGATGCGTAGGCCCGTCCTCTCCTACCCGAAAGGCATCGTGCGACCAGATATAGATTACAGGTAATTCCATAAGTGCCGACATACGCATGGCAGGTTTCATGTAGTCGCTGAAAACAAAGAAAGTACCGCAAGCAGCCCTTACGCCGCCGTGCAAAGCCATACCATTGCATATGGCAGCCATCGTAAGCTCCGATACCCCGGCCTGTAAGAAGGCCCCTTTAAAATCGTTTTTCTTAAGAACTGTGGTATTTTTTAAAAATCCGTCAGTTTTATCGCTATTGGCAAGATCTGCCGAAGCAACAATCATGTTTTCGAGATTCTGTGCTAAATAAGACAATACATTACTCGAGGCGTTTCTTGTGGGGCTGTTGGGTTTATTTTCAATGGAAGAAAAATCCAGTTTTGAATAGTCAAAGCTGAAGAACCGATCCCACTTCTTAGCAAGATCCGGATTTTTTTCCACCCAATTCTTCTCCTCCACCTTACGGTCTTTTGCATAGGCCCTTTTCGTGGCAAGTACCTCGTTGAAATACGCTGCCACATCGGAGTAAATTGCAAATGGGTTTTGCGGATCGGCCCCCAGGTTGGCTAGTGTTTTCGCCACATCGCCACCAGCTGCCGAAAGTGGCTGGCCATGGGTGGAAACCTGACCCTCAAAACTCAAACCCTCTTTGTTGAGTGCTCCCTTACCCATTATTGTTTTACCGATAATGAGCGATGGTTTGTTGGTTTCGGCCAATGCTGCTTTCAGCGCTTGACGTATCTGTTCAATGTTGTTCCCCTCGATGGTTTGCACATGCCAATTCCACGACTCGTATTTTTTGGCTGTATCTTCCGAAGAAGTCACATCGGTAGTATGCGAAAGCTGTATGTCGTTTGCATCGTAAAACATCACCAGGTTGCCCAAACCAAGATGCCCTGCTATGCGACCAGCTCCCTGCGATATTTCTTCTTGTATACCCCCATCTGAGATAAAAGTAAAGGTCTTATGGCTCATCCATTCGCCAAAGCGTGCTGCCAGAAAACGTTCCGAAATTGCAGCTCCAACAGCCATTACATGTCCCTGCCCAAGTGGTCCGGATGTATTTTCAACACCCCGCGCAAAATCCACTTCCGGATGTCCGGGAGTAACACTTCCCCATTGCCTGAACTGAGAGATATCGTCGAGGGAATAATTTCCGGTAAGGGTTAATATAGAATACAACATGGGCGACATATGACCCGGATCGAGAAAAAAGCGGTCGCGGTTACGCCAAAGCATGTCGTTAGGGTCCCAATTCAGAAACTCACTATACAAAACCGATACGAAATCGGCTCCACCCATGGCTCCGCCAGGATGACCGCTGTTGGCCTTTTCTACCATTGCTACCGACAAGGCCCGAATGTTATCGGCCGCACGGCGAAGTTTTTGGTCACTCATTGTAAAATTCTACTTTAATTTCTATTTAAGCGTGCAAATATAAAAAGTTCGAGGCAACAATTTTAATCGTATCAATTTTAAATGTAATTTTGCGCCTTGTTTAAATTTAATTTATTCTGAATGGCTTTACAGTGCGGAATTGTAGGACTACCTAACGTGGGCAAGTCGACTCTTTTTAATTGTTTGTCGAATGCCAAAGCGCAATCGGCCAACTTTCCTTTTTGTACCATTGAACCCAACTTAGGGGTAATCAATGTACCCGACCCCAGGCTTGAGAAGCTGGAAAGTCTTGTAAAACCTGAACAGGTGCTCCCCGCCACCGTAGAAATTGTTGATATTGCAGGCCTTGTGAAAGGCGCCAGCAAAGGCGAAGGTCTGGGGAACAAGTTTCTGAGTAACATCCGCGACACCAATGCCATTATTCACCTCATCAGGTGTTTCGACGACGACAATGTAGTTCATGTCGATGGCTCTGTAAATCCAATACGCGACAAAGAAATAATCGATACAGAGTTACAGCTGAAAGACCTCGAAACCATAGAAAAAAGAATTTCCGCTCTGGATAAGGAGGCAAGAAGTGGCGATAAAATGGTGCTTAAAAAGAAAGAACTTGTCGAAAACATCAAGAATATTATTGAGCAAGGCAAAAATGCCCGCACCATCGAATTTGATGAGCAGGAAACTCTGCTAATAAGAGACATGCATCTTCTTACGGCTAAACCAGTGTTGTATGTATGCAATGTCGACGAAGCTTCGGTGCGCACTGGCAATGCTTACGTAGAGAAGGTAAAAGAAATGGCCGCCCAGGAAAAAGCAGAAGTGTTAGTAATCGGTGCAGCTATTGAAGCCGATATTGCTGAGCTTGAAACGTATGAAGAACGTAAAATATTTCTGGAAGACCTGCAACTCGACGAACCAGGCGTTAACAAACTAATACGTGCGGCTTACAGAATTCTAAAACTGCAAACTTATTTTACTGCCGGAAAAAAAGAAGTGCGTGCCTGGACTATCCCCGTGGGTGCTACAGCTCCTCAAGCTGCCGGTGTAATACACACCGATTTCGAAAAAGGGTTTATCCGCGCCGAGGTAATTAAATACAAGGACTATATTGAACTTGGATCTGAACAGGCATGCAAGGACAAAGGTAAAATGAGCGTCGAGGGCAAAGAATACATTGTTCAGGATGGCGATGTCATGCATTTCAGGTTCAATGTTTAAAATTGTCTTTTCTGAAAATACTTTTTTAAACCGCCCAGAGTTATTAAGCTTAACCCATTACACCAATCCCATAATGAACAATAAATTCCTGCACCACTGTGCGCTAACTGCTACGTTACTATCTCTTTCGCTTGCATCCTTCGGCCAGAAAAATGTGCTGGTAGTTCCTGAAAAACCAAAACTCATCGTAGTATTATCGGTTTCTCAGTTCCGCAACGATTACCTCTCGAGGTATTGGGATAAACTCTCCGAAAACGGTCTAAAGCGAATGGTGGAACGTGGAACTTATTGCAAAAATTCAAGTTACAATTACCTTATTAACGACAAGGGTGTTGGTACAGCCACGCTGGTAACCGGCGCAAATCCATCGTTGCATGGTATAATTGCCGAAAGCTGGTATAGCGACCTTAAAGGTGCCGTAATTAAAGCTGTGGATGATGAAACAATAAACACAACTGGAGGTTCTTTTGATCAGGGTCGCAATTCGCCTCAGCATCTGTTATCCACTACTTTCAGCGACGAGATTAACCTTTCCAATCATTTCAAATCGCGTATAATCGGTGTTTCACTCGAACCAATTTCTGCTGTAATTAGCGCCGGGCATACCGCTCAGGCTAGTTATTGGTTCGATTATCAGCAAGGAAATTTTATTACTTCGAGCTACTATCTCGATACCTTGCCGGGTTGGGTAGATGGATTCAATGCAAAGAAATTTGCAGACATATACCTGGAGCAAACTTGGACCACTATGTTGCCCATCGAACAATATACCGAAAGCATGAGCGACAACAACCCCTATGAAGCCGGGTTCAATGGCAACAATGTTTTCCCTTATAAAATAGGCGACCTTACAAAAAGCCTAAAGAAGAACGAACGCTATGGCATTTTGAATTCCATCCCATATGGGAATACTTTGGTGAAAGATTTTGCCATTCAGATACTTGCGAACGAAAACCTGGGTATGGATGAATTTACCGATGTATTGATGGTGAATTTTACCGCTCATGAACAAATCGGACGCCTCTTCGGTCCTCTTTCCATCGAAATGCAGGATGCAGTACTCCGCCTCGATAGTGAAATTGCGCATTTTATTAGTTACATCGAAAGCACCGTTGGAATAGAAAATACTCTTTTTATCTTTTCAGCCGAACATGGGCTACCCTACAACCCCGAATACCTTACCGATCATAAAATTCCAGCGGGTTATTTCAACTCAGCTAGTGCCCTTTCGCTGCTAAAAAGCTACCTTAATAACCTTTATGGCAAAGGCGATTGGATAAAAGAATATCATGCCCAACAAATTTACCTGAACCGCACTCTTATTGAATCGGCAGGACTTAACCTAAGCCAGGTGCAAGATAATGTGGCTGGTTTGCTCTTACAGTTTCATGGAGTCGAAAACACTCTTACTTCTTATTCCTTGCAAAACACCAACTTTGGCAGCGGCGTTTTTCAAAAAATTCAAAACGGATATAACCAAAAACGCTCAGGCGATGTTATTTTTAGTTTAAAAAATGGCTGGGTTGAAAAAGAAGGAAGAAACATCGTATCCTATGGCCACGATGCCCGCATACCCCTAATCTGGTACGGATGGAAAATGAAAAGAAAAACCGTATTGCAGCCTATTGACCTTACAGATGTGGCCCCTACTATCTCGGTTTTAATGGACATCTCGTTTCCAAATTCCTCTACTGGAATTCCAATCGACGAAGTTGTGAGGTAGCTGTTAAGGAAATAACTCTATTTCTGAGGATATTCTGCACATTAAGTGGCTTGCATTTTATAGCAGGGGTCACTTAAAATTAGCATTACACAATCCTAATATTTTCTGAATAATGTCTGGTTTAATATCCCGACACAGACAAGAAACATCTGCTTATTCGAAAAAAAAACCGGGGAGTAACCACACTCCCCGGTAAACCACAAAACTACTAACTAAACCAACTTGGGCAAAATCTTACCAGGATTAAACCCGTATTTTTTAAGATTGATTTCTACCTGCTCTTACGCCTGATACCGAAAGGTAGTTATTAAAATTCGATTAACCATGACTGAGATTTGACGAACTATTCAATTTTTTCAACAAAGGTTTTCACCCGATCTGAAATTTTGACCTTGCTCATCTAATCTGAAAATGTTCTGTAAATTGGTAAGTCCGGAAAATTTCTTACCTAGGATTTAAGGTTTAAGAGTGCACTGGCAATCTTATGAAGGTTCTCAATGTTCTTTTCAACCACATTGCCAATTACCACCATATCGGCACCATTTTCGAAACATGCAGCCACCTTTTCTGGCGAATTAAGACCTCCACCTACAATAACCGGAATGTTCACGCTCTTTTTAACTTCCGAAATAACCCGTGGTGGAACAGGATTAAGTGCACCACTGCCGGCTTCGAGGTATATTAGTCTATGGCCCAGCATCTCAGCTGCCATGCATGTTGCCACCACCAGCTCGGGCTTATTCGAAGGTATGGGTCGCGTATTGCTTACATACTCTACCGAGGTAACTGCACCCCCATCAATTAGCACATAGGCTGTTGGTATTACTTCCAGGGCCGATTGTCGGATAAAAGGTGCTGCCTGCACATGATTTCCTATCAAATAATCAGGATTTCTTCCTGAAACAAGGCTTAAGAGCAATAAGGCATCGGCCATTCTGCTAAGCTGCAGCAGACTACCCGGAAATAAGACAATCGGAATGCGCGTATGTTCCTTAATTGTCTGAATCACCTTATCGATGTGGGTACTCATTAGGCTTCCTCCAACAAGAATAAGGCTAACAGAATTTTCGTTAGCAGCATAAACGGTAGCAATAATGCTTTGTAACCCTAACTTGTCAGGATCGATTAACAAAGCTAGCTTTTTGCCTGGTGATGCTATGATATTATAAACCTGCATTATTTCGAACAATAGACAAGTACATGATCTTTAATAGTAAAATAGCGCATAAGAAACTTATCGTGCCAGAACTGGTTATCGACCCAACCATATATTTCGCCACATTCATCTGGCTCAAAGGGTTCAATGGTCAGGTTCTTTCTGAAATTAATATCCTGTTTGTCGCACAATTTATACAAGGCCTCTTTGGCACACCAATGCACATAAAGATGAAAATGCTGTTTGCCTGGGTCGCTCACAACGTACTCGTCCTTATTAATGAATTTATGCGCTACTTTATGAATGTCGTGCGACATAAATTCAACATCTATCCCTACTTTCTTATTCTTACTTAGTATTAAAGCAGTCAGATCGCGAGAATGGCTGATGCTTATGTTCATATCCGAATTAAAAAGAAAGGGCTTTCGCAATTCGTTATAAACTATTTGAGTTGGAACACCTCTAATTTCGCGCAGCAACCTGCGTACACTAAGCCATTCTATCTGGCGATTGGTACTTTTATAATCGGCCAGTTTTTGTTTTTCACCTGCAAAAAAGTGAATTTTTGAATATAACTCCTCGTACGATTCGGCGATCTCCCAAATTCCTACCTGACAATCGTTGTATACGGTTTGATTATAAACTAGCGGCATGTGGATATTTATTTCCAGGATAGAGACTCGGTTAAATGTACTACATCTTCTTGAAAAAATTCAACGGAAGGTGCGAGTGAATCTTTATTCGGCAAAGCCGAGATATAGAGCGAACCGGCTAAAAAGTGATTTACGCTGTCTGTGAGAAAAAATACTGCCGAAGAAGCCGTATTTCCTTCGAGCATATAAATAACTCCATAAACATCTTTTTCTGGTCCCCACACAAGGTGTTCCACAATATCGTCGGCCTTAATTACATGCTTGTAAACAATTGTTCTTACGTCTTCAATATGTGTTGCCAGATTTTTATGCAATGGTTTATAGGTCAGATGAATCTTGGTGTTAAAACCGGGAAAATCGATGTTATACCAGCATGGTTCGGCATAAGACGATTGTACTGACTCGATAACCCCATAAGTTGGATACTCGAAGCGGTAAGGACAGATGCTGTCGTAGAGCTGATATTGCTTTTTCGGAAAATCGATGCGGAAATAAGCCCTTGGTTTTGGAGTAGCAGGTGGAGTGCAGGCCAATAAAAAAAGTAAAAAGCCAACAAGGATCAGGATTAAATTTCGTTGCATGATTGTCTCTATCTTTTTATAGTAGCTTGAATAAGTTTTATCCTGCGCTTATCGACCTCGAGAACTTCGAATGTAAAGTTTTTATAAGACAATACATCGTTTCGCCTTGGAATATCCCCTCTTAGTTCAAGAATCAATCCTGCCAGGGTATCGGCATCGCCTTTTATCTGATCAAAGAAATCTGAACCGACATTGGCAACTTTGTTAAAATCATTGAGTAATATTTTTCCTTCAAAAATTATTGTGTTTTCGTCTATTATCTTGTAAGGAAGCTCATCGTCATCTGTTTCGTCCGATATTTCACCTACTATTTCTTCCAGAATATCCTCCAGAGTAACAATGCCCGAGGTACCTCCGTATTCATCCACCACAATAGCCATGTGAATGTGCATGCGTTGAAATTTGTTAAGCAAATCGTTTATTTTTTTACTCTCCGGAACAAAATAAGGTTCCCTGATAAGTCCTTGCCAATTAAAATCATTTCCTTCGCCCATATGAGGAAGTAAATCTTTGATGTATAAAATACCTTTTATTTTATCGAAAGACTCTTCGTACACAGGAATGCGTGAATACCCAGATTCGTTGATCAGCATAATCAATTCTTCGAAGCCAGCTAACTGATCGATGCCGACCACATCAACTCTTGCTTGCATGATCTCGCATACTTCGATGTTGCCAAATTTTGCAATGCCATTTAAAATGGTTTTTTCCTGCGGCATGCTTACTTCATTCACTGTCAAGACATCGCTTAAGTGGCTAAATGGCAATTTTATTTTCTTCTTTATAACATGGTTGCTGACAAAAGATGCTGTGGAAATAAGCAAACTGCTAAATGGCCAGAATATCCGTGTAATAAATAGCATCAGACCTGAAGTACTTCTTAAAAAAGACAAAGCCTTTTTTGAGGCAAAATTTCGGGCAACCAATCCAGTGCTAAATAGTATTAGCAAACTAAACAGCATAACCTGCCAGAGAAAAGGTAGGGTAACCCAATATGCATCATTCATTCTGTACCTTGTAAAAAAAACAAAAAGTACAATCATTGCCACATGTAAAAATGTTGAAGCAACTACTGTGGTAACTAAAAAATGAAGAGGGTAAGCAATTAGTTTTCTTAACCGGATTTCTTGCTTGGAACTTGCCTCATGAAGCCTTTCTTCCTCTTGCTCAGAAAGGGAAAGGTAAGCCAGCCGACTACCCCAGACAATTGAAGTAATAAATAGCAATAGAAACAAGCTTAGGAGTCCTGCCACAAAAGGCAGGTCAATAACAACGCCAGGGATTACAGCCAAGTTAAACAAGCAACACTGATAAGGTTCCGAGTCTTCCAAAACAATACTTAAAAATTAGTTTTTAAAATGGGAGATCGTCATCTGGTTCTTCGACTGATAAGGGAGCAGAACTGTTAACCTCCTGTTGATTTTTAGAAAAAGTCTGTCCGGCATTTGGGTTATCTGCCATTGTATCTGATTCGGATCGCTTGCCTAACATCTGCATGTTATCGGCAAGTATTTCTGTGGTGTAGCGTTTGTTGCCATCTTTATCGTCCCATGCACGCGTACGGATTCGGCCTTCTATATAGAGTTGTTGTCCCTTTTTTACATATTTTTCTACTATTTCGGCCAACCCCCGCCATGCAACCACATAGTGCCATTCGGTCTGAACAACTCGCTCTCCATCGCGATTCTTATAGGACTCAGAGGTTGCAAGTCTAAAGTTTGCTACCTGGGTGCCTGCATCTAAATGTTTGACCTCAGGATCGTTACCCACGTGACCAACGAGAATGACTTTGTTTACTGACATAGTTTAATTGTTTGGAGTAAAAGTACAATTTTTTTTGGATTTTAAAATTTTGAGCATTCACTTAGGAGAATAGATTCACTTCATTTTAAGGGGTGTTTGGTCGAGATACCGCGTTATCAGCCTGGGCATGGCAAACTTTGACAGCTCGTCAGGTTGCACAGCAATATAGTCTCTTGTTGCCCATTCGCCATCTATGTCGATATGAACAAAACAACCTTGTAAAATCTGGTGAGAAAGAATGTGTTTGAATTTTTCTGAAATTCGACGGATCTTATAATCAGTAAACGACTTAAAAATGGCTTTTTGAAGAAAACCAGAAAGTTCTTCGGACCGAACCAACACTTCTGATTCTGCCAGAGGAAATTGATAAAGACCTTTCCAGATATCAGATTTATGGCGTTTTTCAAGGTAAACGCCATCCTTGAGATGCATTACAACAAAATAAAAATACCGGACTCGTTGTTGCACCATCCTTGACTTTACTGGGTAGGATAAGGTGTTTTTTTGTGCCAATGATAAACATTTTAACCGAAGGGGGCAATCCGTGCATCGTGGAATAGCCGGTAAACAAACTGTGGCTCCAAGTTCCATCATGGCTTCGTTGTGTGCGGCGGGATTCGATGTATTCAGAACTTGTTGGGCCAGTTCTTTAAAATGCTTCTTACCTAAAGCACTGTCAATAGGGATTTCACTGGCAAAAAATCTGGATAACACACGGTAAACGTTGCCGTCGACCATAGCTTCCGGTTTATTGAAAGCCAAGGATGCAATGGCGGCAGCTGTATAGTCGCCCACGCCTTTTAGCTTCTTTAACGCGTAAAATTCATCAGGGAATTTCCCTTTATACTCGTTCAGAACAATTTTTGCTGTTTCATGTAAATTGCGGGCTCTGGTATAATATCCCAGTCCCTGCCACAACATTAAAACTTCATCGATGTTAGCGCCTGCAAGGTCTTTTATAGTCGGAAATCGGTGTATAAATCGATGGTAATATCCAATGCCCTGCTCAACACGAGTTTGTTGCAATATAACCTCCGAAATCCAGATAAGGTATGGATCGCGTGTATTTCGCCAGGGTAAATCACGCTTATTTGCGTTAAACCAGTGTATTAGCTCCTCCATATTCGGTTTTACAAGCCTGATAAAGAATTTAAAAAAGAAATAACAAAATATCTTAAATAGTGTTTCAATTATCGTCTAAAATGCTTTATATTTGCACTCCACAAATGAAAGAATCCGTAAATAACTGATAATTAAAGCGTTTAAAAATGACCAAAGCAGATATCGTAAACGAAATTTCCAAGAACACTGGTATTGAAAAAATCACTGTACAGAAAGCAGTAGAATCATTTATGGAAGTGGTGAAAGATTCACTCACTCAGGAAAGAAATGTATATTTAAGAGGCTTTGGTAGCTTCATTGTGAAAAAAAGGGCTAAAAAAACAGCTCGCAACATTTCGAAAAACACTACTATTATTATTCCTGAGCATTTTATTCCTTCCTTCAAGCCAGCGAAAACTTTTATTGGAAAAGTAAAAAGCAACATTAAAAAATAATTAGTAATTAAAATATACTCAAATGCCAAGCGGAAAGAAAAGGAAAAGACATAAGATGGCGACACATAAGCGCAAAAAACGTCTTAGAAAAAACCGTCATAAGAAAAAGAAATAGCTTAATTATTTAAGCAATACCACCTTCTGAGAAACCTAAGGCCTTTGGCTTTAGGTTTTTCATCTATATTGTTATTTATCCCGCTACAAGTTTTTATTGTGCAAAATATCTCTACATTGTGAGCAAAGAACTGGTTATTGATGTTAAAGCCAATGAGATTGATATTGCTCTGCTCGAAGATAAAAAGCTTCTTGAACTAAGTAAGGAGAAAAGTAATCCGAAATTCTCTGTGGGTGATATCTATCTGGGCAGAGTAAAAAAAGTAATGCCCGGACTAAATGCTGCGTTTGTGGATGTGGGGTATGAGAAAGATGCCTTTCTGCACTACCTCGATCTTGGCCCTCAGTTTCGCACCCTGCATAAATACCTTAACGAAGCTTTAAACCGCAAAGCAAAACTGGTACCCCAGCAGAAGTTTAAGCGCGAAGCTGATATCGACAAAAATGGCAAAATAAACCAGGTACTCTCTGCCGGTCAGCTGGTTTTAGTGCAAATTGCCAAAGAACCAATCTCTACCAAAGGACCAAGACTTACCTCGGAGATAGCCATTGCAGGGCGAAACATGGTGCTGATGCCTTTTAGCGATAAAATCTCCATTTCGCAAAAAATTGAATCGGCCGACGAAAAGAAAAGACTTAAAACCCTAATTGCCAGCATCAGACCTGCTAATTATGGATTAATTATACGCACTGCTGCCGAAGGGAAAATGGTAAAAACCCTCGATGAGGAGTTAAGGAACCTTCAAAAAAAATGGGAGCTGGCTTTCGAAAAACTCAGAGGAGCTCAGCCGCCCAAGCTATTTCTTAGCGAACTAAATCGCACATCCGTTATTCTTCGTGATATTCTGAATTTTGGATTTAACAACATACATGTAAACGACGAGAGTCTTCACCGCGAAATAAGAGAGTACATCAGTACCATTGCCCCTGAAAAAGAAAAAATTGTAAACCTGTATTCGGGTGCCGCACCAATATTTGAGAAATACGGAGTACTTAAACAGATAAAAGCTGCTTTTGGAAAAACCGTATCGTTTAGAAGCGGCGCTTACCTTATTATTGAGCACACCGAAGCCCTGCATGTGATTGATGTCAACAGTGGTAACAGAGCCAAAAATGTCGATAACCAGGAATCCACCGGTTTGGATGTGAACCTGGCTGCCTGTGATGAAATTGCGCGTCAGCTTCGCCTGCGCGATATGGGTGGCATTATTGTAATCGACTTCATCGACATGCAGTCGCAAGACAATAAAAATAAGGTATTCGAGCGTATGAAGGCTGCAATGGAAATGGACCGCACTAAACATTCCATATTGCCGCTTAGTAGGTTTGGGTTGATGCAGATTACACGCCAAAGGGTAAGACCTGAAATGCATATCAACACCCGAGAAAAATGCCCTACCTGCGAAGGTACTGGTGAAATTTCACCCAGTGTGCTTATTATCGAACGAATAGAATCGCATCTGGTAGATATTATCGAAAAATATAAACCTAAAAAGGTAAATGTGCGCGTGCATCCATTTATTGCAGCTTATATCAACAAAGGCTTCTTTAGTTCTGTGAGAACAAAATGGCAAAGAAAATATAAACTCCGACTGAAAATAGTTCCTATCAGTTCGTTCGACTTCCTCGAATTTCATTTCTTTGACAAAGACAACGAAGAGTTTATTTAAATCTCTTCCGAAAAAATATTTGAAAGCTGTCTGGGTTATCCTGGCAGCTTTTTTTATACCTTAACCTTACGAATTTTCATTTGATTAACAAGAATTAACAAATCATTAGATTATTCATTTAATACATCTATATATCTTCATATTTTAATTTACTTGCTAAAATATTACTATGAAATTAAGCTATAAGAGTCTGACAACAAGCGTTTTATTGCTGATAACCCTTAGTTTGCATGCCGATGTGATTAAACCCGTAAAATGGGAGCATACCCTGAAACAAATAGACGCGCATACATACGAAATTATTTTCAAAGCTTCTATTGATAAAGGCTGGCACCTATACGGCCTAAACATTCCGGAGGGAGGCCCAATTGCTACATCGTTTACTTACAATAACCTTGTTGGGGCAGAATTGCTGGGAAATATGCAAACATCGAAAAAGCCTTTGGTAAAATACGACAATACCTTCGAGATGGAACTTGAACTATTTGATGGCATTGTTTCCTTCTCGCAGAAAATAAAAAAAACAACTGAGGGTGCCGCTATCAAAGGATTTGTTGAGTTTATGGCCTGCGACGATGCACGATGCCTTCCACCTTCGGAAATTGAATTCAGCTATTCGCTTACAAATACCTTAGCAGAAAAAACCTATACATCATCAACTCAATTAGCCGAACCCGCTCAATACACCCCAGCCACGGGCAATAAAGAGACAACAGAACCTGCAATGAATCAGCAGAATGTCGAAACCCTTTCAAGCCTGAACCCTGATAAGGAGCCTGAACAAAATAATAAATCTCGCTGGGCAATATTCTGGGAAGCCTTTACGAAAGGCCTCCTGGCAATTCTTACGCCCTGTGTTTTTCCGATTATACCTCTCACGGTGGCGTTTTTTATGCGCGACAGCACTACGGGCAAACGGATATTTCAAGCCTTATTTTTCGGGCTTTCTATTGTGGCCATCTATTCTATCGTAGGACTAGTAGCAGGACTGCTTCAAATTGATATAACTGCCCTTACAAGGCATTGGCTTGCAAACATAATTATAGCTGGCGTGCTATTGGCCTTTGCTGCATCGTTTTTTGGCATGTTCGAGCTGGTGCTTCCGGGCAGTATTTCGAACAAACTCGATAGCAAAGTAGATAAGGGCGGATTGCTGGCTCCCTTTTTTCTTGCACTTGTTACCGCTGTAGTTTCATTTTCTTGCGTAGGCCCTATTGCCGGTGTAGCCATTGGCGCTGCCATGAATGGTGAAATAATCACACCCGTAATAGCCATGGCTGGATTTTCGTCGGCTTTTGCCCTGCCCTTTGTATTACTTGGAATTTTCCCGGGTATGCTGAAAAACATGCCCAAATCGGGTGGATGGCTCAACGCAGTAAAAGTTGTATTTGCCTTTCTGATGCTCGTGGCAGCTTATATATTCCTGGGCAATACCCAATGGGGGTTGTTTAACCGCGACACTATACTTGTGCTTAACATAGCCACATTTATACTTTTAGGTGTTTACCTGCTCGGAAAAATTAAATTTGCCCACGATAGCGACCTGCCCTATATCAAAGTGCCACGACTTCTTTTGGCTATTGTTTCCTTTAGCCTTGCGCTATACATCGTACCCGGACTTTTTGGAAGCCCCCTGAAAGCCCTGGCCCCTTTCCTACCTGCAGAGGAAACTTCTGAGCTGAGTGCCAAACAAACTTTAATGCCGAAAGCAGGTGTTTTGGAAGAAACAAGCTCAATCCTCTGCCACCCTTCGCCGAGATACTCCGACAAGCTCCACCTGCCACATAATCTGGTTGGGTATTTCGATTACGAAGAAGGAATGGCCTGTGCCCGAAAACTAAATAAACCCGTGCTCATTGACTTTGTTGGGCATTCTTGTAAAAACTGCAAGAAAATGTATGCCGATGTCTGGTCTGACCCTCAAATACTTGCCAAACTTCAGGAAGAATTCATACTTATTGCACTATACACCGACGACCGCACTCCATTGCCAGAAAATGAATGGTATACCTCAAAGCTCGATGGTAAACTAAAAAGCACCCTTGGAAAAAAGAACCTCGACTTTCAGGTAAGCAAGTTTCAGTCGAATGCTTTGCCTTTGTATGCCATTGTGGATACCAGCGGCGAGGTTATTACCAAAAGTCCTTATTTTACCTACAATACCAATAAAAACGAGTTTATAAACTACCTGGACGAAGGCGTTTCAAACTTCCGGCAGACGAAATATTAAATCGCCCTGAATATGATTTAAGTCAGAATCAGCCTAGTTTAGAAGAAATCTCCTGTTTTATTAAGTGAAGTTTTTCTAACATTGTCTTCATGATAAATAAAGATAAGAGGGTATACTTCCAAAACAAAGGTATGATATATGGCAAAAGTTAAACAAATAATCGAGCTCGATGATGTTGTTGTTAAATTTGCAGGGGATTCGGGCGACGGAATGCAGCTATCGGGTAGCCAGTTCTCAGACACTTCAGCTTTTATTGGCAATGACCTTTCGACATTCCCCGATTACCCTTCGGAAATTAGGGCACCACAAGGAACCATAGCAGGTGTATCTGGATTTCAGGTGCATATTGGCCACAAAGAAGTACAAACCCCAGGCGATTTGGCTGATGTGCTTGTAGCCATGAATCCTGCCGCATTGAAAGCCAATATGCGGTGGACAAAACCTGGGGCCACTGTGATCATCGACATCGATAATTTTGACAGCAACCACTATAAAAAGGCTGGTTATACCGAAGATCCCTTGCAGGATGGCAGCCTCGAAGGGTATAATCTGGTAAAAGCTCCTATTTCTACCTTAACCCGATCGACAGTTGTTGAATTCGGCCTCGACAATCGCACTGCCGAAAAAACACGTAACCAGTTTGTGGCAGGTGTGCTCTATTGGCTGTTTAACCGCGACTTAAAGATCGGCGAGAGTTTTATACGCGAGAGGTTTATGAAACATCCGGAACTTATAGAACCAAACCTGGCGGTTTTGCATGCAGGCTATAATTTTGCCGAAACAGTTGAAGCAATGGCCGTTAAATTTCAGGTTAATCCGGCATTAAAAGGAAAAGGCCTTTTCAGGAATATTACAGGCAACCAGGCCACAGCCTGGGGTTTGCTGGCTGCATCGGAACGCTCAGGACGAAAGTTGTTTTTAGGATCCTATCCTATCACCCCCGCTACTGAAATTTTACAGGAACTCTCGGTGATGAAACACCTCGATTGCATCACCTTTCAGGCCGAAGACGAAATTGCAGGTATTTGTTCAGCCATAGGCGCCTCATTTACAGGTAAACTGGGAGCTACTTCCACATCAGGTCCAGGACTTGCGCTTAAAGGAGAAGCCATTGGACTTGCTGTAATCACAGAATTACCTCTTGTAATTGTGAATGTGCAGCGAGGCGGACCATCGACTGGCCTGCCCACAAAAACCGAACAGTCTGATTTAATGCAGGCTTTATTTGGACGCAATGGCGAGAGTCCGGTTGCAGTTTTGGCTGCCTCCACACCAGCCAATTGCTTTTATTATGCATACATGGCTTCTAAACTGGCCATTGAACATATGACACCTGTAATCTTGCTTACCGATGGTTATCTGGCCAATGGTTCTGAACTTTGGCCTATTCCAAAGGTTGAAGACCTTGATTCAATTGTCCCTCCTTTGGTAAAAGATAACGATTCGGATTACCAACCTTATAAACGTAATGCCGAAAGCCTTGCACGCCAGTGGGCTATACCAGGGCAGGAAGGATTGCGGCACCGGATTGGCGGACTGGAAAAAGAAGATATTACCGGTACTGTTTCACATGATCCGGGCAACCACGAATTGATGGTCCGTAACCGGGCCGAAAAAATCGAACGTATATCGAATTACATTCCAAAACAAGAAGTGATGGGTGCCAAAACTGCCGATTTATTGGTTATCGGATGGGGTGGCACATATGGCGCACTATACACTGCAGTAAAAGAGCTTCAGGAGGAAGGTTTAAGTATCAGTCTGGCTCAATTTACTTATATCAATCCGCTGCCTAAAAACACCAAGGAGATAATGCAAAATCATAAAAAACGAATTGTTTGCGAATTAAATATGGGGCAATTTGCTACATACCTTCGTTCGAAAATTCCGCAGTTCGACTACCTGCAGTTTAACAAGGTACAGGGTCTACCCTTTATGATTTCAGAATTAAAAATCAAGTTTAAAGAAATATTGGAGGAAATATAAGATGATGCCAGATTGCAATATACCCTTAGCCAATCCTCAGGATTTTTCTGTTGATTACGATGTAAAATGGTGCCCAGGTTGTGGCGGCCATGCGGTGCTTTCTTCCATAAAAAAAACACTTCCTGAACTTGGAATACCAAAGGAGAAATTTGTTTTTGTCTCCGGAATAGGATGCTCTTCGAGGTTTCCATATTATATCAATACTTATGGTTTCCATAGTTTGCACGGCCGCGGCGCAGCAATTGCCTCAGGCATAAAAATTGCAAATCCTGATCTGAGCGTGTGGCTTGCCACCGGCGATGGTGATTCGATGGCAATCGGCGGAAACCATTTCATTCATATTCTGCGCCGTAACATCGATGTCAACATTATTCTTTTCAACAATAAAATTTATGGCCTTACCAAAGGCCAGTATTCGCCCACAACTCCTGCCGGAAGTATCACCAAAACATCGCCGGACGGCACCATCGAAAACCCATTTTTACCCGGAGAACTGGCCATGGGATCCAATGCCACTTTCTTTGCCCGCGTTATAGATACCGATCCGAAAATGATGAAGGAGGTATTTATAAAAGCAGCCCAGCACAAAGGAACCTCGCTGGTAGAAGTATTACAGAACTGCATTATTTTTAACAACAAGGTGCACGAAGATATTACTGGCAAAGAATTTCGCGAAGACAACCAGCTATACCTCGAACATGGTAAACCCATGCTTTTTGGTAAAAATAAAGAAAAGGGAATTGTAAGAGCGGGGTCGAAATTTATTGTAGGCGAGATAGGTAAAAATGGCGTGTCCCTTGCCGATGTGCTGGTTCACGACGCACACAATCTTGAAGGCACCCGCCATTATCAGCTTTCGCGTATGACCCTGCCTGACTATCCTGTAGCCTTAGGCGTAATAAGGCAATGCGAAACTGATGTATTCGAAACCTTATTGGGTAAACAAATAGAAGCTGCCAAGGCCCGCAACAGCATTAAATGTGTCAACGATTTACTTACGAGCGGGAATACATTCGAAATAAACTAATTCGAAAAAGCAGGTCACACAGAAAGGCCGCGTGCATTAGCAACGGCCTTTTTTTGTACCAAATTCAAGGGTTTTTAATTCCTTCTTTTCATTCTGCCTATAAAAACCTATATTTATTGAAAGAAAATGTTTGAGTTGAGCAACCGCGACGCATATTATTTTTCCGACACTTCTTTCGCTTTGCTGATGCAGAAACGCATTCAGAAAGTGCTTGTATTATGCAGCAATTACGATTTTTTTACCCTCGAAGAAGACGGCCGTATCGACGAACAGATATTTAATGAATATGTTTCTTTAAACCTGCGTTACCCTCCTGTTTTTCTTCATGCCGACTCGAGTATCAAAGCGTTAAAAATTCTTCAACGGGAAGAAATAGACCTTATTATTCCGATGCTTAGCATGGTAGACACCGACACTTTTGTGTTTGCCAAGAAGCTCAAGGAGCTGTATCCTGAAAAACCCATTGTGGTGCTCACACACTTCTCGCGCGAAGTATCCTTGCGCCTGCAAAAAGTAGATCTTTCAAGTATCGATCATGTGTTCTGCTGGCTTGGCAATACCGATATTTTTCTGGCAATCATCAAGCTTATAGAAGATAAGATGAATGCCAACAACGATATCCTGGAAGTGGGGGTGCAGGCAGTTTTACTGGTCGAAGATTCGGTGAGGTACATCTCGTCATACCTTCCCAGCCTTTATCACATTATTCTCGAACAGTCGAAAGAGTTTATGCTCGAAGCACTGAACGAGCACCAGCAAATGCTGCGTCGGCGAGGGCGACCAAAAATATTGCTTGCCCGCAACTACGACGAAGCATTTGGACTATATCAGAAGTTTAAGGGAAATATATTAGGTATTATCTCGGATGTAAGCTATAAATACACCCCAAACCGGCGCGATACCAAGCAGAAGGCTGGCCTGAAACTATGTGCTGTGGTTAAAGCCGACGATTCGAATATGCCTTTTCTGCTTCAATCGTCGGACAACCAAAATCAAGAACTTGCAGAAAAGCTTCAGGCTGGTTTTATCAATAAATATTCCGATAACCTGCTAAACGAACTAAAAGAATACATCATTAATAATTTTGGGTTTGGGCCATTTCTATTTACCGATCCACTGACAGGTGAAAAAACCCACCAGGCACGCGACTTAAAAGAGTTTCAGGAAACAATTTTATCGGTGCCCGACCACATTATCGAATACCACTCGCGAAGGGATGATTTTTCGAAATGGCTCAATGCCAGGGCACTTTACCCCATTGCCAGAAAATTTAAAGAAGCACAGTTCGATGAGTTTGCCTCTGCCGAGTCTTTGCGTAAATATATTTACACCACCATTTCCAGTTTTAGGGTTAGCAAAGCACGCGGCATTATTGCCGAATTCGATCGCAGTAAATTCGATGCTTACCTTTTCTTTTCGCGCATTGGCAACGGCAACCTTGGTGGTAAAGCAAGAGGATTGGCTTTTATGAATTCGGTAATTAAAAATGAAAAAATTTTTAGTAAATACCCCGATGTAATTATAACCATTCCATCGACAGTAGTGCTAACTACCGATATTTTCGAGGAATTTATGGGGCAGAACAATTTGCAGAACATTGCCCAGTCCAACGCCAGCGACGAAGAAATTCTGGAGAATTTTATTCAAGCCTCGCTGCCCGAAAAGATTCACGAAGACCTAATAACCATAGCCAGCCTAACCAATACTCCCCTGGCCATCCGCTCGTCGAGCAAACTTGAAGACTCTTTCTATCAGCCCTTTGCCGGAATCTATTCGACCTATATGATCCCGTATATCCCAGACATAAAACAAATGGTGGATATGATAGAAAAAGCCATTAAATCGGTATATGCTTCGGTCTATTTCCGAACCAGCAAGTCTTATATGTCTGCCACATCTAACCTGATCGACGAAGAAAAAATGGGTGTGATCATTCAATCGGTATGTGGGAACAATTACGGAGGGCGCTATTATCCAACCATTTCGGGCGTAGCCCGTTCGCTCAATTATTACCCTATACCCCCGGAAAAGGCCGAAGATGGTGTGGTGGATGTTGCCTTTGGGCTTGGCAAACATATTGTAGAAGGAAACACATCCTTGCGCTTTTCTCCTGCCCATCCGAGGCGCATTATACAGCTCTCGAATCCGGACTATGCCATAAAAAATACGCAGAAATACTTTTGCAGCCTCGACATGGATCCGGCCAGCTTTGTAACATCGGTAGTAGACAATGTCAACATTCAAAAACTTCCGATACGAGAGGCCGAAAAAGATAGTTCTCTTGCTCATGTTGTTTCTACCTACGATTTTGAGAACAACAGCATACGCGATGGCATGCATGCCGATGGAAAGAAGATTATCACCTTCTCGAATATTTTGAATCATAACTCATTTCCACTGGCTGAAATTATTACCGATTTACTTAAGATTAGTAAGGAAGCCATGAGCAACGATGTGGAAATTGAATTTGCCATAAACCTCGATACCCCGCCAGGAGAGCCCAAAATATTCAACTACCTTCAGGTAAGACCAATTGTGTCGTCGGAAAGCGAATTCTCCTCGGCATCTGTTGAGGCCGACATGAAAGATTCGCTTCTGTATTCCGAAAAAGCCATGGGCAATGGCATTATCAAAGACATTACCGACATAGTATATGTAAAGACAGAAAAATTTAACCCGGCCCATAACAAACTTATAGCCGCCGAGCTGGACACACTGAACCAACTATTCAGGGAAGCCGACCAAAATTATGTACTCATCGGTCCCGGCCGGTGGGGATCAAGCGATCCCTGGCTTGGCATACCGGTAAAATGGGCCCAGATCTCCTCGGCGCGCATTATAGTAGAATCGGGTCTGGAACATTTTAGAGTAGACCCCAGCCAGGGCACCCACTTCTTCCATAATCTTACCAGTTTTGGTGTTGGGTACTTTACCATCAACCCTTACCTGGGCGACGGTCATTGCAATTTTGAGTACCTCAACAAGCTGCCACCCGTTTTCGAAACCGATTTTATCAGGCAGGTTCGCCTTCCAAACGGTTTCGAGATACGCATCGATGGTAAAACCAACAAAGGTATCATCACAGTGTAGAAATTCGGTTTGTTATTTTCTTCATTTGACAGAGAAAGTAACTATTACTACATTCGTAATACTTTAACAACCCCATTGACGAATAACGATCCCATACTGCAACAAAAGTTCGAGAAACTGTTCAAAGAACATTTTACAGCTTTGTGCTATTTTGCAAAAAAATACCTTGGCGATCTTGACACCAGCAAGGAAGTGGCACATTCCGTTTTTATTAAGATTTGGGAAAACCGGGCCGAATTTGATTTTGATAAGCCTGCTAAATCCTACCTTTTCACTTCGGTATACAACCGCAGTTTGAATGTGCTCCGCGACAACAAAAAATTCAGCACTACCGACGATGAATATGCGATAAATGCCGAACTCGATGGAGGGGAATTTCACGATACCATGGAACTGGCAGAATTGGAAGGGCGAATCAAGAGAGCTCTTACTAAATTGCCCGATAAATGCCGCGAAGTGTTTGAATTAAACCGTTTCGAAAATAAGAAATACAACGAAATTGCAATTCAACTTAATCTATCGCTTAAAACGGTAGAGGCTCATATGTCCAAAGCACTTAAAATATTAAAAGAAGAATTAAAAGATTACATCTACCTTATTTTATTTTTATTATTAAAAAACAACGATATGCTATAAGGGTAAACTCCTTTTCAGGTGTGATACCCGCAGAAAGCCATGCAAAACAATACACGACATATTGCCCCAATTGAGCTAATCACCAAATATTTGGCACAGGAATCGAATGCTGAAGAGCGTGCAATGGCAGAAAGCTGGATACAGGCTTCGGACGAAAATAAAAAAGAATTCGAATCCATTCAGCACTTATGGCTAGCCAGCAATACAGCCATTCAGCAACCTGAAATAAACCTCGAAGCCGAGTGGAAGCGAATGGAAAATACACTTGGTTTTGCGAAAAACAAACAGATCAGCCTGCAAACAATTCTAAGGGTAGCCGCAGCCATACTTATTATTTCTTCACTCGCAGCGATTGGTCTGAAGCAATCGATGATGGTAAAAGAAAAATCGGGTGCCAGCCAACTCAGCAGCCTTGTTTTGCCCGATGGAAGCACCATTAGTTTAAATGCCAACACAAAAATCAGCTATTCAAAAAATTTTGGTAAAACTGCCCGTGAGATTAAACTCGAAGGCGAAGCTTATTTTGAGGTAGCACACGATAAATCCAAACCTTTTATTGTAATTGCCCGCGATAGCCGAATTGAGGTTTTGGGTACACAATTCAACGTAAAAGCCTATAAAAACCAATCGGAAATAAAGTTGTCGGTAACAGAGGGTACTGTAAAATTCTCCGACCGCAAGCAGCAGGCAAAAACAGCAATACTTAAAGCCGGCGAATCGGCTACCTACATCAAAGCCAATCAGGAAATATCACTTGTTTCGGCTGTAATTAAAAACGATATAGCCTGGAAAAGCAGGCAATTGTATTTTGAACATACCCCTTTGCACGAAGTAGCCAGCGTGCTTGAAAATACCTACCAGGTAAAAATTGAAGTTTCGGAAAGTGTAAAGAATTGTTCCATCAGCGTATCATTCGATAACAGCGACCTTGCCTCTGTGTTGAGTGTGTTAAAATCGACTCTGGCACTCTCGGTTCGGGTGGACAATGATAAAATATTTTTATCAGGCCAAGGATGCCAAAAACCCTGATTATGCATTTATCCGGAGGCTTATTCAAACTGATACTAAGCACTGTTTTTTGGCTTGCTCTTTTAACCGATGCCTTCAATCAAAACTCATTACCCGAGAAAAACCTAAGTTTTCGGTTTGAGAATGTTCCCCTCGAAGAGGTTTTGAAACAAATTTCAGCGCAGACAGCCATTCGTTTTTCATACAGCCCCGATGCCATTCCGGTAAATAAAAGCATAAGCTATACATGCACTTCCCGCAAACTATCCCTTGTTCTTGACGATATTTGCAAGCTTGCCGGAATACACTATAAACTAGTTGGCGATCATCTGGTACTTACCCAGGCAAATGTGCCTCTGCCACCTCCTCCGCTTGTAAAAAAATATACCATTAGCGGGCGCATTACCGATGCAAGAAACAAGGAATTTTTAATTGGTGCTGCAGTATACAATTCTGAAACCGGTATGGGTGCCCTTACCAATAACTATGGATATTTTTCGCTTACCCTTCCCGAAGGCTCTTATACTCTGGAGACTTCTTTTCTGGGATATTCCCTTGGCAGTAAAAACATAGATTTATATAGCAACCAGAAATGGGATATTAGCCTCGAACCTGTCTCTTCCTTAGTTGAAGAAGTAGTAATAAGCTCAGTAAACCGCGAAGAAACAATTTTCAGATCCCTTTCGGGACAGACTAGTATTAAGCCTTCTGATGTGAAACAGGAGAACTCTGCCTTGGGTGAAACCGATATGCTAAAGTCATTCGACAACCTGCCTGGTATAAGTTTCCAAGGCGACGGGTCGAGCTATTTTTTTGTACGTGGTGGCGGGCGCGACCAAAACCTCATCTTGCTCGACGAAGCACCTTTGTATAACCCCAGCCACATGCTCGGGCTCTTTACGCCCATAATACCCGATGCCATAAAAACAAGCACCATTTACAAAGCCGATTTTCCGGTTGAATATGGTGGACGCATATCCTCCATAATCGATGTACGTACCCGCGATGGCAACAAAGAAGAAGTGAATGTAAACACCTCGTTAAGCCTGGTGTCGATGCGCCTGAGTGTGGAAGGGCCAATAAAGAAAGAGTCCAGTTCATATTTTATATCCCTTCGCCGGTCTTACTTTGGTTGGATGTTTAAAGCTGCTAACTCGGCTGTGCAGGATTTCTATTTTAACGATTTCACCACCAAATTTAACCTAAGGTTATCGGAACGCGATCATTTGTTTATTACCATGTATTATGGGCGCGATAAATACCTTGCAAACGAACAACCAGATCTCACCTCTGGACTCGAATGGGGGAATTCCTCTCTCACATTACGTTGGAACCACTTGTTTAGTCCACGCCTGTTTTCGAATACGACCATTTATTCAAGTAAATACGATTACTTCCTGCATACCAATTACGATGCGCAGTTGTATTGGAATTCGAGAATTACGGGCACCCATCTGCAATCGGACTTTAACTGGTACCTCAACCCAAAAAACCAAATCAAATTTGGGATAAAAGTAGGCGGATACTTCTTTAACCCCGGAAACTACAACAATGCTGATTTACCCGCCGACAAAACAGTTTCTGAACTTAATTCCTCGGAGGTGGTTGTTTTTGCAGGAAACGAACACGAATTGAGTCCACGAGTAAACCTTCATTACGGACTGCGTTTGACCAGTTGGACCGATATTGGCGAAGCCTATGTAGTTTCTTACCAGAATTACCAACCAACAGAAATCACCCAGTATGAGAAAGGTACTCCCTACTTTAACAGCATTCACCTGGAGCCACGTCTCTCTATCTCTTACAAAACCGGCACTTATTCCTCGGTAAAGGCAAGCTACAATCGCAGCCTTCAAAATATTCACCTTATCAATAATAGCATCAGTCCATTTAATTCGCTCGAAGTCTGGCTTCCCTCTGGTCCAAACATCAAAGCCCAAAGGGCCGATATTTTTAATATAGGCTGGTTACAGTTCTGGCCAAAGAAGTCTGTAGAGTTGAATGTCGATCTTTTTTACAAAAATTTGCACAACCAGATTGGCTATGCTTACCATGCCGAAATGATGCTAAATCCATACATCGAAGGGCAAATCAGACAGGGTTCCGGAAAGGCTTATGGTTTTGAGGTGTTTTTAACGAAAAAAATGGGCAGACTAAAAGGTCATATTGGTTATTCCTTCACACGAAGCCTCCTTAACCTGCCCACACTCAATGCCGGAAAAACCTATAAGGCGAGACAGGATAAACCCCTCGACTTCTCATGCGGAATCAACTATGCACTAAAACCCCGATGGATACTTACCAGCAATTACTCACTTAGCTCAGGGCTGATGACTACCACACCCACGGGATTTTATACCTACCGCGGAACACAGGTACCCATTTATACTGAACAGAACAACAGCAGGCTACCCAACTATTCGCGTTTTGATATTGGTAGCGACTTTAGGCTGAATAAGTTGGAGAATAGTAATTTCGAACATCACCTGATTGTTTCTTTCTATAACTTTTTTGCCAATAAGAACGCAGCATTTCTATATTTCAGCAAAACAGTCGACAGCGAGGGTAATTATGTAATTCCGGCCGATAAGCTAAATCCTCAGGAGCAAGTAGCAACACATCGCTTCATATTTTCAATTATTCCTTCAGTAACTTACAACCTCCGATTCTGATGGCAACAATTAAAAAATACTTTATACTTTCTCTGCTTGCTGGGCTAATAGGCTCATGCGAATACACTACCCAGTGGGAAATCAATCCATCGGAAAGGCGAGTTGTTGTGGATGCCCTGCTAACAAGCGAAAATAAACCGCAGCTCGTAAAAATATTTTATTCTTCCTCTGATTTGAACGCAGATCCTGAACCCATTTCTGGGGCCCAAATTCAAATTAAAGGGGCTACTGGCGTAATTAATTTTACCGAATCGAACACTAACCCCGGATATTATTATTCGCCTGCCTTTATCGTTTCAACAGGCATTGATTATACTCTGGTTGTAGAATACTCTGGTTTGATTGATTCAGCCAAAGCCACAATGCAGCCTGTAACCCCGCTAGAACCTTTTAAAATCGTACCCGGCGATAGTCTTTTTCGGTTCGAATATATTAAAAGCACCCAGCCATCGATGTTGGAAGTTGCCTACAGCTGGTCGGACGCCCCTGACTTTTGCCAATACTACGGTGCTTGCCAGGCCGCAGAAACATTCTACACAATCGAATCGATCGAAACAGGAGAAGAGTTTGGTCCGCCAAGGCAAGTGATTTGGTTCCCGGCAGGCACAAAGATTATTCGAAAAAAATACTCGCTTTCCGATTCTCACCAGCAATTTGTGCGATCGCTCCTGATTGAAACTGAATGGCGTGGGGGCTTATTCGATACCGAACAAGGAAATGTACCCTCTAATTTCGAACAGGGCACACTGGGGTGGTTTGCCCTCTGTCAGGTTGTTGCCGATAGCATACAGGTAGGGCTCTAATCCATCGGTTCAATCCTAACATTCATTTTTTATTCTTTTTAAAAAGCTTGTTTTAATTTCATTTTTTTCTGTCTGAAAAAAACTTTACTTCTCAATCAACCGTAAACCGGGGCATAAGAAAATAATTTTAAAAAAATAATTTCATGCTAAGGGTATTAACCTGCAGATGTGTGTTAAAGTTGTTCAACACAAAAAACACTTTAACCTTTAAAAAATAGTATTATGAAAAACACAAAAAAAATCTTCTTCGGAATGCTTGCAGCAAGCGCTCTTTTTCTTTTTTCGGCATGCGACGAAAACAACGTTAAACCAGGTGACGATTACGGTATCCTTCCCGAACGTTTTAAGGTCGATGTTCCTGCCTCTCTCACCACGAGCACAACCATGAAAAGTGCCCAGGGCGATACGATGAGTGGAAACGAAATTTATGGTCATCTGGCCAATTTTATAGCCATCGGTGAAGGCTCAGCCGAAATTGTAGAAGCCATCATCTTCCATATTAAGTTTTACAAGATCGAAAATGTGATCGACCTCACATACACCAGCGACGAAGACTTACGGGTGAAGCACCTTTCGGTAGAGGCCGATGCAGAATTCGATGGTGCAACCTGGGACTATCAGCTTACCATTACCGATGTACTTTCGGAAGGTAACGTTGACGGTGGTAAGGGTATGCAAGTTTTCTGGAAAAACGATCCGATTGAGGGAATCTCTATCATTAAACCCTATAACCTGAACCGTTCCGAAAACGAATATGCTGTTGATGCCATTTTCCGTATCGACTATTCAGAAGTTGCAATGGGCGGATACGAATCGCACATGATTGTAAGCATCGTAGACCTGCCACTTCTGGGCGACAATGCAGATCCGTTTGGTGTGGACAACCTAAAAATGTTTGTAGGTAAAAAAGGAGATATCGTGGATGTCTATGGTAACTCGAACCATCCCAACGCACAATTCTTTACCGACAATACCGGTTTTAACTGGGCTTTTGTTGCCTCCGGATCAGAATCGGCCAACATTGGTGTTGCCGAAGTAGGTCTGCCAGCCAGCACAGTAGACAGTGACAACAGAAACATATTGCTTGAAGAATATTCGATACTGAATGTACTCACGGCTGAAATTAACCAATGGTTCCTCGACGAATTTGGAATCAGACCCAGCGAAGAAGACCTGGCCAATTATCTGCAAAACGCCGAGGCTCCCGGATATTTCGATAAAGATGGTTTTGTGAAAGCCGGCATAGCTCCTGCCGAAGGATATAGCGAACTGGAAACCAGCATTCTCGAGCTAGCACCTTACAGCCCTAAATACATCAGCGAGCTAGCGATCAGCTTTAAATAAGTACCGATAGTTTAGATTTTATAAACCACTGGGAAATTTACCTCAGTGGTTTTTTTATTTAAGTGCATCCCGTTCTTTTGAAGAATTTCTCAGGCCGCTTTGCCTTATGAATAGTTAAAGATTTGCTTGCTAATGAGAGAGCTTCGCAGATTACTTCATAGAAGATTTCCTGTCGAATTACTAAAAAGTGAAAGGCGCTAAAATCCTTGAATCCGATAAGCATCGAGGCTTTTATGATAATACTTTAAGCGGCTTGCTGTGCTGCGTTTTTCTTTATCTCCTTCAGGATTTCCTTTTTATTTTCTTCCTCCTCCTCTATATCATAATCATCTTGCAAGCCAAGCCAAAATTTTGCAGTTGTTCCAAAATAAGAAGCTAATCTCAATGCGGTATCAGCTGTAATTCTTCTCTTACCCTTAATTATTTGTGAAATTCGAGTCTGAGGAATAATCGTGTCTTTTGATAATCTGTAGGCTGTTATTTCTAGAGGCTGTAAAAACTCCTTCAATAAAACCTCTCCAGGATGGATATTTGCTAACCTGTCCATTTCTAAATTCTCCTATTTAGTGATAGTCCATTATTTCAACATCGTGTGCAATATTGTCAATCCACTTAAACACTATTCTCCACTGATCATTAATTCGAATACTGCAAAAATCTGAACCTTGCATTTTTTCCAATCGGTTTGATGGAGGAACTCTCAAATCTGACCAGTTTTGTGCGTTATGAATCATTCTTAATTTCCTCCGTCCAATTTGCTGTATTTCAGTTGGTATCTTTCTGACATGCATTCCATTCCAAATCTTTTCAGTATCCTTTGAACCAAATGAAATAATCATACTATCGTTCTACATTACTAACGCCAAAGTTATCTATTTTTTTTGCAGAACTGCAAATCATATGCAGAATGTCTGTCAATCTGCTCCACAACCTGTAATGAACTACCTCGTCAGCTTGCTGCGAGGTATCTTATAGGAATTCTTATCTGTCTCGCCCCATGGGGCGGGGAACCGATTCCGATTTACATCGGAAGAGCTCGGCGAAGCCAATATGACCCAAAGATCCCGATTGCTGCACATCGGGATCAGTTCGACTTGATAATTTTAGTTCATCCCGAA
Source organism: Bacteroidales bacterium (assembly GCA_035913795.1). Taxonomy (GTDB): domain Bacteria; phylum Bacteroidota; class Bacteroidia; order Bacteroidales; family UBA10428; genus UBA10428. Next base: position 65,677 of record JAMIIA010000157.1, read on the forward strand.
TTCTCGGGATTTCTAAAATTATCAAGTCTCACTGATTTAAAGTATTCTTAAAAAAACCAGTCGGTTATTATGCTCACTCTTATGCGAAATGATATTTTTGCTGAACAAAACGAATTTTCACACAACATGATAAAAGTAAACAACTATTTCGAAGGCCGTGTAGCTTCATTGGCATTTGAAGGCAGCGAAGGAAAAGCCACCGTAGGTGTAATGAAAAAAGGCAGCTATGAGTTTGGCACCAGCTCCAAAGAAATTATGACCGTACTCTGCGGAAGCATGAAAGCTCAGCTGCCAGGAAGCAAGGAATGGAAAACCTATAAAAAATACGAATCGTTCGAAGTTGCTGCCAATGTAAAATTTCAGGTAGAAGTAAGCGAAGACACTCCCTACCTCTGCTTTTACGAATAAAAATCCCTTAGAACGGTTTACCTTAAAAAAGATTTTCGGCAGGCATTAAACCAAAGGCCGGTAAGATTGTCAAAAATGCCTTAAGTAAAATGCAACAAGAAGGTAAATCATATACCGATGCCGAACTGGTATCTCTTTTTCAATCGGGCCAAAAAGAATTTGCTTTTAACCTGATAGTAAAAAAGTACCAGCAGCGGTTGTATTGGCATATTCGTAAACTTATTATAAGTCATGACGATACCGACGATTGCATTCAAAACACCTTTGTAAATGTTTGGAAGAGCCTGGATGGTTTCCGTTCCGACTCTCAACTGTTTACCTGGCTCTACCGTATTGCGACCAACGAGGCACTCAACCATCTGAAACAACAAAAACGGCGCACACTTCTGCCTCTGGAAGGAAAAGACTACAACCTTTCTGAGACTCTCATGGCCGACGAATACTTTAATGCCGATAAAACCCAGAAGAAATTACAGAATGCCCTTTTACAATTGCCCGAGAAACAGCGTATAGTTTTTAATCTGAAGTATTTCGAAGAAATGAAATATGAAGATATGGCTATCGTTCTCGACACCTCCGTTGGGGCTTTGAAGGCTTCTTATCACCATGCTGTTAAAAAGATTGAGAATTTGCTCGACGACGATTAAACCTTTTATATTTTTATTTATCCAACAAAGGTATGGCAGAAAATAATAACAAATTAAACAAGCTTGAGCTGCTCAAAAAGAACGAGCAATTCAAAGTTCCTGATGGCTATTTCGAGATGCTCCCAAACAGGATTATGGAACGCATCAGCGAATCGGAAACCAGCCATGAAGCCATTGGACACAAAATGCCAAAAATTGTTCAATGGCGCAAATTTGTTGCTGTGGCCGCTTCTGTAGCCGCTATCACAGTGTTGAGTCTTACGATGATAAAAACGTACATAAACGCTCAGAATAACAAAGATCTTTCAGAGCCAGAATTGTTTGCGTACATCGAAAACGAAATCCATGGTTTTGACGATGCCGAATTATACGACCTGACACAAACAACCCAACAAATTCCTTCCAAAGAAGAAATTAATCTTACACGAGAGGAAATATTGGAATATCTCTCACAGGAAGGTTCTGATTTTGAATTATCCGATCTTGAATTTTAAGCCACATTGTTATGAGAACAGGAATAATCTTACTTATAAGTCTGATAAATTTTGTGCCGCTAATAGCGCAGAATCAACCTGCTGAAAAGGTTCAGGCGGCCAGGGTAAAATTTTTCAACGAAAAATTGGAACTTACCCCAGAAGAGTCAAAGAAATTCTGGCCCATATACAACGACTATCAAAGCCGGAAAAACAAACTTACCACCGAGCGAAAAAACCTTATGAGCTTTTTTAACACCAATCAAAGCAATATGAGCGAAAAGGAGATTGCTGAAACACTCGACAGATACGTGGCCATCGAAAAAGAAGAAGCTCAACTGCTCGAAACATACAATATCAAATTCAGGCAAATACTGCCCGACGAAAAAGTACTAAATATTTATCTTACAGAAATACAATTCAGAAATTACCTCCTAAAACAATTGCGAACCCAGCAACAGGAAATAAAACCACGAAACTGATTCGGCAAAAAACACTGCTGCTTTTTAAAGAAGAATGCCGGTGCAAATGAAAATTTTGCCTGGTTTTTTTTGTCATTATCTACTGTTATTGCGTAAATATTTTACCTTTGCAAAAGCATCAAGAATTTTGTTCTGCACAAGCAGAACAGGATACCAACCGAGTTGCGAACACCACGGTGGTAGATCGATGTGGGCCCGTCTGGTCAAATAATAGTTCGGTAAACCCGTATACACAGACTCCCCGAAAACATCTTGATGGCTGATATTAATTTGCTGTCTGCTAATCCTTTATTGCTCTTAGCAGGCTGATAAAATATAAGCCTATGGAAGCGCTGAAAAAACAACTCGATCTTATCTCGAATCTTTCGGGCGACAGGAAATTGTTGATTGAAGAAAAAGCTGAAAAACTAAAGTCCCAGTCGCAGGCAGAGATTTGCATCGAATCGGTGCATCGCGGAATCATTCAGCTGAGCGTTAAACCATTGAAATATCCTGGTACGGACAAGTACGAACTTTTACGCATTGCCTACCAGTTGTTCTCAGAAAACATTCCCGACCATTACCGACTTGTGATTCAAGTCTAAAAAAAGACCGCATTTTTTTTCAAAAACGCGGCCGGGCAATAGGGTAACGGCAAACTCTAACCTCTAAATATCAAAGCCTTTACTATGTGTGTAATCATTCTTGGGTTCTCTTTCAGCCTGCGGGTAGAATAACCATACCAATGCGTGCCATAGGGTACATACACCCTCATGTTGTGCCCTTCCTTTACCAGTTTATCGCGTAGGGAAGGTCGCACGCCATAAAGCATCTGAAACTCATAGATGCTGGGTTCAATCGCTTTTTGTTTCAGCATTTGCTTCGCAGCAGCAATAATGCGCTTATCATGTGTGGCTAGTGCCGAGAAAAATCCATTGTCGAGCATGTAGCCGATACAAGCTATAAAGTTTTTATTGACAGCTTGATATCCCTGGTAAGCAATTTCTTCTGGTTCGATATAAATACCCTTGCAAATGCGCACATTAATGGGGTATTCAGGTAACATAATACTTTTTAGCCATTGCAGGTCTTTTAGTGTGCGATGCAGGTATGCCTGCAAGACAAGGCTCACTGTACCCGGAAATTCCTTGTAAAGTTTTTCAAACAGATCCAATTCCATCTGTGTACACGAAGAGTCTTCCATATCCATGCATACCGATAGCCCTGAATCACTGGCCTTCTCCATCACTTCCTTAAGCTGCTGATAACAAAAATCTACATCAAGTAACAGACCAAACATAGAGGGCTTAACCGAAAGGGTGGCATCGATGTGCTCATTTTTAAGCATTTCAATGGTTTGCAGATAGCCTCGCTTATATTCAATAGCCTCATCGGTTTGTTTAATATACTCGCCCAGCACATCAATTGTGGATTTTATTCGAGCAGCATTGAGTTCTCGGCTAATTCGCAGTGCATCCTTCAACTCCTTGCCGGCAATGTAGCGTTTCGAGAATATCCAAACCAGGTTTTGAGGAAGTAAAGCGATAATTTTTGCAAGAAACCTGTTAAACATAACACCCCGTTATTTTTGTGAATAATGAGGAATTAAGGTACTGGTTGTCTACAGCCGAAAACAGGACAATTATCAGAACCTGAGAAAAGTCTTATTCCCGACCTGCGATTAATTTCAAAGTTTCAAAACAAAAAAAACCGGCAGTTGGCCGGCTTTTTTCCTATAAATTAATAAATGTTTAATTCACAATTACACGTTGTACATAGCTGAACTCTTTATTACTAAATCGTAACAGGTAGATACCCCTGCTGAGCTCGCCAATGTCGACAGTACGGGAATATTGACCCAGTCCGTCGTGTTGATCCCTCCAGATTAACTGGTTAGTGATGGAATAAAACTCAATTGCAACCGGAAGACCATTCAGAACCTCTGCCTCGATGGTAAAATAACTGTTCGCAGGGTTAGGATATATTTTCATTTCAAGTTTCTCTGAAATATCTGGTCCAACAGAAGCACTAGGTTCTACAAATACCGATTTGGTGGTGATGCAACTATTGCCTGCATCGGTAACTGTGACTGTATAGAGGTAATTCGTTGGAAGAACATTGTAAAAACGTCCATCGTAATTATCCTGCCATTGATAGGTGGCATGTGGCCCTGCATCGAGCAAATAGGGCAATGAAACCTGAATGGTATCGCCACCAAAATCGACTAAGGGCGAAGGATCGACCGTAGTTGAACGGGTAATGGTATCGTTTGAGCGAACCATATCGCCAGAATGGGTCACATACACTTTAATGGCTTTAGTTCCGGTAGTATTAAATTCAGCCGGGTTCGAAAGGTTAATAAGCCGTGCATTTGAAGCCCCCGGCAACCATGTTCCGCTTACAGTAACATCTTCGTTCACGGGGGTTTCTCCCGGAATCAGGTAACCTACCCTAATTACAGTATTGTTCCGTGGCTGATTACCCAGGTTAGCCACTTGCACAGAGAGGTTAATCTCTTCGCCCTGGCAAACTCTCGCCAATAATCCGTTTACATTAAGAACTGAATAATCTACAATGTCAAACACCAGATAAGTGGTATCGCTGCCGGAACAACCGGTATTTGTATCAGTAACCATTACGCTGTATTCACCGGTAGCCATGGCTGTATAAGTTTGCGATCGGGTCACATTATCCTGCCATAAGTATTCGTAAGGTCCTGTTCCGGCATTAAGCTCGTAGGACAGTGAAAGAATGGCATCGGGGTAGTCTCCCAGGTCCACAACCGGATTGGCAAAAGTGGCAAGATTGGACGTGAGCGTATCATTGGCGGGACGTAAATCACCCACAGCCGAGGTAGTCAGGAACAATGTATAACTTTGAATTGCACCGAAATTCTCGCTGTTGCTAAATCTATGCGTGTATTGCTGACCAGGCCTTATTTGTGCTGTAGGAGATGCAGTTTCAGAAACGGTAGCCCCGGAACCGATGCGGTAAGAATAATTAATATTCTCCCCTGGTTGAATGGTATCGGTGCCCACATTCACCAACCTCACCTCCACGGGCAGCGTGCGACCGTCGTTGCAGGAAGTAGTAGGAGAAATCAGTCTGTCGGCACGTACATCTCGAATCTTAAAGAAGAGGGTGATGGAATCGCTTGAGGCACAACCGTTCGGATCGGTGGCATCGACATAATACTGTCCGGAACGGTTGCCTACCGAAGCATCGATAAACTTGGTCTGGGTTGTTTCGCCTGTGTTCCAAAGGTAGCTTGTAAAGGCCGGCCCGGCATTAAGTGTATAATTGAGCGCCTTAATGGTAGTATCGTTACCGATATTGATTGGGGTATAGCCAAACACGGTAATGGACTCGCGAATGGTATCATTCACCCTTACGGTATCACCTCCAAAATATGCGCCTGAGTAGATACTATAATCTCGCTCTGCGGTTAAATCAATTGGATGACTAGTAAATGTATGGTTAATGGAACTGTTCTTATAGAGTGACTGTGTAAGAACAATTGTATCCTGCATAAGTGTTCCTCCATCGAGATTGAAATAGACTTCAATAAGGTCGCCGACATAAAGGCTGTCGGTACCAAAGTTTCGTATCCTTACTTTCACATGTACAGTATCGCTAAGTTCGCAGGAATTTGCCGGCCATAGGATATTGTCCACACCAATGTCGTTAAACAAAAGTTGCACGTACACCGAATCGTAGCTATAACAACTATGCACCGGTTCAGTAACCCTAAGGCTATAATACACATCCGACTGATCTACTTTGTGAGTATCGGCGGTTGTTGCATCGTACCAAAGGAAAGTGTATCCCGGAGGTGTAATGGCATAAGGTCGTACAACCAATGTATCGGGTTGACGCGAAAATAGCGTATCTGCCAACTCAGTTACCGGATTTGGCCAAACCTCAAAACTATGCCATGCAGTATCGTTGTTGCCAAGGTAATAGAATGGATTATTTTCAATTAGAGTATAAGCGCTCAGGTTATAGGTTCCTGCGGCAGCAATGTCGATATTGGTATTTACTACAAGGTCAACCGAATCGCCGGGTAAAAGGTCGGCATTTAATATCAAGCTCTCGATAAAAGGAGTTTCGCTTTCAAAGTCAACCCCAACAACAATGGTGTCGTTGGCATGCAGTGCGTTGTAACCGAAGTTTTGCACCCTAACAGTTACCGTAGTGGCATTTGCACCCTGACAAGCATCGTAAGGAGACAAGATAGAGGTAACACCAATATCGTGCGGTGCAGGGAATATCGATAAATCGTCGAAAGCAAATCCCTGGGGATTGGTATTAGCAGCATCGGAACGGTAGAAAACTCTGAAGCGTGCTTTTTCGATGGTGTCGATATCAAGTGGTAAAAGGGCTTTGGCCGTGCGCCAATCGTGAGTGCCAGTCCATCCGCGTGATTGGAGAGCCCACACAGTATCGGGCATCCATCCCCAACCATTTCCATAAACCGGATCCGTAAGCACCTTCCAGCTTAAGCCATCGTTGGTGGAATACTCGATGCGGCCGCCATCGCGTTCGTTTTCCGAGTCGGTCCATACCTTTAATTGAAGTATATTTCGGGTTATGTTGCTTAGGTCGTAACAACCACTGCTAACCCACGAGGTGTCGTTATTGGCATAGTTACCTGTGGGTGAAAGAACCCACATGGTGGGCGAGGCCGGATCGGTAGTGATGGTTCCGAGCATTTGCTGGGCCTTCCAGGTCGATCCTTCTTTCTCAAGCCAGATGCCCCCTTTGTATTCGAATTTCTCGAGATGGGCAGGCTCATAGTTGTTTTGTATCACAAGAGATTTACGAAGCGTATCGTTCACAGGGTCCTGGTCGCCGGTTAAGGCTACACCCACTGTAAAATGGGTATAAAAATCGCCTCTCGGAAAGTTTGCCAGACGCGTAAATACAAACTCCACACTATCGTCTTTGGCAATGCTGTTTACTATGGTATCGTAAACCCTGATGGTATCGGGGCCCCAGAGTGCAAAATAAACCGGAATATTGGCTGGCGAAGGTCCATCGGCATAATTCCTGAACCAGGCCCTTATGGTATCGTTTCCGCAGTTGAGGCAATCGTTATAAGGAGTTATAATGCGGGTTACACCTACGTCGGTATAAAGTTTTTCGGCAATAATGGCAAAGTTGTCGATGCCAAAACCTGGATAGGGATCGAAGCCTATCGACTCGGCAATACCTACCCTGAACTGGAAGGTTTCCTGACGATTGGCAATGGAATCAATAGACTGGTCATAAATCTCACGCCAGAACGAGCTGTTTTCGGAAAAACTACTTTGCCATACATTGTGCCAGGTTGCTCCATTGTCAACTGAGATATCCATTTTTCCCTGATCTACGCCATTGATGTTGGTATAGGAGTGCAAATAAATCGATGGCCGGACATAATATTTTAAATTGAGAACTTTCGAGTACGCATAATAAGCCGTGGTGGAATTAATTCCGAGCGTATAGGAGCCATTCAAATCGGTAGCCAGAATGTTGGTTCCGTTAAAGGGTGATTCGGGGTTACTATAGGAACCTATGAAATTGCCATCGGGCCAGCCTACCTCGAAATTACCCTGCAGAGTCCAGTCTGTTCCACCCGATTCAAAATTATCGTAAAATACACTTTCTTTTATCAAATGGGTTTCGCTTAATACTTTTACAGACGATGGAAACAGAGTGTCGTTGACATTGATTCCATTGGCCGGAACCTGAAATCTTACTGTGGTTTGGCCTTGCACCGTATTTTTAAAGCTGGCTGTAAACCAGAGGTGGTTATCGCCAATGTCAAGGTAGCGATTCATATTGGCAAACACTACCTTACCATTCACAAGGCTGGCAGTGGCAATTAAGGTTGAAGTGTCGGCCATAAATGGAGCATAAGAACTACCGCTTGTAAAATGAAGTTTAAAACTGTTGGGCTCGAGTTGATTCACTCCAGGGCCGGTGGGCACGAGGGTAAGCGAATCGAGAATGGCATTTCCTTCATTACCCAAAATCCGTATCACAATTTCTTCGAGAGGCACATCGGTAGCCCCGGAAGGTATAACCTCGTATTCGACAGAATTGTAAGTGGTACGCTTCACATACTTATTCACCACTGTATCTTCGCGAACGGAAACGCTATCGACATACACTCCATACCCATTGCCTACAATTCCCTGAAAAGCAAACTGGAAATCGTCGGTAAAATAATTGGGGCTAATGGTTTTTATATCAATGATATCTTCGTCCCAGTTATCAATATTTCCTGTATAGGTTTTGATAAGTGTCCAGGGAGAAGCTTCGTTTCGCCTGAAGAACAATTTGAGGAAGTCCTGTCCAAATGCGCTTTCATACTGGCAATGAAAAAATCGCAGAGTGGGCTTGCGGGCTGCAGCCAGCTCAAGCTTTGGCGAGATTATCATAATAGAATCTCTGGTTGTGTTTTGCCGGAATAAGCCTGCATTGTAGATGCCCTGCTTAGGTATTTCGGGACTGAATGGGTTTCCACCGAATTCATATTGCCCCCCATAAGTAAATTGCCACTGAGGGTCAATTTTTATCGGACTCTGAGTCCAGCGGCTTGTTAATGCAGGATCTTCCCAGTTCTCAATCAGGTAAAAAAATTGTTGTGAATAGGCCGAACCAAGACATATAAGTAAGAAAAACAGTGTGGTTATGCGTTTCATGGTATTATTAAATTTCGTGTCAAAATGTATTGATATCTTCTTAATTCTCGTTCACTGATTTTTTTGTTCTACGAGCCAAATCGACTTAAAGTTAGCATCTTGTTACTAAAAACATATGCAAAAAAAACCTTTACTTTCAGTTTTGCGTATATTTAGGGCACTAAACTATTAACACCATGCGATTTTCACAGATTTTTATCCTCCTTTTTCTTCTGATTACCCCACTTACCAAGGGGCAAATCGGAACACAGTTTTGGTTTGCTGCACCCGATATTTCACAGGCACATGCCAATAACAGTATTCCCCTAAGGCTGCATATTACAGCCATGTACAATACCACTGTTACCATTTCAAGACCGGCCGATCCTACTTTTATTCCCTATTCCTTTAACCTGGCCCAACAACAAACCCAGGAAATTAGGATGGATGCGAATGCAGCCTTTAATAACCTAACCGTTGCAAGTATTGAAACCTACGCACGTGCTGCTGCTGCTCCCGATTTTATTCAAAACAAAGGCTTTTTAATTACAGCATACCCCGGTGAGATTACCGCCTATTACGAACCTTCTGCCCTCCCAAACTCCGACATTATTGCCCTGAAGGCCCATAATGCCATGGGCAAGGACTTCTGGGTTTCGACACAACGTAAATACAAGAACCATGGTTATGCCGACGATTTCAGTGGTTTTACGGTTGTAGCCACAAAGGACAATACCATCGTCAACATCAACCCTAACGGCAATAACCTGGCTTTTCATGGCGTCGCACCTTTTTCGGTAACCCTAAACAAAGGTCAATGTATTGCGGTAAGAGCTCTGGGGCAAGCTCCGGCACAGCACATACACGGTATACGTGTTACCTCGAATAACGATGTAACTATTCTGATTTTCGACGACTCGATGCAAATAAACGATGGTGGTGGCAACTGGGATATTTTTGCCGACCAGATTGTGCCCACCTCATTGGTTGGGCTAGAATACGTAGTGTTGCATGGCTGGGTACAAGATGTCCCTGCAAACCTTCAAGACGGGGAAGCCATATTCATTACCCCTACGCAAAACGGCACCGACATCTATATCGATGGTGTGCTGGTAGCTGCCGGACTTAATGCCGGAGCCTATTTTGAAAGGGTCATTACAAAAACAGTCCCCCCTCTGGTAACCCATGTAAGGGCTACCAAACCTATTTATCTGAACCATGTCTCAGGCTTCTCTACAAACCCAATAAACACCGCAGCCCGGGAACTAGGAGGTGCCATTTTACCACCCATTGACAAATGTACAGGTTCCCACTCTGTAACAGTAAAAAGAACGCCAGCTGCCGGTTGGCGGTATTTCCATAACCTGATGGTGCGCAACGACACCCTTACTGGAAGCCCAACCCGAAACAAGGCTATTTTTAATTTTACCTATTCTATTAACGGGGGCCCTGTGCAAACTATGAACCCAAACCACTTTACCTATATCATGGACTCGGCATTTGCGGTGTACGACCGTACCAAAGCCGGAGGTGGTGCCTATTATAATGCCGTTACCGATGGACAAACCATTCGGGTGGAAAACAACATGGCCCGCTTTCATTTGGGCACCATGCAGGCCATCAACAGCCCCGGATGTCGTTATGGCTATTTTTCCGATTTTGCTGCCAGCGATGCCGGCGCAGGTATTGGTGGTTTTACCCAGGGTAATTCCGGAATCTTCTGCGGATTAGAGCCAATTAGAATTGTAGCAGGTGGGGGAACCTCATACCGTTGGTATGCTCCTTACGATCCTCTCCTAGTCAATCAACTCGATTACGATACCATTGCTGCACCGTATTTTACTCCCGATACAACCGGAATATTTAACTTCAATGTAATTGTAACCGGCGAATGCCAGTCGAAAGACACATTGCCTGTGCAGATACTCGTGATGAACAACACTTCAGCCAGTTTTTCTTTTTCGTCTGATGTAGGCTGCTCGCCTTTTGCACCAACCCTCAATAACCAATCGGATACTGTATATGGTGTTAACCAGGTTTGGACAGTGAAACCAGCCGTGGGAAGTGCCTACCAAATAAACCAGGATACCATTCCACGTACCTTCGACCTGCTCCTGCCCGAAAACCATACCGACTCTATTCAACTGCACACGGTAGAACTTGTTGTAAAAGGGCCGTTTAACTCCTGCCCCAGCAAGACAAGCAAAGATGTAAAGGTATTACCACAAATAGAGGCCGGCTTTGTTCCTAGCGACACCATTGGCTGCCACCCGCTTCTGGTGAGCTTTGCCAATACTTCATCGGGCAACCTCGACACCAATAGTTATTACTGGGATTTTGGCGACTTTTCACAGTCGTTCGACAGTATACCGACAAAAAACTACACCAATTATACACCTAACGATGTGGTATACCCAGTTCGGCTGGTAACCCTTTCGCCCTTTGGTTGCACCGATACGGCGCGGCAAAACATCACAGTTCACCCGAGAATATCGGTTAACCTGGCGGTAGCCAACACCGAATCGTGTTCTCCCCTTGTTTCTGTACTTAATCCAGGCTCCTCCGTGGGGGCCGATACTCTCTGGTGGCATATCGACTATCATTATGGTGATAGCACTCACAAAACAACCACCAAGATACCCAAGACTATAACGCATTACGATACATCTACCACTGCTGGGCCCGACACACTTTGGGTAAATCTGGTGGGTATGAACCGTATGGGGTGCTCCGATACAGCCCCAACCAGACGCCTCATTGCTTATCCCGATGTAATTGCTGATTTTACAGTGAGCGAAAGCGTGGTTTGCGATTCGGTACCTATTGTGTTTACCAACAATTCCTTTGGCTACAAGCTTTTTTACGATTGGGATTTTGGCAACAGCACCTTCAGTCAGGATACCATTGCAGCTTCGTATACCAAAGTTTTTTTCAACCGAACGAACATGGATACCGTGTACAACGTGAGGTTAAGAGCTGTTTCGAGTTATTTCTGTTCGGACGAGATGGATACCAACATTACGGTGCACCCATACATAAAGGCAGACTTTGGGCTAAGCTTCCTGAATAACTGCTCTCCTCTTCCTACCTTAATTACCAACACCAGCGTGCGGTCGCAGGTAAACCAATGGGATTTTGGAACCGGCACCCTCGTTACCGACAACAACCCAACCATTAATCGCACTTTTATAAACCCCTATTCGAATGCCGACACCACCATTATGATCAAGCTGGTGGTTCGAAACCCCGAACTCTGTTTCGACAGCATCGAAAGACCGCTGTTATTGTTTCCGCAGGTAGTGGCCGATTTCGATTTTACCACCGATAGCATTGGATGTGCGCCGCTCAATGTAGGTCTTCAGAATTTATCTACCGGTGGTAGCTTGACATACACCTGGGATTTTGGCGACAACTCCTCGTCGACTACTACTGCAGCAAACTTCACTAAACTATTCAACAACGTAACCGACTCAGACACCACTTATATAGTGCAGCTCAGAGCCCGAAACCTTCTGGGTTGCGACAGCGTGGTTTCGCGACCGGTGGAAGTGTTTGCCTTTATCAATTCCGAATTCAGCCTTCCGGTAGCCGATAGTTGTTCTCCCTTTACAATTCGGCCGCAGAACTTATCCTCGGCAGGGGCAAACGTGTTTCATTGGGACTTTGGAAACAGTACCACCAGCACCGCCTTTGAGCCTATTGTTCCGGCCTATATTGAACAAGACGAAACTGTAAGACCCTATGTGGTGCAGCTTGTAGCAGCAGGTGCTGCCGATGCAGCCCACCTTGCCTGCGCCGACACCCATCGGATTACTGTTACCATATACCCCGAGCTCGAAACAGACATTCTGATGAGCGACACCATTGGTTGTCAGCCTTTGGTTTCAACTCTCACGAACACCACCAATTTGATACCTGGAACCAGTTTTGCATGGTACATCGACAACAACTTTTATAGTTCGAATACCAATCCGCCAGCACTTACCCAAAACAATTACCAGAATTACGATACCAGTTTAACTGTTTACCTTTATGGTCGCAGCCAATACGGTTGCCGCGATACAGCCGCACAGCAAATATATATCCACTCGTTGGTCGATGCATTTTTCTCCGTGGCTCCTTCGTCTATATGTTCGAACGATAGCATTAGAATCGATCAGACTTATACCAATGGAGGCATCTCATACCGCCACTGGGATTTCAATGGAGAAGATACCAGCAACGTCACCACCAATAAGTTTTATCATGTATTCGAGAACCTCTCCAGTGCAGTTCCGTTAGAAAAAGAAATAAGTCTGACGGTATTCAACAAATACAATTGCTCTTCGACCTGGCGCGATACGGTTACCGTGTACCCAAAAGTAACAGCCGCTTTTGATCCCGATTTTACTGCCATCTGTTTCCCGCATAATACGGTATTTACCAACAATTCGGTAAATGCCAACCGTGCAAACTGGGTCTTCGGCGACGGATCGAGCAGCATTGACCCCAATCCGGTACACTTGTACAATAATTTTAACCCGGTAACCGACCGAACATATAGTGTGAAGCTAACGGCCACCTCGAACTATAACTGTTTCGATACGCTCACCAAACAAGTGACCATTTATGCGAAACCCAATGCCGATTTTTACTTCCCGGTTTCGGTAGCCTGCCCGCCATTTTTGGCACAAATGGTTGACAACTCGATGGGATCGAACCTGACTTATAACTGGGATTTTGCCGGAGAGGCAACCAGTACCGCCACAAATCCCTCGCATACGTTCAGCAACAGTACCAGTGTGCTAATTGATAAACCAATTACCTTGATTGTACGTTCCGACAAAGCCTGCTTAGATACGCTTGTAAAACCTGTGTCGGTTTATCCCGATGTAAACGTCGATTTCGCCTACACTATTAACCAGGGATGTAGCCCGTTGGAAGTGCAATTTACTGGCGATACCAGCAATGTATTGCAAATGATCTGGTACATCGATGGAAGAGCATTTAGTACCATTAAAGACCCCTTGTACCGCTTTGTAAACGAAACGCCGAACAATAAAACATACGACATCCGTTTTTCTGCTACTTCGTTTTATGAATGTTCGGCCGATACTACCAAACAAGTAACGGTATTTCCATCACCAATAGCTGAGTACATTCCCAGTCCATTGCCAGCAGATTATGGAACAGCAGCGGACCAGACACCCATTACGTTCTACAACGAAACACCATTCCAGAACAATTGGAACTACGACTGGAATTATGGGGATGGTAATTCTGACAACCAGAGTTTAGGCCAATTCATTTACAACTATGGAGCTTTCTTCTGGGGACCAAACGACAATAACAACATCGTTCCGGTGAGACTTGTTGCCTGGAACAATGCTAATCCTGAATGCCGCGATACTGTGTGGCACGACGTGATTATTTATCCACCACTGCCGCAAATTGACCTTGCCGAAGACTTGTCTGGTTGCCAGCCGTTTACAGTCGACTTTAGCGCTACCACCAAATACATCGACGAAGGCGATTACCAGTGGGAGTTTGGAATAGAAGGCGAAACATCGACCGAGCCTACTCCATCGTATACCTTCCAAGATGCTGGAATTTATACCGTAAAATTGATCGTGCGTGGCGATGGTGGTACCAACTGGGATTATAAAATTATCCGGGTAGACCCAAAGCCGGAGGCTGCCTTTATCTTTAACGATTCGGTGGTATTCGACTCGAGCCAAACAAAAGGCTATGACTGGATTAATTTCTACAATCAATCGACCTATGCCACATCTTACCGTTGGTATTTCGATTCAGAACGTAATCTGGGTGGCACTCCCGATACTGAGGAGAGAGACCCATCGTGGTATTATACCGAAATTGGCGAATACTATGTAGGTCTTATAGCCGAATCAGGCGCAGGATGCCTCGATACCCTTATACACCCAACGCCTATAATAGTGTTAGCTGAAGGCTACCTGCAGTATCCGACAGCCTTCCTGGTAAGTCCCGACGGACCAGCGGATGAATACGACACCCGTGGACGTAACAAATATGTATTCTTCCCGCTAAGCGGCGGCGTAGAAGAATATCACCTCGAAGTTTACAATCGTTGGGGAGTAAGGGTATTCGAAAGTAAAAATGTAAACCATGGCTGGAATGGCTACGTAGATGGCAGCCCGGCTAAACAAGACGTATACATCTGGCGGGTGCGAGGAAGGTATGCCAATGGCCAGGCTTATGATATGAGTGGCGATGTTACCCTCATTCATGGTAAAGACGAGGCCGCACCACAATAATCAATCTTATCTATGGGGAGGGTTTAAATCAATTGTTCATAAAATTTAAACTCTCCCATTCACTTTTAAATTATTTTAGTTCGAATTTAAACTTTATGCCGAAAATGGCGTAAATGAAAATCTTACATTGAAGGTTTGAAAAAGTATATCCTTATCATTTTACTTATTGGCAATGCGGCTGGTTTAAGGGCACAGGACCCTCACTTTTCGCAGTTTTACGCCAATCCTCTTTATCTGGGGCCATCTTTTGCCGGTGCCGTAGAGGGCAGCAGAATTACTGCTCAGTACCGCAATCAATGGTACGATCAGCCTTCGAAATTTATAACGTACAGCACCTCGTACGATCACTATTTTAGTTCATTCAACAGTGGAATAGGAATTAATTTTGTGCAGGATGTAGCTGGTACAAGTAAACTGGGAAGTCTGCAAACCGGATTGCACTATTCTTACAATGTACAGGTTTTTAATATCTGGCATATCCGACCTGGTATTTCATTCTCCTACCTCCAACATGGTATTTTTGGTGATGTGAAGTTTATAGATGAGATAGACCGACCAGACAATCCGGGCTCGACACCCACAGCTGCACTGCAAAGTTCGCGCGACATCGATGCAGGTGCTTCGCTGATTACCTATACGCAAGGTTTCTGGTTAGGTGCCACTGTCGACCATTTATTGCGCCCTAATGTATCGCTCTATTCTACAGAAGCCATTATTCCTTACAAACTCTCTGTTTACGGTGGCATCGATTTTCGCCGGAAAGGGAAACTTCTTAAACCCAGCGACGATGTAATGACTTTTACTTTCCTTTATAAACAACAGGAATCGGTGCAGCAGCTTGATTTAGGCATTTATTGGTACAATAATCCAATTGTGCTGGGCATTTGGTACAGGGGTATTCCCGGATTTAATTCGGAAGTAGGAGACGCAATTATTTTTCTGGCTGGTATAAAAACCAGAAGTGTGAATGTTGGTTATAGTTACGATTTTACCATTTCCAGCCTCTTGCCCTATACACGAGGTTCGCATGAGATTTCTTTAGCCTATAAATTCCTGCTACCCAAGAGGGTGTCGAAAACAGCAGTACCCTGTCCGCAATTTTAGGTTTCAGATCGGTTTTGGAGCAATCTAATCTGCCTTTTCCCAGAATATTTCGAAGCTGTATCACAGAAATTGTCTTTTATTCGATACAATCCCTTTTATCGTGAGATGAAAATTATATTTTTGTACCGAAAACATACTAAAAACTTATACACGTGAAAAAAGCATCTATCATTCTGAATGTTGTATTAATTCTGTCCATAGCGGTATTGTACTTTTTGCATTTCAGCTCAGGGATAAGCCAGAACCATAAAATTGCACTTAGCGACTCAACCATGGCTGCCAGTGATGTTTCTGGCGGAATTGTGTATATCAATATCGATTCGGTTCTTGCAAATTATAGCATGTACAAAGATGTAATGGCCGATTTACAGAATACACTTAGCACAAAAGATGCTGAACTGCAAACCAAACAGCGAAAGTTCGAGGCCAGCGTGAACGATTACCAGAATAAAGCCAACAAAGGTTTGGTTACCCGCAGCGAAGCCGCTACTATTGAGCAAAACCTGCAGGCCGAACAACAGTCGTTGATGCAATTACAGCAATCAATGCAATACGAGCTGGCCGAAAAAGAACAAGTAGCCCAACGTAAGGTACTCAATTCAATTATGGAGTACTTAAAAAGCCTTGAGAGTGAACAGCATTTCCAATTTGTACTCGGTACTACATTCGGGGGCAACGTATTGTATGCCAACGATAAACTGAATATTACCGAGGCAGTTATTACAGGGCTGAATACTGAATATGCGGCCAGTTTAGAAAAATAAGCTTCCCCCAGGTGGGATCCGCACAACAATATCTTGAAAAACATCAGTTTTTAAAACTTGATTTGTCAGGAGTCCCGAACCCCACGGGACTCTTGAAGTATATAGTCATTATCCCTGCCTACTGCGAGCCAGACCTGACCGAGGTGCTGGATACAATAAAATGCTGCCACCTACCTCCTGCCAACATAGAAGTTTTTATTCTGGTTAATTACGCGCAGGACACACCAGAAGCTCTGAAGGAACAAAACCGGCAGGAATTCAGGGTGCTTCAGCAATGGGCAGAAAGAAACAACAGCGCCTCGCTGAGGTTTATTCCTTTAATTGCAAAAGACCTGCCCGACAAACATGCCGGTGCAGGCTTGGCCAGAAAAATACTTATGGATGAGGCTTGCCATCGGTTTTCGCAAGCCGGGCAAGAGAATGGAATCATACTTTCGCTCGATGCCGATTCGAAAGTTCCGGCTAATTATTTCACCGAGGTCCATCGACAGACGATTCTAAATCCTCAAACGGCTTGTTTCATCTTTAACCCTTGCCACCCTGTCGAGGGAGATGAATTCCCAAAATCGGTATACGATGCCGCCGCGCAGTACGAATTACACCTCCGCTACTATAAAAACCAACTAAAAAAAATTGGTTTCCCCTTTTATCATTATACCCTGGGGTCGTGTTTTGCAGTAAAAGCCAGTACATACATGAAAGTTGGTGGAATGAGCAGGCGCAAAGCCGGTGAGGATTTTTACTTTTTACAGAAAGTGATGCCTGTTGCCTCCACCCAATTTTTATCTGAGGTATGTATTCAACCCTCTCCCAGACCGTCGTGGCGGGTACCCTTTGGCACGGGGCCGGCTATACAAAAGATTCTCGACGATAAGAAACATACTTTTTATACCTACCATCCCGATTCCTTCTTCGACCTTTACCCTTTTTTCCAAAGTTTTGAAAAAATGTATGCTGGCGAACAGGAAACACAAAATGCGCTAAAACTTTTTCCTGAATCGGTTCGCGGCTTTCTTCTGCATACAGAATTTATTGAAAAGACGAAAGAAGCTAGAAACAACAGCGCTTCAGCCGAAACTTTTAAGAGGCGGATGTATGTCTGGTTCGATGGATTAATGGTAGTAAAGTACCTGAACTACGCCCGTCAGAGTATGGATCCGCCAGTAGCAATTTGCAAGGCTGCTGCAGAACAAATCAACTCTGAAGTAACCGATGCTTCCTGGTTGCTCGATGCCTACCGAAAAATTGACAACGAGGAAATTCTTGGCGGCAGTAAATAATAAGAGAAGAAGAAAACCCCTCTGCTAGTCGTATACAATCACAAAAACATCTTCATCTTCGCGCTTCATCAGATACTGTTCGCGCGCAAATTTCTCGAGATTTTGTGTGTTGGTTTTTAGCTCTTTTAATCGAGCTGCATCGCGTTGAATTTGCTCGAGATAATATTCCCTTTCGTTATCCATACGCATCAACTCACGTTTAATCTGTATGCGCTCCATCAGGTTGTTTTGATCGAAAAAGCTTACCCAAAAAACAAAGGCCAGAATTGCAACCAGGTACTTATTCTTAAGCCTAACAGCCAGCTTTTTCCAATGGCCCTCGAGAAAGGATTTTACGAATTGCAGTTTCATAAAGTAAAATTAGTTAAGTGTTTTTCACTTGTTGGTGGTATAGAATAAAAGTTATCGACATGAAGCCTTTCCGATTTGTGATTTAAATCATACAAGTGCCGGATAGCCGCGAAAGAAATGTCATTTTTTAGCCCTTGTTGTTGATCTATTTTTAACGCAAAACAAATACACTATGAGCAACGGACGATATCTGATTCCGAATCCGGTAAACGAAACTGTACTAAGCTATGCCCCCGGCACGACCGAACGAATTGCATTAAAAGCTGCCCTGAAAGAATGGAGGTCGAAAGAAGTCGATATACCTATGGTAATTGACGGTAAGGAGGTAAGAACCAATAACAAACACCGTATCCATCCTCCTCACGACATTCAACATACCCTTGGCTACTACCACCAAGGCGACGAAAGTCATGTTAAAATGGCTATCGATGCAGCACTGCGGGCAAAAGAAAAATGGATGAACATGCCTTGGCAAGAGAGGGCTGCTATCTTTTTAAAAGCTGCCGATCTGCTTGCTGGACCCTACAGGGCAAAAATGAATGCTGCTACGATGCTGGGTCAATCTAAAAATGCCTATCAGGCCGAAATCGACTCTGCCTGCGAGTTGGTAGATTTTTATCGCTTCAATGTAAAGTTTATGGAGCAAATCTATGATATGCAGCCACGCTCGGTACCCAATACCTGGAACCGCACCGAATGGCGCCCGCTTGAAGGCTTTGTATTTGCGCTTACACCCTTTAATTTTACTGCCATTGCCGGCAACCTGCAAACTTCACCTGCCATGATGGGCAACACAGTGGTTTGGAAACCTTCTAAAACACAAATTTATTCAGCAGCCGTAATTATGGAAGTACTGCAACGGGCAGGATTGCCCGATGGAGTCATTAACCTTGTTTTCGTAGCCGGACCTGCCGCTGCCGAAGTAGTGATGAGCCACCCTGATTTTGCAGGCTTCCACTTTACAGGTTCAAC
The DNA here is from genome assembly GCA_035913795.1 of Bacteroidales bacterium. GTDB lineage: Bacteria > Bacteroidota > Bacteroidia > Bacteroidales > UBA10428 > UBA10428. The sequence continues at coordinate 85,080 of JAMIIA010000157.1, forward strand.
CGGTGTTTTTCATAGCATCTGGGAGAAAATTGGTAAAAACATTCAGATTTATAAATCTTACCCCCGCATTGTTGGAGAAACCGGAGGAAAAGACTTTGTATTTGCCCACAAGAGCGCAGTGCCGGCCGAAGTAGCCACCGCATTGGCGAGGGGCGCCTTTGAGTACCAGGGACAAAAATGTTCTGCCGCCAGCCGGGCCTATATACCCAAGCAAATATGGAACGAAGTAAGAACCTTATTGCAGAAGCAATTGAGTTCAATGAAAATGGGTGGACCTGAAGATTTTGAAAATTTTATCAATGCAGTGATCGACGAAAGCGCCTTTAAAAAACTAAGTGCTTCGATTGAAAAAGCCCGTTCGGCTTCTGATGCCGAAGTAATAATGGGAGGTAAATACGATATGAGTGTGGGTTATTTTATCGAACCTACAGTAATATTGACAACTAATCCGAAATTCTTTAGCATGGAAGAAGAGCTTTTTGGACCGGTACTGACCATTTATGTATACGATGGTGAACAATTCGAAGAAACGCTTGAACTGTGCGACAAAACCTCTATTTACGCGCTAACCGGAGCGATATTTGCCAAAGACCGCGAGGCCATCATCACCGCCCAGGAAAAACTGCGCTTTGCTGCTGGTAATTTTTACATCAACGATAAACCCACTGGCGCCGTGGTAAGCCAACAGCCCTTTGGCGGAGCCAGGGGATCGGGTACCAACGACAAAGCCGGTTCGCTGGTAAACCTGATGCGATGGGTATCGCCACGGTCGATTAAAGAAACCTTTGTGACTCCTGTTGATTACCGCTATCCCTTCCTCGACAGCGAGTAAATGATCCATAAAAAAGAGGGTGTCCAAAAATGGATACCCTCTTTTATTTTAAATTGCACTTAGTTAGTATTTTACGTCACAAAAAATTTGTCATGTTCTTGATATTTAATATATTAAGGCATGAAAAACATCAAATTCAAAGAATACAACCAAGGTCAGTCAGAACTATTTCCCATGCGTCTGGATGCCTATATTTCGGCTAATTCGCCG
>JAMIIA010000158.1:0-170932 GCA_035913795.1 Bacteroidales bacterium
CCTGAATATTTATCGACACATTTCTGAAACTCATACTTTGGTAAAAACGACATTAGCTGGGCAAAAACATATTTTCCTTCGTTCATGTTTTTGCATCAAAGCTCGAATTTTCAAATCCGAAAATCAAAGAACGTTCTTGAAAGCATTGCTATTCAAGGTTTATATAGTATTTTTATATCAAACAACCGGACACTAGTGATAAAACAAGTATTTAAATTGTTCTGGTACACTTCCTGTTTATTGTCTTATCAAACCACAAAAACTACCGCCATGAAAACCACGAACACTAACCTAACACCTAAAGCACTTCAACTTGTCTTTGCAATACTCCTTCTGCTTTTTACACAAAGCTTTCTGGCAGGTCAATCAGCCACTAATCAGAAAAACACTGCCGACAGTCTTTTATCTATGATGGCTAGTTTAGCAAAATCTTCAGAAAATCAATCATCTAAAATGATTCCGGCAAGTAATGCACTTTCCGCTTCGGCCTCTGCAGAATTTGCCAATTATGAGCTCATGGAAGAAAAACTGGTACTCGAAGACTGGATGCTTGATCCTCATCATAGTTCCTGGTCGGCTGCATTGGAACCCGAAGAAGAAGACATAAAACTTGAGCCTTGGATGTTGGATTTATCAACCTGGTAAGGTTTACTTGAGCAGCTATTAAAACTAAACTACCTTTCTGCGGATAGGTAGTTTTTTTTGGCATGAAATTGGTTAAAAGGCTTCCAGAACCTAGAAAGATAAGTACAGACAAGTAAACAATTGGTTGGGATTATTGTTCCAATTATTATATTTGTCGCTTATTTAGAAATCGAATAATAATTACCATAAAATTCAAATGGAAATGAAGAAGAATCTTGTTTTATTTTTGATGTTTGCATCGTTAATGGCCGGTGTTTCTGCACAAACCATCGAAGAAGCTACTCAGGCCTACAATGCCGGCGTTACGGCAAACAACGCAGGAAATTTGGAGGAAGCCATTCTGCAGTTTACTTCATGCCTGGAAATGAGTCAGAAAATTTTTGCAGAATCGAGCGATGAGCAAGCCGATAACTACATAATGACCATTAAACCACTATTGCCTGATCTCTATTATAAACTTGGTACAACCCAAATTAAAAATAGCGAAATCGATAAGGGAATAGCGACTTTAAATAAATGTATTGAAGTAAGCAAGCAGTTTGGAAATGAACCTACAATTGCTAAATCCGAAAAAGCCCTTTTACAGGTTTATTACAAAAGAGGTGTAGCCAGTTTTAAAGAAAAGAACTATGAAGGTGCCCTTGCCGACATGAATCAGGTGTTGGTTTATGACCCCAATTACGTTTCGGCGTATTATTTGAAATCGGTTGTATACAGTTCTACCGAAAACGATGAGCTTTTGAAAGCTACTGCCAATAAGGGAATAGAGGTGGCCCTTGCAGCGAATGATACCATCAACGAAGAGAAAATCAGTTCGAATGCAAAAAAGTACTTTCTTAAAAAAGGAAATGCTGCCAAAACAGCTAAGAACTATAACGAAGCCATCTCCGCTTTGAACTCCTCGCTCGAATACGATGCAAACGATGCCACTACCTTGTACCTTCTTTCTTCCACTTATTTCGATAAAGCAGATTATGCCAAAGCCATCGAAATCGGCACGAAAGCCGTAGAGAAAGAAAAAGGAGGTAACGAGGCCACTGCCAAAATATACATGGTAATTGCCGAATCGAATGCCAAAACCGGTAATAATGCCGCGGCTTGTGCTGCCTACAAAAAAGCAGCTTATGGTCAATATGCCGAACTTGCCAATTACCGTATTCAGCACGAACTGAAGTGCGAATAGCGACTATTTAAGTTTCAATTTCAAACCTGAAAGGATTTTAAGCCAGAGGTGATACACTTATGTCTGAAAAGCCTTTCAGGTTTTTTATTTCGAATATTCTTACAGCATATTTCGTTTCCAGGGTTTGCATTCACCATCGATTGGATTAACTTACAGGCTTGTAATCAATTCATTCCCCGATGGATCATCTGAGTATCAAGCAATGGGCGCTTGAAGACCGCCCACGCGAAAAAATGCTTCAAAACGGGCCAAGAGTTTTATCCGATGCCGAATTAATAGCCATTCTGATTGGTAGTGGTACCCGTGAACTCTCGGCCGTAGAACTAGCCAGAAAAATTCTGGCGATGACAGGTAATAATCTTACTGAACTGGGTCGGTTAAGCGTTGCTGAACTTACCCGCATCAAAGGAATTGGCCAGGCCAGAGCTGTTTCGGTAGTAGCTGCTCTGGAGCTGGGGAGAAGAAGACGGGAATCGGAGCCTCCACAAAGGGAAAAGCTTACTTCCAGCCAGCAGGTTTATGAAGTTTTTGGCGATTTACTGAAGGATCTTCATCATGAAGAGTTCTGGATTGCGTATCTAAACCAGGCTAATCTCCTAATCGAAAAATCGATTCTTAGCAGTGGGGGAATTTCAGGCACCGTAATCGATGTAAGAATAATTATGAAAAAAGCAGTCGACCTGCGCGCAGCATCTCTTATTCTATGCCATAATCACCCTTCGGGTAATCTTCAATATAGCCAGCAAGACCTTCAGATTACAACAAAAGTAAAAGAAGCAGCAAAGCTTTTTGATATCATATTACTGGATCATCTCATTGTAGCGGGCAATAAATATTTTAGCTTTGCCGACGAAGGTTTAATCAATTAATTTTTAGTGCATGCGTTTTGCAAATCTATTTCTTAGCTTTTGTCTGCTAGCTCTAATACTTGCTTGCCAAAATGGGCCAAACTCAAAAATTATTCCCCGCGATAAGCTGGTTAACCTGCTTGTAGACTTGCATCTTGCCGATGCCTTTGCCTCCGATTATCAGTTGCCACAGCAGCTGCGAACCATCGATTCGCTTAACTTGTATGCTTCGGTTCTGAGCAAATATGGCACCGATAAGGCTAGTTTCGATTCAACAATGAAGTGGTATGCTTATCATCCGAAAAAACTCGATGCCCTTTACGACGAGGTGTTTGGTAAACTCGACAAGCAGAATGAGGAATACCAGAAACTCATTGCTTATTTTGGTTCCTCCGATGTCGAACAATTTTTTACAATGAACCGTTTCTTGAAAATTGAGGGTGATACGGCCACCTATCCACAAGCCTTTCGCATGCAAAGCAAAGGTACTGGTGTTTATCTGTTCGAAGTGAAGATGCGCGTATTTGGCAAGGACTTGTCGGAAAATCCGCAGTTGTTAATTTATTTTCATCAAATGGAAGCAGACCAAGATGTGAATCAGCGTTTGGAAGTAGCAAGGGTTCCTCTGTACAAGTCTAATTTTGTGCGCGACTATCAGTTTGTTTTTCAACTCAACGAAGCCTATCCCTATATTGCTATTGTACTTCCTGAGATCCAATCAGGTGAAACGGATTTTTATAAAAGTATGGAAATATCCTCCATCAAGGTAAAAAAATACAATGGTGCAATGGATGCTGCAAATAAGAAAGAAAACCGATAATGCCTACGTTTTTATTCGATCAGATTATTTTTGGCCCAGTTATAAGTCGTCGTTTGGGTGTTTCTTTGGGCATTAATCTATTACCATCGACCAGTAAGGTGTGTAATTTCGATTGCATCTATTGTGAGTGTGGTCTTACCGAAAGCACCAATGGATTGCTTCCGGAAAGAGGCAAGGTAGCTCAGAAACTCGAGGCTTTTTTGAAGAAATCGAACCAAGAAGGGAAAGCCATCGATGCCATTACTTTTGCCGGAAATGGTGAGCCAACTATGCATGCCGAGTTTGCCGGTATTATCGACGATACCTACAACTTACGCAACCTATACTATCCAAAGGCCGAAATAGCTTTACTTACTAACGCCACTACTTTGGGAAGCAGCAAGGTGATAAAGGCATTTGAAAAAATCGATCAATGTATCTTAAAACTCGATTCGGTCAATCCAAGCACAGTTAAACTTTTAAACTGTCCTCTTGGTAATTTTAGTATAGAAAAAACCATTGAAAGGCTCAAGCAGCTTAAAGGAATTATCATTCAAACCATGTTTGTGAAAGGTAGTTTCAAGGGTATTGACCTTGACAATACCACCGAAGAGGAATTGGTTCCATGGCTCGAAACTCTTTCGGCCATTCGTCCTTCTATGGTAATGATCTATACTATTGCACGCGATACCCCTTTCGATACACTCGAAAAAGTAACGATGGATCAATTACAGTCCATAGGGAAAAGGGTTGAAGCTCTGGGCATTCAGGTTCAAATTTCAGGATAGATTATGGTAATCCTTGTAGCTGCGCTCGATTGGGGACTGGGTCATACCTCCCGCATGGTGTCGCTTATCGGACAACTGATTGACGAAGGCCACCAGGTGCTTGTAACTGCTACACCTCAGCAAAAGATACTATATAATGAAGTTTTTCCAAAAATGGCTGTGTTGGATATTCCTGCTTCGAGTCCGGTTTATTCAAGGCGTCAAAATCAGGTAATAGCTTTGCTGTGCTATTTGCCGCGGTTTTTTGCCACCATTTTTTTCGATGGTTGGCGGGCAAATAAATGGGTGAAACAATACCATATCGATAGAATTATTTCCGATAACCGTTATGGTTTCAGAAGTGGCTATGCACAGAATATTTTTGTGACTCACCAGTTGAATATTATACCTCCACAGGCTTTGCGCTGGAGTAACATTTTATTGAAAAAACTAAACCTTTGGGCAATTAATCGTTTCGACGAATGCTGGGTTCCTGATTATGCTGATAACCAAATGGCAGGCTGGTTGTCGGTGAAAAGTAAAGAAATCAAAATTCCATTGGTTTACCTTGGAACCCTCTCTCGCTTTAGGTTTGTTAGAGCCATTCAACCTGCAAACATACCCAGGGTGTTGATTCTTATATCGGGCCCTGAGAAACAACGTACGGTGTTTGAACAGCTCATGCAAAGGTTGGTGGAATCAAGTTCCAAACCTTCTTCCTGCCTTATCGTTCGCGGATTACCCGATTCTGCTGCTCCTTCTTTCCCATTCTCCATTAATCACTGCTATGCGGCATTGCTTAAAGGGCTAATCGAAAGGGCTGAAGTAATTATATGCCGGTCAGGCTATACCACACTTATGGATCTTGAATACCTCAACCGAAGAGCTATACTGGTTCCTACCCCAGGCCAACCCGAACAGGAGTACCTTGCTGTATACCATGCAAGCAAAGGAAAGCATGCCATGGTATTACAAAAAAATCTGGCAGATTATTCTCTGGAGGGTTTAATTAAAACGCTTCAATAGTCTGATGCCTGTTTTGGCATTTTAAAAGCTAGTCCAATGTTTTTCCACTTAAAAACTCTTTTCGAAATAAGGATGTAAAGTAGGGCAAACACCAAAAAGAAAATGAGCATGGCATTGGCATTGTAGTGATTCACTTTAATGAGCGAAGGCGTTTGCAGTACAGAGCCCGAGTAGCCAACCAAAGTGGCGCCGAAAAAGTTATTTACCGCATGAATGGCAATTGGCATTTCAAGGCCTCCGTCAAGCAGAACCAGAATACCCATAAACAGGCCAAAGCCAACATAGTAGGTCATCGAGGGGAGTAACCCAAATTGTTTTACTTCGGGGTTGCTGAAATGAAGTAAACCAAAGGCCAGGGAGGTTACCAGCAAGCTAACTATTTTCGAACGGCTCAGGATTCCAATGCCCTGAAAAAGGTTACCTCTGAAATACAACTCTTCTGCTCCAGCCTGCATAGGAACCATTATCACTGCTATGAGTAGCAATACAAAAAATTCGGAGGCATTGTAGTTGAAGGAGTATTTTTCAGGAGTAAAACCGTAAGTAATAATCTCAGCAACCACCAGCATTGCACCCCAGGCAAAGAGAGCGAAGAAAAAATTCTTCCAGCGTATGCGTGTGGCTGAGGTGAAGATTTCTCTGAGGCTTTGACCATGTATGTAGCGCATAGCCAGAAGCAGGGCAAAAAAGGTTAAAACCATGGGCAACATAAGTAATATAAGCCCCATGTTCTGGCTGATTCCGATTATCTCAGGATTAAGGCTAGCCTTGTAATCGAGGGCTTCGCCCGACGACAAATTCTTTAAGATTATTACCAGCGTCAAGGGCAGAGAGCCGATAACCTGGGCTGTGAGCACAATAAAGAAAGTAATCAGGTAGCGCCACCACTCGTTCTGTAATTTATAGGCCTGTTCGATGTACATAGTGAAGTGAATTAAAGGTTTTTTATTCTTTACCGGAACGTTAATATTGCAGGATTAGATCTTTCATAATAGCAGCCATTTTGGGTTCTGATTTCGAAGCGGCTATCTGAACCTGTTCGTGTGTGATGTACTCAATTTTACCAGATACTCCTAAATCGGTAATTACTGAAATAGCAAAACATTTCATACCCATCTGGTTTGCCACAATCACTTCAGGGACCGTTGACATTCCCACTGCATCGCCACCAATAATACGGAAGTATCTATATTCAGCAGGAGTTTCATAGGTGGGCCCGGTAGTGGCTACATAAATTCCCTGGTGCAATTTTATGTTTTTCGATTTGGCAAGCTTGAGGGCTCGTTCGATAAGTTCTTTGTTGTAGGCTTCGCTCATATCGGGGAAGCGTGCACCAAACTCATGTGTATGTGCACCAATGAGTGGATTAGGCATTAAGTTTATATGATCGCGAATAATCATCAGATCTCCGATATTGTATTCAGGGTTCATTCCACCGCTTGCATTCGAAAGAAACAGCAATTCTACCCCCAGGTATTTGAGCACCCTTATCGGGTATACCAGTTGATCCATCGAATAGCCTTCGTAAAAATGAATTCTTCCCTGCATAATCAGAATTTCCTTATCGCCAATGCGGGCATGAATTAACTTACCAGAATGGCCTTCAACGGTAGTTTCCGGAAAGTCAGGGATTGAGCGATACGGAATTTCATGCAGCACTTCAACATCGTGAATAAAACCACTTAGACCCGATCCGAGAATAAGGGCTTTATTGGGTTTGCTTTCGATAATTTTATGGATGTATTCTGCCGATCTTTTTATTCTTAGTAACATAGTTTAAAAGTAGTTTATCAAATTCGGTATGGCTCTTATCCCAAAAATTTATTCGGATTGGCAGGTAATAAATTTTGTCTTTTAAGCTTCTTGGGAACTTTTTTAGAGCTTTGAACCTAACGGCATCTTTCTCGGTGGTTAGTATAATTTTTTTCCTTCCTGGAATCAGGTCGAACTGGATTCGAATCTGCTCAAGGTCAGAGGCATTAAACGAATGATGATCGGCAAATACAAGATGTTGGCAGATAATACCAACTGACTCGATATAGTTTTTTAAAGGGGCAGGGTTGGCAATGCCTGTTACCAGCAGAACAACTCCATTTTCCTTTTTTATTTTTTCTACCGAAAGTTTTTCGTTTTTATCTTTAAATAGGGGCCGTGCACTCTTATATACCAACGAAGTGAAATAGAGTTTTTGATAAGGGAATAGTTTCAGATCCTTCATCCACATTCTTTTTTCGAGCGCACTGAAGGTTTCTGGCACTTTGGTTACAAGCACAATATCGGCTCTTTTTAGCTGGCTCGGTGTATCGCGAAGATTGCCGGCCGGAAGCATGAAGTCTTTGAAAATGGGGCGGTTGTAATCGATGAGTACAATATTCAAGCCCGCATCGACATATCGATGCTGAAAGGCATCGTCGAGCAAAACCAATTTTATTTTGCTGTTGATTTCGAGTAGAGTTTGAATCCCTTTTACCCTGTTCTCGCATACAGCCACAAGAATGTTTTTGAATTTTCTGAATATCTGGTAAGGTTCGTCACCAATGCTCATTGGCGTTGATTTTTTATCGGCTAGAATAAATCCCTTTGTACATCTGCCATAGCCCCGGCTTAGCACAGCAGTTGGAATGGACTCATGCAGTAAATCAATCAGGTATTCGATGTGGGGTGTTTTTCCGGTTCCACCTACAGTTATGTTACCTACACAGATGGTAGGGATTTCGAAACTTACCGATTTTAGAATCTTCCAATCGAAAAGTTTATGCCTGATGCGAATTGCCAGCCCGTAGAGGGGTGTAAATGGAATTAATAGCCAGCGCATCCGCATTTTTATTGAAGGAGTGGGTAGTTTGGCCTTTTCATAAAGGTAAAAATACCTAAAATAAATTGAACCCTTTCGGGAGATTCATGCAATTTAAAATAATTCCCTTGGCAAAATATAATTTGTACACGTGTGCGAATACGTACATAATTTTTCCGGTTTCGTTCGAAGCTACAGACGAGGACGATTGGTATATAGTCTTAAAATGCAGTATAACAATACAATACAAATGTTGGCACGCGATTGGATAAAAAAGCATCAAACTATAAAAAACAACAACATGAAACGCAAATCAATTATAAGCTTAAGTATGCTTGCAATAAGTATATTTTTTTCAGGATCAGTTTTAAATGCCAATACCGGAATTTCGGTTACAAACGAAAAGTATTCTGAAAAAGAAATAATGCTTGAAGATTGGATGTTTAAGTTAACAGATTGGAATTTGGAAACCAGTGATGTTAAAACCGAAGATACAAAAACCGAAGGTTGTGAAGTGTCCGAAGGTATTTTAGTAACTGATTCGCTTCTTAAAGTGCTGACTGAACCTTCGATGGAAGATGAAATTAAACTTGAAAGCTGGATGAACGACCTTTCGCAATGGTAATGGACTTTGTGTCACGCTATAAATCCGCAAGGGTCGCAGGGAATATGCCTGCGGCCTTTTTTTCTTCGGTATTTTTGCAGAAATAGGCTGGTATTAATAAAAAACCCGGAATGAATATTTCCGGGTTTTTATTTTCGATACAAAAAGTAATTTTATTTAATCTGTATCATAAAAGGCATAAGGGCAACAATTCCCTGGGTTTGTATCAGGTCTTTTGCTTGCTGGTAGGTATCAGCTTTAATTCCAAGTTCCCGAAGCATGCTTTTCACCTGGGCTTCGCCAGTTATTTCTTTTACAAACTGTTCAATGGGGTCTGGTTGTTTGGGCAGGTCCACAATACGGTATTTTTCTCCCAGATTGGCCATGCGGTGAGCCACTGCAATGGCATCCTTTAATCCGCCATAATTGTCAATGAGGTTGATGTCTTTGGCATCCGAACCGCTATATACATGTCCACGTCCTATTTCATTGACTTCTTCTTTGGTCATGTTTCGCCCTTCTGCTACATGAGTAATGAACTGGTCATACGTGATTTCGATAAAATGTTGCAGATATACTTTTTCTTCTGGTTTCAGAGGTTTATTTTGCGACATGAAATCGGCATATGTATGCGATTTGCTTACGTCGAAGGTTAGTCCTAGACGGTTAAAGAAGCCCTCGGCATTAAGAAAAACGCCCAATACACCAATAGATCCGGTAATGGTATTTTTACCGGACAAAATAGTATCGGCTGCACAAGCAATGTAATAACCACCCGATCCGGCCACATCGCCCATAGAAACTACAATTGGTTTTACGCCTTTGGTTTCAAGCAATTCAACGAGAATGTCTTCCGATGCCATGGCGCTGCCACCTCCTGAGTTGACGCGCAGAACGATGGCTTTGATGGTCGAATCGCGACGGGCTTCGCGAATGGCGCGGGCAAAATTCTCGCCACCGATGTTACTTTCTTCCCCTTCGCCATCGACAATGGTACCAGAGGCATAAATCACTGCAATTTTTTCGCGGGCAACACCTTTAAAATTTTTCTTGCCTGGTACTTTGGAATATTTTGATAGCTCTACAGTATTCAGGTCGTCTTTTTCAGCAATTTGTGTAAGGGTTTTGAGGTACTTGATCACATCGCCTTTATAAATAAGACTGTCAACAAGCCCGTATTTCAAAGCATAAGTCGGATCTTTAATGCCCAGTGTACTTACCAGATAATTGAGAGTATCTTTCGAAATGCTTCTCGATTGGCATATATCTTCAGCCATATTATCCCAAATCGTGTTTACAATCCGGTCGAGCTGAGCCTGGTTTTCTGGGCTCATTTTATCGAATTCAAACATTTCGCCAGCACCCTTGTATTCTCCTATTTTTATTACTTCTGTTTTGATATCGAGCTTGTCCAAAGCATTCTTCACGTGCATGGTCTGAAGGCTCAAGCCATTAAGCAAGAGCATACCCACCGGGTTTAAAAATACCTTGTCCGATACCGACGATAGATATAGAGCAGGTTGCGACATTAAATCGTTGCTATAACTGACCACAAATTTTCCGGAGCTACGGAAATCGACCAGGGCGGTGCGTATTTCGTCAATGGTAGCCAATCCAGCGAAGGAATAGCCAGGTTCGATGTAGATGCCTGCAATTTTTTCATCGGTTTTAGCCTTTTCAATGCATTCGAGTAAATCGTTAAGTCCGATTTGTTCGTTTTTACTGAAGCGGGCAAAATCAAAAGGAGAAGTGGGTTTACGATCAAGCACTGGCTGATCGAATTTAAGGTACAGGATGGTATTGTCTTTCAACTCTACAGCTTTATCCTTACTTGCCGATATTGCTCCTACAATGCCGGCGAAAATTAATACTAGTATAAAGGTGGAAAGAATGATACCCACCACGGTAGCCAACAAGGACGTAAAAAAGCTTTTCATAATGATGTGTTTTTTATTTGGAGGATATTTTAACGATTGATTCATTCATCTCGAATAAAATTAAGTATTTTTCTGCGGAAAGCTGCAATGCTTTAAGCAGTTCTCATAAATAGATTAGAAATTGATGATAAACACAGTGTATTGCCTTCTTGGAAGTAACCTGGGTGATCGCGAGGAGAATCTTGTAAAAGCCTGTCGGGAAATAAATCTTAAGGCTGGTGAAATTTCACTCAAGAGCGCTCTTTACGAATCCGAACCCTGGGGTTATGCCGACGAAAACAATTTTTATAACCAGGCAATTGAACTTCGAACCGAACTTTCTGCCGGTGAGTTGTTGCAAGTATTGCTTGAAATAGAGTTTTCGATGGGGCGAAGAAGGATGGAAAAAGGTTACCAGGCCAGACCCATCGATATCGATATTCTTTTGTACAATCAAAGTATAATTCATACCCCATCACTTATCGTGCCTCATCCGCGCATGTTGCAACGCAGGTTTGTATTGATTCCCCTGTCCGAAATAGCAGGTGATTTTCAGCATCCGATAGAGAAAAAATCCATTGCATCATTATTAAATGATTGCAAGGATACTCTTTGTGTAAAAAAAGTACTCTGAAAAGTTTTCAATCTTTTCGAATAGCATCTAAAAAAAGAATCCCCCAGAAAATATTCTATAACGGGGGATTCACTATAAAAACAATTTGTGTAGTTGCTTAGAGTTCCTGGAAATTATTGAAGCGGAAAGTAATCATTAACTCGTGCGAGCCGGAATTGTAAGGGCTCAATTTGTTGATACCAATATCGTAGGAATAACCTACTTCAATTTTGCGTTGGTAAATAACTCCAACAAGTATTGTCACTGCATCTTCCGATCGATACGAAAGACCGCCCCAGAGTTGGGTACCTTCCCAGGAGCGCTGGCCATACCAGGCCCGCACATTAAAATCGAGTTGGGGTGAGGTGCCTTTTACCTTGCGCAGAATGAGTGTAGGCTCGATGGCCAGATCGCGGTTGACATAATATTTGTATCCTCCATGCAAATAAAAGTGTTGGTTTAGCTTTGCAATGGTGCTGCGTGGTACGGTATCAAATTCACCGGGTGTGTCGAACTGGAATTTGTTTCCAAAAAGGTTGGTTACCGACAAGCCTCCATTGTAAGTAGAAGAATACAGGTAAAAGCCCACTGTAGCATCAGGTTTAATATTCGTATACACCTGACCGGGAGTAAAATAGGGGTCGGCTTCAGCAATACGAAGTTTCGAACCATCGATTTTGTGTTGCATAACACCCAACATTAACCCCATGCTAATTTTTAAATCCTCAGCAATGGAATAATTGTAGCCATAGGAACCATTGATACTGATTCGTGATTCGGCCGGGCCTACATTGTCACTCATGATATAACCACCAACACCCATGGGCTGAGATTTGAATGGCCCATACATGCTAAGGGTATTAGTAATTGGACCCCCCTCCATGCCTGTCCATTGTATCCGGTTATTGGAAATAATCTGATAGTAGGGATAGGAACCAGTTAGAGCAGGGTTAATCAGATAAGGGTTGGTCATAAATTGCGTATACAAGGGGTCTTGTGCCGCTTTGGCGCAAAAGCCCGCCAGGGCAAGCAATCCGATGAGGGTTATTTTTTTCATGTTTGCATTTTTTCTGTTCGGTTTACATTCTTACCGTATAATGGTTACTGTGCCGGTAAGTGTTTCGGTTTGGCCGTCGTTCGGTTTAATAATGAAGAAATACGTGCCTAATGGCAGTTCTTTTCCATTTTTCATCGATTTTCCATCCCATTCGTTCGAAGTATCCGATCCATATCCTTTTCGGTAATACACCATCTGACCCCAGCGGTTAAAAATCTCGACTTCGGCATCGTAGTATAAATGCACATAAGGAATTACCCAGGTATCGTTATGCCCATCGCCATTGGGGGTAAATACATTGTAGAGGCTATCGCTTTCAATTACCGGTCTAACATCAATAATTATGGTATCGGTTTCCGAGCATCCATCTTCGGTAATCATAAGGGCATAATAACCAGTAGAATCACTAGGGGCAAAAATAATGTGCTCATGCGGTGCATTGGGCGGGAAGAATAACGGATTCACCTTATTACCTTTTACAAGTGAATCGGGTAATGCGTCGAGAATATCGGTATGCCTGTAGGCACTATCCATACTCACATTGATTTGTGCACCCACAGTAGCCATAATTTCACCTGTTATCGGATCGATTCCGTAGCCGGCACTTTGGGCGAGCGAGTAAGGAATATCTACTGCATCAAATATTTTTATTTTAATGCTGTCGAGAAGCATACATTCCGCCACTTCGGTTTGTTCCAGCCTCAAATGAATGGTGATTGAATCATTTAATATCAAAGCTGTCGCCGAAGGAGTAAGGTTGTGATTGTTGAAATCGATAAATGCAGTATCGGGTGTCCATGTTGCACTTACGGTGTATTTCTGGGTCGGGAATTGTGAAGGATAGCTGTATCCGGCAAACAATTCGAGTTGATTGTATTTACACACCGTAGTATCGTTGTAAAGACCAGATACCTGCACGTAGCGGGAATACATCATTTGTATATCTCGATAGGAAATTGAATCACTACAATTCTGTTCATCAATTACAAATGCATTGTACCAATTGTATTGTCCCAACCCGGTAAAAATTCCGGTGGTATTGTTTTTATAGCCAATAATCGGAACACCACTTGGATTGTGTACATCGAGTCGGTAAAACTTATTGGCTGTTCCACCATTTACCACTACTTCTGCTGCACCATCCCAGGTAGGGTTACCATCGAATCCTAAAGCCGAACAGGTTTTAGGTGTGATCAGCACAGTATCGATAATTGGGAAGGTCACATACAATGTGGTATCGAAGAAAAGGAATGCATCGCTTACACGTATTTTATGCCAACCGGTATCGTAGACAGGCAAATAGTAAGGATTACTGGAGATATTGTCATAAAAATACACAGTCGTATCCGGTGTTCCTAAGCCTACACTGTCAATCACGGTAATGTCTCCAAAACCATTTAGGATGCTGATTTCAATTAGCGGACCATTGATGTAGGCACATGTAAATGACAGTTGTACATCTAAATTTATATTGTCGATAAATACTACATCTTCGTCCGTACATCCATTGGCATCGCGAACAGCCACGAAGTAGGTACCTGCATTCAGGCTGTCGAATAGCGGATCGGTGCTATAGGTGCGTAATGTATCATGAATGTAGGTTGTACCTATCCAGTAGGTGTAAGGTGGAGTTCCTCCCATCGACATGAAAGTAATACTTCCCGGGGTTTCGCCAACGGCATTCTGTACAATGGCATTTGCTAACAGGGGCGAAGGCCCGCCAATAGTCTGCAATGTGCTGGTAATGCTGCATCCGAGGCTATCGGTAACATAAATAGTGTAATTGCCCTGCGTAAGTTTGATGAAACTATTGGAGGGGGTGTAAGTGATACCATCTCTCGAATACTCATAAGCGCCCCAACCGCCCGAAACATAGGCACGAATGGTTCCATTGGCGCTGTCGGAGCAGCCGCTTACAGGCGTTGTCAGTATGCTGTCGAATATCAGCGCTGAAGCTGGCTCAAGAACCAGAATAGAGTCTTCTGTAAAACAACCAGCAGCATCAACCACTTGGATGTAATGCATTCCGGCAGGCCGCAAGAATACACTTGCTTCGCCTGGGTTAACGCCTGTATTGGTAAAGGTAGAACCTCCGAAAGTTAAGTTTACATCGTAGGGGGCGGTACCTCCAGACGATACGATCGAAAGTGATGTAGAATCGCCATAGCACGATATAGGATCGACCAAAATGGTATCAATTAACAAGGGGGTTGATACAGTAAGGCTGAGTGTTGCACTGGTAAGGGTATCGCAACCACTGACATCGTATACTTTCACAAAGTATGTATTGGCTCCAAGGTTACTGAAGATACCGGTGCTGTTGGTGTCCAGATCGGGATATAAAATATAGGTATATGGCATGGTTCCTCCGGAGGCTATAGCAGTGATTTCTCCAATTGTATCGCCAAAGCAGGAAATTCCAGCTGAGATATAAGTTGTGTCAAGTACCAGAACTGAAGGTCCCCATATTGGTACAATACTATCGGCTATGCATCCAAGACTATCGATTACCTGTGTGGTATAAACGTTTGCGCCCAGGTTAATAAACAATCCGGAGTCGGCAGAGGCCGATGGAATGTTGCCAGGTTGCAAAAAGTAAGTCAATGATCCTGTGCCGCCGGTAGCTTTTACCACAATTGTTCCATTGGTATCTGCACTACAAAGAAGGCTATCGGTATAGTTCAGGCTTGTTATTTGAATGGCTGCGGGTTCAGTAATCACAACTGTTCCGGCAGAATCGCTACAGCCATTGGCATCGCGCAGATAGATGTAGTAATTTCCAGCTATCAGTCCACCAAATACGGCTGTATCGTTTGTTGACAGCCAGTTATTCATGCTGTCCACAGAGACTTCATAGGCGGGTGAACCACCTTGTACCACCACACGGATGGTAGCCAGATTGCCAAAGCAGGCTATAGGTTCGAGTATCAGTGTATCAACTTCCAGTTCGGTGGGCTGAGTGATGGTCATAGCTGCGGTATCGCCCTGGCATCCATACTGGTCGGTAACCCGAACTATATAATTACCGGCTCCGAGGTTGACAAAAATTCCCGAATCGTTGCTCACCATAGCTGGTTCAAGAAGGTAAGTATAAGGTGCACTACCTCCGATGGCCGAAACTACTATGCTGGCAGTCGTATCGCCGAAGCATCTAATAGCATCCCTAATATAAGCCGTGTCAATGCTGATGGCAATGGGTTGGGAAATGACAAGGCTGCTGTCTATCTGGCATCCGGTGGCATCGGTAACCTGTACCGTGTAGTTGCCTGCAGGCAGGGCATTGAACAAACCACTATCGGCCGAAGCAGATGGAATGTTACCAGGTTGCAGGGTATAAGTAAGCAATCCGGTTCCTCCAGTTGCTTTTGCTACTACAACTCCTGTAGAGTCGCCGTTGCATTGAAGGCTGTCGGGGTAGCTAAGGCTGGTAAACACTATCTGTGGCGGATTCAGCACGTTTACGCTGGTGCTGCCGCTGCAGCCCAAAGCGTCTGTGACAGTAAGGTTGTAGGTTCCTGCGCAGAGGTTTACCGTGTCGGCTCCATTGCCACTTATTGGCAGGGGAGTCCAGTTATAAGTCACATATGGCTGGGTTCCACCAAGAACAGTTACAATGGCTTGTGCATCGCATTCGCCAAAACAGCTCACGGTTAAATCGCGTAACAAGATTACTTTGTTATTGGTCAATTCGATAATGGGTACGTTAATCGCACCGGAATTATGGTCGACCGTTTTCGGCAGACCTGTTGCCAGGGCAATGTCTGTAAATGAGACAGAAGCATCGGTAATGGCACCATCGTCTATGGTGGGTCTGTTATTGGCAGTGTCTTTTATCATCACAGTCCAACCACCCTGTGCCGGGTTTAAGCCATATAAGGCCGACCAGTCACCTTCGGCCAGATGGTCTCCGGTAAGGGGACGGGGGTCGGTACAAATATTCAGAGGTGGATCGGCAGGATTGTTTGTAAAACAAAGGTTTATAGCATTACCCGGATTACCGGTTGAGGCAGGAGTGCAAGGATTCGTAAAGTTTATTTCCATGGGAGCCCTGGCCAGAGTTACGGAAGTTAATCCATCGGGGGCAATAAGGTAATAACCCATGTCGATGTTTCGCTGGTGTCCGCTGGTTGTGATGCAAACCTCCATGACAGTGGAGGGGGCAATATAGAAAGGTGCAGGTTCTCCAATGGCAGGTTGAACCGGACTGGGTATGGTTACCAGCAAGGAATCGGTAAACAATCCGCAAGTTCCTGAACCATTCACATCGAGATAAAGTGTTACTATTCCAGCTGCTCTGTCAAGTATTCCCGGAGTATAAACCGGGTTGAGGATGTTTGCATTGTCGAAAGTACCATCACCAGATGTTCTCCAGCGATCGAGGGTACCACCGAGTATAGAGGCTCCATTTACAGGAACTACATCGCTGTTACAAATAGCAGTGTCATTGCCCGCATCGATAAGCGGTGCCGGGTCTACCACTACTGTTGTTGTGGCGCTGTTGGTGCAACTATTTAGATCGAGTACAATAACGGTATAATTTCCGCTCATGGCGGTAGTGGCAGACAATGAAACCAATGGGTTTTGATTGGTTGAATTAAACCCTAGTGGTCCGCTCCAGCTATAGGTATTGGCAGGATTAACACCGCCAAAAAGGCTAAGGCTGTTGCCTTCGCAGACAGGACCGTTGTTGGATGCTGTTGCGGCAGGCAAGGGGTTAATAGAGATAATGGTGCTTCCATTCATCAGGGCGCTACAACCTGTGGTGGTATTTATTGCGCTTATGGTATAGGTTCCAGCCAGGATCTGATTACCAAAGCTAATAGACAGGCCGGTTCCGCTAATAGGGAATCCGCTGGCAATGCCATTGAGGAAAAGCTGGTAATTCACGCCGGATTCGCTTCCGTCTAAATCTACAGGAAGGCCAAAACCGCCCGAACAATAGCTTCCACCGCCGGTTACGTTATAGGTTGTGGGCAGGGGATCAATGGTTATTAATGCACTTCCAGCCATGGGTGCAGAACAACCTGTGGCAGTTACGGTAGCTTCAACTGTATATGACCCTGCAGCTGTCTGGTTGCCAAAACTGAGTATGCCTCCGGTACCCGGAAGGATAATACCCAGAGGAACGCCATCAAGATAGAGTTCATAATCGGTTCCTATATCGCTGTTGTTAAGGCTCACATTCACACCTGCACCGCCCGAGCAAAAGCTTCCGCCACCGCTTACATTATAGCTAGTTGGCAAAGGATTGATACTTACCACGGCGCTGCCGTTCATATTAGAAGTACAAGAAGTAGAAGCATTGGTGGCTACCACGGTATAATTGCCTGCTGCAGTCTGGGCGCCAAAGCTGATGGCTGCTCCTGTACCTGCAACGGGGCTACCTGTGGTTGCTGCACCAAGGTAGAGTTGATAATTTACCCCTGCTTCGCTGCCATCGAGGCCAACAATTACGCCAGCTCCACCGGAGCAATAACTTCCACCACCTGTTACATTATAGGTTATGGGCAGTGGGTCTATGCTTACTACGGCGGTGCCGCTCATGTTCGAAGTACAGCTTGTAATGGCGTTTGTTGCCACAGCAGTATAAGTGCCAGCAATGGTTTGGTTGCCAAAGCTAATGGCTAAACCACTGCCGGGTATACTTCCACCAACCGGGTTGCCATCGCGATAAAGTTGATAGTTGACCCCATTCTGACTGCTACTGAGTCCCACATTCACCCCTATACCTCCAGCGCAATAGCTTCCGCCACCGGTCATACTAAATACAGTGGGTAAAGGATTGATTGATACTACAGCATTTCCTGTCATGGTGGCCAAACAAGATGTTACCGCATTGGTAGCCCTTACGGTATAAGTTCCTGCAAGGGTCTGGTTTCCAAAACTGAGGGCTGCACCGCTACCGGCTATAGGAGCACCAATTGCAACTGCCCCTCTGAAGAGTTGGTAATTAACACCAACTTCACTTCCACTGAGTCCGACAGGCACTCCGGAACCTCCGGAGCAGTAGCCTCCACCACCGGTGACATTAAAGGCAGTGGGTAGGGGATCTATACTGACAGCTACACTGCCGTTCATATTGCTTGTACAACTTGTTGTTGCGTTGGTAGCTACAACTGTATAATTACCGACGGTAGTTTGGTTTCCAAAGCTGATGGCCACGCCGGTTCCGCCTACAACTGCTCCGACAGGTACACCATCGCGATAGAGTTGATAGTTTACTCCGGATTCGCTTCCACTCAAACCAACAGGGACTCCAGTTCCACCGGAACAATAGCTGCCTCCTCCGGTAACATTAAAAATAGAAGGAAGAGGATTAATATTTATGACAACACTGCCCGACATGGGGCTTGTGCATGATGTAGCTATGATGGTTGCAGTAACGGTATAGCTTGCGGCTGTTGTTTGAAGTCCAAAGCTGATGATACCTCCAGTACCGGACACTGGCGCTCCGGTAGCAATTCCATCTGCAAACAACTGATAGTTTGTCCCCGCATCACTGCCATTTAGGCCGACGTTTAAGCCAATTCCACCGGAACAATAGCTTCCGCCGCCGGTTACAGAATAAACGTTGGGTAATGGACTAATTGATACAACTGCATTGCCACTCATATTGGCTAAACAACTGGTAGTACCATTGGTGGCTACCACAGTATAGGTGCCTGCAGCTGTCTGGTTTCCAAAGCTAATGGCTGCACCTGTACCGGCCACTGGAGATCCCGTGGGTACTGCTCCCAGAAAAAGCTGATAGTTTACGCCTGCTTCACTTCCATTGAGGCCAACAAGTACGCCTGTTCCGCCTGAGCAATAGGCACCACCTCCGGTAACATTAAAAGTCGCTGGCAAGGGGTTAATTGATACTATTGCACTGCCATTCATATTAGCCACACAAATAGTTATGGTGTTAGTTGCCACAACGGTATAGGTTCCTGCAGTGGTTTGGTTTCCAAAGCTTATAGCAGCCCCCGTTCCCGGTATGGCACCACCAACCGGATTGCCATCGCGGAATAATTGGTAATTGATGTTGATTTCACTTCCGCTTAAACCAACGGGCAGTCCTGTTCCACCGGAGCAATAGGCGCCGCCACCGGTAACATTAAATGTTGTTGGCAAGAGGTTGATACTTACAATGGCAGTTCCACTCATAGTGGCGATACAGCTAGTAAGTGTATTTGTTGCCTGTACGGTGTAGGTTCCTGCAGAGGTTTGGTTTCCAAAGCTTAATGCAGCACCCGTGCCGGAAACAGGACCTCCTATGGCAAGAGCGCCAAGGTACAATTGGTAATCGGTTCCGGCATCGCTTCCGCTAAGGCCAACAATAACTCCAGCACCACCGGTGCAGAAACTTCCACCACCGGTTACATTATACGAAGTAGGTAAGGGGTTGATACTGACAACGGCACTACCGTTCATATTTGAGGTACAAGAAGTGGTTGCATTGGTAGCTACCACAGTATAAGTGCCTGCAGTTGTCTGGTTGCCAAAGCTTATGGCAGCACCGGTTCCACTCAAAGGAGAACCCACCGCTACAGCACCACGGTAAAGTTGATAGTTTACTCCGCTTGTGCTGTTATTAAGACCAACATTTACACCTGTTCCACCGGAGCAATAGGCACCGCCACCGGTAACATCATAAACGATGGGTAAAGGATTAATACTTACCACAGCACTTCCCGTCATGGGTCCGCTGCAGCCGGTAGCTGCGATTGTTGCGGTAACTGTATAGGTACCTGCAGTAGTTTGAAGGCCGAAGTTAAGGGCTCCACCTGTACCGGCCACAAGGCCTCCTACGGGTAAACCATCGCGCAAAAGTTGGTAGTCGGTTCCGATTGCACTGTTAGCTAAACCTAAGTTAACTCCTGTTCCGCCTGCACAATAACTACCACCACCAGTAACATTATAGGCTGTGGGCAAGGGATTGACAATTACATCTACGGTTCCGTTCATAAAAAGTATGCAGCCTGTTGTTGCATTTATTGCTCTTACCCTGTAAGTGCCTGCTACGGTCTGATTCGGGAATGTGATGGGTAAGCCGGTTCCAGCTCTCGCACCTCCAACAGCCGAAGCACCGCGATATTGTCTGTAGTTTACACCAACCTGGCTACCATCGATGCCAATAGGTACCCCAGCTCCGCCACTGCAATATGCACCCCCTCCAGTAATATTGAAAAGATTAGGCAGCGGGTTAACGCTAACGACTGCCGTTCCATTCATGTTGGCTACGCAAGTGGTTGTAGCATTCGTTGCTACAGCCGTGTAGGTACCTGCTATAGTCTGGCTCCCGAAGCCCAGAGCTGCACCTGTTCCAGGCACAGCACCGCCAACCGGCAGACCATCGCGGTAAAGCTGATAATTAACACCTGACTGGCTTCCACTCAAACCCACTGCTACACCGGCTCCACCGCTGCAAAAGGCACCTCCGCCAGACATATTATAAACAGTAGGAAGAGGATTAATGGTTATTATGGCACTGCCGGTCATGGTGGCCACACAGCTTGTGATGGTGTTGGTAGAGGTTATGGTATAAGTTCCTGCAGAAGTTTGAAGGCCAAAGTTGAGGGCAGCTCCTGTGCCTGCAATCGGCGCTCCAACTGGAGCGGCACCCACGAAAAGTTGATAGTTCATACCGACCTCGCTACCGCTTAGTCCCACTGAGACTCCTGTTCCACCAGAACAATAGCTACCACCTCCTGTTACATTGAAGGCTGTTGGTAGCGGATTTATTGTTATAACAGCGTTTCCATTCATTGTTGCAGTACAAGTTGTTGTACCGTTTGTTCCAGTTACTGTATAAGTGCCTGCTATGGTTTGGTTACCAAAGCTAATGGCTGCTCCTGTTCCGCTTACCGGACTTCCGACTGCCACAGCGCCCCTGTAAAGCTGGTAATTGATACCACTCTGGCTGTTGCTGAGACCCACAGGTACTCCTGTACCACCAGAACAATAGCTGCCTCCACCGGTTACATCGTAAAGTGTGGGCAGTGGATTTACTGTAATGGAGAGAATATTGGAATAGACAGTACCGCAGCCTTCACCTGAGATAGCTGCCCTGCGGTATTGGGTATTTTCTGTAAGGGGTGTAGATTCGGTAAAGGTGGCCAAAGTGGCTCCCGGTATGTTGGTCCATGTACCCAAGGTGGCAGAATTTCTTTGCCACTGGTAGCTGAATGTCCAGCCACCCGAAGCGGCTAGGCTGCTGGTAAAAGGAGCTGGTGTGGAGTTGATGCATGCCTGAAGAGAGGCCACAGCAATAGTACCAGGTACCAGGGTAGTGGGAAAGCTGTCGTGCAGCTCGTCGAAAATAAGGTCGTATTTGGTGGCCAGAGTGCCGCAGTTGTAAGAATCGTTTACGATAACGGTGTAAGTTCCGCGGCCAACACCGTTTTTATTCGGGGTTGTTTCACCCCCGGGCGACCAGAGATAGGTATAAGGCGGGTTACCACCTCTTACTTGTGCCAGCAAGTTGGCATCGCTGCCTTCGGGGCAGGAAAGTCTTTTGCTTACCAGGGTTTCTAGTACAGTAAGGATAACTTTTTTAACATCGACAACAGGAATGGAAGTATACGAACCACCTCCGGCATTGCTTGCCTGAACAAAATATGTGCCTGCCACAAGCGAGTTAAAGTAGTGAGTGGCACTTGGGTTGTTCAACGAGGATTGAATAAGCACTCCTCCACCAAATGGGTCACCATTATACAGACGATAGTTATATGGCCCTAATCCCGAAGTAATGTTAACTTCGATGCGGCCAGTATTGACTACACAGGTTACGGTGTCGGCATCGAGTGTGAAGGTAACCTGGGCATTTGCCTGCATCAGGGATGCGAAAAGCATCACCAGCGATACCATTGCAATTTTATAGGTCGAGTTCATTTTCATACGATAATCTTAAGTAGTTATTCTATGCTAACGCTTACATTTAAAAAGCTTGTAGCTTGATCATTCTCAGTAACAAACACCATGTAATTTCCTGGTTTTAAACCTGAAAAGCTAAATTCTGTTTCGTTAATCGGCCCCATGCTTGCAAGCACCACACCACCATCCCAGGGAGCTTTGTCGAGCAGGCGAAAAAGATAGGGGCCATCGTTTTCCAATACTTTTACGAGGATAGTGCCATCCTCAGTTTCCGGAGAACTGGCAGGGGTTACAACAGCTTGAATTTCCAGTTTTACCTCCTGGGCTTTTAAGCCGTATATAGCAATTATGCTGAACAGCATCATTATTATAAGCGATTTAAGAGGCATGCTATATGATTTCATAGTTTTCATTATTTCTGGTTGAATTTTTCAATTTCATCTTCGAAAAGAAAGAATGTGGCCGATTTGGGGCCACAATTGTTTTTATCGGTTAGAGTACAGGTATAAATACCGAAACTCAGGTTTTTAGCATAATCGCCTGTTTGGTTGCCGGTGTTTTCCGACCAGCTAATCGAATAAGGCGGTGTGCCTCCAAAGCAGTTTGCCTTAAGATTGACGGAGACAGATTCTCCTTTCCCTTTCACATCAGCAATTTCAATGCTGCGGGCTTCGAGGGCTTCCGGTTCGGGAAGTATTACGCTGTATTCTTCGCTGGTATCGGGCAATACAAGTTGCACCAGATAATTTCCTGCTTTTAGGTTTTTATAGGTTATGCTTGTGTCGGAAATAGGATTGCTTGTTTGCAATTGCCTGTAATTGTGAGCTTCCATGAGCCTTAACTGAGCAGTAGCTTTGATGGCTGAAAGTGTCACAGTAATGATACCCTCATGCGATCCATGGCAAAGGGCTGGCCTAGGCTCAATAGTGGCATGCTGGCCATAGAGGCCAGTTACATGCAAGGTGCATGGTATGAGAAGTGTGAGAAATCGAATTATCATGTGTCCGGACATGAATATGTTGATAAGTGTTACGTTGTGTTGATAAGTAAAGTTTCAAAGCGAAACCCTTCTTTTTCACTGCAACCCGCTAAAAATAAAGGAAAATGCGAAGCAAGAAAATGCATTGTTGTGTGAGGTGGTAGCCTTTCGAACGAGGCCCCATACTACAAACATCTGAAATACAAGAAAATAGAGGCCTTTTTAATTTTTTTGTGCATGTTGATAAATAGTTGATATCCAAGCTTTGCAGCAGATCAACAAGGCCTTTTTTAAGCTTTAACCGAAGTGTTTAAAATGAATTTTACAGGATACCAAGCTGCAAGAGCACCAATAATTACCACGGTTGCCACCACTATTAGCACATCGCCCCCCTGCAATTCTACCGGGTAAGCATCGATAATAAATCCGCCATGCAGCTTTACCACCTCGTATTTTTCCTGAATCCACACCAGAAAGATACCCATAGACAGTCCAATAAAAACTCCCAACATTGTAATGATGAGTCCTTCGCGGTAGAAAATTTTTCGGATAAGCCTTTGACTTGCTCCGAGCGAATGAAGGATTTTGATGTCGTTCTTTTTTTCAATAATCAACATACTTAGTGAGCCCACCAGGCTAAAAAGAAGAATGATAAGCACCAGCGCCAGGATGGCAAAAATGGCCCATTTTTCGGTGCGCATGGTTTTATACAACAACTCGTTTTGCTCGTATTTATTTTTTATTAGAAATTTTTCGCCCAAAAGGTTTTGCAAGGCTTTTTGAGTGGCAGATGTTGGAATTTTGCTATTGAGTTTTATTTCGAGTGAGGTGAACCCAATCGGGTAGTCAAAAAGTTCACGGGCAAAAGAAATGGGCACCAGGGTATACTTGCCATCAATATCGGGCTGTGAAGAGAAAATTCCCGATACCAAAATGAGTTTTCGGGTGAGCGACTTGTTGGGGTCCATTGATAAACTAGCCGTACGTTTGGGTACAAATACCTTGAGAGGCTCATACATGTCTGGGTTCAGATTCAGATGATAAGCTAATCCTCTTCCTATTACAGCCATTGGAATGTTGTTGTAATTCAAGCTGAAATCACCTCTCCACAGCAGTGAGTCGATTGAGTTGACACGTTGGTAATTGCTGCTTACACCACGAATGGTGCTTACGGTTTGTTTTTCGTTGTAAACAAGAATTCCATTGTCTTCGAGAATTTCAGCAACTTCATCTATTCCTTCGAGCGCATTAATCAATGCCAGGGTATCGCTTGAGAGGACAAATATTTTCCCCTGGGCCGGAGTCACTGCAATATCGGGATAGAACGAGTTGTACATGCTTTGCACCAGCTTGTCGAAGCCATTAAATACAGAGAGGATAAGAATAAATGCCATAGTTCCCACCACCACTCCAAGTGTAGAGAGACCAGAAACAATGTTAATGGCATTGTGCGATTTTTTACCCAGAATATAGCGTCGTGCAATGAAAAACGAGAGGTTCAAGGCCTTCAGGGTTTAAGCAGGTGATTAATGTTGTCGATGTAGTCGAGCGAGTCGTCGAGGTAAAATTTCAGGTCAGGAATTTTTCTCAACTGGTTACGCATCCGGTTGCCAAGTTCATGGCGTAAAGGAGCGTAATGTTCATTGAGGTGATTGACTACCTCATTTGCCTTTTCCGAGGGAAATACACTGATATTGATTTTTGCCAGACCCAAATCAGGGGTAATGCGCACCCGGGTGATGGTGAGCATTTTTCCGGGGGCCAGGTTGTTGGTATGGTGTAAAAGTATATCTGCCAAATCTTTTTGGATTTGCTTGGATATGCGTGTTTGTCTAGTTGAATCCATCCGAATTGCTTATGGGGGCAAAGGTATTAAAAAGTAGCCGAATTGTTTGGCTTTGATTCAGTATATCAATCTACAAGCAGTTATTTTGATTTTTTTCATACACTTTATTGTCTTTGGAAGTAAAGGGACTCTTTTTTATTGGCTTCCTTTTTCGATAACATTTCTTAGTTTTGTGGCCAAATAGCCAACAACTTATTCTTCGCATGAGCAAAAAAAGAGTGTTATCGTGTATTCAGCCAACGGGCGAAATTCATTTGGGCAATTATTTTGGGGCCATAAAAAACTGGGTCGAACTGCAGGATCAGTATAGTTGTGTTTATGGGGTAGTGGATTTACATGCCATGACCATGCCTTACGATCCGAAAGTTTTGCGCGAAAACACCTACCGCATGGTGGTGGAATTGCTGGCTTGTGGAATCGACCCCGATAAATCGGTATTGTTTGTGCAGTCCCTTGTGCCGCAGCATACCGAGCTGGCCTGGATTTTTAATTGTGTGACTTCGTATGGCGAATTGTCCCGCATGACCCAGTTTAAAGACAAGTCGGAGTTGTTGCTGAGCAAATCGAGCAAAACCATTATATCAACAGGACTGTTTACTTATCCTGTTTTGCAGGCAGCCGATATTCTGGTTTACAATGCCGATTTTGTTCCAGTAGGCAAAGACCAGGAGCAACACCTCGAACTAACCCGAAACATAGCTATACGTTTTAACAAGCAATTTGGCCATTACTTTAAAGAGCCGGCGCCTTTGTTTACAGAAATCCCGAAGCTGATGTCGTTGGCCGACCCTACAAAAAAAATGAGCAAAAGCCTTGGAGAAAAGCACTATATAGGTTTGTTCGAAGAAGAAGAGAAGATACGTAAGAAAGTGCGCTCGGCAGTTACAGATGGCGGCACCGCCACCGAGGGAACAATGAGCGAAGGTGTAGCTAACCTTTTCAACCTTTTAAAAGCTTGTGGAAAAGAAGAGACTGTAAAATCCTTTTTATTGGAATTTGAGTCGGGATTGTTAAAGTACAAAGATTTAAAAGAAGCTACTGCTGAAGCCCTGATTGAACTGACTGCCCCTTTTAGAAAAAGAAAAGCTGAATTGCTGAGTGACCGTGCTTTTGTCGAAAATCTGATGAAGGAGCATTCGCTAAAAGCGGTTGAGCTGGCAAGTGAAACCCTGCGCCAGGTGAAAAAGCTTACCGGTATTTTTGATATCCCCTAAACCCGAATTTTTTCAATAGAACATAAAATAAAATCCCGCCGGATGATTCTGCGGCGGGACTGCCCTGTTTTTGCCAGGTATATTTTGGAAAAATTCTGTATAAATTGATTTACAAATGGTGTGCCAAAGGGCTACCATTACGAGAGTATTTCTTTTCAGTTTTGAATGATTTAAGATTTTGTTGCTTCTGGAATTTTTAACCTTACCAGAGCCCCACGTCCCGGGCGGTTGTCGATATCAATGCTTCCTTTTATCAGGTCGAGTATGAGTTTTGCAGTGGCCAAGCCTACCCCAAAACCATAAGATTGTTGCTGTAGGTTGTCGGCAGCAAAGAAGTTAAAAAGTTCTTGCTTGGCCTTATCAGAAAAACCAGGTCCTTCATCGAGTATAATCATATCGATATACTCGTGATAACGTTTAATGGAAATTAGCACCTTGCCGTTTTTAGGCGAGTACTTAATGGCATTGTCAATTACAATGGAAAGGCACGATTGAAGCAGTTTTGGTTCGGCAAGTGCGTAAAGTGTTTCAAAGGGATTTTCGATCTCGATTTCGATTCTTTTCTTTTCGATCTCGCGCATATCCAAGGCTTGCGAAAGGCTTTGGTTAAAATCGACCGGCCTTATTTCTACCTTGCTCTCAATGGTTTTTAGCTCAGTAAAAAGCAGCGATAATTCCGACACTTTTATAAGCCTGTTTGTTAGGTCTTTGATGCTGTTAAGGCTATCTATTTGCGATTGGTCGGTGAGGTGTTCAGCCAGGATAGTGGTGTATCCCTGAATGCCGTTTAGGGGGGTACGCAGCTCGTGGTTGATGTGCAAAACAAATTCGGTTTTAGTTTTATCAAGTTTCGAAAGTTCTTCATTAAAACGGGTGAGTTTTTCGTTGGCCCGATGAAGTTCTTTGTTTGTCAAGCGCAGTTCTTCTGTTCTGCTTTCCACTATCGATTCAAGTTCGAGGTTTATGGTTTGGAGTTTTTCTGTTTTTTGTTTCAGGTCGATGTGTGTGCGTACCCTCGAGATAAGTTCATTAAAATTAAAAGGTTTGATGATGTAATCCACCGCGCCCAATTCAAATCCCTTAATGATATCCTCCTTTTGAACCCGCGCGGTGAGAAAAATCACCGGAATATCTTTCGTATCAGGATGCGATTTTAATTGTTCGCATACTTGATAGCCATCCATTTCGGGCATCGAAATGTCGAGCAGGATAATATCTGGTTTTTCACTAAAGGCCAATTCAAGCGCACCCTTTCCGGTTGAGGCACCAAATATGGACAGGTTTTCCAGTTCGAGCACATCGGTTACAAAGTCGATGTTGCTCTGAATATCATCCACCACAAGCACTTTTGCTAAATTCTCCTGCTCCGCCATATGCACACTCTTTAGACTCTATAGCATTAAATTAGACATTATTTATTCACGAATATCTTTTTGGGTTTTATTTTTTTGCACATTAGTGTATAAGCTGTCCCTCATAAATCGCTCGGCAATAATTGCTATTTTAGGCAAACAATTCAAAGCAATCTATGATACTTGTTACCGGCAGTACTGGTTTGTTAGGGAGTCATCTTCTTTACCAGCTATTGAAAAATGGTTTTTCGGTACGTGCCTTGGTGCGTAATCAGCAGTCGATTGAAAAATCCCGTAAAATTTTTAGCTATTATTCCACCGATGCCGATATACTTGTTCAAAAGGTTAACTGGTTTTATGGCGATGTGAACGACCAGGAATCTCTTGTCAGGAGCCTGGAGGGAGTAAAGCAGGTCTATCATTGTGCGGCGGTGGTGTCGTTTGATAATAAGAACCTGCAAGCTATGTGGAATGTGAATGTAAATGGTACTTCGAACCTGGTAAATGCCTGTCTTGAAAAGAAAATCGGGAAGTTTTTGCATGTAAGTACCATTGCTACCCTTGGACGACCTAAAGAGGGAAATCTCTTTATCGAAAGTTGCCCCTGGCCCGAAGGAAAGGTATCGCCGTATTCGCGAACCAAAACCCTGGCCGAACTGGAAGTGCAGAGAGCCATGGCCGAGGGTTTGCAGGCAGTTATTGTAAACCCCTCAGTGATATTGGGGCCGGGAGATTGGGAAAAGGGCAGCGGCCGGTTATTTTGGCAAGTGCAAAAGGGGATGAACTTTTTTACCCGAGGCACCACAGGTTTTGTGGATGTGCGTGACGTGGCAAAGGCCATGATTAACTTAATGAACAGCAAACAGGTCGGGGAAAGATACCTTGTAAGTGCTGAGGATAAAAGCTACGAGGAAGTTTTTAGGGAGATTGCTTTGGCCCTGGGAATAAATCCGCCACGTCGTTATGCCAAACCATGGATGACAGAGCTAGCCTGGCGTGCTGGGAGTATTATTTCAGCAATTTCCGGCAAACCTGCCACACTTTCGCGGTGGTCGGCCCGAAGCGCTCACCGCCAGCAGCGCTATTCTTCGGAAAAACTGATCCGTGCACTCGACTTTCAGTTTATTCCCTTTGAAGAAACCATTCGGCATACTGTTCAGTGTTTCAGGAAGGATTATCCTGCTTAGCTTTTAATCTTATCTGCTGATTAGCTACTCCAGCCAACGGCTGTAAACCCGCGGCGCAGCAAAGCTACAAAGTGGCGGGCTGAAAGCCCAGAACAGTAGGATGGTGAATAGAGATTGTTTTTATAATCACCTTGGAACTTAAGCCTCATGCTTTGAATTCAGTGGCTTAGTTGTAATTATCGCATAGTTTGTTAACCCTCCATGCTACTACTCCAGCCAACGGCTGTAAACCCGCGGCGTTGCCAGCGGGTCGAAATGAGCTGCCCCTTCGGGGCGCAACAAAGTAGCAAAGTGGCGGGCTGAAAGCCCAGAACAGGAGGATGGTGAATAGAGATTGTCTGAATATTCACTCCGAAACTTAACTGATATGCGCCGAATTCAGTGGCTTAGTTGTAAGTAATGCATAGCCCGGTAACACTTCTTGCTACTACTCCAGCCTATGGCTGTAAACCCGCGGCGCAACAAAGCAGCAATGTGGCGGGCTGAAAGCCCAGAATAGAAGGATGTAGAATAGCGATTGTCTGAATATTCACTCAGGAACTTAAGCCTTATGCTCTGAATTCAGTGGCTTAATTGTAAGTAATGCATAGCTTGGTAACGCTCCATGCTACTACTCCAGCCTTCGGCTGTAAACCCGCGGCGTTGCCAGCGGGTCGAAATGAGCTGCCCCTTCGGGGCGCAACAAAGTAGCAAAGTGGCGGGCTGAAAGCCCAGAACAGAAGGATAGCGAATAGAGATTGTCTGAATATTCACTCCGGAACTTAATCGGCATGGTTTGAATTCAGTGGCTTAATTGTAAGTAATGCATAGCTTGTTAACCCTCCATGCTACTACTCCAGCCAACGGCTGTAAACCCGCGGCGTTGCCAGCGGGTCAAAATGAGCTGCCCCTTCGGGGCGCAACAAAATAGCAAAGTGGCGGGCTGAAAGCCCAGAACAGAAGGATAGCGAATAGAGATTGTCTGAATAATCACTCCGGAATTTAACCGGCATGCTTTGAATTCAGTGGCTTAGTTGCAAGTAATGCATAGCTTGGTAACGCACCATGCTACTACTCCAGCCAACGGCTGTAAACCCGCGGCGTTGCCAGCGGGTCAAAATGAGTTGCCCCTTCGGGGCGCAACAAAGTAGCAAAGTGGCGGGCTGATAGCCCAGCTTATTGTGGGCTGCGGGCAACGCCCCAGCCGGCTGGTGGGGAGGGGGAATCGCCCTGAAAGGGCAGCTTAATCGCTAAACAAATATTGTTCGTTATATTCTATTTGGTGGTTTTCTAAAGATCTTATCAACTCATCGCGGTAGGTTTTTTTTCTGTGATGTTCTTCCTGGTTCTCGATGTACCTTTTAACTCTTTCATGTGAACTATAACTTACGGAAAATCCGGCATAGCCTCTCTGCCAGGCGAATTGCGCGTAGTAAGAATCAAGTGTTTTTATCCATCTACTGCTATGTCTTTTAATTTCCTCTGTTAGTTTAGCAAGGGTTATATTTTTCGACATTACACATAAAATGTGTACATGGTTTTCGACGCCATTAATAATAATGGGAATCGATTGATTGTCTTTTATAATTGAACCCATGTAGGCATAAAGCAGTTTTTTATCAGTATAACGGATGGGCACACTGTTGTATTTAATATGAAATACAAGGTGAATGTAAAGTTTTGATAGCGACTGCGACATAATGATACAAAGCCTTTTTTCTGTTTACAATAGCCTGACTAAAATTACCTATCAACTCTGGGAATTGCCGATAGTGAGGAGAATGACTTAAGGAAGTAATTATTTTATTGTACAATTTATAAAGAATTTTTGTAATTCATTTTTCAGAAGAATTCTTTTTCCGCATATTGGTTTTACTCCAGCCTTCGGCTGTAAACCCGCGGCGTTGCAAATTAGCGATGTGACGGGCTGAAAGCCCAGAACAGAAGGATGGCAGATAGAGATTGTCTGAATATTCACTCCGGAACTTAATCGGCATGGTTTGAATTCAGTGGCTTAATTGTAAGTAATGCATAGTTTGTTAACCCTCCATGCTACTACTCCAGCCAACGGCTGTAAACCCGCGGCGCAACAAAGCTACAATGTGGCGGGCTGAAAGCCCAGAACAGAAGGATGGCAGATAGAGATTGTTTTTATAATCACCTTTGAACTTAAGCCTTATGCTCTGAATTCAGTGGCTTAGTTGTAAGTAATGCATAGTTTGTTAACCCTCCATGCTACTACTCCAGCCAACGGCTGTAAACCCACGGCGTTGCCAGCGGGTCGAAATGAGCTGCCCCTTCGGGGCGCAACAAATTAGCAATGTGGCGGGCTGAAAGCCCAGCTTATTGTGGGCTGCGGGCAGCGCCCCAGCCGGCTAGAGGGGGGAGTTTGAATTGAGATTTTCTGCATTTTTTTAGGCTACCATTAGAATATTTGAATACAATTCCTATTTTTATACCCACAACCCAAACACCCTTTAAGTTAGTGGAAGTGCAATTGAATACTGCTGTACCTCGCAGTTGGTATGCAGTTTACACCCGATCGAGAGCCGAAAAAAAAGTGTTTTGCCATTTATGCTGGCAGGGCATCGATGCTTTTTTGCCCATACAAAAAACGCTTCGCCAATGGAGCGACCGTAAAAAAATGGTACACGTGCCATTAATCCGTTCGTACGTGTTTGTAAGAACCAATTACAGGGAATTTGAGATAGTAATTCAAACCGAGGGAGTTGTAAAGTACGTTTGTTTCGATGGAAAGCCCATGGAAATTCCCCAAAGGCAAATCGATAACCTTGCACTTCTGGTGAAAAGCGATGCCGAGATTGAAACATCCTGTGGCATCTTTCTACCCGGCCAAAAGGTAGAAGTGGTGGTGGGTTCTCTTGCAGGACTTACTGGCGAACTTATTGAAACCGTAAGAGGCAGAAGGGTGAGAGTATCCCTCGATCATATCGAACAAAACCTGCTGGTAAATATTCCAATCACCCACCTGAAATTAGAGCTTGCCGAAAAAGCCTCGTAACGGATGGTTTACTATCGAAAAACCTATTCCTGAACCCGATTTAAGAATGGAGTAAAGAAGAAAAAAGCCTGATAGCTGCTCTGAATCCAATTCATTTGTAAGCTGTTGCCAGCTTGAAAGAGCAAATTGGTAAAAAAGTAGTAAATTCATCCCCTGAATCGTTTGTTTCTAAAACATGAACCAGAGAACAGCCCCTTTATATTTCATTCTGCTACTAGCTGCTATGGCTTCGTGTACGCGCTACAAGGACCTGGTGCTGTTGCAGGATAATGAAGCTCTAAAAACTGATTCATTGGGTTATTATCCCTACCAGGTGCCGGCTTACCGCATTCAGCAGCGCGACATCCTTTATGTGCGCATTATCTCCATGAACCGCGAGGTGAGCGAGGTAATGAATGCTACCCCCTCCACTGCGGCAAATATCTTTAACAACGAAGCCAGTTTTTATCTTTATGGATACAATGTGTCCGATTCGGGCGATGTGGAAATTCCCATTGTGGGCAAGGTACACGTGGTTGGCAATACCCTCGAGGAGGCTAAAAAACTTATCGAGCAGCAAACTTATTTGTACCTCAAGGATCCGACGGTAATCGTAAAGCTTATTTCATTTAAATACTCGGTACTGGGCGAGGTGAACCGTCCCGGAATCTATACCAATTTCAACAACCAGCTAACCGTATTGGAAGCCATTAGCCAGGCAGGCGATATTTCTCCCTTTGGCGAAAGGCGCAAGGTGATGGTGATTCGCCCAAGTGTAGATGGCACCCAAACACACCGCCTCGACCTTACCGATAAAGCTATTTTGGTTTCCGATGGTTTTTTTCTGCTGCCTAACGACATTGTGTATGTGGAACCCGTGAAGAGCCAGAATTTCAGAAATAACATTCCCGTCTGGTCCTTGTTTCTTACCAGCATCACTACCTTTATTCTGGTGCTTAATTACATTCAACCCAAATAGCAAACGCGAGAATGGAAAGCCCGCAAGGAATTATTACACTGCCCGAGGAAGAAGGAATAGACATAAAGAAATACATCTTTCTTGTTTTAAGCCATTGGTGGTGGTTTGCCATTACGCTTTTTGTTTCGCTCACCATTGCTTACCTGGTAAACCGCTATGCGCAAAATGTTTACAGCGTGAATAGTTCAATAATTATTGGCGAACAGCAATCGGCAGCAGGTAGTGTGGAGAGTATGCTCGACGAGCTTTCGCGTGTGCGCAACCGGAACCGCAAAGCGGTGGTAGAAAACGAGATTACCATCCTGAAATCATACAAACTCGCCCGACTCTCGCTCGAGGAGCTCGACTTTGGCGTTACCTATACGGCTGTGGGGCGCCGAAGCATAGCCGAAACCCAGCTTTACCTTTCTTCGCCTTTTGTGGTGGTGCCCGATTCGGCTACGCAGCAAAAAGGTACAGGCCGCATGGATGTGACCCTGCTTTCGTCGCAAAAGTATAAACTCAGTCTGGGCGATAAGTTAGAGAAAACCTACTTTTTTGGCGAAACAGTGAAGTTAGGGGAAAGTGTTTTTACCCTCTACCTGCGCGATGCCTCGAACTATGTGCATGACCGGCAACATTCGAACAAGTATTTTTTTGTGGTGAACAACCTGAACAAGATGGCCCTTGGCTATAGCCGCAGGTTGAATGTGACGGTGAACGACGACAAAGGCTCTATTCTGTTTTTAAGCATGACAGGTTTTGTACCACAGCAACTGGCCGATTACCTCAACAAGCTTGGCGAGATATACGTGCGTGCCAACCTCGAGAGTAAAAACCTTACTTCGGAAAATACCATGCGTTTTATCGACGACCAGCTTCAGGGTGTAGTCGATTCACTCGAAGTAACAGGCCTTCGGCTGCAGAATTTCCGTTCGGCCAACAAGGTGATGGACCTAAGCCAGGAGGCTAACTTTCTTTTTGGCCAGGTGCAGAGCCTGCAAAGCGAAAAAGTTACCCTCGACATGAACGACCGCTATTTTCGCTACCTGCTCGAATACATCGACAATAAAACAGATTTTTCCGATGTGGTGGCTCCCTCGGTTATTGGCATACACGATCAACTGCTTAATTCGCTGGTGGCCTCGCTCAACGAGCAGAACATGAAAAAACGCACCCTTGAGTTCAGTCTGCAGGCCGATTCGCCCCAAAACCTGCAATTGGCCAGCCAGATTGCAGATACCCGCAAGGTGCTGCGCGAAAACCTTCAGAACCTGGTTGAGAGCAACCGTCTGGCCATGCAAGCCCTCGAAGAGCGCATAGCCCGCATCGACACCCAGGTGCAAAAGCTGCCAGGCACCGAACGGCAACTGATTAACATACAGCGTAAATTTACGATCAACGACCAGATTTATACCTTTCTTTTACAAAAACGTGCTGAGGCTGGCATTACCAAGGCTTCGAACAACTCCGACCACAAACCCCTCGATGTGGCCCGTTCCGAAAACGTGGTGATGGTAAAACCCAAAACATCGGCCAACTACATGCTGGCCCTTGCCCTGGGTGGTGGTATGCCCTTAAGCCTGCTGCTCATTATCGGATTTTTCAATACCAGAATTACCGACCGCCGCACCCTCGAAACCAACTTGCGTGTACCGGTAATGGGTAACATAGGCCACTTCGATGAGGGTGGCGAGCTGCCGGTTTACGAAAAGCCTGGTTCATCGCTGGCCGAATCGTTTCGTGCCATGCGCACCAATTTGCAATACCTGCTAAAAGAACCCGGTGAAAAAGTAATTGCGGTGACATCGGCAGTAAGCGGCGAGGGAAAAACTTTCTGTTCGGTGAACCTGGCTACCATTTTTGCTATGGCTGGCCGCAAAACCCTGCTGCTAAGCCTCGATTTGCGCCGACCCAAAATACACAAGGTGTTTAACCTTACCAACGAGACTGGATTGAGTACCTACCTGATTAACCGCAACAGCTATGAGGAGGTGATAAACGCTACCAACATTGCCAATTTATGGGTGGCCACCTCGGGTCCTATACCCCCCAACCCGGCTGAGCTGATCGACTCTGCACGAATGCAGCAATTCCTGGAGCAGGCAAAGAAGGAGTATGACTTTATCATCATCGATACCCCACCGGTAGCCATTGTGTCGGATACCATGACCCTCAAGCACCTGATCGATGCTTTCTTATTTGTAATCAGGCATAACTACTCCGACAGGCAGGTAATAGACCTGATTAACCACATTGCCAAAACACGCAGCATAAAAAATGTAGGCGTGGTGGTAAACGACATACAGCTAAAAGGTTACTATGGTTATTCCTACCGCTACGAATATGGCTATGGCTACACCTATAGCTACAGGCATAATTATTATGATGAGGAAATAGTAAGCAAAAGCTTTTTCAGAGATTTGTTTAGAAAAAAAACTTAGATCTTATAGAGAAACCTTGAAAAGGAATGATTTTCCTTTGAAATATAATAAGAGAACATATTAATTCCTTGGAGAATTAAATTACCAATAGAATATGTATATTATTGCCGAGAGTGCTTCGAATCATAATGGTTCAATCGGTTGTTTGATGGACATGGCAGAGGCATCTAAAAATTCTGGCGCCGATTTTTTTACCTTCCAGATACTTAAAGTAGATGAGTTTGCTATAAAAAATCATCCTAAGTTCGATTTTTTTCAAAAGCTGGAGATAAATGAAGCAGAATGGGTACAGTTTTTTAGTCGTTGTAAATCGATCGATATCGCGTTAATTCCATGTGCATTGGATATAGCATCATTTGAATTTTGCTATCAACAAGGTTATAGGTTTTTTAAAATACATGGCACCGACATTTTAAACAAATCTTTGCTTGAAAAGATAGTTTCGAAAAACGATTGCAGGGTCTTATTAGAAACGCAATACTCCACCAATTTCGAAATTAATTTTGCCTTGCAACTCTTAAAAGATCATGTTGTTTGCATTTTAACTGGATTTAGCAATTTCCCGACGGAATTTGACGAATTGGGGCTAAATACCCTCGATGCAGTGCGCGATGATTATGACTTAGATATTGGTTTTGCTGATCATACAACGGATACCACAGGTATTCCCTTAATGGCTCTTGCCAAAGGTTGTGCTTACTTCGAAAAACACATTACGCTCAGTCGCAAACAGCGCCAACCAGACTGGCAGGTTTCTCTTGAACCAGAAGCTTTTAAAGTGATGGTTAGCACCGTGCGACTCTATGAGAAAGCATTGGGACGAAAAGTAAAACATCCAGGGGAGGCAGAAAAAAAAATCAGGAATATTGTTTTTAAAAAGCAAATAACAGAAGGGATATTTAAGCGTTCTGAAAATCACTCCGATTACATTACCAGTCAGTTACATTCGTTTGAAAAACAGAAAGTAATTGTAGCACTTATTGCGCGCCTTAAATCAAAACGTTTACCCTTGAAAGTGCTCAAACCGCTTGGCAGTGATATTCTTATCCATGCATTATACAAAAGACTTTCTCTGTCGAAAAATATTAAGGATGTTTTTTTAACTACTTCTTATTTGCCAGAAGATGCGCCGCTTTTGTCTGTTTCGAAAGAAAAAGGTATGAAGTGTTTTACCGGACATCCTGTTTCGGTGATTGACCGCATGCTGTCGCTTGTCTGGCAGGAGAAAGCAGGTGCAGTTTTCAGAGTCACAGGCGATAACCCATTTACCGACCCCTATTTGATTGATGAAATGGTGAAGCTTTATCTTGAAAATGGCTTGGACTATGTGCGTGTTAATAATGTGCCAACGGGGGTTTCGGCTGAGTTATATTCTGCAGTTTATTTGTGGAACCTTTATCTGAAGCTCGAAAATCCCAACACTTCTGAATACCTAACCTGGTATGTATTGAATGATAAAGAAGCTAGAAAAGGAAGCATTGATGTGGAATGCAGTAAATCTTTTCTCGAAAAAATTAATCTCTCAGTCGATTACCCCGAGGATTATCAGCGTGTATTAAGTTTACTTGAAAAAACCGGTAAGCACAATGCCGAGGAGGTAAGTCTTTCCGACATTATTAATCACCTCGACATGAAGGTAGCTGCTGATCCGGATAAGATGGTAAAATTACCCGATAACCATTCGATTAAATATTCAGAATACATGGATCTGAAATACAACAATAACTATACAGTTCGAAAAAAAATAGTCATATCTTAATTTAATACCTTGTAAAATGATAAACCTCTATAGTATAAGGCCAAAGGGTTTTAACATTGGGAACGATGTGATCTACCTTGCAATGAATCATTTTATCAGACAATCGTTCAAGCAGAATTTTAATGTCATTTCTCTACCAGCTACTGGTAAATATGAAAACCAGCGTAAATCGGGGTTGAGCTCCCAGACTGTTTATGAAATCAACCATTTTGGGCATGGCGTCATTGTAGGTGGGGGCAATTTGTACGAAAATGGAGAATTGGAGATAAGCCCAACCGCGATGAATGCGCTTGATGTACCTCTTATGATTTGCAGTTTGGCCAGGGGTAAAGTATACAATAAAAACCTCGAGTTATCTGACCGAACCGATGTGATGCCCGATGACAAAATAAAATTGCTCAACAGCAAAGCATTTGTTTCCCTCTCTCGAGATAAGGCTACAAAAGCACATCTTGACAGCATTGGAGTGCAAAACATACTGGGGGGTTGCCCAACCTTGTTTATGGATGAGATTCCACAGCATAGTGTGCCGGTATATGAATCGGACAAAACAGATGCCCTCATCTCCGTGCGCACTCCTACTTTGATGAGTATTCCTGTATCGCAGCAGTACCTTGTCAGAGAACAAATACTCGAAATGATTGCAATTCTTAAGGAGAAAGGTTTTTATAACATCAAACTACTTTGCCACGATCACCGCGATATACCTTTTGCGGCTACTTTCGTAGGAATCGATTATTTGTATACAGAGGATGTATATACTTACCTTTCTTATCTCAGAAATACCAGACTTAATCTAACTTATAGGCTGCATTCTTTTTTACCCTGCATGGCTTATGGGATTCCTGCCATAAAAATTAGTTATGATCAACGGGCGCTGAGTATGCTCGAAACAGTAAATATGGCCGAGTGGAATATCAACATGCTTAAAGATAACCTGATAAAGGAATTTAATCACAGACTCAGTAATCTTTCTGAACTAGAAAAAATACGCTTAAAGCTAAAAACAACCACTTGGGCTGATTTAAGGCAGGTGTTAAGTTCGAATTTTGAAAAATTTGCCAAAGAAGTTATCGGACGATGAGCAAAATAATAAATCCACATATCATTGCCGAAATAGGTTCGAACCATAACGGAGATATTCAAACAGCCAAAAAACTGATAGATTTGGCTGTGGAGGCTGGTGCAGATTCCGTTAAATTTCAGATTATTAATACCGAAGGTTTATATCTGCCAGGTAATTACGAGTTTGGTCATTATGATATCAATTACGTAAGGGACTTGCGTGAGAAGACAAAGTTTACCGATGCGCAATACCATGAACTGGCTGATTATTCCAGATCGAAAAACATTATTTTTTGCGCATCGGTATTTGATATGCCCAGTTTAAACCTGTTGCTTCATTTAGGGGCTCCCTTTATAAAAATTGCCTCCACCGATTTGAATAATACAGTTTTCTTAAGAAAAGTAGCTGCCTGCGGAAAGCCTATGATTGTTTCTACCGGCATGTCCGATATCGAAGAAATCAGATATACAGTCACTGAACTTGAAAAAACCGGGTTCAGTGAGCTTACACTCATGCATTGTGTTTCGGCCTATCCTTCGCAAACAGCCGATATGAATCTGGGTTTTATCGATGTGCTTAAAAATGAATTTGGCTACCCCGTAAGCTTTTCCGATCACACAAAAAGCAGTATTGCTGCCTGTTTGGCAGTTGCAAAGGGTGTAAAACATGTCGAAAAGCATATCACACTCGATTGTAACCAGGAAGGCCTCGATCATAAACATGCTGCCGAACCCGATGTGTTTAAACAATATGTAACGGATATACGCAGCGCAGTAATGGCTTTGCTGCCTGCCTCCACCAAATTAAAAGGGGATGAGCTCTATGTAAAACAGCGTGCCCGTCGATCGGTTTATGCAGCCCACGAAATTCCTGCCGGCAAAACAATCTGCGAAGACGATTTGCTTATTGTTCGACCTTCGAACATACTTACTGCCAACCAGGCCGATTTGGTAATTGGCAAAAAGGCTATAAAAACAATTGGCCAATACCAACCCCTTTCTTTTGACCTTATCGATTGATGAAGTTTTTATTTATATGCAAAGCATCTACTAGTCTGGGACTCGGGCACCTGAGCCGTTCTAAAACCCTTGCCGGAGAATTTGCCATACTTACCCCTGAAAACCAAATCGATTTTCGGGTTATTGGCGAACCCTATGTAACCAACCTGCTAAACGATTTTACATTAAAGTATAAGCTATATAACCACGAGGGTGAGGTAAAGATTGAGGGCAACTATGAGGTAGCAATTTTTGATACCCTTAGCCTGGGAATGGATTTGCTCCTTTCCGTAAAAAATCATACGCGCCTGCTTGTTTCTATCTCACCAGTTTTCGATCAGATGCATCACATGCATTTAATCATTAACCGGACTTGCTATTTTTCCGATGATATTAAAGATTTACCAATAAAAAAAGTTGGCTCGCCAAAATATTCGATCATTCAACAAGGTTGCAAAAAAATTAGCACCACTAATTATAAGACGGCTCTCAATCATAGCAAATTGGCCGTAGCAATTTCAATGGGCGGTGCCGATGCTGCGAATAAAACCCTAAAACTTCTTAGTGTTCTTAAAAATCTCGAAATACCAATTGTTTTTTGGGTGATGTTAGGTGAGGGCTACAAGCACTCTTACGACGAACTTGTTAACGAAATAGTATCAGGTACCCCTCATGAAATTATTTTGGCAAAAACCAACCATTCGATGTGGAGTGTGCTTGAAAATACAGCCTTGCTCATAACAACAAGCGGAGTTACTGTATACGAAGCCGTATATGCAGGTTTGCCTGCTATTGTGTTTTACGAGCAAAACGATAGATATTTTTTAGTGCGAGAATTACTCGAAAACAAAGTAATATTCAACGGCGGACTTTTTTCGGACCTTGACCAAACCCTTAACCAGATAATATATGATGTGAATGCCAACCGCAGCCTGTTATTGGATATGCATAAGACAGCAAAAAAATTAATTGGTAATAATTCAGCCGAAAAAATATTTAATGCTATTAAAACCGAATTGATAAAGAGAAATTAATATCTAGTTTATTGTGCCAATTTTAAAGCTAAGTACTATATCGAAATTATTGATTGCCAAATACAATAAGTATAAAGTGCATTTTAAAACTGGTATTTTTTTTATCGGCTCTGTTTCATTCACAACCATTGTAAATATAGTTGCAGGATTTTTAGTGCTTCGGTGGGTTGGTCCCGAGGAAATGGGTGTGTGGCAATTACTTATTATGATAAATACTTATGCCGTAATTGGCAACTTAGGCATAACTACTGGTTTGTCTAGGGAGTTCCCCTTTCTTCTTGGAAAGAACAGAAATGAAACAGCCATTGAATTAGCCGCAACAACAAAAGCTTATACTTTTTTCTGTCTTATTGCAACTTTATTCATATGGATAGTTCTTTTAGGTTACTTTGTTTTACAAGGTAAACCTACTAACTATTTACTCACTTTTACGACAGTTATGCTTATGCTGGCTATAAGCTTTTATAAAGATTATGTATTGACCTTATTTCGAACCAATACAGCCTTTAACAAGTTATCTAAGTCATTTCTTTTTCAGGGGATAATTGCAATTTTACTCTTGCCTATTATTTTCCTTTTTAAGTATCAGGGATATCTATTTTACAATATACTAACGAGTGTTTTCTCTTTAGGGTTGCTAATAATGATTAACCCCGTAAAAGTCACTGGAACTTTTAAACGAGCTAATTTCGTTTTACTTTTTAAAACGGGTATGCCAATATATCTGATGGGATATTTATATGGTGTTTCAAAGACCTTCATCAAATTTTCAATATTGTATTATGGAGGTATTTTATTATTAGGAATTTTTGCTCCAGTATTTGCAATTAGAAATGGAATTAGTATCCTGCCAAAGTCAGTTGCACAATTTATTTACCCGAAATTTTCATTTAAAATAGGTGCTACTAATAATCCAGCATTATTATGGAAGCCGGTTAAAAGTATTTCCTTGTTGCTATTGATCTCCTTCGGGATACTAATAATACCTATATTTTATTACATGCCAGAAATTATTACAGCCTTTTTCCCGAAATATACAGATTCAATATTTCCTTGTAAAATGGCCTTATTGTCGGGTGTAATATATAGCTCCTTTATAGGTATTGCTTCATTAAATAGTGTAAAGGGCTATCGAGAGAGGCTAATAATAACATCTGCATATATTATTCTTTCTGCTGTATTACCTTTCTTTGTTCCATATTTTTTCTCTAACAAAATAGAAGGTATAGCTTGGGCAATCTTTTTAATAGATTTATTTTATTTTATTCTAGCCTATTTTATTACTAGGAGCAAACTTTTAAAGTCAACCGATAATATAGATTACCTGCAAAATGATAATAACTGATAGTGTTGGGGCGCCAAGAAGGGATTTAGAGGATATTAGATTTTTTGATACCTGGCCTTGTGGTGTTTTTAATTATATGAATCAGAACATTGGTTACTACAATTTTATTTACTCACAAAAAGCACTTAGTTCAAAAGAGCTACGAAGAATTATTGATCTGAACTTAGATTTATACGATAGTGAGTACGTAATTTTACAAATTGGCATTGTAGATTGTGCAAGGAGGGTATTCTCTGAGAAGGCAGTGCGTTTTATTAATATGCTACCTATTTTTCGCAATGTTATAAAATATCTTGCAAACAAGTATCATTTAAGACTTACCAAGCTTTATAAGATTACCTATACTAGCCCTGGTAGATTTGCAGATAACATTAAATACTTTATTGAAAGATTCAGGAATTCAAAACAAATTATTATTATCCCTATTTTACCAGCAGGATCAAAGCAAAAAAAGAAATCATATAAAATACAAGAGCAAATAGATTTATATAACTCAATATTTATAAATATCGCCCAGAATTATCAGAATGTAGAATTTCTTGCCGGATGTATCGATAAATTCCTTCCCATAGATGATTCATTATATACATCCGATGGATATCATATTAGTAAAAGAGGCCATGCTTTAATTTTAAATGAATTGATTTTGCGATTTAAATCAAATTTGATCTAATAATTTGATTTGGATGTT
Organism: Bacteroidales bacterium; assembly: GCA_035913795.1. Lineage (GTDB taxonomy): Bacteria > Bacteroidota > Bacteroidia > Bacteroidales > UBA10428 > UBA10428. Next base: position 41,961 of record JAMIIA010000158.1, read on the forward strand.
TTTCTAAATTGTTTAGAAATGATAAAAAAAAATAATAATAGACTTTACATTGTAAACAACGAGTTCCACCTATTTGCGGTGCTCACGCAGTTTTATAACCAGCATGAGCCCAATAACGAGCTTATTTCGGTTATACTTACCAAGCATGCCTATGCCAGGCGCATTGACGAGGGAAGGTACCAGCTACCCTTTGAGTTTTATTACCTGCACGATTATTTTGTAAAAACAGGGCCTGGTAAGCGCTTTGACTACGAAACTTGGATCAAGCAGCACATTCAACCCTTCGACGAGCTTGTTATTTTTCACGATACGGTAAATATCAATGTGTGTCTGGTAAATTTATTTCGCAGGCTCTTTTCATGCCGCGTTTTATTATTTATGGATGGTACCGCTGGGTATCATAAAAAGCCTTTTAGCTATAAGGCTTATCTGAAGGCCTGGTATAAGTACGCTTATTTCCGCTACCTAAAAGGATACAAGCTAAGTTTTACTTTTAAGTGGGGAACCAGTAATCTGTACGATAAATTGGTAACACTCTACCCCGAAAAGGTAAATATACCGTCAAAGAAACCCATCGAAAAAATTAATCTGGGTGTTGCTTCCGACGAAATACTGGGCAAAATACAAGCGGCTTATAATTTTAGATTATCGAATTATTTAGATACCCGCGAGAAAGTGTTTTTATATTTAACGCTTGGCTCATTAAAATACCTCAATAAATATAAAGGTACCGAAATCGATATCATGTGCCAGCTCCGAAAATTGGCTTTAGCCAATGGCTACAAGTTTGTAATAAAGGCCAAGGCTATTGAGAATATAGATCTGTATAAAAAACACCTCGACGAAGATACAGTGTTTATCACCGAACCTGTAAATGCTGAGTTAATTACCTATTATTTGCGTCATTCGATCATCTGTTCTTGGTATTCTGCCACCAACCTTTACCATGTCGAAACGAACCGTTTCTATTGGCTTTATCCGATTCTTCAGGAACTTAATTACGAAAAATACCTTCCACCGCATGTAAAGCTCATTGAAGATATTAACGATATTTTTATAAGCCCTGTGGGCATTTGATAGATGGGTGAAATAATTTTATATGCCTTTTTTCTGTTTTTGTTTTATTGGTCGATAAAACAAAAAGCCGCTTTTATCTTTTTTATTCCCTTCTTTGGCCTGGGCATGGACATGTCGTTTAATTTTTTCGAAGGGTTTTCTACACCGGCCTATATACGCGGAATTATTTTTCTGATATTTTTTATCAGTGCCCGTAAATACATTACCGGCAATCGGTTTTTTATTCCTTTCTACTTATTCTTTGGCTGGATTATCTTTTTACTTACCCAGTCGGCCGAGTTTATGTACTCCTTTAAGGCAGTGATTCAGGTAATTTTTTCGATGCTCACCTTTATTGTAGCCTACAACTATTTTAATACACAACAAAAATTATTTCGTCTGCTGCATAGTTTATTTTGGGTTCTGGTGGTAGCCATTGTTGCTACCTCTCTTGGTTATTTGTTTGGCATTGGGCAATCTTTCGATTATTTAAGCAAATACGATGAGGAAGAAGATGTGATAGGTTTGCTTGGGAGTAGCGGATTGTATGGGCCGGGTATTGTTATTAGTCTGGTGCCACTAATTTTAAAGAGTAATCCACCTAAGTATCAGCGGTGGTTGTTGCCCTTGCTAAGCATGGTTCTATATATCTTTATGCTGCTTACAATAAGGCGCACAGTAATGTTTATACCTCTGGTTGGTTTAATAGGATTTTTACTATACACACGCCAACGAGTTAAGATGCTTCGATTTTTTGGAATTGCATTAACCATTCTATTAGTATCCTACCCACTTTACGAAAATGTATTGTTAAAGCGATTTGAAGCAAGAAAAAACACCGGTAGGTTTGAAGAAGATTTTTATAAAACCGAACAACGCTTTCTGGAGAATGTGTATATTTTCGAACAGATTTCAAGCTTTAATGAACCAGCCAAGGTTTTATTTGGCTATGGCAATAATCTGTTTGCAGAGAATATTGAAAACGAAAAAATCACAGGTAGGATGTTTCATACCGATTTCGCAAAACTGATTTATAGTGTAGGTTTATTTGGATTTCTTCTTTATTTGTCAATTTACCTGGCACTTTACCGGAAAATAAGCCGCATACCAAATATTAAAGCTTATTCCGATTATAAGGCTGCAGCTTTAGGGTTATTTTTAATATCTGTGTTTGTATCTTTTAACGGCAGCGTAACTATCATTACTTTTCGTTCAATATTCTTTTTGTTGCTTGGTGCAATTCTGGGTTATATCAGGCATACAGGGTTGTTAGATACAGTCCAAACTCAAAATCAATTAACTGAAAATTGAAGCTATGAGATTTCTTTTTAGCAATGTTTTAGTAGCATTTGGTGGAAAGCATATACAGATTGGCAATTCCTATCTTCACTACGAAGCAAATACCCATATTTCAGAAAGGGAACTTTTAATTGAGAGTGACGAAATTTTCGTTATAGGCGATGTGAATCCAGGTTTTAATAGTTTAATTGCTGCGAATCCAGCCCTTAACACCATTGAAGTAAACATTAATCAACTAACCAACGGCTATATACTTTTTCTAAACCGACAAACCCAGGTTCTTACCCTTTATACAGACGTTTTTGGATTCTACCATATTTTTTACATCCAAAACAGTAACAACCTTGTAATATCTTCTGAATTTCAGGATATACTAAAATTTTCTGAAAAAGTGCCAGATGGCTTCGCATTGCTCGATATAGTTTTATTCAATTATACTCTGCTTGAACGTACAATTATTAAAGACATTAAACGATTTAATGGGGGAACAAAGATTCTTCTAGAGGATAATTCTTTTTCGATTAAGGTTTGTTTTAATTATGCGGATAATTTTCGATTAAAAAAAACACATAGAATTACCCACAAAGATTTCGCCAATGAATTAGTAAAATCAATTAACAAAAATCTAGTGCCAAGCATACCAAATTATATCTCTATGACAGGTGGATTTGATTCTAGAGCAATTTTAGCAGCATGCAAACAAATTAATCTAGAGATCAATACATTTACTTTTGGTCAATACAATAATATCGAATCAGAGACAATAAAGCCTTTCATTTTACAATTTGTTTGTTTACATAAATTTATTGAACTGGATAAAAATTACATTGCGAATATTGATACAGTTTTTCAAAATTACCTTAATAAAAATATCGAAAATCCTGCATATAGAAGCCTTGTTGAATTTGAATATACTAATGAGTTCATTCCACCTTCCAATATTATTGCAGGCTTTATGGGGGGTGAATTGGTAAATGGCCAATCCATTGGTGCACAAGCTATGGTAACTAATTTTGCTTCAGAATTATTATTAACGAATAGTCAGAATTTTAATTCTGAAGTTTTCTTTAACAAGATTAAACAGTCGAAGTTTTTAAATCACGCCTATATACACACTATATGGGATAGTTATATCGATACAATCAAGGTTTATTTATCAGTAGGGGATAACCTGAACATTCTAAAATTTGTTATTAATGAAGTGTATTCAAAATTATTTGGTGCTGTTAATAATGTTTACCGCAACAAATCATCATTAGTAGTGCCATTTATGGATACTGATTTCTTGGATATGCTTTTAAATTCAAACATTAGCTTTTTACATAAAACAATGTTTAAAGACAATCCTTTTCTGAATTTTAATTCTAAAGTTTTATATGCAAAAGCAATTAATTATTTATATCCAGAATTTTCAATTACTCGATTTGATAGATTGTATAGAGTAAAGGATTTATGTTTACCCTATTTATGGCCAAAAGCGGCATATTTTTACTATATGAATCATAAATTTCGGAAAAACAATAAGATGTATCAAAAAACTACAGATTATGATGCTTGGTATAAGCAAATTGTTCTTTCTACAATTAATAATGATAGTTTAAAATTGATTTATTTGTTACCCAATATTGAACTTTCTGGTTCAGATTTTGACCAACAAACTTCCCTAGAAAAAAGGGAAATTTTAAAACTAGCAGCATATTTTCAAGCTATTAAAAAGGCTTTATGATATTAGCTAACCCCTAAATAAACACTAAAAATGATTGAATATTACAATCTTAATAATCAAACCGTTATTGATATTAAAAATGAGAGCTGCTCTTTTGAGGATTGGATAAACAATAAGGGTAAAGGTTATAAATGCTGTAAACATCAAAATGGCTTCTATATTTTTTTAGAACCCAACGAATTAAAACGTTCAGATGAATATTCAATTTCAGATCCATACACTGTTATTGAAAATCTAAATAGTCAGTTTCATCAACGTAGATTAGATTGCACACTTGAACTTATTCAAAATTATATCGCTAATTCAAAACTGACGAAAAAGGTTCTGGACCTAGGCTGCGGTCAGGGTCATATCACAAATAAAATAAAAGAAGTATACCCTACATTTGAGTTATATGGGTTAGACTATTCGATCTCTGCAATTGATTTTGCTAATTCTAATTATAAGGGTATAGATTTTATTGTAGCAAATGCATTTTATCCTCCCTATGGTGATGAGTTTTTTGATATAGTTATTTGCAACAATTTATGGGAACATGTGCCAGATCCGTTAAGCTTATTGAAATCGATAAGTCGTATTTTAAAAACTAAGGGTCTAATAATTATTTCAACACCTAGCAGGTATCGTTTGTCCAACTTACTGCGGACGGTAATGGGCAAACCCATAAATTTTATTTCAAATTTGCACATTACAGAATATTCTATCGGTCAGGTTAAGGAACAATTAAAATCTGGAGGTTTTGAAGTTCAACATGTATTTTCTCCATCAATTAAGGAGAAAAGAATAAGTTTTAGAGTATTAAAAGCGATTTTAAAGTTGTATTTAAGAATTATTCGATCACATCACAATTTAGAGGCAACAGTTTTTTATTCAGCAAAAAAGCTGTCTCAAAATATAAATCCAGTACATTAAAACAACAGTTATAAGTGAATGAATTATAAGAATAATATTTATTGCCTCACCGATTACAAAGGTATTTTCGGATCAAAATTCAATGCACAACCTTACCGCTCGGGGTTCGACAAGAACCTGTTAAAACAGCTTTTCGAAAAGCAAGGGATTACTCCGGTATTTCTAAAGGCATCGGAAGTTGCTTTTTATGGTGTCGACTGGAAAGGGAAAATAGTGTTGGTTTCTTCGTCAGAAGAGTATAAGCTGTTATATAAAAGTTTTATCGAAGATGTGGTGTATGGATTTAGCAAGGCAGGGGCTCAATTACTTCCCGGGGCCGATTTTCTAAGGGCCAACAACAACAAGGTTTATATGGAAGTGCTGAGTCAGGTTGCACTTCCTGCAAATCTGCAAACACTGCCAGGGAAATATTTCGGAACCTACGATGAGCTTAAAACTGCAGTAGATGCAGGAAAAATAAAATTTCCTTGCGTATTCAAACTGGCAGCCGGTGCCAAAAGCCGGGGTGTGTTTAAAGCCAGCCATGCGAGCGAATTGTTAACTGGGGCAAAGAAACTGAGCAGTAGCTATTCGCATAAAATTCAATGGAAGGAAAAGGTTCGTACCTTGCTGCATAAAGGTTATCAGACAGAGTCGGCTTATCAGAATAAATTTATCATTCAGCCCTTTGTTGCCGGATTAAAAAACGATTGGAAGATTTTAATTTATGGCGAAAAATACTATTTACTTAAAAGAAGTGTACGATTAAACGATTTTAGGGCTAGTGGTAGCGGAATCGATTACCGCAGTGGCAGTACTGCTGAATTTCCTTCGGGCATGCTCAATTTTGTTCGCGAATATTTTCTTGCCCTCGATGTTCCTAACCTTTCAATCGATTTTGGCTATGATGGAGAAAAGGGTTATGTGTTCGAGTTTCAGGCTATTCATTATGGTACCTATACCCAACAAAAAAGCAACGATTATTTTGAATTTGAGAAGGGGAGCTGGATGCTTAAAAATGATATCCTTTCGGCCGAAGAGGTTTATGTGCATAGCATTATAGAGTACCTGAAACGAAAAAGTGTTGCCTTGGTTTAACCTTCCTGGAGTCTTATTGGCAAAAACCATAGCCACCAAGGCACGAAGAACACCAAGAGAGAACCAGAACAAAAGCAATTACTTGGAGCCTTGGAGTCTTGGTGGCAGAAAACCATAGCCACCAAGGCACGAAGGACACCAAGGGAGAGCCAAAACAAAAGCAGTTTCTTGGAGCCTTGGAGTCTTAGTGGCAAAAACAATAGCCACCAAGGCTCGAAGGACACCAAGGGAAAACCAAAACAAAAGCAGTTTCTTGGAGCCTTGGAGTCTTAGTGGCAAATAAACTTTATCACTAATTCCCTTAAAAATAACATTGGAAAATTGTAATAATATGCAAACAAGCCCTTTCTCTCCGGTTCCTGAACATATCGACCAAATTGGTAAAATAATAGTGGATGCAGCATATAATGTGCATGTTAATCTGGGACCTGGTTTATTGGAAAAAGTGTATGAGGTGTGTTTTTGTCATGAACTCTCCAAAAGAGGTTTAAAATATCAACGACAAGTAAGCATTCCAATAGAATACGACCATATTGTATTCGATGAGGGGCTCCGTTTAGATGTATTGGTTGAAGATTGCATAATTTGTGAACTAAAAGCCATGGACAATATTAATCCTGTGTGGGAAGCTCAATTGCTGAGCCATTTAAAGCTTACTGGGAATAAATTAGGATATCTTATTAATTTTAATGTTGTGAAAATGAAGGAGGGAATAAGGAGGTTTGTGGTTTAATGACGTACTTTTCTATGAAGCCATAGATGCAGAAAACCATAGCCACCAAGGCACGAAGGACACCAAGGGAGAACCAAAACAAAAGCAGTTTCTTGGAGCCTTGGAGACTTAGTGGCAGAAAACCATAGCCACTATGGCACGAAGGACACCAAGGGAGAACCAAAACAAAAGCAGTTTCTTGGAGCCTTGGAGACTTAGTGGCAGAAAACCATAGCCACTATGGCACAAAGGACACCAAGGGAGAACCAAAATAAAAGTAGTTACTTGGAGCCTTGGATTCTTGGTGGCAAAAAGCATAGCCACCAAGGCACGAAGGACACCAAGGGAAAACCAAAATAAAAGTAGTTTCTTGGAGCCTTGGAGTCTTGGTGGCAAAAAAAACTGCAAAATTTATGAAGACTAATAAAATTCTCATCCTTGTTCCATCCCCCCGCTCCCCTGGAGGGGTAGGCCATTATTATGAGAAGATAAAACCATTTTATACCCTTCCCACCGAGTATTTTGTTCGTGGGGTTCGTAACCAGCAGTCGACCTTAAGCCGTGTCTTTTATCCTGTCGTTCAGCTTTTCGATTATTTCCGGTTTACCTTCCGGCTTGCTTTTTTTCGGTATAGTCTGGTGCACCTGAATACATCTTTTGGAATAACCGGTATTTTGCGCGATGCCGTTTTTATTCAACTTGCAAGGTTGTTCCGTAAAAAATACATTGTTTTTTTCAGAGGTATTGATGAGGTAGTAATACAAAAAATTCAAAAGCGCCACTGGAAACTATTTTGTCGCACCTATCTGCAGGCCGATATGATATGGGTACTTTCGCAAAATCTAAAAATCCGTTTGCACGAATGGGGCTACCAGGGGCCGGTGGAAGTAGAAACTACCTTGGTCGATCCCTCGTTAATGATTCATTTCGACCTCGAAAAGTGTATTGCCAAATACGAAAACCCCGATGAATTTGAGATACTCTTTATGTCGCGCATCGAAAAATCCAAGGGTATCTATGAGGCCATCGATGCTTTTCGGTTGCTACAAACCGGGTTTAAAAATATTCGTTTACGGATTTGCGGTTCGGGTTCAGAAACCAGGCAGGTTTTAAATTATATTGGCGACCAGCTCAATAGCACCATTTTTTATGAAGGACATGTTTCGGGCAACGAAAAAATAAAATTTCTTACCCAGGCCCACCTCTTTCTTTTTCCATCGTACTTCGAAGGCATGCCTAATGCACTGCTTGAGGCACTTGCTTTTGGACTTCCGGCAGTAACAAGCAATGTAGGCGGAATACCCGATGTGTTTGAAGATGAAAAAATGGGATTTATTACATCTGATATCAGTCCACAGAACCTTGCAGCACTTATGGCCAATCTCATTCAACTGCCAGAGAAATGTCAAACAATTAGCCGGCACAATTACACTTATTCACGCGAGCGTTTTTATGCCGGAGAGGTATGCAAGCGAATCGAAACGTACTATAAAACTCTTATCTATGCTGGGTAAAGCCATACAAAGCTTATCAGACTACTGTGTCAGAAAGGGATTTAAGGGTTACGACCCTTACGATACCCTCAATTCGCCTTTGCCATTTAGCTTGCTGGGGAAATGGGCACCTCCGGTGGCTATACAAGTGCAAAAACGAAATCCGCTGCACATCAGGCCTTTATTAGGAATAAAAGAAGAGCGGAATCCCAAAGGAATTGGACTGTTTCTGAAGGCTTATTGTCTGTTATATGAAAAAACTCACCGCGAAGAATATTTAAAACAAGCCCAATGGTGTTTTACGTGGTTAAAAGAGAATTATTCCCGCGCTTATTCAGGATACGCATGGGGATATAACTTCGACTGGGCATCGCCGGGGAGCTATCTCAAAGCCTATACCCCATCGGTGGTGGTCACTTCGTTTGTTGTCGATGGCCTATATGAATACTATAAGCTTACTGATGACCACGAAGCGGCAGATTGTATTACCAGCGCTGCCCGCTATATTTCGGCCGATATTCCAAAAACTACTTTCCCTGAAGGGATTGCCTTTTCTTATACCCATATAGAAGCAGATTGTTGTTACAATGCCAGTTTACTGGCTGCCGAAGTGCTTGCCAAGGCAGATAGGGCTTCTCAAACCACTCAATATTCCAGTGAAATTCAAAAAGCTGTCGATTTTGTGCTGTCGAAACAAAAACCAGATGGTTCGTGGTGGTACAGTTTAAATTTAAGGACAGGCAATGAGCGAAAACAAATCGATTTTCACCAGGGTTTTGTGCTGGTTTCGCTGGCGAATCTAAATACAATTGCCCGGCTTAACCGTTCGGATATACATACGGCTATAGAAAAAGGGCTGCAATTTTACAAGCAAAACCAGTTCCTGGAAAATGGGCAGAGCTTGTGGCGCATTCCTGAAAAATGGCCAGTTGAAATTCACAACCAAAGCCAGGGCATTATTACTTTTTCGCGTTTAAAAAGTTATGATGCAGCATATGCCGGTTTTGCCAATACAATAGCGGCCTATACCATCAGGCATATGCAGTCGGAGAAGGGCTTTTTTTACTACCGCAAATACCCCTTATTTATCAATAAAATTTCCTTTATGCGTTGGTCGCAGGCATGGATGTTACTGGCGCTGGCGGAATTAATAAATAGCGATGGAAACTAATATCAAAGGGGCACTCATTCTCGAAGGTCATGTGCAGGGTCTTTCTAACACCCGCGCCTTAGGCGAAGCAGGCATACCGGTTTATGTATTGGATGTAAACACCTGTCTGGCGCGCTTTTCGAAGTACTGTCGAAAATTTTTTATCTGCCCCAATTTCCGGTCGCCTGAGTTTATATCTTTTTTAGCAGAACTGGCAGAGAAAGAAAATTTACAGGGGTGGATGCTTGTACCCAGCAACGACCATATTGTCGAAAACATTTCGCACCACCTCGATCGTTTAAAAAAGTACTATAAAACAACGGTGCCGGCACCCGAAAAGCTACGGTCTATTATCGACAAGGGCATGCTGGTCGAAACGGCCCAATCGTGCGGGGTACCGGTACCCCAAACATTTCTTCCAAAGAATCTGAGCGACACAATTACAGGAATGCGTTTCCCGGTGTTGATAAAAGGCAGGGCAGGCCTGAGTTTTTATAAAAATGTTCATGCCAAAGCGTTGCAGGCTGGTTCGCCCGATGAGTTTGTAAGTCTGCTCCAGAAAGCTTCCAGTCGGCTTGATCTTCAGGAAATCATGGTTCAGGAACTGATACCTTACAGCTCCTCCCACAAGGTAATATCTTTTACAGCCTTTTGCATCGATGGTGAAATTATGGCCCACTGGTCGGGGGAGAAGCTACGCGAGCATCCGGTAAAATATGGCACCGGAACCTTTGCAAAAAGTATAGTGAACCACGAAAGCACACAGTATAGTCGAATTCTTTTGCAAAAACTAGGTTATACCGGTGTATGCGAGGTGGAATTCCTGTTCGACCCGCGCGACGGTCAATACAAACTCATCGAAATCAATCCCCGCACGTGGTTGTGGGTGGGGTTAGCAAAAGCTTGTGGAATTAATTATGCATTAATGATGTACAACTACCTGAATGGTCTGGCAACAGATTATCCAAAAGAGTACACTACTAATATGGGTTGGATAAATTATTTTACCGATACAGTATTTTCATTCATCGCCCTGCTAAAAGGCCAGCTAACGATTAAAGAATACCTTCGGCCTATGCGTATTCGAAAAGTAAAGGCTGTTTTCTCCTGGCGCGATTTTTTACCGGGTTTTCTCTTCCCCTTTATGGCTTTTTACATTGCCCGTAAAAGAGGTTGATATGGGTAACTTACCCACCCCTAACCCCTCCAGGGAGGGGAATGGTTAAGCGGTTATAAATGAAAATACTGCTTTGGAATTTACTTTTTGAGTTTGCTTGTATTTTATTGTCAATGATATTGTTGTAAAGCCTGCAGGGTAATGTCTACACCCACTGAATTCCCCTCTCTGGAGGGGCCTGGGGTGGGTCTTTTACCTCAAAATGCAGAATAAATGTAAATAGAGTTTTGCTTGATACTTTAAAAAAACAAAACCCACCCCTAACCCCTTCAGGGAGGGGAATGGTTAAGCAGTTATAAATGAAAATACTGCTTTGGATTTTACCACTTGAGTTTGCTTGTATTTTATTGTCAATGATATTGTTGTAAAGCCTGCAGGGTAATGTCTACACCCACTGAATTCCCCTCTCTGGAGGGGCCGGGGGTGGGTCTTTTACCTCAAAATGCAGAATAAATGTAAATAGAGTTTTGCTTGATACTTTAAAAAAACAAAACCCACCCCTAACCCCTCCAGGGATGGGAATGGTTAAGCGGTTATAAATGGAAATACTGCTTTGGAATTTACTTTTTGAGTTTGCTTGTATTTTATTGTCAATGATATTGTTGTAAAGCCTGCAGGGTAATGTCTACACCCACTGAATTTCCCTCCAGGGAGGGGCCGGGGGTGGGTGATGGTTGGAATAATTTTTAAACTTACAACTTCATTACTTGGCAGAATATGTAAGTGCTGCTTTTCCAGCAAAACAGTTAACTTTAGCGAACGAAAAACCAAAAAAATTTCATTACGATGGAATATATAATCATTGTATTGTCAACCCTTTTACTTTCAACCTCTATCTTTATTTTCTGGGTGGCAAAAGGTGGGTTCAACCGCAAATATCTTTATACCGACAATGTCTGGTTGGCCCTGATTTCTTCAGTCATCAACCTGCTTATTTATAAGCTTATCACTATGCCCTTATGGCTGATGACTCCTTTTGTAAGCGGTTTTGTGGTTTTGGTGCTTTGGTTTCTTTTGTTCTTCTACCGCTTTTTCCGCAATCCGGTAAGGGTTATCCCCGGAGGGCAAAACGACATTGTATCGCCCGCCGATGGCAGGATTATTTATATTAAAGAGCTGGAAGCCAATCAAATTCCGGTTACTGTAAAGAAAAAACGCATTGCCCATATCAGCGAAATTACCAAAACCGATATACTCGAACAACCCTGTTACCTTATTGGCATTGCCATGACTCTTTTCGATGTGCATTACAACCGTGCCCCTATCGACGGAAAGGTTATATTGGTAAAACACACTCCGGGTACCTCGATTGGATTGAATACTCCTGAATCGACCCTTACCAACGAGCGGAATACCACGGTGTTTGAACGCGAAGACGGGGTGAAAGCCGGGGTGGTACAAATTGCTGCCCGCGGGGTAAACCGCTGCATTGTAATGTCGAAAGAAGGCGAGGTGCTTTCAAGGGGACAGATTTTTGGAAAAATCCGCTGGGGTTCGCAAGCCGACCTGATCATCCCCCGCAACTGCGAAATTATGGTGCGCGAAGGCGAACAGGTTCATGCCGGTTCGACAATACTTGCAAAGCTTCTTTAACACACCCTTTTTTCGATATGAAACTCTGGTTCGATTTTACCAACCCTCCGCATGTTAATTTTTATCATCCCTTCATTCAGCATTATTCTACCAGTGAGAATAAGGTGCTGGTCACAGCGCGGGAATTTGTTGAGACCGTCAGGCTCGCTGAAATTAAAGGACTTCACCCTCTTGTCATTGGTAAACATGGAGGTAAAAATCGTTTTTCGAAGATATGGAGCCTGCTTTCGAGGGAAGTGCAATTGCTTAACCAGGTTTCTGACTTTGATGTAAGCCTGTCATCGAATTACGAAGCTCCGCTAGCCAGTTGGCTTAAGCGAAAACTTTCGCTGGTATTCGACGACAACGATATATCGCCCAATTGGCTTTACAGCAAATTTGCCAGTTATGTGGTCTCGCCCGAGTTTATCGATCGTGAAGCCATGCACCGCATGGGAATAAAAAAAAGGCAATTAATTACCTATCCGGGCTTCAAAGAAAATATTTATGCAGCTTCTTATGTGCCTGATGCGGAATTTCTGAATAAAATACCTTTTAAGGAATTTGTGACCGTAAGGCCGGAAAATCTGCAGGCATCTTATGTGCCGGATGGAGCTAAAAGCCTTGTTCCCGAGTTGATTGACCAACTCATAAAATCTGGATTTAACGTGCTGTACCTGCCACGTTACGCTTCCGACAAAGACTATTACCGTCAAAACGATCAAGTTTTTATTCCTTCCCAGCCTTTAAACGGACTCGATGTATGCTATTATTCCAGTGCAGTGCTTACCGGCGCAGGCACTTTTTCGCGCGAAGCTGCTGTTATGGGAACTCCTTCGGTGTCTTTCTTTTCAGGAAATAAATTTCTTGGCGTCGATAGGGAAATGTTTTCCAGAAAAATGGTTTTGCATTCGCGCCAGGTCGATACCATCGTAGATTATGTTAAAAGCTCCTCGAAAAGCGGGTTCGATAGAAGCAAATCACTGCAGGTTCAGAAGGAGTTATTTGCTTTGGTTGAACAAATTATTCGTAAAAGTTGACGAACTCTTTGGGAATTTAGATAAAGCTGTATGCATCAGACTTTTTTTCACATAACTTAGCTGCATAAAGCCTAACCCGTTTTTATAAACCCACCTATCCAACTTTCCCCTTCCTTGATTGTTAAGGTATTGATTATAAAATATGTTATGCTATGCGAACTTTACTATTAATAGCTGTGTTTGCTTTCAGCTTGCAGGCTTTCTCCCAACAAAAGAAAAAGGACTTAGTGAAATGCGAAGAGTACCCTTCACACATCGATTCGATGTATTACATGAAATGGAACTCTGCCGATAGCATTTGGTTTGTTGAGAATATAAGGCATTATTCATACATCCACGATGATTTAACAAAGCTGCTCTTATTAAATGGCAGTTCCCGTGATTCGGTGTGGATGTGGCAGTATTTTTACAATAATCAGGGATTAAACGATCTGGATATTTTATCGGAATGGGAAAACGAGGTTTCTTTGCTATCTCAGAAAAAAGAATCGGTTTTTACTTCTGACGGATTGAAAATTAACGAATCTGTTAGTACCTGGAAAAATAATAATTGGGTTCCCGGTTCCTATTGGATTTATGAGTATTCTGAGGGCTTACTTTCTAAAGTTACTTACCAGCTTCGCCGCAAAGATGGTAGCTTATACGATTACCAGTACCGTTACTACATTTACGAAAACGGTCTGTTAAAACAAGTAAAATTTGAGCGTGTTTCCGATGGCGCTATTATTAACATTCAGGAATATTCATATAACGAAAGAAACAAAGTCGATCAGATTCTCTACCTGAAGCTTGGTGCTTCTACCGCACAGTTGATACCGGATTCGCGGCGCACCTATTTTTACAACAGCTATGGGTTAAATAGCTCAGTGCTCTTTGAACTCTGGGATGGAACCCAATGGAATTTTAATTACAACTATGTGTATTATTACCGAATCGATCAGGCTAAAAAAGTGGCGGTCTGCCAGAACGGAAGCAGCATTTGTGTGTCGAAAAATGCTGTGCCTGCTCTTTTGGCAAACGGAGCAACACTAGGCCGCTGCGAGGTGGAAAAAGCAAGGTTTAAAAAGGCAGAATCATCCGTTACTATTCCTGAGACGGGCAAAGTTTTAAAAGTATATCCAAATCCTGTTACTGATGCATTTTCGATAGGTGGTAGTTCGCAAGCTGCCTTTCATCTTCAGCTTTATAATTCAACAGGCTCTCTGGTGATGTCGCAAACGGGGGTACCTTCAGAAGGTCTTACTATTAGCCGTGGTAATCTTCCGGCTGGCATCTATACTCTCATAATTACCGATGGAGAATTCAGGCAAACCGAAAGGCTGCTTTTTAAATAAGTGTAAACACCATAATTGAAAACCCTGCCTGTAGTGGTGGGGTTTTTTGTATAAACTATTGACTATATCCGACTTCTTTCACTTAACAGTTCAAATCCTTATATGCACGATGCAGATACCTTTTAGACAATCAGCATCCCGCTAATTAACCAGACATTAAGAAGGAAAATAAAATGATTTTGTTTTGAATTGTTTACCAAACCTCTTAATTTTACTCATTGCACTGAGTAAATTGTAAATACATGTTCGAACGATCAGAAATACAAATACTTAAAAAGCGTGTGAATGAGCCTCGATAGTTTATTCAGGTTTTAATAGGTCCCCGACAAGTGGGCAAAACCACTCTGATTAAACAGCTTCTGCAACAAGTAAAAATACCCTCTCTGTTCGAATCTGCCGACGCGGTTCCAACAAGTGGCACTGTTTGGTTGGAGCAGATCTGGCAATCGGCTCGCTTACAGATGCAGATTCAGTCCTCCAATGAGTTTTTAGTGGTGATAGATGAAATTCAGAAAGTATCGAATTGGAGCGAAACAGTAAAAAAATTATGGGACGAAGATTCTTTTAAGGGGGTTAATATCAAAGTTATATTACTCGGTTCATCGCGTTTATTAATTCAAAAAGGTTTAACCGAATCGTTGGCAGGGCGCTTTGAAATCATTTACCTTACGCATTGGACATTCAACGAAATGCAGCTGGCATTTGGCTGGGATGCTGATCAATTTGCCTGGTTTGGAGGGTTTCCAGGAAGTGCTGAACTCATAAACGATGAAATCCGATGGAAAGCATACATCAGGGACTCCCTTATCGAAGCCAGTATTTCAAAGGATATCCTGATGCTTACCCGAATCGACAAACCGGCGCTCATGAAGAATATGTTCGAACTCGGATGCTCCTATTCCGGTCAGATATTATCCTATACAAAAGTATTAGGACAGCTCCACGATGCCGGCAACTCAACTACCTTATCGCATTATCTTTACCTGCTTAATACGGCTGGTTTATTAGGGGGTATTGAAAAATATGCTGCCACGGTTATTCGCAAGCGCTCATCAAGCCCTAAATTCCAGGTACATAACAATGCTTTTTTAAATGCACTCAGCGTCAGTTCGTTTTTAAACGTTTCAATTAACCCCGATGACTGGGGCAGAGTAGTGGAATCGGCAATTGGAGCACATTTGCTCAGTCAGTCGTTTAAATCGGATTATTCGATGTCTTATTGGAGGGAAAGAAACGATGAGGTGGATTTTATTCTCCAAAAATCAGGTAAAATAATTGCTGTGGAAGTAAAAAGCAGCCTGGCAAAGAACAAAAAGGGCATCGATACTTTTAATAAATTGTTCCATCCCGATAAAATTTACCTGATTGATAATCAGTATCCTGCCCTGGAATGAGTTTTTAAAAATTAATCCAGTTGAATTGTTTTAAATTTCCCCCTGCTCGTCCGTTTTGAAATCCCGATGTAATACTTTCTTTCCGATAGTATCGGAATTAAATCCGAAAGAGCTATGGCCTCAACACTTACAATAATCTTATAATAGCCCTGCACAATCAGGGTTTTGTTTTACTACCCTTTTGTTGTTTTCGTAAGAATTCAATCAAAATAACATAATAATTAGAGATTAGAATCGAAAAAATATATAATATATTTCGTTTGAGTTCGAATATTTATATATTTGAACAAAACTTTTATAAATGGTACATCGAAGTTTAGAAGAACGTATTCAACAGGTACTTTTTAAAAAGAAAGTAGTTATAATTTATGGTGCCCGGCAGGTTGGCAAAACTACACTGGTACAATCATTGACTGGAGAATATAAAAATTCAACGTTGTATTTGAATGGCGATGATTCTGATATTCGCGAAATCTTATCAAATCCGGGAGCAGTTAAACTTAAGCCAATAATTGGTAGTCATAAAATAGTTGTTATTGATGAGGCTCAACGTATTTCTGAAATCGGGCTGGTTTTAAAAATTATTCACGATAATTTTAAAAACATTCAACTCATTGCCACAGGCTCTTCGGCTTTTGAGCTTGCCAATAAAGTTCAGGAACCATTAACCGGGAGAAAATTCGAATTTTATCTGTATCCTTTTTCATTTGGCGAAATGTCAGGTTTTCATAGTTATTTAACCGAAAAAAGGTCGTTGGAGCAGAGGATGGTTTATGGTTATTATCCCGATATTGTTCTGAACGACAGCATGGAAGAGAAACTACTTAGATCGCTTGCATCCAGCTATTTATATAAAGATTTGCTCATGCTTGATCAGATACAAAAACCGGCATTACTCGAGAAATTATTAAAATCCCTGGCTCTTCAGATTGGCAGCGAGGTTTCGTATAACGAACTGGCAAAACAAGTTGGCTCTGATAAAGGTACTGTCGAGAAATACATCGACCTGCTTGAAAAGGTATATATTATTTTCAGATTGAATGGATTTAACAGGAATGTCAGAAACGAATTAAAGAAAGGGAAGAAAATTTATTTTTACGACAATGGTATTCGTAATGCTATTCTTTCGAATTTTTTACCACTATCATCAAGAACTGATACCGGTCCCCTTTGGGAGAATTTTATTATTAGCGAACGTTTAAAGTATAACTCAAACAACGATTTTAGCTGTGAATCGTATTTCTGGCGTACCACCCAACAACAGGAAATTGATTATATCGAAGAGATACATGGACAATTATCTGCATATGAGTTCAAATGGAAGTTTAATCCGAACCAACGGTATTTTTTATCTAAAACTTTTTCAACTGCTTATCCAAACTCATCATTTAAGGTTATTTCACCTGAAAATATGCATGAATTCTTATTGAATAGCTAATGGACTTCACCCTCAACACCTACAAAAAACTTCTTAAAGCCCTGCAGGAAAAAGGCTTTGTCTTTCAGCCCTATGCAGAATTTTTGAAAACTCCCCGGCAAAAAGTAATTGTTCTTCGGCACGATGTCGATTTACTGCCCGAAAATTCTTTGGTATTTGCAAGAATACAAAACCAGCTGGGCATCAGGGGCAGCTATTATTTCAGGGCCGTACCCGAAAGTTGGGACGAAACCATTATTAAAGAAATAGCTTCACTCGGGCACGAAATTGGGTATCACTACGAATGCCTTACAACCTGCCGGGGTAACGAGGAGAACGCTATTGGCGATTTCAAAAAAAACCTTGAGGCACTCAGAAGTCTTGTGCCGGTCGAAACCATCTGTATGCATGGCAGCCCAAAGTCGAGATACGACAGCAAAGATTTATGGAAAAGCCAAAGTTACCGTGAATATGGCATCATTGGCGAACCCTATTTCGATACCGATTTTTCGCAGGTTCTTTACCTAACCGATACTGGTCGCCGGTGGAATGGCGATAAAGTAAGCGTGAGGGACAAAGTTCAAGGTGTAAAGTTGAGGGTGGAGAGTTCAGGGATGGGAGTTGAGGGTTTAGGGTTGCGGGTTGAGAGTTCAGAGTTGGGAGTTGGGGTTCTTGTGTTTAAGAAAACTGCTGATATAATTAAAGCAGCAAGCCGGGGTAAATTACCCGAAAAGATAATGTTCACCTTTCATCCGCAACGCTGGTCAGACAGTCCCCTGCCATGGCTTAAGGAATTGCTCTTTCAAAACCTGAAAAATTGTGTTAAATATGTGCTCATAAAATCCAGAAAGGCCTGAATGAAAATAGTATCGGTAGTGGGTGCCCGACCCAATTTTATGAAGATAGCCCCTTTTATCAGGGCCATCGAGAAGCATAATGCGGGTGCGCAGCCAAAGATTGAACACTTGCTGGTGCATACCGGCCAGCATTACGACGACCGCATGTCGCGCCTGTTTTTCGAGGAACTTTCTATTCCCGGGGCCGACATCAACCTGGGCATAGGTTCCGGTAGCCATGCCGAGCAACTGGGATATACCATGATCGAATTTGAAAAGGTACTGCTGCGCGAAAAACCCGATTGGGTGGTGGTAATAGGCGATGTCAATGCTACTTTGTCGTGTTCGGTAGTGGCAAAACGCCTGCAGATTAAATGTTGCCATATCGAAGCCGGTTTGCGTTCGGGCGATATGAGTATGCCTGAAGAAATTAACCGTCTTGTAACAGACCGCTTATGCGACCTTTTGCTCACCCCCGACCGTATTTCTTCGGCAAACCTTTTAAGCGAGGGAGTTTCTGCTCATAAAATTGGCTTTGTCGGAAACATCATGATCGACACCCTCGATGCCAATTATCAGAAAGCTTCGCAGTATCGCTTTGATGAGATAATCGGTCAGAATTCCCTGTTCCCGGGACATCATGCGCAGATTTCACCCGAGGGTTATGCGGTAATGACCCTGCACCGGCCTTCGAATGTAGATGATAGGGAGGTATTATATTCCCTGCTTCATTTCCTCATCGACGAGGCTGGGAAAGATATGCCCCTGATCTGGCCCATTCATCCCCGTGCGGCCAAGCAGCTCGAAGCTTTTAATTTGTGGGACAAGGTAAAAAAAGCCCCTAACCTGGTGCTTTTGCATCCGCTCGGATATTTCGAAATGTTGCGCCTTACCATGAGTGCCCGCATCATGCTCACCGACAGCGGTGGTTTGCAAGAAGAATGTACCGTGCTTGGCACACCTTGCCTTACTTTGCGTTGGAATACCGAGCGACCTGTTACCCTAAAGGAACATGGAGGGGTGAGTATTCTGGTTGGAAACAACATTGAACGGATTAAAACAGAATACTTGCTTGCAATAGACCAGCCAAGGAAACCTGTACGTCCCGAACTGTGGGATGGAAATACTGCCAGCCGATGTTTATCCGCCATTTTGGCTCACTCGGAATAGGACTCTGTTTCGGAAATAGCAGTGGTATCAGAAATAGTTGCCGTCGCAGAATATGCCTCTGTCTCAGAATAAGTCACTGATTCAGAATTAGTCTGTGCATCGTTTGGGTCCGAACTACTTTCAATCAATGGTGACGGGTAAACGGTAATTTTTTTAATATTCGATTGGTGTGTGCAATCATTTTGGTCGGTTACAGTTACCGATAGCTGTTCAGTAATAAGCTTGTCGGTTTCTTTCGAAAAGGAGATAATCTGGCCTCTGTCTCCACTACTCCAAAGGTATTTGGAAAATCCGGCACCAGCATCAATTTCTATTGTTTCCCCCGATTGAATCGCAATATCTTCACCAAGCTGAATTTGCATTGCCTGCACTTCCGGAATGTTGACTTGTAATTCGATACTGCAAAGCTTGGAATCGTTTATTTTTAAGGAGTAAATACCCGGTTTTAGTGAGTAAAATGCCCCATGGCTCACAAGGGTATCGAGATAAACCAGGTAAGGTTCTGTTCCACCTTTTATCTCGAGTTCGATGGATGCATCGACCCTGTCGGCGCAACTTGGTGGTTGCACGAGCGATTTGGTTACCAGCAGATGATTCTCGGGTTCGTTCACAATAAATACAGCTTGCTTGCTGCAGGTAGTGCTTTTCACTAAAACGCTGTAGCTGCCTGCTTCGAGCTGGGTAACATCTTCCGACACCTCACCATGGCTCCAGGTGACAGTCTCAATTCCTGAACCACTGAGGCTTAGGTCGATTTTACCGTCCTGACCCCCTTTGCAACTCACTTCGCTTACCAACCCCTCAATGGCAATATCGCAACCAACAGAATCCATTGTCAGGGAATCGGCCTGATTGCTCACACTAACAGCATTAACCGGCATTAATGCCGTAGTGAAGAAAAGTATGACGAAGAAAAAATGCTTCATTTCTAATGGCAAATTAATAATTAAGGAGCCCAATCGTTACTGATATGATAGCCTGGTCCGGTTTGAGGCACCAGGTAGGTCACAATCTGTATAGTATTGGAATATGTTGTTCCACAGCCAGTAGCATCGGCCCGGCGAACAAACAAGGTGGTATCGCTCACCACGCCATAGTCGAGTGCAAGTACATTCGACGCTGGAATGTTGGTCCAGTTGGCATCACCCGGAACAGCAGTTAGCACATTGGTCAATTGCCATACATAAGTATAACCCGTCCCACCTGTGGGCGAAATATAATTGATAAAGGGTACCAGGTCGTCGCCCGCACATACAGTATCAATGTCGCCAATGGTGCCTCCAATGCAAGTGATTACTCCAATGCAAAAATCGGAGTTTGTAGTGGCAATGCTTGTTAGTGTATGGCGGTAGGCAGTGGTTCCTATTGCGCTGACATGGGTTCCTTCTACTCCCCAGTTCGATCCGTTGGTACGTTTAAGGATGCGGTTGGTAGGTTCGAAGGTCTGACTGGTAAAGCCGCTACCGTTTACCGAGATATTATAGTCGTTTGAACTTAAACTGTTTCGGGCAACCAGGCGCCAATAACCTTCGGAAAATACATCGTCAACAGGTATGAGTCCGTCATTAACCGGTAGGCCTGCTGTGCCCGGGTTGGCAGCTAAAAACTCACTAGCCAATGAACCCGCTGTCAGGTTACTGATAAACCTCACTACAAGCGGATTTTGATTGGATGAGGTACCTAGCGGGAATAAATAGTCGGTTTCGATGGCATTGACCCACCGTTCAAATACTCCTCCAATACGTCCGGCAGTATAGTTCAGTATACCTATACTCAGTGTGCTGGTTCCTAGTGTTAGCTGGTTAGTCTGAGCATTGATAAATCCAGAATTTAAATTGAAGACGTTCGTGATTCGTACATTGTTATTGAGCACCAGATTCGCACTTGTGGATGTAAAATTATAGAAAGTCTCAGTGCCGGAGGATGAAATCGACTGACTGGTGCCATCGAACACTACGATACCGGTTCTTTCTTCGAAAATTGAATTGTTCACCCAATTTCCTCCCAGGTTTATGTTATAGGAAGGCGAGGAACCTACATCCAGAGTACCTGCATTGATGGTAAGGTTATTGTTTACATCCATGTTGCTCGAAAGCCTGAAGGCAGCTGCACCATCTGTTTGCAGGTTATAGAATGCATTGTTTGCCCTTGGTGTAAGGGTACGTGTACCTGAGGCAGAAACAAGTCGCACCGTGCTGGTACCTGCCTGGAATACTGAAGTAGTACCGGCAATCCAGTTTTCGCCTACGGTAATAATGCCTGCACGGGCATTAAAAGTGCCGGCTGTATTTACCCAACGGTTATTGACTGTAAGGTTATAACTGGTTACCCCTGCATCGGGCGAGAGGTCTAAGGATCCGGCAGTTAGGGTAAAGTTGTTGCTGAGGGTTGTATTGGCAGCCAGACGATAGGCAGCAGTACCCGAACTGTTAATTGTAAGATTGTACAAGTTGCTGCTACCTGTGTTGATGGTATGCGACCCTGAAGAACCGTTAAAAGTAATTGTTCGGTTCCCTACCAGCAACTGACCGTTGTTGAGGAGACTACCTCCAATACTCATATTAAACCCGTTCAGGTTGAGGGTTCCGTTTGCAACGGTGAGGTTCTGGTTAATAACTAGTGCATTATTCAAACGGTAACCAGCGCCAGGGGCATCGATTATGAGATTATAAAATGCACCGTTAATTAAGCTTATACCCAGATTGCCAGATGGTGTTGTCATGCGCACGGTGGATGTTCCAGGTACAAAGCTGCCTCCATTTTCGCTCCAGTTACCACCTACTTCAATTACCGGACTGCCCACTGCAGTGACTGCTGCCTGGTAGAAGAAGTCTTCGGCAATGGTGAGGTTCTGCGATATCGTGAGCGAGGCACCGGTGTTCACTGTAACCATTTTTGCAAAAGCCGGAGCACTTGCTATGTTGGGGAAGAAGGTAGCAGTAGCCGGGATTATTGCGTTGCGTGTAATGTCTGGTACAGAACCTGCAGACCAGTTGGCGCTGTTATGCCAATCGGTATTGGTGGCACCGGTCCAGATATTGGTATTCAGATAAGGCCAGCGGATATATCCAGTGAGTGCATCGGGTCCGCCCTGGTCGTTTTCAAAGTTAAAGGTTCCCATGGGGCCTGCTGCATCCTCGAAAAAGTAAATGGTTGTACCAGCCAAACGGCTTACGTTGAAAAGCGGACCTGTATTAAAAGTGACATTACGTATGGTATCGTTGGAGGCCATTTCATTTTCGAGACGGAGATAAGTTCCGGAAGCCGGAAAACCATTCGAGAAAATACCATCGGATAAATTATAGACTGGACTGAGAATGGATGAGTTGCGTAAATACAAACCATCGGCATTGGTGTAAGCTACCTGGTAATATTGCGCAGCAAGGTTACCGCCTGCGTTGATATTAAAGATATACCTTCCACCTGTAAGGCTGGTAATAGTAGCCAGGTTGGAGCTGCTGGTGCCTAGAAGGCTCAGGGTACCTCCACTGTTTATGTTTAGTCGCGAAGAGTTGGCCATATTCAGTACAGATCCGGCATCTACCATTAGTGTACCGGTAACCGTAAGATTATCAACACCTCCATCACCCATGTGAAGGGTTTGTCCCTGTAAATCGAGAGTGCCACTAATTAGGTTCAGGTTACGTGCCATCGATAAAGCATTGCTTAGGGTGTAGATTACACCCGGAGCATTGATATCGAGGTCGTAGAATGCCGAAGCTCCGGCATTAATGGTGCGCGAACCGGAAGAGGCATTGAATGTAACTTTTCCGGTATTGGGTAAGAAGGTTCCATTGTTTAGCCAGTTACCAGCCACGTTAAGTGCAAAATTGGTTGGGGTAACACTGAAAGTCGAACCACTTGCAATGGTCAGGTTTCCGTTTAGGGTAGTAGCCCAACCAAGCTGATATTGGCTTGTGCCGGCAATGGTAAGGTTAGAAAAGGCAATACCCCGGTTGTTGATTATCTTGGCACCCCCACTTCCATCGAAAGTGACATTGCCATTCATGGTAACAGAGCCTGTAATATTTCGTGTCCAGCTACCCTCGCAGGTAATATAATCGTTGGCCGAATTAGCCTGTAAACCACCTGAGATGGTCAGGTCGCCATTGATATCAAGGTCAGTGGCTCCGCCGTCAGCAGGAGTATTGAGTATTACAAAGGCACCAGCCTGGATAGTCAGGTTTCCGGTAATGGCACCCAAGGAATCAATTAAAGGCTGATTGGTTGCCGGAACAATGAATACGTTTTCGTTGCCGGTAGGTACGATAGGTGGGCCAAAGTTGGCTGTCCAGTTGAGCGAATCGAACCAGTCGGTACTCACCGACCCGTTCCAGGTAAGCACAATAGGTCCGGTCCAGTTGATGATGTTAAAAGGATCGTTGTCGTAAGTTTCGCCTGCAAAAAGTCCTGTAGCATTATAAAATTCCAACACACCTGTAGCAGTACCTGTTTTTGTCACGTTGGCCGCACTACCTCCCGGGTTGATCGGGAAAGCCACATCGTGGATGTAATTGGGATCGATAAAATTCTGGTTGTTTTCGATACGAAGCAATTGTCCGCTGTTGGCTCCCTGTGTAAAGGTTCCATCGCTGAAGTTATTTACAGGATCGATGAGGGCAGTGCTGCTTAGGTTAATACCACCAGAGGACATGTATTCGAAAAGGTAATAGCGGGCTGCTATATTTCCATCTACATTGAAGTTGTAACGATTACCAGAAGCGTTGCGCGATACTCTGGCAATGGAAGAGGCATTTCCTACCACCTCTATGCTTCCGCCAGAGGCGACAGTAAGTGTGGTACCATCGCCTATACCCAAAAGTCCACCCGGACCTACCCGGTAATTCCCCTGTATGTTTATTACATCGCTGTTGCCGTTACCCAGGTTAACGATATTTCCATTGCCATTGAAGGTACCTGCAAGCAAGTTAAAGTCGCCGATAAGGTTAATGGCATCGGCAGCCGTATAAGTAGCTCCACTGTTTATGGTAAGGTTAAAGAGGCTTGAACCATTTATACCAATTTGGGCACTGCCTGCCGTTCTGTTGAGGTAATAGGTGCCCGTATTGTTGGTAAAGCTTCCGGCACCATTGGCCAGCATGTCGCCACTTATATAAATGGTGCGCCCATTGGCATTAAAATAGCCCGAGGGGACAAGCAGGTTATTGAGGACTTCAAAATCATTGGCCGTGTTGTTGTTGGCTACTGCCCCAAAACCAGTATTGTTGATGGTAAGGGTATAAAAATCGTTGATATTAAGGGCCCCAAATGTGATGTTCTGGGCGATTGTTCCATTTAAAATTACCTCGCCCTGGCGACAGAGAAAATTACCAGTGCCACCATTATTCCAGGCACTCGAAAGCGTAATGGCATAATTGTTATTGCTTACATCGAGGGTGGCATTGTTAAAGGTTAGTGACCCTTTCACTTCTATATCACCTTGTAGCGTTTTAACTGTATTGTTGTTGAGAATAAGGTTGCCATACGACAAACCATCGACATTTTGGTTGATGCTTCCCCAATAATACACTGTGGTCGTGGCCGGCATATTGTAGCTGGCAAAACCTTTTGGGAAGTTGTTGGTACCCGACACGTATATCCTTGAGTTGTTTTCGAGTGTGAATGTGCCTGTACCTGTCGGATGGCTGATTAACATGTCGTAAAGGAAGGCATAATTTGTAACCTGTCGGAGTATAAAATTTCCGTTTACGGTGATGTTATTGCGCAAGCGCCAAATAAGTCCAGGGCAGTTGATGTCAAGGTTATGGAAGGTTCCCGCAAAAACCGACTGGTCGCCAACAGTGCGATCGAACACAATGGTTCCGTTACCGGTATAGGTTCCAAAACCATCCCAGCGTAAACCACTAAATGTATGTGTTTCGTTGCCATCATTAAAACTTCCGGCTGCATCGAGGTAGAAGTTACCGTTAAAATCGATGTTACAGCCTGCTGCTGCCACCATCGATGAATTGATGGTTGCCACACCATCCACCCGGGTTGCATTGTTGAATGTTTTATTTCCTGTACCAGCTACCACAAGATCAAAAAATGCTCCATTGGTTATAGTCTGGTTTGCACCATTTAGGGTAACCCTGCCTGCTGTAACAGCTCCTTGTGTAGGATAGAATAATCCGCCATTGATGTTGAAAACGCCTGCGACGTTGTAAAAATAATTGTTCGTAGTTGGGATCACATTGCCGTTTAGCACTTCGAAATTCCCCCTAAAATTGATAGGAGTTCCTGAAAGGTAGAAGCTTGTAATAGCATTGTCGAATACAACATTGTAGAAATCGGAAGAACGCGGCAGAATAGTAGATGAACCTGTTCCAGAGTTGAAAACCACGGTACCGTTTCCATGCAGGAACAATCCGTTGGCTCCCCGAGTCCATAAACCACCTGCAAATATGGTACTATTGGCTGTATTCACAGAGAGAATACCTACGTTCGTGCCTGTACCGATTGAAATGTCTCCGGAGGCCGTGAGGATACGGTTATTGTCAAGAACCAGGGTGCCAGTAGTAATGGTCAGGTTTTTACATACTGCATCGGCATTCGAAATGATAGGATCATTCGACCTGTCGGGTATAATGGCATCCACAGTGATCGTTGGAACTCCATTGTCCCAGTTGCCATCCAGATGCCAGTTAGTATTCACAGCTCCGGTCCAGTTGGTAACTATTACTGAAGGCCAGCGAATTAAACCTGTAGTTGCCGAAGGAATGGCTTCCTCATCATCTTCGAATAAAAAACCTCCGAGGTTACCACCTACAATGCTAAACTCTACAGGACTTGCTGCAGTCTCACGGCGTACATTGTAATGGCTGCCTTGAACTGGAGTACCCGCAAAGTTAAAGGTTATGTTAGAGATAATGCCTCCTCCGTAGTTCGATTCGAGGGTAAGGTAGCGCACACCAGCAACAGCTCGTATGTTACTCCAGGTACCATCTGAAAAATTGTTGGTAGCATCTAAAATAGAACCTGATT
This sequence comes from Bacteroidales bacterium, assembly GCA_035913795.1. Taxonomy (GTDB): domain Bacteria; phylum Bacteroidota; class Bacteroidia; order Bacteroidales; family UBA10428; genus UBA10428. The sequence goes on from JAMIIA010000158.1 coordinate 68,310, forward strand.
GTAGGTTCATCCCGGCATCCTGAAGGTGTTCGATGAGGTAATAGCGGGCGGCTATGGTACCTCCGGCCAACACATTAATTTGGGTTTCAGCACCAGCAACTCCGGCAATTTCGCGCGAGAGGGTAGCAATCGATGAACTTGAGCTTCCTACAAGATTAAATTGTCCGCCAGAATTGATGTTCATCACACTCTGAGAACCCTGGTTATTGAAAAGCAAACTCGCATTTTGGTTCACGGTGAGTATGCCGTTGATGGCAAAGGCTTTTCCTGCTCCCAGGTTGCTTCCGAGTATCAGGGAATTGGAGTTGAGGCTTAGAGTGGCATTGTTGCCCACATTAAGCGATCTCCTGAATCGAGTAGATGGCGACTGCAATAAATACGATACGCCGGCAGTTGGAGCCATTACTACATCGTAAAAATTCGATCCACCACTGGCAATATTAACAGGGCCTGAAGCACCATCAAAAGTAACAGTAGAAGTGTTTACGGTAAAGGTTCCCTGGTTAGTCCAGTTGCCTCTTATAAAAATATTGTAGTAAGTAGTAAAGGGATTGTCGGAAGTATTGAGCGTAGTCCCTGCCTGTATTAAAAGGTTGCCGTTGATGGTCCAGTTCGAAAACATATACTTTGTTCCAGTTCCCTGGCAAGTGATGTCATTGATCTGGAAAGCCGGTGTGTTGATATTCTGGCCGCCCCCGTTGAGGAACAGATTCGCAGCACTGCTTAGCAGTGATCCGCCTGCCGTATTTGCCAAAGAACCTTGAAGATAATGCGTGAGTGCACCCAGATCCACTGTTCCGGCATTAATGGTAAAGCTGCCGTTTATATCGGCACCATTCGTTGTGAACGTTTTTACGGTAGCGTTGCTGAAGGCTACATTGTTGAAATAGTTTAGGGCATTTAGAGGTCCGGGATTAATCGTCTGGTCGATAGCTCCGCTAAAGGTAAGCGTACCGCCGGTATGGGTAAAAATGCCATTGTTGTTCCAGTTGGTGCCATTGAATGCAATATTCCGTGCCGAAGCACCCGTAATGCTGGCTGAGTTGGTAAAATCGCCGTCGATAATAACAGCATCGTTTCCATCGCCAATGGTTTTTACACCCGACCCTGAGAGAGTAAGGGCAGGTAACAAAAGGATATTTTCCCAGTCATCGCGCAAAAACTGGTTTCCGAAACCATCGAGGGTCACTAAAATGGATGCGGATGATGGCGTATAATAGGTTAAGTAAATATTCGGGCCAGCCACATTAGTGTTCCTTCCGTTATCGAAGTAAACCGAATTGTTCATGATGAGGTCTCCGTTTACATCGAGGGTAGCCAGACCGTCGGAGGTAACATTTTTTATATTGTTAAAGATAAGGTTACCATAGGAAATAGAGTTGCCGGTGAAGAGAGTTTGGTTGACACCAGCCGGACTACTTAAATAATAAGAACTGTTTGCAGCAAAGTTATAGGTCCCAAAACCTTGCGGTATGGCCGGGTCAGTAGCATCAGGAGTAGCATTAAATACACGTCCGCCGCTTTCGATGGTAAACGACCTTGTGGCAAGCCCTTGCATGGTGCGGAAGAGAGTATTATTCCAATATTGGTACATGATGAAGTCAATGTCGGTTTTGACCGTCACATTGCCGCCAACAATCAGGTTACCCAGCAGCCATTTATCGCCTGTACCACCCAATATCAGGTGGTTTAAGCTATCCAGATCTGCATCAATGCCCCAGTCGCCACCCACATGTTCGAGGGTTGAGTTTCCGGTTCCCCAGATGATGTCGCAGCCCGGACGGATAGCCAGGTTGCCACTTAGGGTAATATAAGCCTGGTTTGTGGCAACATCGAACACAGTAAAATCTACATCGTCAATATCCAGCGAACCAGTGATAACAAGGTTTCCGAGGGCTCTTTTAGTGGTAGGAACTGCCGTAACACCTCTTAAAAGCAGGTTACCATAGGTGGTAGCAAATACATCCTGGTTGATGTTGGCCTGGTAGTATACCCAGCTGGTGGGTGACATGCTGATGGTTTCGAAAGAAACAGGAAAGTTATTGGCACCCCGTAACTCGAGGACGCCGAAGTTGGTAAGTACATTGGAAGCACCTGTTCCGGTAATTACAAAAGTACTCAGGTTGACGGTGCCCGACCCACCATTGATGGTAAAGCTTTGAGCTACATTCGAATTATTGAAGAATGTTTTGCCTCCCCCATTGAAGAAGCTGAGGTGGTTAAAACTGGTAGCATTGCTTCCCTGGTCGATATTCTGTCCGGCAGTGCCATCGAAAATCACCGTTCCAAGAGAGGTCTGGCTAAATGCACCGTTGTTAACCCAGTTTCGTCCCACGTAAACATTGTTTTGCTGGGCATTAAAGCTTGTGCCCACTCCGATAGTAATGTTGTTGTCAATATCGATATTCGAATTGAGTGTTTTGGTGCCACTTCCTGCCGTGAGCAGGTTGTAGAAAGTACCATTGATAATGCTTTGGTTGGTGCCATCGAAAGTTACATCGGCAGTAGCATGTTGAAAAACAGCACCATTAGCCTGGTCGATAAACCAGTTGCCAGCCACAGTGATGTCATTGGTTCCTGAGGCCAGGTTGAAGGTACCTTCGGTTACAGTGAGGTTGTTGTTGATGTCAGTGGGGTTACTCAGGCTGTAATTGGTTCCGGGGGCATTGATTACCATATTGTAAAAAGCCCTTCCGGCAATTATACCACCACTGTTGATGGTGTTATTCCCGCCTGTGCCAATAAAATTAACGGTGGAATTGCCATTGTTAAAAGTGCCGCTATTCGCCCAGTTACCTCCAAGCGATAATTGAGTGGTATTGTCCGTAAGGCTGTAAGTAGTATTGACTCCAATTTGCAAATGCTCGGTAATGTTCATGTCAAAGCCATTCTCCTGCACCAGGCTTATGGCGTTACCTCCCTGGGCATCGAGCAATATGCGCAAAGCCTCCGCATTGGCTGAGGTTACACGCACGGTATAGGGCCCTGGAACAAAGGTATGATCGAGGTAGGCAATATCCGTTGGACCCGGAACCAGGTTACCCGACCAGTTGTTGGCATCGTGCCAGTTTTCGGTGAGTGCACCGCCATCCCAGAAATATCCTGCCGGGAAGGTCCAGAGGATCAGTGTGCCCGGATTCGCATTATCCTGGTCGAAATTTTCACCAGCAAGCGATCCCGAGGCATCCTGGAATGTAACAACCCCTGTGCCCGAGGTGCGCGAAACGTTGTAGGTTGGCCCGGCAGTGAAAACTACATTTTGCACATTAAAATCTGCAAAATTAAGTCCTGTTAATGTAAGGTAGGCATTTCCTGCTCCCATCAGAAAAAACCCATTGCTGAAGTTGTTTGTTGCATCGATGGTGCCACCGGTAATGGTAATATTGCCGTTACGGACGTTGTAGTGTTGAGCTTCGAAAAGACCTGCCGACTGATTGATGGCAAAGGTGCCGGTATTTCTGGTTACAGTAGCAGGTTCGGCGGCAGTACCTACCAAACGAAAGTTTCCACCGTTGTTAACCAAGACCTGATTTGGGCCAGCAAAATCAAGAGTCGATGCAGTGTCGACAAAGAAAGTACCGCCGTTGAGGGTGATGTTGCGGTTGTTGCTGTTCACTGTCATGGTGTTGCGGTTAAGCACAAAGGTGCCCGCATTCAACACAAAGTTTACATTGGTAATGGAAAAATTGCTTCTTACCCTGTATTCTGCTCCAGCTGAATTCATCACTATTCCCCGTAAAGCTGCACCGTTCGGGTTGAAGGAATAATTGCCTGCCGCTGCATCGAGTGTGATGATACTGGCATCGTTGTTATGCGAAATGGTCCCAGCCTGGTTATCGAGGTTGCCTGCCAGCCACACATCGAAGGCGTTGGTTTGAAATATACCCGAAGTAATTATCAGGTCGTTATTTACATCCAAATCGCCACCTAAGACTGCTGTATTGGCATTTCTCCCGATTTCTACATCGTAAAAACTTTTTCCGGCTTGGGGCCCGGTAGTTGTTCCGGTAAAAATGGTTCCCGTTCCACCCTGAAAAAATACCCTTCCGGTGCGTGGTACAAAAACGGCACCTGCGGCTGTATTATCCCAGTTGCGGTTTACCGTGATGTTGCTGTTGCTGGCATCGAGGGTTGCTGTACCCGAAATAATTAAATCCTGGTTGGCGGTAATATTTCCTGAAAGGGTTTTGGTGCCAGAATTTGCAAAGTTTACATTGTAAAAGCTCGAAGCACTGATATCCTGATCGACACCATCGAAAAATACAGTGCGATTATGTTGAAAGGTACCGGTATTGTCCCAATTGCCTCTTACATAAAGGTCTACTGCAGCCCAGTTTCCACCGGACGCGCTTACTGTGGAGCCGCTGATGGTGAAGTTTCCATTCACTTCCATATTCACTGATCCGGCGTTTTGCCTACCAAAGGCTTTATCGCCTGCACCAGAAAACTCCATATTGTTAAAGATTAAAGGCAGGGGATGCTCGTTATAGATGTATTGGGCATCGGCTCCGTCGAAATAAAGGTTGCTTCCTGCTGCAAGGAAGGTTTGTCCTAATTCCACATAATTTGTATCACGTCTAAGATTTCCAGATAAATAGACATTTTGGTTTCTGATATCCAGCACGCCTGCGTTTCCTCTAATACGGGTGTTTTGGTTTACATGCAACTCGCTTAATACGGTGAGTGTTTGCAATCCGGCAGGATTGGGTTTATTTATAATAAGATTACCCAAATAGCTGTTGCTGTTCGATGTAAGGGTCTGGTTTGTTGTGCCCAAAAAAGTAGTTGTTCCTGTGGTTTGAGTTAAAAGGCCATTGCCGAGCACGGTTAAATTACCGTACATATTCAGGTTTCGCACCGAAAAGTCGATATTGGCTGCAGGGTTTACTATGAGGTTACCATAAATATTCAGGTCGGTTACTACATCTAAAATACCACTGTTACTTACTACTACATTGTTGAAATTAACCCCCTGAATGGATTGGTTTGAGCCATCGAAAGTGATGGTTCCGGTTGCGGAAGCAGCAGTGTAATAGGCAGCATTGTTAAGGATCCAGTTGCCAGCAAGAGTATGGTTAAAGCCAGCATCGAAAAATACCGGAGTGCCTGCTGTAACGAATATATTGCCATTGATATCAAGAGGGCCGCGAGCTGTTTTATTGCCCCCATTAAAGGTAATGTTGCCATAAGTAAAGCCATCGGCCAGGGTTTGAGCTCCCCCCAGCGAGTAGTAAATAGTACTGTTTATATCAAGTGTCCGTGCACCGCTAAAATTATCCGTCACATTGGTTCCGAAATTAACCAAACTAGTGTTCAATTGGCAATACTCGCCTAGTGTAAAATTATTCGGAGAGCCACCAATGGCATTGTTGTTAAGGTTTACCACGAGCAGGTTGGAAAGTGAACCGCCATTGTTTACAATGTTCAGATTACCATTGAGGAGAATAGTGCAGCCAGCCTGGAAAGTTTTTGTGCGGGGAGCCGAAGGGCCATTGAGGCTTATAGTCAGGTTGTTGAAAGTATAGTTTCCTGTTCCGGTGGGTTCAACAATCTGGTCAAGATCATCGGCATCGAGGCTTACAGTAGCCAAACTACCTGCAATGGTGCTGTTGGTATTGTTTGCAATGTTGCCGGCAAAGGTATGGCTGTAATTCAGCAGGTCTAGATTGGTGGCGCCATTTAAATCGAGGGTTCCGTTGACATCTAAAGGCCCATCGACAGTTTTGGTATTGCCTGCCCCATTGGTTTCGAGGTTGCCATAGGTAAGCGACCTGATGGTCTGGTTAAGGGCAACATCGTAACGCACCCAGGAGGTAGGGTTTAAATTGTAAGTGCCAAAACCGGTAGGGAAATTATTGCTTCCTCTTACATAAATGCTTGTACCTGCTGCGGCACTGAGGCTAAAACCTGGCTGACCGATAATTGCGGTGTTGTTGTTGAATAACAGATAACCACTATTGATTAATATATTGTTGTTGATGTTTGCAGTTAAGGAAGTAGCAGGCAGTACTTGGGTTAAGCCAACATTGCCAGCAATAATAAGGCTACTGGTACCCAGTGTTAAGCTGTTGGAAACATTGCCTGTATATAGGTTGTTGCCTCTTAAAGTCACTGTACCAGACCAGTTGCAAGTACCATCGATTCGCAGTCCACCATCAATTAAGTGGTCGCCAAGCCCGCCGGTAGTAGCGTTAGTGCTAATAGTAACCAATCCGGTAGCCAGAATATTACCGTTTACAGTTTTGGCATTCACACCTCCGTTGCTGAAGGTGAGGTTTATAAAGTTTACTGTACCCGAAAGGTCGATAGTTTGAGCATTAACCCCTCCAAAAGTTGTTGTGTTGGCTGTGTGGTTGTAGGTTGATCCGGTTTCGACCAAGAAATTGCCAGCAATACCTATCGAAAGGTTGGCAGTGGTGAGATTGGTGTTGTTGGTAACAGTTAGGTTGCCATTAATCTGTATATTTTCCTGTATGGAGCCAGCTCCGGCGCCACCGAAGATAAGGTTGTTAAAATTAATTATAACTGCAGACAGATTATCGTTAATGGTATTCACCAGACCATCGAAATAAATGGTTCCGCTACCGCTCATGGCACCCGTTCCGGTGGCCGACCAGTTGCCGGCAACTGTATGGGTTAAACTTCCATCCTGAAATACCGATCCTGTTTCGAGAAATACGTTACCATTGATATCAAGGGGTACAGCAGCTGTTGTGTTACATCCGGTTCTAAATGTGATGTTATTCAGAATGGGACTGTTTGTACCAGATATTATGCCGTTACTATATAGTTCTAGGTTTACCAGATCCGAAGCCGAAGGCCGCAGGTTGGTATTTCCATTGTTTACCATGTTGCCATAAAGTACCAGGATATGTGCCGGAGCTCCTGACGAACCGGCATTAAGGGTAGCGCCAGCTCGTACATCGAGTAATTCCTGCACAACCACACTTCTTTGGGTAGCGGACGATCCAATTCGCAGGGTACCGGAGGTTCCCTGTCCAATTTGCAGTCTGAGCACATTCAGGTTCCCGTTGTTATCCACAATCAAGGTATGTCCATCTTGCACAATCAATGTGTTTAAGCCATCAGTCACACTCGAAGGGTTGGGTCCTGTGCCATTGGAGTTGCGCGTCCAGCTGGTAACCAGGCCCGCTTGTGGGTTACCGTTCGAATAGAAAGTTCTGGATGGATTCGACCAGTTAATGAGTGTGCCCGGGTTTCCATTGTCGTTGTCGAAATTTTCTCCTGCCCGTGCGCCTGTGGCATCTACAAAGTTAATGGCGCCCGTTCCGGAAGTACGCGAAACATTATAGGTAGGCCCTGCATTAAAAACCACATTGTTTACATCGGGCAGGCCTGTAAGATTTATACCAGTCAATTGAATGGATTGTGCGCCTATGCCGGCTGTAAATGTACCGTCGCTCAGGTTGTTGGTAGCATCAAGGGTTCCATTGGTGAGGTTTAGGCCACCGTTGTTATTTCCGATAAGGAAATAGCGTGCACGAAGTACCGCTGCGGCACCTGGTTGATTGTAGAACCAGCTGCCAGCACCGTTATTATTGACCTCGGCCAGATTGCCTGCAGAACCGGTTAAACTGAAAGTGCCATTGTTGGTGATGATGCGGGTGTTGGCCATTAACAAACGTGCGTTGCTATTTAATAGCAATTCAGCCCCGGCTTCAATAAAAATATGTTGGCTGGCTGTAAGGGTATTGGAATTGAGGCTGAGGGTTCCCCCTGCAACTCTTATGGTATCGGCAGTTGCAATGTTTCCTGCCATGCTTTTTGTGCCCGAACCTGAAATGGTCAGCCGCCTGTAATTGGCTGAAGTCAGCATACTTTGGCTTCCATTTCGACTATAATGGATCCGGTGCGGGAAAGCATCGGTAGTAAATCCCGAAAGGCTATTGGTGGCGCCTTCTAAAAAAATCTGGTGCAGCAGCAAAGCACTGCCCGAACTAATGGCCATGGTACCTGTTCCGGTGAGGTTGCCGGAAATGGTTACCGTTTTTGCCGTGGTACCCGGAATGGTGAACGTACCATTAATAGTCGAATTACCGGTTACAGTGAGCGTGGTGGCCACTGTTCCCATGCTGAAGTTTACAGGTGATACTGCACTCAGATCGCCGGCAATACTGGTATTACCAAGCATGGTTTTGGTGTTTGCTCCACCACTCAGGGTAAGATTATAGTAATTGGTGGCAATCACGTTCTGGTTTCCGGCTCCATTATAATTTACGGTATTGGCAATGGCATTGGTACCCAGGTTAGATATGGTGGGTGAGGCGGAAAGGTTTAAGGTAGCTCCTATGCCTTGTGTCAGAGTGCCTGTGCCGGCCAGGGTTGCCAGGGTAGCTATGGTGTTGTTTGTAAAAGTTCCCGGATTGGTTACAGTAGTGGTGCCTGTTACGGTAAGCGCAGTGAGGTTGTTACTCAAACTGCCGGTTACTGCCACGTTTGCCATACTAAGGCTGGCAATGGTGCCACTAATTTGTCTGGTGGCGCCAGAGAAGGTATAAGTTCCTGTTCCTTGAGTGAAAGTAGCTCCGGTATTTACCGTAAGGTTGCCGGCTATTGTTGGGGATGCATTGCCAGTGTTCGACCAGCTTCCGGTTCCCTGAACCAAAATATCGTTAAAAGTGAGCGGCGGTGCTGCTGTGATGGAGGCAATTCCCGACACATCGAAAAGGCCATTGAATATTTTTGCCCCGGCGGCACTGTTTATGGTGAGGGTTCTGCCAGCCGCTACCGTGGTAGTGCCGCTTACTGTGAGCGCCACAGTGCCGATGGTAGCATTGCCCGTCGGATGGGTTAGGGTTCCGGATAGGTTTACTACGCCACTGGCGGCACCCGCAATGGATCCGCCCGAAAGGTTTACATTGACAAAGGAAGTGGTTCCGGGTACTGTTGCATCGGCATAGATACCTGCCAGGGTAGCAGCGCCTGATACAGAAAAGTTAAAATCAGCCGGGTTGAATGTAACGCCCGATGCCAGAGTAAAATCTCCATTTAAACTGCTATTACCAAGCAGGGTTTTGGTATTGGATCCACCCAAAATGAGGTGATGGTAATTGGAGGCAATTACGTTCTGGGCTGCTCCATTGTAGTTGACAGTATTGGGATTGGCATTGGCAGTAAGGAGAGAAATTGTGGGATTACCCGAAAGGTTTAAGGTAGCTCCCACGCCTTGTATCAAAGTGCCTGTACCGGCCAATGTTGCCAGAGTAGCCAAGGTATTGTTTGTAAAAGTTCCCGGATTGGTTACGGTAGTGGTGCCTGTTACAGTAAGCGCAGTGAGGTTGTTGCTCAGACTGCCTGTTACTGCCATGTTTGCCATGCTTATGCTGGCAATGGTGCCACTAATTTGTCTGGTGGTGCCAGAGAAGGTATAGGTTCCGGTTCCTTGAGTGAAAGTAGCTCCTGTATTTACCGTAAGGTTTCCGGCTATTGTTGGGGAGGCATTGCCAGTGTTCAACCAGCTTCCGGTTCCCTGGACTAAAATATCGCTAAAAGTGAGCGGCGGGGCTGCTGTGATGGTGGCAATCCCCGACACATCGAAAAGGCCATTGAATATTTTTGCCCCGGCAGCATTGTTTATGGTGATGGTTCTGCCAGCCGGCACCGTGGCAGTGCCGCTTACTGTGAGCGCCACATTGCCGATGGTAGCATTTACAGTGGGTAAGGTAAGGGTTCCTGATATGTTGACTACGCCACTGGCGCCTCCCGAAATGGTTCCGCCCGAAAGGTTTACATTCGCAAAGGAAGTGGTTCCGGGCACCGTTGCATCGGCATAGGTTCCTGTCAGGGTAGTGGCCCCAGTTACAGAAAAATTATAATCAGCCGGGTTGAAAAAGGTGAGAGTTGCCAGGGTAAAGTCTCCATTTACACTGGCATTACCAACAAGTGTTTTTGTAACCGACCCGCCACCACTGCAAATCAGGTGATGGTATGCATTGGCAAGGATACTTTGGGCTCCCGCAGAGCTGTAGGCAAATGTGTTGGGTGTAAATCCTGTGGTATTAAGGGTACCGTTTGCCATAGGCTGGGTCCCGGTGCGATAGTTCGTGAGAGTCCGGTTGATGTACACCGAACTATTGTCGGCATTGCCATTGAGGGTTCCAAATATTATTACTCCTGAAGTGGGTTCAGTATTGGTGTTGTCGAGAGTAACTCCCGAACCCAAGGTAACGGCACTGTTTAATCTTATTACTCCACTACCGGCAAGGGTAGTATTTACGTTTACCCCCATGGCACCCGTAATGTCCATGATCGATGCACTGTTGTTGGTAATGGTCAATGGATTGGTTTGCAGGGTAACGGTTCCGACACCCGTTTTACTAAACAAGCCCGAATTGGTGATGTTTCCCTGGAAAACATAGTTCGAATTATTTCCTGTAGAGAATTCGCCATTGGCTTCGATGGTTACATTCCCCTGAAAAGAGTTTACACCGCCGTTATTATCATCAATAAGTCTTCCGCGGGCTCTGATAAGGGTGTTGCCGGCGACTGTGAGGTTCGAACCGCTGGCGTTGAGCGAAAGTGTATTGGTGGCGTGTAGGCTTTCGATAAGTAGGTTACCGTTTATGGTTAATGCTGCACCCGATGCTTTTATCCGGCTGGCTGCAGCAGCGGCTGGTAGTTCAAGCGTCAGGTGATGGTAAGTCACATTTCGAAAAGCTGTGTTATCGCCAAACCAGCGCACGGTGCTTCCTGCGGCGGTGGTAAAGGTGCCACCTGTAAAGGTTCCCCCCAGATTTAAGTTACCAGCTCCGGTAAGCCTTACATAGTTTTCATCGATTGCTCCATTGGCGGTTATAGTTCCGCTTATTGTAACTGTTCCGGTGGAAATGTTAAAATTATTCGTTTCGGTGGCATTGGTAGTATTGGCCATGGTAACAGAACCGGCTGTAAGCACTCCAGTGCCATCTACAGCAATGGTTTGACTAACACTGCCCGCAGTGGGATCATTATAGGTTATGGCACCGGTAACATTCAGCTGCCCTCCAGTGTTTATCTGCAAGAGAGTGTTAGCACTGTTGGCAGAAAAGGTAATCGAAGCACACGGGTAAATTCCATTGTCTACTACCACAGTAAAGCCCGAACCTATGGTAACCGTGTTGCCTGCAACCGGCACACCATCGGGGTTCCAGTTGGCGGCATCGCCCCAGCTGGTGGTTGCTGCACCACCATCCCAGCTTACCTGGCTTGTGGCTATATAGGGGATAAAAGAAAATAATACGATTGAAATACTGAGTAAAGCTTTTTTCATAGAAAGCTATTTTGTTTGTTTTAGACAACTTTATTTCGCCATTTTTTATATTGAATGGCATCAATTCGCATACGCTTTTTCAGCAAAAACACTTGGGTTTTTTGCTAAAAAAGCAGTTCGAAATCTATTTATATGTTTGCTAACTACTTAAAGTTACAATTATCTCCGAATTTTTGTCACATTTCACTATAAAAATGTATTTGGGTTCAGTCGTTCAGTTTAATAAAACCCAAAATTCAATCCCAAACTTAGGTTCAGCAGGTTTCCTCTGAAATAGGGCGCCAGCATTTGGTCATTGTTTCCCGAAGTAGTTTGCACTTCTGCCTGGGCAAAGGCAAAAAAGTCGTTTATCAGTTGGGTACTCAGGCGCATTCCCAACAACTGTTGCTGCCATTCCACACTTTCCATGTAAGGCACGCCAAGCACTTTTTCAGCTTCGCGAATATAGGGGTAATCGGGTCCTTTCTGGTTGAGAACAAACCAGACTTTTGCCTGCAGATGAGCAGAGAATTTATAGTCGGTGGCAAGGTATATTCCTCTAGCATTGTCGTTTAAATAGTGCCCTATGTTGTACCAGTTCGAATTGTAAAGGGTAGTTGTAAGATCGTTTTTATAGGTAAGCGGGTTGGTACGTGTGTATTCGGCCGTAAAAACTGTGTTGGGTAAGAGGTTGGTTAGCCGGAAGCCACCCTGCATGCTCCAGTGGTTGGCATGCTCCTCGGGGTCGAACACCGAACCGAACGACAATACATCCACAAACATAGTGTAATAAAAATGCAGTTTTGGCACCATCCTGAAGCTGATGTCGAAAAACATCTGCGAGTTTTGTCCTGCTTCGTTGGTAGCCCCATTATAGGTGTGGTCGACCGATTTGTAAAAAAACACTGGTATCAGGTAAGCCGGGTGAACACCAATGTCGGAGTACACCACCGAATTTCCTAGGCTGAAGTTGATTTTTTTCCAGGGCTTGAAGGTAAAGAGGTTGGCTGCCATGTATTTTCCATGAAACACATCACGCTGCACCCCGTTGTAGTTGTAGCTGCGCGAACTGTCTACCACTTCCGATACCAGCCATCCGTGAATGTAATTAAACTCAAACCATTTTGCCGGATAGAGGTGCAATTTTAGGTGGGCAAAGGAGGGTGCCTTGGTAGAAATGATGTTTGGATAATTGTAACTGGTTCCCCATTCCATACGGTCTTTTACCAGACCTACAGTACCCCATTTCCAGCTCAGGGTAATGCCCCCGCGCATCTCGCTGTAATCGCCACTGCGGTATTTGCCCCCGGGGCGGGTGGTAATCATGCCAGTATCAGATATAACCAACTTCTCAGTGTTGTCGCGTAAGCTGGCATATACACCCAGTGTTTTTCCGGCATAGGCAAATACTTCGCCACCATACCAACGGTGATAGTTAAATCCATTCTCGTTGTTCCAGAATTGGGCTCCCAGAATGCCGTTTAGGCTGAAGGTAAAAACAGAATCGTTGTAATAAAGTACATCGAAGCGCTTGTTCTCAAATTTACCGGCATAAAGTTCCTTGCCAAAATCGCTCAGGTAGAATTGCAGCTCCTTTAATTGTCTGGTATTTAACTGGCTGGCTTGCTTTTCAGCCTCCTGTAGTTTTTCGGCAATGAAGCTCCGCGAATAGGGTTTTACAACCGAACTTGTTTGAATAATGCCGATAGCCGATAGTTCATCGAGGAATTCGTATACCGCTTTGTTGCTTACATCGTGGTAAACAGTCTGGCTGGGTGCCGGACAGATAAAGAGGATGAAAAACCCAATCAATAATAAACGTACATTGTTCCACTGCTTTTTCATACCATGTTTTTCTCTAAGCGCTTCGGGCATGTTTAAATAGTATATTATACAGCGCCCTAAAAAAGTAACTAATGTCGGTACGAAGGGGGTGCTTGTCGAACAAGTCGAAATATTTTTTTTCCGAGGCAGTAATTTCTTCAAGGGTCTTCGGGTTATCGACATAAAAAGGGGGGATTAATCCTGGGCGGTATTTTATACGGCGCTCACGATGTTCTTCGCTGTAAAGCTTGAAGTAATGTTCGCTTAATGGGCGCACTCCAACAATTTTTAAATCGCCTTTTACCACATTCAGCAGCATGGGCAGTTCATCGATCCAGAGAGCCCTAAAAAAGCGGCCGAGGGTCGAAACCCTGAAGTCGGATTTAAACTTGCCACCTTGGTTCAGCCCTTCCTTTTTATAGACATATTCCTGAATGAATTCTGAATAGGGGTGCATGGTGCGAATCTTATACACTTCGATAATTTTTCCTCCTTTGCCCACACGCTTTAGTTTAATCAGAGGGCCATAAGTAGGCTGAACGGGATAAAGGGGTTTCTTGGTTTTTATGGCCGCAAACAAGGTTATTTCAGGGGTTTCAAGCTCTTCGATAATTTCGAATCCGCAGCTGTATAAACGGCCAAATGCCTCGGCCTTGGTGAGCACTCGGTTGTTGCCCCGGGTTAAAATGAAATAAATCCGCTTGGTAAATATGAACTTAGGGAACACTCTTTTTATCAGATAATCGAAACTGTAATAAACATAGTTGATTACCGGAGGGAACTTTTTAAGTATTCGTCGTTTTCGCTGGTTCTTCTCTTCGAAGTAGTCGATAAAAATGCCCCCTTTCGGTAGCTGGTGATTGACCGCTTCGAAAAATTTGTTGATATACCGAAAGTCATTGACCCGCTCAAGGTTCACGAAGGCATTCATGCCAGGAGCAGTTAAAAGCTGAATGGTGCGGTAAGTAATGGTGCTTAACACTACTGTTGCATTTTCTTTAATAGGAGCGTAGGTTTCAATGAAAGGCAGGCCTTCTTTTCCTAAACTTTCCAGAATCGCCTGACTTCTTTGTCGTGCAATTCCATCCGGAAGTGTAAAATCCTTGGTTGATGCTGCCTCGCTGTATGTTTTATTAAGCTCTTTGCTTTTTAGTGTCTTATAGTGTTTCCGCGATACCGGAGGCTCGGCTGAACTAGCTTCTTTAAAAGAGTAATAAATGGCAGTAAAAAAAAGTTCTGCAAGGCTAAGTATGAATAGGGTGCCTAACACAACAAAACGCGAAAAATAGTCGACCCTGAAAAGGTACATCAAGGTGGTAATGATACCCAACACAATTAGGTTGGTAATTACAATGCGAAAAGAGCTTACCCAGATACCATGGCGGGGTTTACCTGGCGAAATATATTTCTGGCTGATGAGCGATACAAAAATCCAGATTAGAACAAACAGAAAAAGAGACTCTTGATAGCCCTCAATGATACTTATAACTGAACGATCGTTTATTTCAATTATAAACAATAGCGACAAGCAAAGAAGAATAAGGTCGCCCAGAAATAAAAAAATGGCTTTTACTTTCAAACTTATCAGGTGTTTTTTGACTCAGTAATTGCTCTTGTTTACGAGGTTTTCTAGTTTGAAGTTAATGTTTTTTCGAAGAGCGCACAAAATCGGGGATGTTAAATATTTTAGCAAAAAGACTCAGTCTTCTGCAGTTGAACTTTAATGGAATAGTATTTTTTCTATTTTATCGAGGCAATGGCTCACAGTTTTATGACTGGTATCGATGCTGAGCTGGGGATTCTGAGGAGGTTCGTAGATGGAGCTAATGCCAGTGAAGTTTTCGATCTGTCCTGCCCGGGCCTTTTTGTACAAACCTTTCAGATCTCTTTTTTCGCATATTTCAAGAGGGGTGCTCAGGTATATTTCACAGAAATTCTCCGGACCTATTATGTGGCGTGCCAGTGAGCGAATTTCCTGGGTAGGAGAAATAAACGCTGCTATCACCATTTTCCCCTCTTTAAGCAGCCTGCTTGCCTCCTGGGCTACCCTCCGGATATTTTCACGGCGGTCGTCAGTGCCATACCCCAGATCACTGCAGAGGGTTTTTCTTACCTCATCGCCATCGAGCAAAACCCACTCAATGCCATAATTATCCAACCGTGCACCCATTCCCTTCGCCAGGGTGGTTTTACCGGCACCTGATAGCCCAGTTAGCCAGATTACTTTTTGTTGACAATGCTTATTTGGATTTTGCATGAGCGCAGGTGGTAAATAAGAAATTTCGCTAAAATGCGTATGCTTACGTAACTTTTTGTATTATTGGTCAGTAAAAAAAGCCAAAATATCAAAACAAACCAATACTTTCAGCTATTAAAAATAAACTTTCATGGATCTAAGTAAACTAGTGCAATTATTTATGGCTACGAGTCTTATTTTCGGATTGAATTCCTGCCAGAACGAAATAAACTCTTCTGACAATGCCTTTGCAGATTATCCGGTTTACAAGCAAAACGATTTGTGGCCGGAGTATTCTCCGCGCAAAACAACCTTAAAAATATGGGCCCCAAAAGCCGAAAAAGTACGCGTGAACATTTACGAGAATGGCCACGGCGAAAACATGATTGAGTCTCACCTGATGTCACCTCACCGCAAGGGAACCTGGATCATTACCCTCGAGGGCGACTACCTTGGCAAGTATTATACTTTCCAAACCCAATACAATGGCAAGATGCTCGACAATACACCGGGTATTTATGCTACTGCAGCAGGTGTTAACGGGAAGAGGGCCATGGTTATTGATCTCGAGCAAACCAATCCCGAAGGATGGAATAGCTATGAACGTCCTGCTTTTAAAACGCCCAATGATATTGTTCTTTATGAACTTCATGTGCGTGATATGACCTCTCACCCCAGCTCAGGCAGCAGTTTTCCGGGGAAATACGCCGGGCTTACCGAGCAGGGTACCAAAAACCCGCAGGGAAAGACTACAGGTATTGATCACATGAAGGAACTTGGTATTACCCATGTGCACCTGCTGCCTGTGTTTGACTACCGCACCGTCGACGAAACTCAGCTAAACCGGCCACAATTTAACTGGGGCTACGACCCTGTGAATTTCAATGTTCCAGAAGGTTCGTATGCGACCAATCCCTTCGAGGCCGGGGTACGTATCCGCGAATTCAAAGAAATGGTGATGGGTTTTCATACCAATGGAATTCGTGTTATCATGGATGTGGTATACAATCACACTTATTCGCAAGGTATTTCCAATTTCGACCTCGAAGTGCCTGGCTACTATTACCGCACAACGGCCGATGGTAAATTGTCAGATGCTTCGGGTTGTGGAAATGAGACAGCATCGGAGAGAGCCATGATGCGCAAGTATATTATTGAATCTTGCAAATTCTGGGCTAATGAATACCATATCGATGGATTCAGGATCGACCTGATGGGGATTCACGACATTGAAACCATTAACCAGTTGCGGGCGGAACTTACCGAAATCGACCCTACTATATTTATTTATGGTGAAGGATGGACTGCTGGCTCCAGTCCCCTACCTGATAGTCTAAGGGCTTTGAAAAACAATATGTCGCGCCTGCCTGGTGTGGCTGCTTTTAGCGACGATATCCGCGATGGGGTAAAGGGCCATGTGTTTAACCTTCAAAGCAAAGGTTTTGTAAGTGGAGATACCAGCTCGGCCGAAACTGTAAAATTTGGCATTGTAGCTTCTACCCCTCATCCGCAAATTGATTATAAAAAGTGCCTGTATTCCAAAGCTCCCTGGGCTGCCCAACCAGCACAATCTATAGGCTATGTTTCGAGTCACGATAACAACACACTCTTCGATAAGCTCACTATCGCCTGCCCCAAAGCCAATCTGGCAGAGATTATGCGTATGCACAAACTGGCCAATGCCATTGTGCTTACTTCGCAAAATGTGCCTTTTCTGCATGCAGGGGTTGAATTGATGCGCACCAAAAAGGGAATTGAAAATTCATACAATCAGCCCGACTCAGTAAACCAGATTAACTGGAACTGGAAAACCGAAAATGAAGAAATATTTACCTATTATAAAAGTCTGATTGCATTGCGCAAGGCTCACCCTGCTTTTCGGATGCAGACCCACGAGCAGATTCTTAATCACTTGACCTTTCTCGAAACCGGAAATTCGGGTGTAATCGCCTATACCATCAACGGCCATGCCAATGGCGATACCTGGAACAATATACTTGTTATTTATAACTCGCTATCCGGCGACTTTTCTTTTCAACTGCCTGATAATAAATGGATGATCGCAGCCAAAGGCCAATGGATAATACCTGAAGGAATTGAAGAGGCCTCTGGGAGGGTAGAAGTTCCGGCTATTTCTATGATGGTGCTCTATCAACAATAAATCACAGAAAGTCCCGGTATGCATAAAATCTTCTGCAACCGGGACTTCCCTTTGAAAATATAAAGCCAAAAACCAAACCTTCCTCCAAATTTTTCAATGCTTTTGTTGTATAAACGACAAAAATATTTTTGGATGGTTGCAATGGATGGTTTAAGTTCGAGAGTTTAATGAGTTTGAATGAACTAGAATATATAATCTAATGAGTATAAAACTTGATTTTTATCCTGCCCCTATTTCTCAAGCCCACGAAGTGTTTATCGATAACGAAGACGTTGCGGCTATTTATTATTTCGACCAGAAGTTATTGCATTATGTATGGAAGAGGCCTGTAAAAGGAGATGAATACAGGAATCCTTTTCTAAGTGGACTGGTATATATGAAAACTCATCCAACACATTATTTTGTATCTGATATTCGTTTGCAAGGTGTAATAAATCCTGAGGATAGAAAATGGGTCGAAACCGATGCTGTTCCCAAAGCTATTGCCAGTGGGGTAATAAAGGCAGGTGTAATATTTGAGGGCAATGTGTTTAAACAATATTATTACAACATGCTCTTAAAGCATTTTGGTAGCTTTGGTGTTCCATATAAAGTATTTAAATCGCCCGAAGAAGCTGCTAAATGGTTTCTGGAATAGTGTGGCAATCGCTTTTCTGATAAAATAAAGCCATCAGCAATTAAGCTGATGGCTCCCCTTTTGCCATGAAATCAAAACAATGAAAACTACAAGTTGCTTCTTTTACTCATTCCAGCCCTGCTGAGCAGACTGAAAGAAAGGTTATATTGTATAAATATACATTCTGAATGCAAACATATGATTTTTATTTCATTCGGCCAAGTAAAGCATTTGCTTTTTTCAGGAAAGTTTTACACACATTTAGGTGAAAGATTTATAACAGAATGTTAAACCAGAAAAAAATCATATTATTTATATTTCAATCATGTTTTGCCATTAAAAAAAAGTTATACATTTAGCGCCATGATGTGGAGCATCTGGCAAAGTCAGATAATTCGCTGAACAAGAATAGATTCAAGGTACATTCAATTTGTTGTAGAAACGTGGCTAAGCAAAAAATTATCAAAAAATTCGAGACACTGGCACCTGAGTTACTCAAGCTGGTGCAGGAAACTTACCCCGATGGGTACGATGAAAAACTAATTTCCTTTCTTTCTCCAAAAGGTGAGTTGGAGTTTGCCTTACCCCTCGAAACCGAGGAGATATCCTATCTGATTAAAATTCCAAAGAACCATCTTCCCGCACCAGAAGAAGAAGAGGAGGAAGAAACCCCATCCGAAAATCTGGATGACTTTGATGGATTGGAGGCAGCGGAAGACATTGCCGATGAGGATTAGCCCTTAACCTATAATCCCTGCAGGTGTTTAAAATTATTGACCTGACACATATTTTAGAGGAGAACATGCCCGTATATCCTGGCACTGCGTCTCCTCATTTTATTTCTAATTGTACCCTTACCGAACATGGCTTTGCTGAGTTGTTCATTCAGATGCAAACCCATACGGGAACACACCTCGATGCTCCGGCCCATATTGTGCAGGGAGGTAAGAGCCTAAGCGATTTTGATGCCGGTTTTTTTTGCGGTGTTGGATTGGTTTTCCCCCTTTCGCTTCAGGAGGAGATTAATTTTCGAACTTTCAGAAAAAATAGTGAACTTATTGCCCAGGCCGATTTTATACTGCTGCACACCCAGTGGGATCGCCATTGGGCAAAACCTGAATATTTTAAAGATTTTCCGGTTCCCTCGAAGGAATTAATCCATCAACTTTTATCTTTTAATTTGAAAGGCTTGGGAATCGATGCCATCTCCATCGATCCTGTTGGTAGCAATGAATTGCCGAATCATCATATCTGGCTGGGCAGTAACAGGGTTATCATCGAAAACCTCACTAATTTGGACTTATTGCCCAAAACCCTGTTTGAGTTTTTCTGTCTGCCTCTTCCAATCATTCAGGGCGATGGATCACCAGTAAGAGCAATAGCAAGGGTAATAGAATAAACACAACGCCATGCAAGAAACTGATCCCTTTGGAATTGCGATCAAAGAATATTATCAAGCCCGGTTTCGTTGGGGCAAAAAGCTGGTTATGCGCTCAAGCCTTACTGGAATTGAGAAAACTCCTGTATCGTATTATTTCAGAAGTTTTAAAAAAATGCCTCTTCTCGAGCGGCAGGCGTTGGATTTATGCGACGGCTCAATACTCGATGCAGGAGCTTGTGCCGGCAGCCATGCAATTTTGCTTCAAAAAAGAGGTTTTAATGTCACTGCCCTCGATATTTCTAAAGCCTGCTGCGATGTGATGTTAAGCAGAGGAATAAAACAAGTTGTTTGTTCCGATATATTGAAGTACAAATTAAATAGTTTCAATACCATTTTGTTGCTGATGAATGGGATAGGAATGGCCGGTACATTAAAAGAATTACCTGGTTTTCTCAATCACCTAAAAGGGCTTCTACGTCCAGGTGGGCAAATCTTGTTTGACTCCTGCGACATCGATTATGCCTATTACGAAGCGGACGGCAGCAAATGGGTTGACTTGAACAATGCCTATTACGGGCAGGTAAAATATATACCTGTATTCAAACATACCGAAGGCCAGGCCTTCAACTGGCTGTTTGTTGACCCCGGGAAAATGAAAGCAGTAGCTCGTCTGAGCGGCTTCAATTTTACAAAACTTGCTGAGGGCCCTCAATCGGCATATCTTGGAAAACTGGCACCTCTTGGATGAGGATGGAATTAGTTGGTGGGTTGGCTAATTATTAGCCTTCTGCCATAATTTTGTAGCCCGAATCATTATCTTTGCGCCCTAATTATACAGCACCCATGAGCCATCGTGAAGTTATACTTGTAAATATTACCGGAGCCGACAAACCCGGGGTTACTTCAGCGCTAACAACCATATTAGCCCAGTATAAGGTAAATATTCTTGACATTGGGCAAGCTGTGATTCACGATTACCTTTCGTTAGGAATTTTGTTCGAACTGCCCCACGAAGCTGAATCCTCGCCAGTGCTTAAAGATCTTCTTTTTAAAGCTTACGAGATGGGCATTAAGGTAAGGTTTACACCCATTACCGTGGAAGATTATAACCACTGGGTTTCCTTGCAAGGCAAGAACCGCTATATTGTTACCTTAATAGCACGTAAAATTTCTTCCTATCAACTTGCTATGGTTACCGAGGTTATTTACGAGCAAGGGCTTAACATCGATAGCATTACCCGTTTAACGGGTCGGGTTGCCCTCGAAGACTTTGAGAACGATTCGAGTTCCAAAGCCAGTATACAGTTTTCGGTTAGGGGCACACCCCGCGATGAGTCGCGCATGCGAAGCGATTTTCTCGAGGTGGCTAAAAGCATAGGAGCCGATATTGCATTTCAGAACGACAACATTTATCGTCGTAACCGTCGTCTGGTATGTTTCGATATGGACAGCACGCTTATTCAGGCCGAAGTTATAGTGGAACTAGCAAAAAGAGCAGGTGTGGGCGAAGAAGTCGATCGAATTACCGAGGCAGCGATGCGGGGAGAGATTGATTTTAGCGAAAGCTTTAAACAACGCATTGCTTTGCTCAAAGGTTTGGATGTTAGTGTGATGCAGGAAATTGCAGAGAGCTTACCCATTACTGAAGGGACACAACGTGTGTTTCATACCCTCAAAAAGTTTGGTTTTAAAACAGCCATCCTTTCGGGTGGGTTTACTTATTTTGGTAAGTACCTCCAACGCATGTTTGAAATCGATTATGTATTTGCCAACGACCTCGAAATAATCGATGGCAAACTTACAGGTAATTACCTTGGCGAAATTGTGGATGGGAACATGAAGGCCGAATTACTTAAAAAAATTGCTTTTAAGGAAGATATTCATCTCGAACAGGTAATTGCCGTGGGCGATGGCGCCAACGACCTGCCTATGATTAACATTGCCGGATTGGGAATTGCCTTTCATGCAAAACCAAAAGTGCAGGAAAATGCCCGCCATGCCATATCCACTATCGGTCTCGATGCAATTCTGTACCTTATGGGTTTCAGAGACCGTGAAATAGGATAGTAAGTCTTAATTTTAGGCGTTGAAAACTATTTCAATTTGCTCTTTCTCATCTTTAGCATTTAAGTGATATGTTCCATTGTATATTACTTCAATGCCCTCTTTTTCTGCCAGATTAATAAAGCCTGTTCGAATGCTGTTTGAAACATCTTTTTCGCAATCTTCATTTATAAAGAGTTTCATTTTGTTTTCCGATTCTGAATCGAACTGAACAATAAAAACGGCATCGTTTGAGAAAACCAGGTCATCGTAGGCATAGCCTGGTTCAAAACCTATTTCGTTCATTAGCCGGTGAACGGTGTTCAGGGGGCGAAAGGATATTGCCATTGTTTATAAATTTTAAGGAGTAAATACCGGACTCATACCCATCAGCATCCGAAAAACAGTGTAAACCTCGGTTAGAAGATTAGCCTCATCTTCGAATTGGCATTTTAGTAATAAACTCCTGTAGGAGTCCTCTAGCTCATCATGGGTAAAGTAATAGCCAAGACTGCGGATATGATTTTCCACTTCGTTCGGACTGTCGCATAAATAGAGTGAACCTCTGAATGCATTATTGTCCTTTATCCTATTCAACAGTTTTATTGCATCGTTTAAAGCCATGGTGTATAGTATATTATTTACATGCGGTATTACAACTGCTGCACGAAGAAGAGCAAGAAGTGCTTTGCAATGCTACTGCAGAAGTAAAATCGGTTAATTGGTTTTTCAGAAATAAGTGCAGGTTTTGCTCAATACTAAAACCTTCGGATTTTAATACAACAATGCCTTTATCATCTAATATCTTTAGGGCCATTGGCGCTACTTCGTTACAAATTAATACATTAATATTCAGAGCCTTAAATCCCGCGCCATTGCTTTGTTTAAATATCTCCTGAATTTCTTTCAGGTGCATAATAATGCTCGATTTTAGTTGAAAATCGATAATGCAGTAATAAGATGCACTATTTAAATCATTCGAAATGGAATACACTTTGGGTTCTATCTCCGGCTTAACAGGGATGCAAACTTTTTTATTTATTCCGTCACAATTGGTCAAAATGTGCTGAATGATTGTTTCTGTAGTCATCTGTTTATATCAAATTAAAAACCTACAATTGAAAATCATATGTTGTTCCAAAAGGCATAATAGATTAATAAATAAGATGATAGAAAAAGTTGAATAGGATAATATTTTACCGCAATGTAAACTGGATTTACATTTATGTAGCAAATGGAGTATAAAGCAAAAAAAAGGAGCTCGTTGGGTAGCTCCTTTTTACGTTTTAGCGGTTCGAATACTGTTTCTGGTAGTATTTCTCATAATCGCCAGACAAAATATGTTCAAGCCAGGGTGTGTTTTCAAGGTACCAGTCGATGGTTTTTTCTAAACCCTGTTCGAAGGTTACAGAGGGTTTCCAGCCCAATTCTTTTTCAAGTTTCGAGGCGTCGATGGCATAGCGCAGATCGTGTCCGGCCCGGTCGGTTACGTAGCTTATGAGTTTCTCCGATTCTCCATCGGGACGGTTAAGTTTGCGGTCCATTATCTGGCAGAAAAGCCTTACCAGGTCAATATTTTTCCATTCGTTGTTGCCGCCAATGTTATAGGTTTCGCCGTTTCTGCCTTTATGAAAAATGATGTCGATAGCCCGTGCATGATCTATGACATAAAGCCAGTCGCGTATATTTTCGCCTTTGCCATAAACCGGAATGGTTTTCTTCTTTAATATATTGTTGAAAACCAGCGGGATTAATTTTTCAGGAAATTGATTCGGACCATAATTGTTCGAGCAATTCGAAATAACTACTGGTAGTTTGTATGTGTTGTGATAAGCTCTCACAAAATGGTCGGAGCTGGCTTTCGATGCCGAATAGGGACTTTGCGGATCGTATGGGGTTGTTTCTATAAAAAATCCATCATGGCCAAGCGATCCGTATACTTCGTCGGTAGAAATATGGTAAAAAAGTTTACCTTCCATCTGGTTTTTCCAGAATTTAACTGCGGCATTCAGCAAAGTAGCTGTTCCCACTACGTTGGTGAAAATAAACTCATTGGGGTTGGTAATCGAGCGGTCGACATGCGATTCTGCTGCCAGGTGTATCACTCCATCGACCTTGTATTTTTCGAACAAGGTCTCAATCATAGCTTTATCGGTAATGTCGGCTTTTTCGAAAACATAATTGGGTGCCTGCTCAATGTCTTTTAGGTTTTCGAGGTTGCCTGCATACGTGAGATTATCGACATTGATAATACGGTATTGCGGATAGTGGTTTACAAATAGCCGCACCACATGCGAGCCAATAAATCCTGCACCTCCGGTGATAAGGATGTTTCTGTTCATATGCATAAGATTAGTCAATGTTACGAATGTTTTTTTCCCAGGCCCATGCTGAGGCGAGTGTTTCTTCAAGTGTTCTTTCTGCTTTCCAGCCAAGCACCTTATTTGCCAGGCGGGTATCGGACCAAACTTTTTCTACATCACCGCTTCGCCTGTCTACTATTTTATAGTTCACCTTTTCCCCGGTCGCTTTTTCAAAGGCTTGAATCACTTCCATCACCGAGCTGCCTTTGCCGGTTCCCAGGTTGAATACTTCATAGGAATCGCGTTGGCTTATGGAAAGAATTCGCTCTACGGCTGAAATGTGCGCTTTGGCAAGGTCTACCACGTGAATGTAGTCACGAATGGCAGTGCCATCGGGGGTGTTGTAATCATTACCATACACCTTAAGTTGGTCGCGCACTCCTGCGGCAGTTTGTGTGACAAAGGGTACCAGGTTAAGAGGCACTCCTTTTGGCAATTCGCCAATGAGCGCAGAGGCATGGGCACCTACCGGGTTGAAATAGCGCAGCGAGATAGCTTTCAATTTATTATGCGCTATGACACTGTCTTCGATAATGGTTTCCGATGCTTGTTTGGTAAATCCATAAGGAGAAATAGCTTTCTTAACAGGTGCTTGTTCGGTAACCGGTAATTCATCGGGCTGGCCATATACGGTGCATGATGATGAGAATACCAACCCTGCTTTTCCCTGCCAAACCAGAGCTTCCAGTAAGTTAATGAGCGACAACAAATTGTTTCGGTAATATTCCAAGGGCATTTCTACCGATTCGCCTACTGCTTTTAAGGCTGCAAAATGAATGACTGCAGCAATGTCCGGGTTTTTTTGGAATAGCATTTTTGTCTTCTCACGCTCGCAAAGGTCGAATTGTTCAAAAGCGGGGCGTTTGCCAGTTATTTTTTCAATACCATCGAGTACTCCAATTTCAGAATTCGATAGATTATCGACGATGATTACTTCATAGCCTTTCTCAAGAAGTTCTACCGTTGTATGCGATCCAATGTATCCTGTTCCGCCGGTGACAAGTATTTTTGCCATTATTTTATCCGGATTACCCGGTTATTTTTTAGTTCGTAGTGTTGATCGCTTTCGGGGCAAACAGCCTTGCCTTCGGCATCGAAAACCAGGCGATGACCGTATTCGCTTACCCAGCCAATTTGTCGTGCAGGGTTACCCACTACAAGGGCATAATCAGGCACCTCGCGCGTAACCACTGCTCCGGCTCCTATAAATGCATAGGATCCAATATCGTTACCGCACACAATTGTTGCGTTGGCGCCAATGGAAGCCCCTTGCCTGACGGTGGTGCGCATGTATTCTTCCTTCCTTACAATGGCACTTCGAGGGTTAATGACATTGGTAAAAACCATTGAGGGTCCGAGAAATACATCATCTTCGCAAATTACTCCGGTATAGATTGAAACATTATTCTGCACTTTCACATTTTTACCCAGCACAACACCCGGTGAGATTACAACATTTTGGCCAATGTTGCACTTTTCACCCACAATGCACTGAGGCATGATATGAGAAAAATGCCATATTTTGGTACCCTCGCCAATCTGGCAATCGTCGTCGATTACCGCAGTTGGGTGGGCATAGTAGTTCGAAAGCATAGGCATTTTATTGATAAAATGATTTGATTACAACGGCAATGTATTGCTGTTGATCGGCACTAAGTTCTGTATGCATAGGCAAGGAAAGCACCGATTGGCAGAGTTTGTCAGAAACCGGGAGCTCATCGTCTGTTTGATAGGCTTTCTGATGGTGCATTCCTACCGGATAATAAATCATAGTTGGGATACCTTTCGACGACAGAAAGGCTTGTAATTCGTCACGCTTTTCTACGATAAGCGTATATTGATGAAAAACGTGAGTGGAATGCTTAACCCGTTGGGGTGTTTTTATTTGCGGAATGCCTGCCAGCAGTTTATCGTAAAGCTTGGCAGCAATGCCCCGGGCCTTTCCAAAGGAGTCGAGGTGGTCGAGTTTCACATTCAGAATAGCAGCTTGCAGGGTGTCTAGTCTGGAGTTGATGCCTACCATTTCGTGGTAGTATTTCACTTTTGCACCATGATTGGCAATGCAGGCAATTTCTTCGGCAAGAACGGGGTCGTTAGTATAAAGCGCTCCTCCATCGCCATAGCAGCCCAGATTTTTTGAAGGAAAAAAACTGGTGCAGCCTATGTGTCCTGCAGTTCCGGCTTTTTGCCATTTACCATTAAAAAGGATATCGGCACCAATAGCCTGGGCATTGTCTTCGATCACATAAAGATTATGCTTTTGGGCTATATCCATAATTACTTCCATGTTGGCACATTGTCCATAAAGATGCACTGGAATAATCACTCTTGTTCTGGAGCTGATCGCTTTTTTTAGTTTTTCGGTATCAATCAAAAAGCTTGCCTCATCCACATCCACATAAACCGGTTTTAAACCTAAGAGAGCAATTACCTCGGCAGTGGCGATAAAAGTAAAATCGGGCACAATGACTTCATCGCCCGGCTGAAGCTTAAGCGCCATGAGGGCTATCTGGAGAGCATCAGTACCATTGGCGCAAGGAATTACTTTTTTACACTGAAGGTAGTTTTCCAGCTTGGCAGCAAATTCTTTTACTTGTGGACCATTAATAAAGGCTGCTGATTGAATCACCTCGTCTATTGCCTGGTCAATCTCTTTTTTTAATCGCAAGTACTGACCGTGCAGGTCGACCATGTGCAATTTTTCCATGCATTAAATTTTGGCAAAAATAGTGAAAATACCTTTTTTATCAATGCATTAAATGTCATCACCCTCAAATTATGAGTAAACGAATGTTAAAAAAACAAATCGGTTCGAAGCACATATTATTAGGGCAAATACTACTTTAGCAGATAATTCTTATTGGTTTGGATTTAGCACCTTTTATACGAGAGCTTATACTTCTAAACGAATGTGTCATTTTGCCTGGTTTTGGTGGTTTCGAAACAAGCTATCAGCCTGCACACTACGATACGCTCAGGAAGTGTATGCTTCCACCCACCAAAAAACTTCGTTTCAGACCTGATTATGTAAAAGGGGGTGAAACGCTGGAACAACATCTGGTAACCCGTTTGAGGATAAGCCAGGAAGAATCGAAAAAGCTTATTGAGACTTATGTTGAAGGACTTACAAAGCTTATTGATTCTCAGCGCGAAGCAATAATAAGTGGTGTGGGGCTTTTTACCAAAGGTTTGGGCAATGGCCTAAACTTTACTGCTTTTGAAGAGGAAAATTACCTGGCCGAGTCATTTGGGCTCGAGGCATTTAACCTCGAAAAACCTCTTACAAAACCCACTCCACCGGTAGCCAAGAAGCTTATTCTTCAACCTCGCCGAAATACCCTTACTCTGGTAATACTTGGTGTTGTTGTAATTTGTGTGCTGATGGCTTTTACGGCCATTCTTTCGGCTCGTTTCGATCTTTATCTGTTCAACTTTGGCGATAAAAAGGCTGATAGCGACCTTATAATTCTTGGCCCTAAGGCAGAAGTAGATACCAGCCTGCTCAGAATCAATCAGCAAATCAATGAATCGACAAGCATAAAGAATGCTTTGTTATATTCCGAAACCCAATCGGAAGAAGTTAAATCAGAACAGAAATACTATCTGGTAGCGGGCAGCTTTAAAACTGAAAAGAATGCCGAAGCCATTGAGCGCGATTTGCTCAAGGAAGGATATTTGCCTGAAGTGTTTTTCTATCAGAACTATTACCGGGTAAGTATAGCTAAGTATACCGACAAACATCAGGCTCTTACTGAGCTTCAGCGTCTACGTCGACAGGTTAACCGCACCGTATGGCTCTTGGTGGTCGAAGAATAAATTGGCTGGGGTTTATCTGGTTTTATTGGCAGCCTGTTCAACCAATCCAAAATCGAGTTGTTTGCGCGCAAGATTGGCGCGTAGAATTTCAACCACTACTTTTTGTCCCAGCTGGTAAACTTTGCCGGAGTGCCTCCCTATCAGCCAGTAGTTTTCGTCGTCGTATTCGTAAAAATCATCTGCAAGCTCACGAATGGCTACAAGCCCTTCGCACTTGTTTTCAATAATCTCAACAAAAATTCCATATTCCGAAACGCCCGAGATGATACCGTCAAATTCGCTGCCCACTTTGTCCTGCATAAATTCGACCTGTTTGTATTTGATAGAGGCTCTTTCGGCTTCGGCTGCCAGCTGCTCCATTTCTGAGGATTGCTTGCAATATCCTTCGTATTCTATTTTATTTTTCGAATGAGCACCTTGCATATATTGATGCAGCAACCGGTGTACCATCATATCGGGATATCGTCGTATGGGTGAGGTAAAATGGGTGTAAAAGTCGAACGACAAACCATAATGGCCCACATTGGAAGTGGAATAAATAGCCTTTGCCATCGACCGTATGGCCAGTGTTTCAACCAGATCTTTCTCCGGCTTGTCTTTTACATCCATTAAAACCTGGTTTAGGGTCCGCGAAATATTTGCTGCATTGTTCATTAAAATTCGGTGTCCGAAACGACCCAGGATACGGTTAAATTTTTCGAGTTTTTCAGGATCGGGTTTGTCGTGTATCCGGTAGACAAATGTTTTTTTGTCTTTTTTATCGTCAGGGTTTCCAATTAAATTGGCTACCTGTTTGTTGGCCAGCAACATAAATTCTTCGACTAGTTCGTTGGAAAGGCCATGCTGGCGGAACAGAATCCGCAATGGCTTACCTTTCGGATCAATTTCGAATTTAACCTCGTCGCGTTCGAATGAAATCGAACCATTCATAAATCGCTTTTTTCGCAAGGTTTGGGCCAGTCGGTTTAGTTGAAGCATTTCCTCTGCAAAATCTCCCTTCTTCGTGTCGATAATTTCCTGTGCTTCGGCATAGGTAAAACGGCGGTCGGAATAAATAATGGTTTTCCCAAACCATTCGTCGAGTATATTGGCATCCTGATCGATCTCGAACACGGCTGAGAAACAAAGTTTTTCTTCTTTGGGCCTTAAAGAACATAAGTGATTCGATAACCGTTCCGGTAGCATGGGCACCACACGGTCGACAAGATAAACCGAAGTGGCACGTCGAAGGGCTTCATCGTCGAGCAGGGTTTTTGGTTTTATATAATGCGTTACATCGGCTATATGAATTCCTACCTCCCAGCAATTATTCGGTAGTTTTTCAATCGAGAGCGCATCGTCGAAATCTTTGGCATCGTCGGGGTCGATAGTAAAGGTGGTTACCTTTCTGAAATCGCGACGCTCCTGAATATCTTTTTCGGTGATGCTTTCGGGTATGGCTGCTGCAGCCGATTCAATTTCTTCAGTAAAAGCATACGGAAGACCATATTCAGAGAGTATGGCATGCATTTCGGTTTCATGCTCTCCCGGGTTGCCAAGCACTTCTTCGACTTTGCCTATTGGATTTTTTGCCTTTTTTGGCCAGTCGGTAATCTTGGCCACTACCTTCTGTCCGTTAAGGGCTCCATTTAATTGTTCGAGCGGAATAAACACATCGTAGGGCATTTTGCGCGAATCGGCTACGAAAAAGGCATATCGATCGAGTATTTCGATGTTGCCGACAAAGGTTAAACGCCCGCGCTCGAGTATTTCGAGTACCTCACCTTCGGGTCGCGACTGTTTTTTTCGGGCATATAGAAGCACACTTACCATGTCGCCGTTAAGGGCTCTGTTCAGGTTACGTTGCGAAACAAACACATCTTCTTCGAGGGCATCGGTCACAACGAATCCATATCCACCCTGAGTAATTTCAATTTTTCCGGTAATTTCTCTTCTTGTTGGTTTCAGGCGATAGCGTCCGTGGGTAACTTCTTCTAAAAGATTTTGATTATTTAGATCGCTTAATATTTCGGCGATTACCAGCTTTTCTTCGTGTTTCTTCGCCAGCATGGCACTGGCAATCTGTTTGTAATTGAATAGCTTCCGGGGTTCGTGGTTAAAAACTGCCAGAATCTGGCTGGTAACGGTTTTTTTATCTAATAAATTCTTCTTAACTTTTTTATTCATTCGTGTTTGTTTTGAAGGAACATTGAATAGCCTGATTGCTAGGATGCTAAATTAAGCTTTTATCCTCTGCAAAAAGATAAAAGTTGACGTATGGCAACGCTTTTATTAATATATACCAGGCTTTCTGGGTAAGAGGGCGGGATTAGATTTTAGCCAAAATGGAACAAAATAGCCAGAAACAAAAAGCGTGTAAAAGAAAAATGATACCTATTGCTTTAAACGTAAATAAAAGAAAACCAAATATATAAGGAATCAAAGCGTAGGATACATGGCGGAGTCTGTTTATATTGAACAATTTATTATTATTTTTGCAGCCGTTCAGGTGAGATGGTATAAATTACTTTTTTAAAAAGATGTCACAGAAACTGTCGATTCAAATACCACCAAGGCAGAATTTTTCTCACAACTTTCACACTCAATTTCACTTAATAGATTCAAATGGATATAAACGGTAGATTATACAAGAAATTTCTCGAAAGAAATAGAGCGTATGAGACTCAGCATGGCGAAATAGCTGCCGAAAAGCAGCATTCAAAAGGCAAGCTTACTGCCCGCGAGCGTATCGCCCTGTTGTTCGACGAGGGTACCTTTGATGAGATTGATGCATTTTCGCGCACAGCACCCTCCGAGTCGAATTTTGGTAAGGTGGTTACTGCTTTTGGCGACGGAGTAATCATTGGTCACGGAAAGATTAGTGGAAGGCTGGCTTTTGTCTATTCACAAGATTTTACTGTGATGGGAGGCTCCTTGGGCTCGGTACATGCAGCAAAAATCGCGAAGATACAGGATATGGCCCTTAAAATGGGCGCGCCAATCATTGGAATTATCGATTCGGGCGGTGCCCGTATTCAGGAGGGGGTTGCCAGTCTGGCTGGCTATGCAGCTATATTTAACCGCAATGTGAAGTCGTCGGGTGTTATTCCCCAGATTTCAGTAATTATGGGCCCAGCCGCTGGTGGAGCCGTTTATTCGCCCTCCATTACCGATTATGTGTTTATGACCAATAAAACCAGTTACATGTTCGTTACCGGACCGAATGTGGTAAAGGAAGTGTTAAACGAAGATGTTAGTTTCGACGAGTTGGGCGGTGCAGAAGTACATATGAAAAAAAGCGGGGTGGCCAACTTTGTTTACGAAGATGAAGAGAATACCCTTCGTGGGGTAAAAAAACTACTCTCCTACTTACCTTCTAACAACCTGGAGAATCCTCCCTTTATCGATACAGCCGATTTGAACATGGATGCTATTCCGGCTCTGCTCGATGTTGTTCCTGACGACCCGAATAAACCCTATGATGTAAAAGAAGTAATTAATCTGATTGTCGACCGTGAATCGTTTTTTGAGGTAGCACCCAATTATGCACAGAATGTAGTGGTTGGCTTTTCTCGTTTAAGAGGCAAGACCCTTGGTATTATAGCCAATCAGCCTAAAGTGCTTGCCGGTACCCTCGACATTAACTCATCCATAAAGGCAGCGCGTTTTATACGCTTCTGCGATAGTTTTAACATTCCATTGCTCACACTCGAAGATGTTCCAGGATTTCTTCCGGGTGTTGATCAGGAGCACAGCGGAATAATTCGCCATGGAGCCAAATTGCTTTACGCATATGCCGACGCCACAGTGCCCAAAATCACTGTTATTTTACGAAAAAGTTACGGGGGCGCCTATTGTGTCATGAACAGCAAAAACCTGGGCGGTGATTTTAATTTTGCCTGGCCCTCGGCTGAAATTGCGGTAATGGGACCGGAAGGAGCCGTATCCATCTTATACCGCAAAGAACTGCTCGAATCAGACGATCCGGGCAAACTTAAAAAAGAATTGGCCAAGCGCTACCGCGAAGAAATTGCTAATCCGTATATTGCCGACGAAAAAGGCTATATCGACGAGGTAATTGACCCAGCCGATACCCGCAAAAAACTTGTGTATGCCTTCGAGGCACTCGAAAGCAAGCATGTGAGCAGGCCTTCGCGCAAGCATGGTAACATTCCTTTATAGGATATAAACCATTTAATGATATTAGTGAACGAACATTTAAACTGAAAGCGTGAAAATAAAAAGTATACTCATTGCCAACAGGGGCGAAATTGTGATCCGCATTTGTGAGACAGCCAAGAAGATGGGGATTAAGACTTTCGGCATTAAAACCGCCAAAGAACCCAACGCCTTTTACCTGAATTTTGTAGATGAGATTATCGACTTTTCGGACGATGTAGAAGAAGTACCAGAATTCCTCGATGTCGACCGATTAATCAATGCTGCAAAAAAACATCATATCGACGCAATTCACCCCGGGTACGGATACTTATCGGAGAATGCCTATTTTGCTCAGAGGTGCGAAGATGAAAAGGTATTGTTTATTGGACCATCTCCCGATGTTATACATAAGATGGGAAATAAAACCATCGCCAAGCAGTTGGCAAGAAAATACAAGGTGCCTCTTTTACAAGGTAGTCCGGGTATTGTGGCCACTGTGCCTGAAGCCATCGAAGTGGCCAAGAAAGTCGGATACCCGGTTATTCTGAAGGCTGCTGCCGGAGGTGGCGGGCGTGGCATGCGTATCGTAGAGAAAGAAAGCCAGATCGAGAAGATGTTCAAACTGGCTACTTCTGAAGCGGAAAAGGCTTTTAACGATGGTTCGATGTTTATCGAAAAGTATGTGCGTAACCCAAGGCATATCGAGTTTCAGATATTTGGCGATAAGCACGGAAACGTTATTCACCTTGGCGAACGCGAATGTTCTGTACAGCGCAAACACCAAAAGCTTATCGAAGAGGCTCCTTCTTCTGCCCTGGACGATAAACTTCGCAAGGAAATGGGCGAAGCCTCTATTCGCATTGCCAACTCAGTAAACTACTCTACTGCCGGTACCGTGGAGTTTTTGCTCGACGACGATAAGAATTTCTATTTCATGGAAATGAATACCCGCATTCAGGTAGAGCATCCTGTAACCGAGATTGTTACCGGCCTCGACCTGATTGAACTGCAAATCAGAACAGCCTGTGGTGAAAAACTTCCCCTAACCCAGGAGCAGGTTAAACTTGAAGGTTGGGCTATCGAATGCCGCATCAATGCCGAAGACGTGCAGGCCGGATTTTCTCCCTTCCTTGGTACAGTGGAAGCAATTCAATATCCGAAAGGAAAAAATATACGCATCGACACAGGTATTACCGAAGGTTCGAACATAACTCCATATTTTGATTCCATGATGCTAAAGCTTATTGTAAGTGGCGAAAACCGCGACAAGGCAATTTGCAACGCTCAAGGTGCTCTGAACAAGTTCTGGATTAAGGGTATAAAATCGACCATCCCTTTTGCGAAAGCCGTATTGTCGAATCCAAAATTCAGAAAGGGTGATTTTAATACATCCTTCATCGAAAAAGACATGGACAAAGTATATTTCGAAGGAGAGGAAGATGAGATGCTGGCTGCTTTTCTGGCTACTTTCGATTTTGTAGCCGGGCTTGAAACTGAAGATACTGCCCGTGTGGATTTCGAACATGGAAAAAATATCAGCCCATGGGTACTCAACAAACGCTTGCGTTCGATTTAAAGAATTGCCAATAAGCTCTAACCCTAGAAATAAAATTTTACAGATGAAAATTAAAAACAAAGAGCCCGAGTTTATAGCCCTTTCGGCACAAAATAAGAAGTTTGCAATTAAAAATATTTTTACCGATGATTTAAAGGTCAACCATAAGAAACAGGATATTAAAATATTCGACGATGAAAAAGGGTTTACCTACATCGAATATAAAGGAAGAAAATACCTGGCCGAGATAAGCAGTAAGGTTCAGAATAAATACACTGTATTAATCAATGGGGTAAGTTATTCGTTTACCATCGAATCGCCTATTTCTTTTAAGCGCAAGAAATATCTCGACAAACAAAAATCGAATAGTAAAATCGAAGTTGTTGAAGCACCCATGCCCGGAAAAATTCTCGATGTGATGGTCGAGCCAGGAGCCGAAGTTAAAACTGGCGAGGCGATTATCATTCTCGAAGCCATGAAAATGCAGAACGAAATACTTTCCCCTATTAACGGAAAAGTATCGAAGGTTCTTGTACGTGCAGGTGATACGGTAAACAAAGACGATATAATGGTCGAAATTGACCGTTGATCTTCGAGCCTTTAAATTTTTACAATGCCATTTTTAATGGCATGAACCACAAGGCTTACTGAGTTCTTAGAATCGGTTTTAAAAAGAAGACTCGAGCGATGCCGCTCTACAGTGCGCTGACTGATAAAAAGCTTGTCGGAGATTTCCTGATTCGACAAACCCAGGCATATTAACTCGAGCACCTCCTTTTCGCGACGTGTGAGCTGAATGCTGCCATCTTCTGGTTTGTTTTTAATTAGTTGCAGTAGCAATTCCTGCGAAAAGTAGTTGCCTCCACGGTATACTTTTCGTATGGCTTCCAGCAGCTCTTCGTTGTCAATGTCTTTTAGAATAAACCCTTTTACACCAAGATCTATCATGGTGTTGTAGTAATCTACTTCGCCAAACATCGATAGCACAAGCACTTTTAGGTCCGGAAATTTTTCGATGGCACGACGGGTAGCCTCCACGCCATCAATAATGGGCATATTAATGTCCATAAGCACCAGATCGGGTTGGTAGTTATCGAGGTACTTTAAAAATTCCTGACCGTTGGAAGCTTCGAAGGCAATCTCGATGTCTTCAGAATCGCTGATGATGAAATTGATGCCATTTCTGAAAAGCTGGTGGTCATCAACGAGGGCCACCTGTATTTTATTTTTTTCGGGAGATTTCATGATAAAGCTAAAGTTAGGGAAACTATTTATTCAAAACAAATTGTTCCTGGGTAAGGGGTACCTGCAACTCGAATTTAAATCCTTTGTTTAGGTTGGCATGAAAAGTATGTTTGGCGTTGAGCGATTTGGCCCTGCTGATAATGTTGGATAGTCCCATACCTCCGGGTTTGCTGGTTTTTAAAATCTCTTCGGACAATCCTTTCCCATTGTCTTCGTAGTCGAGGCATAGGAAAGCACCTTTTTCGTGAATACTTAATTTCAATTGCGAAGCTTCGGCATGCTTAAGGCTGTTATTGATAAGCTCTTTTGCAATTCGATAAAGCGATAGTTCAATGGCAACCGAATAGCGGGCATCGCCAATATCTTCAGTAAATTTTATGGGTGTTTGTTGCGAAATTTTTTCAACAAAAAGACGTAAAGCCGAAATTAAACCATAATTGTTCAGTACATGCGGGTTCAGGTCGTTCGAAACATCTTTGGTAGTGGCTATGGCCTCTTTTACAATTTCCTGAAGGTTAGAGAGAATGAAATCCTGCTTTTCCTTCTTTTCAACTTTTTTCAGCATGCCCACATACATTTTTACACTCGAAAGCAAGGGGCCTAAATCGTCGTGCAGGTCTTTGGCAAAGCGCTCTCGTTCTTTTTCTTCGGTTTTTATGATTGCATCCAGCACTTGTTTCTCCATTTGTTTGCGCTCGGTAATGTCGCTAATAGTGAAAATAATACTATTTACAGCAGGATGGTTCAGCAGGTTATTCGATTTGGCTTCAAATACCCGCCACTTATCCTTGTCATGCATCAATTTTATTTCGTAGGGCAAACTGTAGTCAGATCCTTCGAGGTGCAAAGCCAGGTTTTCTTTCGCCAACCAAATGTCGTCTGGGTGAATTAGGTTATACAAGTTATTGCCCAATAAAAATTCTACATTCAACCCAAGGTATTGTTCGCATGAAGGGGTTACGTAACGTATATTGGCTGCCTCGTCCAATAGAAAAACAACGTCTGATAAATTCTGAACGATGGATCGAAAACGTTCTTCACTTTCACGCAGTGCACTCTCTACCATTTTTTGATAGGTAATATCACGCCCTACCCCGATAAATTCATTTTTTTGTTCGGCCTCGTTACTGATGCCCGAAAAATTCCAGGCAAACCAGCGTATACCATTTACTGTTTCGGCTGGAAGTTCGAAAAAGCAGGTATGGGGAGCACGAAAAAGTTTCTGAAGGGCAATGGTTACCAGTTCGGTCTCGCTTTCTAAAACAAAGGAACGAAAGTTCTTTGTTTTCATATCTTTATTGCGATGCTGAAATGACTTATCGAACGATGGACTGGCAAATAAAATGTCCCATTGACTATCGAGTTTGAGAATCAGGTCGTTTTGTCCTTCGATAATCATCCGGTAGTTGGCTTCGCTTTCGCGTAGAAGTTGTTCGGCTTTTCGACGGTCTGATATATCGCGCACCACCGCAATAACCTTTATGCTGCCATGTATCTCGGCCTTTTTCAGGGTGACCTCCGTCCAGAAAGTTTCGCCATTGGATTTTTTCATCAACCATTCGAAAAACTGGGGTTCCTGCATTGCCTTATGAATGCGATCGAGGGCAGCATTCGCCTTCTGCCCGTCAATGTCACCACTTAAATCTTTAATATCAGACTCAAGGGCGCTCTCATAACTTATCTGGAACATTTTTAGCATGGCCGAGTTGACATCTTCAATGGCACCCGTTTCTGGATGGTGTATAAAAATGGCCTCTGTAGTAGCGTTGAATATTTCGCGGTAGTTTTGTTCGCTGTCTAACAATTCTGTCATGTAATCCCGTCGCTGCAGAGCATTCATAAACAAATTGCCCATTATCTGCAGAAGCTGAATCTGATAGTCGCTCCAGTTGCGTCCTTCGGCGATGCAGGTGAGGCCAAAGAATCCATGTATTCTATTCTGATAGCTGAGGGCAATGTCGATAAAGGACCCGATTTTCACTTTTTCGCAGTGCTGTCGGATAGGATCATCCTTTGTAATTTGGCTTACATGACTTACTTGAAGGAACTGGTTTTTGGTAATTTCTTTAAAATGCCAGTTTTGTATTGAAAAGGGTATGTCCCGAACCTGACTGATAATTTGATTGGTTTCTGAATAGAAATGTGTCAGTGCAATGGTATCGTATTGCAGGTTATAACGGTATAGGTGGGCTGAGTTAGTATCAGTAAATAGGCAAATATCTTTAAGGGCTTGCTGTATGTTTTCATCGACTGTATTGTAGGGCATACTGATAAACCTGCTCGAAATTTCAAGCACCAGTCTTTCCATTTTTTGGTTATTCTGCATTTCGAGCTCTACATTTTTCCGAGCCGAAATGTCAGTATATACTCCCAAATAGCGGTATATGCTTGAGTCTTTCTGGTAGAGGGGCTTACGCTGGTACCAGATCCATTTGTAATTTCCATCGGGCATTATCAGCCTGAATTCCAGGCTTAATTCCCTGTCGTGATCCAAGGGAGGTAAGGTGTTTTTATCGTCGGGGTGTATCCATTGCATTTCGGCAAACGGATTGCCGTTGAGTTCTTTGCGGCTGCGCTCGAAAAGCACTTCAAAGTTTCTGTTAACATAAATTAGTTGCAGGTCTTTATCCCAGAATGCAAAAACATCGTTACTATTTGTGGCATATTGGCATAGGTATTCGGCATTGTTATGATCCGACTCAAAGGGCTGAAGGGTTATATCTGCCAAGCTTGCACCCCTGGGTTTTATTCCTGTTGCAAGGTATTTTTTGTCTATGCCTTTTTGTGGAACACTTAAGTGGTATTCGCTGCTGATCTCATTCAGATTCAGGAGGAACTGTTTAAAGTCTTCAGCTCCAGTAATTTTTTCTGAGAGCGTTTCGAAATCTACTTCTGCGTTAGATAGGCCAAATATTATTTGAGCATGGGTGTTGAGGAAAAATTCAAGCTTGCTGTTTATTTCGGCCACTGCAATACCATTGCGCTCGGCAAGCCAGGAATATCTTTGGTCTTCATGGTTGGTTGAGGTAAAACTCATACAGGGTTTGGATCAGCATGGTTGAAAATGATACCTTTGCTGGGTGGTGATAAAATACAATTCGTATTTTAGCCATTTTGCAGCGATATCCCTTTAAAGATAATAATTTTTCCTTTTCCCTCATTTTTTTCTATGGCTGGCATTTATCTCCATATCCCTTTTTGTCGAAAGCTTTGCTATTATTGCGACTTTCATTTTGTGGCTACACTTAAGTACAAGGAGCCTATGCTCAAGGCCTTAAAAAAAGAAATACAATTGCGCAGCCATGAATGGAAGAATGAATTATTCCAAACAGTTTATTTTGGCGGAGGTACCCCTTCTGTTTTATCGGTAGAGGAACTTAAATCCCTTTTTGCTTCGATTTCAGAGAATTATCACGTGGCAGATAGGGCCGAAATTACCCTCGAGGCCAATCCCGACGACCTGAATAGTGAATATTTAAGCCAATTGGCGCATGAAACACCTGTGAACAGATTGAGTATTGGAATTCAATCGTTTTCCGATGCTGACCTACAACTAATGAACCGCCGACATACAGCAGCCGAAGCCAGGCAAGCTGTGATCAATGCACAGCAGGTAGGATTTTACAACCTTAATATCGATTTAATTTATGCTGTGCCAGGCCTTGGAATGGAACAATGGGAAGCCAACATACGCAATTTTCTTGAACTTAAGATTCCACACTTATCAGCCTATCACCTGGGCATAGAGCCTAAAACTGTTTTCGATTACCTGCGCCGGAAAAATAAAATGACTCCGGTTGATGAGGCTGTCAGCCAGCAACATTATCAGGTATTAACAGACATGTTGCGTAGTAACAATTATCAGCATTACGAAATATCGAATTTTGCTCTGGAGGGTTTTTATTCGAAACATAATACGGGTTATTGGAAAGGAGAAAAGTACATTGGAATTGGTCCCTCAGCCCACAGTTACAATGGTTTGCAACGTAGCTGGAATATATCCAATAATACTCTGTATTGTCAATCGGTGCTGGATGGTATTGGAAACCATGCGTCGAGCGAAGATATTGACGAGACTATGGCCTATAACGAGTATATGCTCACCTCGCTTCGCACCTCACAAGGGGCATCGTTTATACATATTGAACAGGTTTTCGGTTCAGAAAGGCTAAAGCATACCCGCCGTATTCTTCAGAACTTGGAAAAAGGCGGGAATTTTACCCTCTCCGATTCTGGTTTTTCTATCAGAGAACATGCCTGGCTTGTTTCGGATACACTTATTTCCGAGTACTTTATCGCTTAAAACTTGCTTAGTTATAAAAATCTTCATGGTTTTAGAGTTTCTGAGATGAATTGCCTTGCAGGCTTCTTCGTCCAGTTTGGGAAATAATTCTATTTTTGCAATTTATTGCACCTTGCAAAATACTGCCACATGGAACATACCCTTACGCTGTACAATACCCTAAGCCGTAAAAAGGAACTCTTTGTTCCTGTCAGTCCACCTCATGTTGGTTTGTATGTGTGCGGCCCTACCGTGTATGGCGAACCCCACCTGGGGCATGTGCGCATGGCCCTTACATACGATGTGCTGTACCGTTACCTGATGCACCTGGGCTATAAAGTGCGCTATGTGCGCAACATTACCGATGTGGGCCATTTGGAGGACGAGGTAGCAGGGGAAGGGGAAGACAGGATTACCAAAAAAGCACGTTTGGAAGAATTAGAGCCCATGGAAGTAGTGCAGAAGTTTAAGAATATTTTCAGCGATATCTTTCGTCAGATGAACATTCTTTCCCCTGGTATCGAACCACAGGCATCGGGGCATATCATCGAGCAACAGCAAATGATCCGTAAAATCATCGACAAAGGTTTTGGCTATGTTTCCGATGGTTCGGTTTATTTCGATATCGAAGCCTATAACAAAAATCATTATTACGGAAAACTTTCGGGGCGAAAAGTAGAAGACATGCTCACCAACACAAGGCAACTCGATGGTCAGTCGGACAAGAAGAGCCCGCTCGATTTTGCCCTGTGGAAAAAAGCTGCGCCAGAACATCTTATGCGTTGGCCATCGGAATGGGGTGATGGTTTTCCCGGATGGCACCTCGAATGTTCGGCCATGGGCACCAAATACCTCGGCGAAACATTTGATATCCATGGCGGTGGAATGGACCTGATTTTTCCCCATCACGAGTGCGAGATTGCACAGTCGGTTGCCGCCAACGGCAAAGAGCATGTACGCTATTGGATACACAACAACATGATTACCATTCAGGGCCAGAAGATGGCCAAATCGCTGAATAATTTCATTACCCTTTATGAATTTTTTACGGGTAAAAGTCCACTTCTCGAAAAGGCCTATTCACCAAATACCATACGGTTATTTGTGTTGCAGGCGCATTACCGCAGCACCGTCGATTTTTCGAACGAGGCTCTGCAGGCATCGGAAAAAGGCTGCGAAAGGCTTATGCAAGCCCTCGAAGTAATCCCTTCCATTCAGTCTTCGGCACAGTCGACAGTGAACCTGAAAGAAACCGTTGCAGCCTTTTATGCTGCCCTCAATGACGATCTCAACACCCCTATTGCCATTGCTCATCTCTTCGACTTGGTAAAAATGGTTAATAACCTAAAAGACAAAAGGGCTGAAATTGATGCCGACGACCTGGAGCTGCTAAATTCTTTTTACCCAACAGCCCTTACCCAGATATTGGGCCTTGCTCCGGAACAGACAAACAAAGGGAAAGCCTCTTCGGAAGAAGGCCTGATGAAGCTGATTATGGAGTTACGCCAGAATGCACGAGCGGCCAAAGACTTTAAAACATCCGACCTGATACGCGATCAGCTAAAGGAGAATGGGATTGTGCTAAAGGATACCAAGGAAGGCACCATTTGGGAAAGAGAATAAAAAACCCGGAATTCCTGCATTCAATGTGTCAGGAATCCCGGGGAGTTTATGGAATAGAGTTGTATGTAATCTACTTGATGTAGTTAAGGTAGTTCTCAGTAAGTCCGTCTTTCAGCGAAATTCGTGGCGACCAGCCCAGGGCTTTTAGCTTGTCTACGTTTAGCAGCTTGCGGTAGGTTCCGTCGGGTTTGGTGGTATCCCACACTATGTCGCCCTCGAAGCCGGTAATTTCTTTAATCATTAGCGCTAGGTCTTTAATAGTCAAGTCAATGCCCGTGCCTATGTTTAAAAAGGTGTTGCGCACCTCTTTGGCTTCCTGTTCGCCGATTTCTTTTTTACGGCTTTCTACAAGGTCATTAAAAACTACGTTCTCCATAATAAACACACAGGCTTCGGCCATGTCGTCGGAGTTCAGGAATTCGCGCAGAGGGTTGCCGCTACCCCAAAGGCTTAGGGTAGTTTTTTTTCCGTCGAAACTAATGCCGTATTTTCCCAATACCGCTAGAATATCCTGTTCGGTGGCCTTTCCATCAATACCTTCAATAGGCAGTTTGTTCAGGTCTTTCCGAATGGCATCCCAATCGTTTTTCATAAGGCATTTACCCAGATATAATTTGCGGGTCAGGGCAGGCAGCACATGCGATTTCTCGAGGTTGTAATTGTCGTTGGCACCATATAGGTTGGTTGGCATCACAGGTATAAAGTTAGTGCCATATTGAATATTATAGCTCTCGCACATTTTTAAGCCTGCAATTTTTG
The DNA here is from genome assembly GCA_035913795.1 of Bacteroidales bacterium. Classification (GTDB taxonomy): domain Bacteria; phylum Bacteroidota; class Bacteroidia; order Bacteroidales; family UBA10428; genus UBA10428. The sequence goes on from JAMIIA010000158.1 coordinate 109,602, forward strand.
CCACAGCATAGGGCTCGTTGGTGTATTCGAGGGTGCTGGTAAGCAAGTATTCTTCTTTGATGGGCTGAGGACAAGCTTTCGGATATATGCAGCTACTTCCAAGAAACAACAGCTTTTTAACGCCGTTTTTGTAGCTGGAATGTATCACATTGTTCTGTATCTGAATATTCTCATAAATGAAAAAACCACGGTAGGTATTGTTCGCCATCATACCACCCACCTTGGCGGCAGAAAGAAAAACATATTCTGGTTTTTCTGTTTCGAAAAAACGGGCAGTAGCCTGCTGGTCAGATAAATCGAGTTCCTTGCTGGTGCGTAAAACAAGGTTTGTAAAGCCTTTTTTCTGAAGTGTACGCACAAGGGCACTGCCCACAAGACCGCGGTGTCCGGCTACAAATATTTTACTATTCTTTTGCATGATTTTTTCTTGTTTTGAATGAAGTCAACATAAAAAGCTACACCTGCTTGAATTTGCAGGTGTAGTCTATTGGTATTATTCGAAATAGTTGAAAGTTTTATAGCCTCCATCTTTCAGGTATTGTTCCTTTTTCATTAGCTTGATATCGCTCCAAACCATATCTTTTACCAATGCCGGCAAGTCGTATTGAGGCACCCAACCGAGTTTTTGTTTAGCTTTGGTAGGGTCACCGATTAAAAGGTCAACCTCGGTAGGACGGAAGTAGCGGGGATCTACCGACAGTACTTCTTTTCCTGCAGGAAGCTGGAACTCCGGATTTTTACAGGTTTTTACAAAGGCTTTTTCGTTGGCGCCGGTTCCCTTAAATTCAACTTCTACGCCCACTTCGGCAAAGGCCATTCTTACAAATTCACGTATTTCGGTGGTTACTCCCGTAGCAATGACGTAATCTTCCGGTGTATCTTGTTGCAAAATGGCATGCATGGCTTTTACATAATCTTTGGCATGGCCCCAGTCACGTTTCGAAGAAAGGTTACCGAGGTAAAACTTGTCCTCGAGGCCAAGCACTATGCGGGCTACAGCACGTGTAATTTTTCGGGTCACAAAAGTTTCACCTCGAATTGGAGACTCGTGGTTAAAAAGAATACCGTTGCAGGCAAACATATTATAGGCCTCGCGGTAATTCACGGTAATCCAGTAACCATATAGCTTGGCTACTGCATAGGGGCTGCGTGGATAAAAAGGAGTTGTTTCGCTTTGCGGAACCGCTTGAACCAAACCATAAAGTTCGCTGGTAGAAGCCTGATAAATCCGGGTCTTTTCTGTAAGACCTAGTATTCTTATTGCTTCCAACAGTCTAAGGGTGCCAATACCATCTGCATTGGCAGTGTATTCAGGGGTCTCGAAACTTACAGCCACATGGCTCATTGCTGCGAGGTTGTATATCTCATCGGGCTGAATTTCCTGTATCAGACGAATGAGGTTAGTTGAATCGGTGAGGTCGGCATAGTGCAACCTGAAATTTAGGTTATCGGTATGCGGATCGAGGTAGAGGTGGTCGATACGGTCGGTATTAAAGCTCGAGGCACGGCGCTTGGTGCCATGAACGATATAATCCTTTTTTAATAAGTATTCGGCCAAATAGGCTCCATCTTGTCCGGTAACACCGGTTATTAGGGCAACTTTTTTTGTCATATTCGCTTAATTTGTTATTCTTTACACATGTGGTGATATTCCCCTTTCAGACCTATTGGGGTGTTGTTTCTGATAGTATATACGGTTTCGATGGCTGGTTTCGAATCATAAATGCCAAAACCCTGGCCACTTAAAATGTGCATGTAACTTTCGGTATGCAGGTCGGTAAACCCACCGCTGAATTCCATCTCTTCTCCGTTAATGGTAATGCTGCGATAGGTGCGCTGTCCGGTTTCCTTTACATTATCAGGTATATCGTTGTAATCGAGGCTCAGAAACCATTTTACACGCGCTCGCTCTAAATCGAGGTAACCACCAGCTTTGTCGTCTTTCATCTGGTGAACGATATTTTGCTTCACTCCGCCAAAAAGCCAAAGAAGCATATCGAAAAAATGTACGCCAATATTCGTGGCAATACCTCCCGATTTGTGCACATCGCCTTTCCATGAAATATAGTACCACCGACCGCGACTGGTTATATAGCTAAGTTCAATGTCGTAGATTTTATCTTTTGGACCTTGATCGATTTTTTGTTTTAGAGCAATAATTGATGGATGTAGTCGAAGCTGCAATATATTGTAAATACGTTTGCCATACTCTTTTTCAATTTCGCAGAGCGCATCTACGTTCCATGGGTTTAATACCAATGGTTTTTCGCAGATGGCATGTGAACCGGAACGCAGGGCAAAACGAATGTGCGAATCGTGTAGGTAGTTGGGAGAGCAGATGCTGGTATAGTCCAGACTTATGCCATTGCGGCGTTGTTTATCGATATGACGGTCGAAGCGTTCAAATTCCACAAAAAACGGACTATCGGGAAAGTAGCTGTCGATAAGTCCAACACTGTCGTTCGGATCGAGTGAAGCCAATAGCTTGTTGCCTGTATCTTTAATGGCTCGCAGATGTCGAGGTGCAATGTATCCGGCAACTCCTATCAGAGCAAAATTCTTTGGTTGAATGTTTTTCGTATTCATATTCTGGTGCAAAATTAAAGAATTACCTTACCTCAACAGAAGTTGTATGAGGAATAGAGGCAAATATTTGATTAGAGGGTCGTTTATCAGGAGGAAGCACAAAAATAGTTGCGCTACAAGCTTAAATAGTTGATGTTTTTTATCTTTTTGTGGAAAATTCCTTTTACATCGTATAGTGTGCCTGGTTGAACCAGGTAATGGGCAATGCTTTTTTCATCCATATCCAGGTATTCTTTGTGCGCCACTGCTACCACCACTGCATTGTATTGTCCTTCTGGGTGTGTTTTGAGTATAATTTTGTATTCGTGTAGCACTTCTTCGGCATCGGCAAAAGGATCAACTACATCCACTTTGGCGCCAAAACTTTCAATTTCTTTTACCAGATCAGCAACTTTCGAATTTCGGATATCGCTTACATCTTCCTTAAAAGTGATGCCCATGACCAACACCCGGGAGTTGATAATGTCTACACCTTGCTTGATCATGCTCTTTACCAGCTGAGTGGCAATGTGCTTGCTCATGCCATCGTTTACGGCACGACCTGAGGTGATTACTTGTGCAAAATGGCCAAGTTCGTTAGCCTTGAAAGTAAGGTAGTAAGGGTCTACTCCAATGCAATGGCCACCCACAAGACCGGGGTAAAATTTCAAAAAATTCCATTTGGTACCTGCTGCCTCGAGCACTTCGAAAGTATTGATGCCCATTTTGCTGAAAATGACTGAAAGCTCATTCATCAGCGCAATGTTAAGGTCGCGCTGTGTATTTTCAATAACCTTGGCTGCTTCGGCTACTTTAATACTGGAAGCCTTGTGTATGCCGGCTTTTATGATAGACTGGTAAGTATTTGCGATTTCTTCCAACGCTTCAGGGTCGCAGCCAGAAACCACTTTAACTACATTGGTGAGCGTATGCACCGAATCGCCAGGGTTGATGCGCTCAGGAGAATAACCTACTTTAAAGTCGGCTGTATATTTCAGGCCCGAGAGCTTCTCAATAATCGGTATGCAATCTTCTTCAGTTGCGCCGGGGTATACGGTTGATTCAAAAACCACATAATCTCCTTTTTTAATTACTTTCCCCACGGTTTCGGAGGCTCTGAGTAGTGGTGTCAGATCGGGTTGGTTGTTCGCATCAATGGGAGTTGGAACGGCCACAATGTGAAAGCTTGCGGTTTTCAGTAATTCAATGTCTGAAGTAAACGTGATATCGCAGTTTTCAAAAGCTTCCTTGTCGAGCTCTTTGCTTGGGTCGATGTGCCTCTGCATAAAGGCAATACGTTTTTCGTTGATGTCGAAACCTATTACCTTGAACTTGCGTGCAAACTCCAGTGCAATGGGCAGACCCACATATCCAAGCCCAATTACGGATAAGGTGCTTTTTTTATTTTGCAGAGACTCGTATACCATTTGTGCTGTTTTTGGGGCAGTAAATATAAAATATCTTAGGGTTTTATCCTCATCCGAAGGTTTTAAACAACAAAAAAACCAGGGCAAAAGCACTGGTTTTTTTTTAACTTAGATTGAAAAGTTTATTTCAGACCAAATTCTTTTTTAAGGGTATCGACAAAATCGAGTTTTTCCCAGCCAAAGAATTCAACCTTTTCTTTTTTCATTTCGCCATTGATGTGGGTCACGATTTCGCGCACTTCGCACTGACGACCCATGTGTCCATAGGCAGCTGTTTCGAGAAAAATAGGTTTTTTTAGGTTGAAGCGCTTGATGATAGCGCTGGGTCGAAGATCGAAGATATTTTCAATTTTGGTGGCAATAGCTCCATCGCTGATGCCTACTTTCGAAGTGCCATAGGTATTTACATACACACCCACGGGTTTGGCAACTCCAATGGCATAGGCCACCTGCACCAGAACCTCGCTGGCAATACCTGCAGCTACCATGTTTTTGGCAATGTGTCTGGCGGCATAAGCTGCAGAACGGTCCACTTTCGATGCATCTTTTCCTGAAAAGGCTCCACCGCCGTGTGCACCCTTGCCACCATAGGTGTCGACAATAATTTTACGGCCGGTAAGTCCTGTATCTCCATGAGGACCACCGATCACAAACTTACCAGTAGGATTTACATGAAGAATGAAATCGCCTTTAAAAAGACCTTGTGCTCTTTGTGGTAATTTAGCTTTGGCGCGTGGAATAAGTATGTTGAGTACGTCGTCTTTGATTTTCTTGAGCATTACCTCGTCTTTGTCAAAATCGTCGTGTTGGGTCGATACTACAATGGTGTGAATGCGCTCTGGTGCGCCGTTTTCGTTGTATTGCAGGGTCACTTGCGATTTGGAGTCGGGACGCAGATAAGACATTTGTTTTTTCTCGCGACGAATGGCCGCCAGTTCTATCAGCAACAAGTGCGACAATTCAAGTGCCAAAGGCATAAAGTTATCAGTTTCGGTACAGGCATAACCAAACATTAAACCCTGGTCGCCGGCGCCCTGATCTTCTTCTTTTTGTCGCTCTACTCCCTGATTAATATCGGGAGACTGTTCGTGTATTGCAGAGATAACCCCACAACCATCGCCTTCGAACATATAATCGGCATTGGTATAGCCAATTTTTTTGATCACATCGCGGGCTACTTTTTGAACATCTACATAAGCCTGTGTTTTTACCTCGCCACTGAGCACTACCAGGCCGGTTGTTACAAGGGTTTCGCAAGCTACTTTTGAATTGGGATCCTGGCGCAGGAACTCATCTAAAAGCGCGTCCGAAATCTGATCGGAAACTTTATCGGGATGTCCCTCAGAAACTGATTCTGATGTAAATAAATAACTCATATAAAAGGATTAAAATTAAGCGAACAAAAATATCATTTTTTTAGTAAAGCATACTACCTGTAATAAGATTCGTTTTAATAACCCGATAGTTCCTTAAAAATTGCTTCCAATGGACGTTTCTCTGTTTGCATTTCCAATAGGCTTAGCCCCTTTTCCGAAATCAGTTTAAATACTTTTTCACGAAGGTCATCGCCCGATTCACTTTCGAGGTAGAATACCCGGGGCGATTCTTGCCGGATGTTTCGAATCGCAGTAATAGAACTAAATAGAGCTTTATCTGCATCTACTTTCAGCTCGACGCGCAGGGTTTGTCGGAGGCTATTTCCCTTACGGGCCTCTTCGGTAGTTTTATCGGCTACAATTTTTCCTTTGTTAATCATTAGAACCCGGTGGCAAATGGCTTCTACTTCCTGCAGAATGTGAGTAGAAAGAAGAACAGTCTTTTCTGAACCCAGGTTTTTTATCAGTTCGCGAATTTCTGCAAGTTGCATGGGGTCGAGTCCGGTGGTAGGCTCGTCGAGAATTAATACCTGGGGGTTGTGAATTAGTGCCTGTGCCAATCCTACTCGTTGCTTATAGCCCTTCGATAGCTGGCCGATTTTCTTTTTTCTTTCCACACCCAGTCCGGTGATGGCAATTATTTCATTGACTCGTGCAGAGAGATTTTTGATGCCGTAAAACTTTCCTGCATAACGCAGGTATTCCACTACATATTGGTCGTAGTACAAAGGGTTGTTTTCCGGAAGATAGCCGATAAGGCGCTTAAGGTCAATGCCTGCCTCTTGTATGCTGGTGCCATGAATGAGAATCTGACCTTCGTCGGGGTGAAGTATTCCACAGATGGCTTTCATCGTGGTAGATTTACCTGCACCATTGGGGCCAATAAAGCCTACAATTTCACCTTTTTTAAGCTCAAAACTAATGGAATCAACGGCTCTCTGTTCGCCATATAACTTTGTAAGCCCGGATACTACAACACTCATCTTATTTTCTTGGTTTGTTTACCTGTAAGAGGCAAGCTGCTGTTTCACAATGCGGGCAATGTATTTGCCAATGATATCAAATTCGAGGTTTATCAGGCTGCCAGGTTTTAACTGGTGAAAGTTGGTAAACTCGTAAGTATAAGGAATGATAGCAACCTGAAACGATTTTTCTTTCGAATTTACCACGGTTAAGCTCACGCCGTTTACTGTTACGGAGCCTTTTTCAACGGTTAAATAATCTTCCTGTAAGGGTTCGTATTCGAAAGTATAATACCAACTACCATTGGCTTCTTCTACCTTGGTGCACACAGCAGTTTGGTCTACATGGCCCTGTACAATGTGGCCGTCAAGCCTTCCGTCGAGACGGGCGCTGCGTTCGAGGTTTACCTTATCGCCCACAACCAGTTTGCCTAGGTTCGATTTTAGCAGAGTTTCTTTTATAGCAGTTACTGTGTAGGTATTCCCTTCCTTCGATACTACCGTCAGGCAAACGCCGTTGTGGGAGATGCTCTGGTCAATTTTTAACTCGTCTACAAAAGAGCAGGAAAGGGTCAGGTGCAGGTTTTCTTTTTCTTTTTTCAGGCCCACCACAAGGGCAGCTTCTTCCACGATACCGGTAAACATAAATTTGTCTATTTTTGGTAGCGAAGGTATTAATTTGAATTGAGATTTCATGGGCATACCATTCAAAATCAAGTACGACTGTATTTAAGGTTTGTGCGCGGGCATCAGAAATCAAAGTATAATTTTTAGCGAGTTATGATTGAAAAAATTCAACAGGCAGTAATCTTTTTAAAAGAAAAGGGTATTACTGCTCCTGAAACGGGAATTATTCTCGGCACTGGGCTGGGCCAAATGGTCAATGAAATTCAGATCGAATGCGCCATTCCGTATGAAGATATTCCGCACTTTCCGATTTCGACAGTCGAATCGCATCATGGTAAATTAATTTATGGCACCATCGGTACACGCAAAGTGCTGGCGATGCAGGGAAGATTCCATTTTTACGAGGGGTACTCGCTGGCTGAAGTTACTTTTCCTGTAAGGGTGATGAAATTTCTTGGAATTAAGCAACTCTTGCTTTCCAATGCAGCCGGGGCATTGAACCCGCTGTTTAAGAAGGGCGATTTGATGCTGCTCGACGATCACATTAATTTTATACCCGACAATCCTCTACGCGGAAAAAATCATGACTCTCTGGGCCCGCGATTTCCTGATATGAGTTGTCCTTACTCTTCAGAATTAAACGGTAGGCTACACAAGGCTGCAAATAAACTGGGATACCAATTGAAAGAGGGAGTGTATGTGGCGTTTATGGGGCCCAACCTCGAAACCAGGGCAGAATACCGCATGTTCAGGAGCTTTGCCGATGCAGTAGGTATGTCAACTGTGCCTGAAGTGATTGTTTGCAACCAGATGGGTTTACCCTGTGCAGCCATTTCGGTGTTGACCGATGAGTGCGATCCGGATAACCTGAAACCTGCTGTGCTGGAAGAAATTCTGGAGGTGGCCGCTCGTGCCGAAAAAAAAATGACTGCGCTTTTCGTAGAGCTTATCAGGGAGCTAAGCGACTGATGGTTGCATCGAGATCAACATCACCAGCAAAGTAACGATGAATCCTGTAGAATAGCCACTCAGCAATTCTACCAAAGTATGTGCACGAAGTGTCAGTCGTGCAGAAGCCAGTAGTCCACTGCCAATAATCACGGCAATCAACCAGAAAAAGGGCTGTACAGGAAATAAGATGGAAATTGAAATTACAAGACCGGTTATTCCACCTACACCCACCATGTGCATGCTTGTTTTATGAAAGATATTTACCAAAAGCAGCAGAATGGTGCTAGAAGCAGTGGCAAGGGTAAAAGCATTAACAATTCTTACAGGCATTACACGCGACATGAAAATATGCATGGCAATCAGGCATATGGCCGTAAGGCTGATGGGTAGCATCCGCTCCTGACGTTCGCGAATTTGGTAATTGCCAATCATACGCCAGAATTTCAAAACCGGTAACATGGCCAATGGTAGCAGGATACCAAAGACTAGAATTATCAAGTAACTGAATTTTTCGAGGTTCCAGGGGATACGATTGATAAATATACCCGTATGGAAAATCAGGTACAGGCCAAACAAGGGCATAAATACAGGGTGAAGAAGATAGGTGAGAAGTCGTGCAGTGAAAGCCATCGGAAAAAATTAAAGTGCTTTCCGCATTCGGGCAACAGGAATATTAAGCTGCTCGCGGTACTTGGCCACGGTACGCCTGGCAATAAGGTATCCTTTTTCCTTGAGTATGGCGGCCAGTTTATCGTCGGTAAGGGGGCGTTTTTTATGTTCTGCTTCGATGCAATCCTGTAAAATCTTTTTTATTTCACGTGTCGAAACCTCTTCGCCGGTATCGGTCTGCAAACCTTCGGAGAAGAAGAATTTTAGTGAGATGATACCAAAATGCGTTTGAATGTATTTGCTGTTGGCCACACGCGAAATGGTTGAAATGTCCAGGCCTGTTTTGTCGGCAATGTCTTTCAGGATCATAGGCCTGAGTTTGGTTTCATCTCCTTCATCGAAAAACTCACGTTGGTATTCGAGTATGGCATTCATGGTAACAAGAAGGGTGTTTTGCCTTTGCTTAATGGCATCGATGAACCATTTGGCCGAATCGAGTTTCTGTTTCACAAAGCTTACTGCTTCTTTCTGGTCGGCGGTTGATTTACCCTTGCTTGCCGCATAAGAGCGAAGCATTTCGGAATAGGTGCGGCTCACTCTTAGTTCGGGTGTGTTTCTGCCGTTCAGGCTAATTTCGAGATGCCCGTCGTTGTTGTCGAGTATAAAGTCGGGAATAATTACCTGCGAGGTTTTAATGCCCGAATCGCTGAACGAACTTCCTGGCTTAGGATTAAGATGAAGGATCTCGTCGATGGCTTCCTTCATATCCCGATCGGTAAGATTGAGTTTGCCTTGTATTTTATCGTAGTGCTTTCGGGTAAATTCGTCGAAATGGTAACGGATAATTTCATAGGCATGCGCTACAGGACCCGGACCATGGTTCTTGGCACGTATCTGAATCAGCAGGCATTCGCGTAAATCGCGGGCACCAACGCCAACCGGATCAAAATCCTGGATAATGCGGAGTATAGCCAGCAATTCGTCATCCTTCACATGTATGTTGAGGGAAAAGGCCAGGTCGTCGGCAATGGCTTCAATTTCTCTGCGCAGGTATCCGTCTTCATCGATATTGCCTATCAGGTATTCGGCCAGTGCATGCTGATGCATACTGAGGTTGCGCAGGCCTAATTGTGCTTCGAGGTGATCGTGAAAAGATGCGCCCACGGAAAACGGAATATCGGGTTTGCGGTCGTCTTTCGAATAATTTTGGGCGTAGAGTTTATACGAGGGGATATCGTCTGTATTGAGGTATTCGTCTATTGAAAAATCATCCTTCCCGGCATTTTCCTGGGTGGCTGTATCAGCTGGGCCATCCAGCTCTTTGCTGTCAGCGCCTTCTTCGAGTACCGGGTTTTCTTCCAGCTCTTTTTTTATGCGTTGCTCCAGTTGCATAGTCGGTATCTCCAGCAGCTTGATCATCTGAATTTGCTGTGGCGAGAGCTTTTGTAGCAGCTTCTGTTGTAAGCCTTGTTTTAACATGGTACTCTGTTCAAAAAAAATATCCTGCCCTAAAGATAAAAAAAAGGCCTGAATTTCTCAGGCCTTTGCTTATTTTATAAGTTTGATGCTATGTTTCTGTGTGTCTGATCAGCTGGTTAGAAATCGGCATTTTTTGGCGTGCGCGGAAAGGGTATTACATCGCGTATGTTGCCCATTCCAGAAATAAACAACATCAGGCGTTCGAATCCAAGGCCAAAACCACTGTGCGGTACACTTCCAAACTTACGGGTTTCGAGGTACCACCACATTTCTTCGGTAGGCAAATTAAGTTCTTTCATCCGGGCCAACAGCTTGTCGTAATTGTCTTCGCGTTGCGAACCGCCAATAATCTCACCTATACCCGGAAATAAAATATCCATGGCCCGAACAGTTTTGCCGTCCTCATTTTGTTTCATGTAAAAGGCCTTAATTTCCTTGGGGTAGTCGGTTAATATTACCGGACACTTAAAGTGTTTCTCCACCAGGTAGCGCTCGTGCTCGCTCTGCAGGTCGGTACCAAATCCTTTAACTGGGTACTGAAATTTATTGCTTTTATTGGGCTTCGAATTTTCAAGAATATCAATGGCTTCGGTGTAGGTAAGCCGAATGAAATTGTTTGTGAGTACAAAGCGGAGTTTTTCTATCAGCTCCATAGTCCGCTGATCTTGGGGTTTGCTCTTTTCTTCCTCTTGCTGGCGCTGGCTTAAAAATTCGAGGTCTTCGCGACAGTTTTCTAGGGCATAGGTTATCAGGTATTTTAAAAACTCTTCGGCCAGGTCTGCGTTATCTTTCAGCTCGTAGAAAGCCATTTCGGGTTCTATCATCCAAAACTCGGCCAGGTGGCGGGCTGTATTGGAATTCTCGGCACGAAAGGTTGGGCCAAAGGTATAAATGTCGCTCATGGCCAATGCTGCCAGCTCGCCTTCCAACTGACCAGAAACCGTGAGGTTGGTTTCGCGTCCAAAGAAGTCTTGCGAATAGTCTATGGTTCCATCTTCTTTACGCGGTATTTTGTTGGGGTTGAAAGTCGAAACCCGGAACATCTCGCCGGCACCCTCGCAGTCGCTTCCGGTAATAATTGGGGTATGAATGTTGTAAAATCCTTTTTCGGTAAAGAATTTATGTACTGCAAATATCATGGCATGGCGCACGCGCGTAATGGCGCCAAAAGTGTTGGTACGAAAACGTAGGTGGGCTTTCTCGCGAAGAAATTCCAGGCTGTGTTTTTTAGGTTGAAGTGGATATTTCTCGGGATCGGCTTTTCCAATCACAGTAACTTTAGTGGCTATTATCTCCACTGCCTGCTCTTTGCCTTGCGAGGCTACCAGTTTTCCTTCGATGGCCACACTAGCCCCTACCGATATGTCCCTGATGAGTTGTTCGGTAAGCACCGCCTCAGTACCAATGGCCTGTATATTGTTGATGCTTGAGCCATCGTTGACAAGGATAAATTTTTCGTTTCGAAAAAATCGCACCCATCCCTTGATTAATACTTCCGAGCCAATGTTGCCTTTATCAAGCAGTTCCTTTATTTTAGTACGTGTTAAGCCACTCATATCGATTTGAGATTTTTTATTTCGAAGTGCAAAAATAGTTTTTTTCGCTTGTTTATCAATTATTTTCAGGATACAGATAGATGAAGGTTTGTCAGACTTGGAATTTGGCTGTTTAGATCATTGGTTCTATCTTCAGGGAAGATTAAAAGCGAAAGATTCGTTCTACCATTTCTTTTTGCATTTTACCACAATTATCTGTGAATCTTTCTAAAAATAACTAATCTGTTTTCGGCATGAAACATATTCTTACCAGTAGCTATAAAACTCCGTTTGGCGAACTGTTGCTGGGCGACTATGAAGGTAAGCTGTGCCTTTGCGATTGGCGTTACAGGAAGCAACGCAATCTTATCGATCAGCGGCTTCAAATGCTTCTTTCTTCTACCTTTCTGCCTGGCGAAACAACACTTATTTCAAACCTTAAAATGCAACTTGACGAATACTTTCGCAACCAGCGTAAAGTATTTGATTTTCCGCTATTAATGGCAGGTACTGATTTTCAGAAGCTAGTTTGGCATGAGTTATTGAAAATTGGCTTTGGATCTACAGAAACATACCAAGGGCTTGCGGTGCGACTCAATAAACCAGATGCAATAAGGGCCATCGGAAGTGCCAATGGGGCTAATGCATTGGCGATTTTAATTCCTTGTCACCGTATTGTGGGTCAAAATGGAATGTTAGTAGGCTATGCCGGAGGGCTTAATGCTAAAAAGAAACTTCTCGAACTGGAGGGGGTGGATTTTTCCAACGGACAGAAGCGATTGTTTGAGTAGCTTCTGGGAAGGGCTCCCTTTTTACTCAGTGTAATTCAATCTAAATGATACAACCATTTTTTTAGAGTTATTTAGATTCAATCTATATTGAGGCCTTTCGTTTGCCTTTTTCTGGTGAGGTTTGTTAATGGTTTAGCTTAAAACCATGTTCAACTTAAAATCATATTATTATGGCTTTTGAATTACCTAAATTACCCTATGGGCTAGATGAGCTGGCTCCGGTAATTGATAAACAAACCATGGAGTTTCATTATGGTAAACACCATCAGGCTTATGTAACCAACCTCAACAACCTGGTGCCGGGCACACAGTTCGAGAAGGCCAGCCTCGAAGACATTATTCTTGGAGCCGATGGACCCATTTTTAACAATGGAGCACAGGTATGGAACCATACCTTCTATTTCGAGTCGTTTAAGCCAAAGGGCGGGGGAGAACCTCAAGGTGCGCTGGCAACAGCAATTGTTGCACAATACGGGTCCTTTGCCGAATTTAAAGAGCAATTCTCGAAAGCTGCTGCTACCTTGTTTGGTTCTGGTTGGGCCTGGCTGGTAAAAAAGCAGGATGGGAAGCTCGAAATTGTTCAGGAAGGCAATGCTGGCAACCCACTCCGCCGCGGACTGACCCCTCTTCTTACCTGCGATGTATGGGAACATGCCTACTACCTGGGTTACCAAAACCGCAGGCCCGATTACATCAAAGACTTCTGGAATTTGCTGAATTGGGAGCTTATCTCTTCACGATATTAAGAATCACAGCTTAAACAGGACGAAGGTCTTTAAGGTGACATTGCAGTATTTCGCGCGGGCTGTATTTCCACAAGTGCAGCCCGCTACCTTTGCACCAGGTATAGTCTTTACACCTATTGCACTGGCCTGTTTTTGTCCATAACCGGTTTCGGAACGCTTCGAATTGTGTATCCCATATTTGGGTAAAATCTTCGTTGTCTATATTTCCCTGTACAAAACCCCGGTCGATATTCGGACAAGCACTCACCGAACCATCGGCCAGTATGGATCCGATGTGTATGCCGGCTCTGCAGAAAAAAAATCCATCACGCACCTCAAACTCATGTGGTCCGACATAGGCTTCGCAGCTAAAACTAACTTTCATGCTTTTTTCCCGGCGCTTCTTGTGGATGAATTTCATCAGTGTCTCAAATTCTGAGCGCTGCAATAAAAGTTCAGGATTGTCCGAGGCTCTGCCAATGGGAGCAATGGTAAACAAGCGCCATGCTCTAAGTCCTTTTTTTAGCAAGTATTGATAAAGTTCTTCTAATTTGAGAATATTTCTGTGGTTGACACAGGTCACTACATCGAAGTTCAGTCGTGGCGTTTGAATCAGTATTTCAAGTGCTCTTTCAGCTTCTGTAAAACTCCTTGCCGATTGGCGCAGCCAGTTATGATCTTCTTCCAGCCCGTCTATGCTAAGGGTTACCGAGCCCATGCCAGCACCCATGAGTCTGGCATGCCTGGTCTTGCTGTAGGCCATTCCGTTGGTTACCAGTCCCCATCTAAAGCCCATCTGACGCAATTGCCTTCCAACATCCTCGAGGTTTTGGCGCAGAAGTGGCTCTCCACCGGTTAACACCACGGTAATGTCCTTTGAAACCATCTTTTCAGCAATCTTTTTTGCCTGTCTTAGAAAGATTTCGGCAGGCATATCTTCTACCATGCTTTCTTTTTTGCAATCGCTGCCGCAGTGCAAACATTGCAGGTTACAGCGCAGGGTGCACTCCCAGAAAAGGTACCTAAGCGTGTGTGCCTCGGTTTCGTATTTTTTAAATGCTTCAAATACGCTTCGTCTGGCCTCATCGTATAGGCTGAAAGACATATTTATTGAATCCGGGTAAGAGTGATATCGGCCTCCAGGTAGTTGCTGTAAGATTTATTCTCCACAAGCTTTTTGGTGTTTTGAAATAGTCCGTTCTGAGCATCGTCGACATCGTTAAAAAGCAATAGAAAAGTAGTATCGCTTGGAGCATAAAGCGTAAATCTGCCTAGGCTGTCTGTAGGGCATTCTGAATAATAGTTTGCAAGGCTTACCATAATCCCTTCTATGGGTGAGCCGGTATCCAATGCACTTACTCTACCGGTAATTTCCACATCGAGGTAATAATCGTTTTCTACTCCATAGCAGGCCTGAAAAATAAAGGCGGCTGTAGTCAGGCTAAATAGGGCCAGACTTTTACGAATCCATTTTCTTTTAAGTCGGGCCAGAATGGATGGCATCATGGTAGACAGATTTAAAAAGTTATATTACTGGTGTTAAAAGACAAGCTTCAAGCCAATATGGTTGCATGTTAAATAATGCCCATCGAAAGAGCTTTTTGTAAATCTTCCGGTGTGTCGATACCATGCGACTCGTGGAGGGTTTCTGCTGTTTTTATTCTGAACCCGTTTTCGAGCCAGCGCAATTGTTCCAGCGATTCGGCCTGCTCCAATTTTCCTGCATCCAGACGCGTTATTTCAGACAATACCTTTGAACGGTAGGCGTACATTCCTATGTGCAGAAAAAAGTCGTGCATGGCATACCAACTCGAATGGTCGTGCTGACGTAGGTAGGGAATGGGCGAGCGGCTGAAATAGAGGGCTTCATGATTTTTGTTGATCACCACCTTCACTTTATTGGGATCAAACACCACCTCGTTGGTCTGTATTTTTTTTATTAAGGTAGCAATGTCGGTGCTTTTTTCCTCGAAGCACGTTTTTATCTGTTCTATCTGTCTGGGTTGAATGAACGGCTCATCGCCCTGAACATTAATTACTACATCAAACTGCCTGCCTGTTTGTTTTTGGTAATTCAATAGGGCTTCGAAGCATCGGTCGGTACCCGATGGGTGGGCGGCAGAAGTCATAACAACTTTTCCCTTAAAACCTTTCACCGCATCATAAATTCGGGTGTCGTCGGTAGCTACTACCACCTCTTCTAATGCTTTGGAGGCTTGCTCGTACACAAGCTGGATCATGGGTTTCCCTTTTATGTCGGCCAAAGGTTTTCCGGGGAAACGGGTAGAGGAGTAACGGGCAGGAATAATACCAAGGAATTTGTTCATGTTTGAGGGAGATTTTTCAATACAATTGTAAACTTATAAAAAAGCTTGTACATATTTGATCATACACTAAGGGGAGAAGGTTTTTTTACAAATAACCAAGGCAAGAGCAAAAGATAATGCCTGCAGTTTTAAAAAAAATGTAATTTTGTCAGGTTATTCCACTTTCAATTATGCGAATAACCATGGGAATTTGTATGCGCACAACTGACAAAATTTCGGTATAAAATGGATGTTCAAACCATCAAACAACGTTTTGGAATAATTGGCAATGCCCCGGGTTTAAACAGGGCCATTGAGGTTGCTGTTCAGGTGGCACCAACCGATCTTTCGGTGCTCATTACAGGCGAGAGCGGGGTGGGCAAAGAATCTTTTCCGCAAATTATTCATGCCTACAGCTCGCGGAAACACGGTGCTTACATTGCTGTAAACTGTGGTGCAATACCCGAAGGCACCATCGATTCTGAATTATTCGGGCACGAAAAGGGTTCCTTTACAGGCGCCTACGATAGCCGGAAAGGTTACTTCGAAGTAGCCAACGGAGGCACTATTTTCCTCGATGAGGTAGCTGAGTTGCCTTTGTCGACTCAGGTTAGACTACTCAGGGTACTCGAAACCGGTGAGTTTTTCAGGGTGGGGTCTTCGAAAATTATTAAAACCGATGTGCGGGTAATTGCTGCCACCAATGTCGATATTTCCAAAGCAATTCAAGAAACCAAGTTTCGCGAAGACTTATTTTACAGGCTCAATACCGTGCCGATTTTTATTCCGCCCTTGCGCGAACGTAAAGACGATATATCTCTACTTTTCAGAAAGTTTGCCATTGATTTTGCCGAGCGTAACCGCATGCCATCCATTACACTTACCGAAGATGCCCGCCATATTTTATCGAATTACCCCTGGCCTGGCAACATTCGTCAGCTTAAGAATATTGCGGAGCAAATTTCGGTCATTGAAACAGAAAGGATTATCGATAGTAATAATATGCGGCATTATTTGCCTGATTATTACGAAGACAAACTTCCTGCTATCTATGGCAATTCGATTGATCAGAAGACTTTTAACACCGAGCGCGAGCTTTTATACAAGATTCTGTTCGACATGAAGAATGACATGAACGATCTGAAAAAGCTTGTGCACGATATCATCGAAAAAGATCCTTCCGGTGCGGAGGTACATGCAAGCAATGCCCGTATTATAGAAAGATTGATACAGGATGATTCGAAACTGATAAAGTCCGATTCGCCTAAAAGCCAGTTTCATGTACACGAGCGCGAGGATATTATTCAGGATACCGAAGAAATTATCGAAGAGTCGCTTTCGCTGGAAGAAAAAGAAAAGGAAATGATCATTAAAGCACTCACAAGGCATAACGGAAAACGTAAATATGCCGCCGAAGAACTGGGAATATCGGAACGAACCTTGTACCGTAAAATAAAAGAATTCGATATTAATTAAAGATTTTTAGCAAATTCACTAACTTCCACGCTCATTATTTGGAGTATTATTCTTGTATGAAAAAATTACTGATTCTACTTTTAGCCGGAATACTCTTTGAAGGATGTTTCTCTATGCGTTACGATTTTAAAGGGGGCGTCACCATCGATCCGAAAATAAAAACCTTCTCGGTGCAGTATTTCGATAACAAATCTACATTGGTCGAACCTTCATTTAGCCAGGTTTTTACTGAAGAACTGAAAACCTATATACAAAGCAATACAAACCTAAGGTTGATTACCGGACGTGGCGACATTGATTTTTCTGGTTTTATTTCTTCCTATGAAATTACCCCACAGGCCATTGCTGCGGGCGAAACAGCAGCCAAGTCGAGGTTCTCTATTTCGGTTAAAGTGAAATATCAAAACTCGGTGAACCCCGATGATAATTTCGACCGATCCTTTACCCAGTTTAGGGAGTTTGACAATGCCATTAGCTTTAATGACGTAGAAGATGCTTTGTCGGAAGAAATAAGAAGAGATATTATAGAGCAGATTTTTATTGGTGCATTTGTTAATTGGTAAGATTCTAAACATGAACCTGCAAACACTGGTTGGTTACATAAAAAGTCCCGAAAAACTCGATGATCAGAGTATCATTGAGCTAACCCTTTTAGCCGATCAGTACCCCTATTTCCATACCGCCCAATTATTGCGCATCAAGAACCTACACAAACTCGCCCCAACGCATATTAAGCCGGCATTGAATTTTACGGCTGCCTATGTAACCGATCGTAAGGTACTTTATTACTTGCTACACCCCAATTTGGGAATAGACCAAAAAGAATCTCCCAAGTCGCCGGAAAAACTGATTAAAGATTCGATGGTCGAAAACATTTCCGATACCCTTGCAAACCAGGTTCGGTATACCAAGGAGACTAGCAGCGATGAAATTGACTTTTCTGCTTCGTTTGATGTGATTAAGGAATATGGCAAGGATGTAGAATTGAAAGAATACGTGTTTCGCATTTCAGACAATGAAACCGAAACTATGGGATTTATTCCTGATAAATTGCCTTCTGAACCATCGGTGGTAGCAGCAAATGAAGGACCTGCCCCCGGAAGCGATGATTTACTTTTGTTGATTAAGAAAGGAGAGGCAGACAACATACAGCTCGAGACTGAAAAACTAAGCCCTACCCAAAAGAACCAGCATAGTCTGATAGAGAATTTTATGGCCTCAAACCCAAAGATTGTTCCTCAAAATGGGCAATTCGAAGCTCCTGATCCTGAAATTGCCGAAGCCTCTATCCGTGAAAACGATCATTACCTGACCGATACACTGGCACAGATCTACCTCAGACAGGGTAACTATGCCAAAGCCATCTTTGCCTACGAAAAATTAAGTTTGAAGTTTCCGGAAAAAAGTACTTACTTTGCCGCTCAAATTTCTACTATCAAGTTAAAAATGAATAAATCCTAAAAATAGTTAGCTATGTACCCATTGTTTATGATACTTATTATTCTGGTTTGTGTATTGCTTACCCTTATTGTGTTGGTGCAAAACTCCAAAGGTGGAGGCCTTGCATCCAATTTTGCCGGATCGACTCAGGTGATGGGTGTGCGCAAAACCGCCGATTTTCTCGAAAAAGCTACCTGGACATTGGCCGGAGCACTTCTTGTACTTAGCATCTTTGCCAGTATGGCCATTCCTAAACCCAATGTAGTAAAACAATCGAAAATTCAGGAGCAAATAGAAACCAACGAAGGTGCCATTAACCCAAATATGATTCCAAGCATGCCTTCCGATTACCCAGCCGAGGAGCAGGAATAAGGTACTTCGGTTTCCGATAAATTTTTAAATGTCAGTATGTCATAGACTACTGACATTTTTTTTTAAGCCCACTCATCCCAATGGCCAGTAAAACATGCCTTTTCTCTATTCGATGTGTTGTATTTATTGTAACTACGAAGGGAATCCCTGCAAATATGTCTTTAAATGTGCCAAAGTTACTGCCATACAGAGCTTGGCACAGAAAATGCTAAGACTCGCACGCACGTAAAATCTATTAATCACTAAATAATTCAAACAATGGCCGAAATTAAAATTAAACCATTAGAAGACAGAGTTCTTGTTGAACCCATGGCTGCTGAACAACGCACTGCCAGTGGTATTATCATTCCTGATTCAGCGAAAGAAAAACCGCAAAAAGGCACAGTAATAGCCGTTGGCCCAGGCAAAAAAGATGTTGATATGCAAGTAAAAGTAGGCGATGTGGTATTGTATGGCAAATATGCTGGTACCGAGCTGAGTTCCGATGGAAAAGATTACCTCATCATGAAGCACACTGATATACTTGCAATCGTTTAATCTATCCGTAAAATATTAAAACATACAGAAAAATGGCAAAAGAAATCAAATTTGAAGTAGAATCACGCGACCTGCTCAAAAAGGGTATGGACAAACTGGCTAACGCAGTGAAAGTTACCTTGGGTCCCAAAGGACGCAATGTAATTATTGAGAAGAAATTTGGTGCCCCTTCGGTTACCAAAGACGGCGTAACAGTGGCAAAAGAAATTGAACTCGAAAACCGTTTCGAAAATATTGGTGCTCAACTTGTAAAAGAGGTAGCTTCTAAAACAGCAGAAGATGCCGGAGACGGTACAACTACCGCTACAGTGCTTGCTCAGGCAATGGTTACTGTAGGTTTGAAAAACGTGGCTGCAGGTGCCAACCCAATGGATCTAAAACGTGGTATTGATAAAGCCGTGATCAAAGCCGTTGAACATATCAAAGCCAGCTCACACGGTATTGGCGAAGACATTGAAAAAATACGTCAGGTAGCTTCCATTTCGGCCAACAACGACGAAGAAATTGGTAAGCTTATCTCCGAGGCTATGAAAAAAGTTTCTAAAGAAGGTGTAATTACAGTCGAAGAAGCGAAAGGTACAGAAACTACTGTGGAAGTTGTGGAAGGTATGCAGTTCGACCGTGGATACATTTCTCCTTATTTTGTTACCAATGCAGAGAAAATGGAAGCCGAACTGGATAATTCTTTTATTCTGCTTTACGACAAGAAGATTTCTACCATGAAAGA
Source organism: Bacteroidales bacterium (assembly GCA_035913795.1). GTDB lineage: Bacteria > Bacteroidota > Bacteroidia > Bacteroidales > UBA10428 > UBA10428. The sequence continues at coordinate 129,507 of JAMIIA010000158.1, forward strand.
CCTTCTGCCAGTTCTTGAGCCAGTTGCGCAAAGCGGGAAACCGTTGCTTATCATTGCCGAAGATGTCGATGGCGAAGCACTGGCTACCCTGGTGGTAAATAAACTGCGTGGCTCATTGAAAATTGCTGCTGTTAAAGCTCCAGGGTTTGGCGATAGAAGAAAAGAAATGCTCGAAGACCTTGCAATACTTACTGGTGGTGTGGTGATTTCGGAAGAAAAAGGATTAACCCTCGAAGGTTGCCAGATGGATATGCTGGGAAGAGCTGAAAAAATTGTAATTGATAAAGAAAACACTACCGTGGTGAATGGACATGGCGACAAAGCCAACATAACTGCGCGTGTGGCTCAAATTAAAGCACAAATCGAAAAAACTACTTCGGACTACGACCGCGAAAAATTGCAGGAACGTCTGGCTAAATTGGCCGGTGGAGTAGCTGTACTTTATGTAGGTGCTGCCTCGGAAGTAGAAATGAAAGAGAAAAAAGACCGCGTTGACGATGCACTGAGTGCAACCCGTGCAGCTGTAGAAGAAGGTATTATACCAGGTGGCGGTGTGACCTATATCCGTGCAATTAAAGCACTGGAAGGTTTGGAAGGAATTAACGCCGATGAAACAACCGGTATTGCCATTGTGAAGCGCGCGCTAGAAGAGCCATTGCGTCAGATTGTTGAAAATGCCGGAATGGATGGTTCGGTGGTAGTGCAGAGAATCAAAGAAGGAAAAGACGACTTTGGTTACAATGCCCGCACCGATAAATATGAAAATCTTTATGCTGCCGGTGTAATCGATCCTACGAAAGTTACCCGCATTGCGCTGGAAAATGCCGCCTCAATTGCTGGTATGTTTATCACTACCGAATGTGTGGTGGCTGAAATTCCGTCAGAAAGTCCTATGCCCCCAATGGGTGGCGGAATGGGCGGCGGAATGGGAATGATGTAAAATCTCGAACATTACCTTTGAATAGAAAAACCCCACTGAAAGTTCAGAGGGGTTTTTATTTTATATAAATAGCAGAATTCTAGAGAGAATAATGCATTTCAAAAAGTTTTTTGTTACTCCACAGTAACCGATTTGGCCAGGTTTCGGGGCTGATCGACATTACAACCACGCATAACGGCGATATAGTAGGAGAAAAGTTGCAGGGGAATTACTGATAGCAAGGGAGTAAAAAAGTATTCAGTTTCAGGAATTTCAAAAACATGGTCGGCCATTTGTTTAATCACCGTATCGCCTTTCGTTACTATAGCGATTACCTTTCCTCTTCGCGCTTTTACTTCCTGTATATTGCTTACAATTTTTTCGTACGAACTGTCTTTTGTAGCTACTACCACCACCGGCATCTTTTCGTCGATCAGGGCAATGGGCCCATGTTTCATTTCTGCCGCCGGATAACCTTCGGCGTGGATGTATGAGATTTCTTTTAGTTTGAGGGCACCTTCAAGCGCTACCGGAAACAAATATCCACGACCCAGATATAGGGCATTGCTCGCATCTTTGTAGAGCGCAGCTACTTTTTCATAATAATCGTTGTGGCTCAGAATTTCCTGTATCTTATCGGGTATAAGGTTAAAATCAGAAATTAGTTTGCGGTAGCGGTTGTTGTCTATTAAACCGCGGTTGCGACCAATGGCAATAGCCATCATGGCTAGCACGGTAACCTGGCAGGTAAAGGCCTTGGTGGAGGCTACCCCAATTTCGGGTCCAGCATGGGTATAAACCCCAGCATGGGTTTCGCGGGGTATCGATGAACCAACTACATTACAGATGCCTAAGACCAAAGCGCCTCTTTCTTTGGCCAGTTGAATGGCTGCAAGGGTATCGGCAGTTTCACCACTCTGGCTAATAGCGATCACTACATCGTCGCTACTGATTATCGGGTTGCGGTACCTGAATTCGGAGGCATATTCCACCTCTACATTAATCCGGGCCATATCTTCGAACAGGTATTCGCCAACTAATCCGGCATGCCAGGAGGTTCCACAGGCGATAATAATTATGCGTTTGGCTTCTGCAAGCCGCGGAAGAACTTCATAAAGACCACCAAGGTGAATCTCTTCATTTTCCGAACGTACCCTGCCTCGAAAAGTATCTTGTATCGAACGGGGTTGCTCGAATATTTCCTTGAGCATAAAGTGGGCATAGCCTCCTTTGTCAATTTCGCCTATGTCCAGGTCGAGTTCGTGTACGGTCGGGGTTTGTGAATCCTGCCGCAAGGTTTTCAGGTTTAACTGGTCTTTACGTAAAATGGCCACATCACCATCGTTGAGGTAGATTACACTTTTAGTATATTCTACTATGGGTGTGGCATCGGAAGCTATAAAATATTCTTCGTTGCCAACGCCAATAACCAGTGGACTGCCTTTGCGGGCAGCTATTAATTTGTCTTTTTCGTCGGTGCAGATTACTACCAATCCATAAGCTCCAACTACCTTGGTGAGCGCTAATCTGACCGCTATTTCCGCATCAACTTGCCCTTTTTCGTATATATACTCAATGAGGTTGGCTAATACTTCGGTATCGGTTTCACTTTTAAATGTTACACCACGGCTGATTAATCGTTCGCGCAGTCGCGAATAATTCTCAATAATTCCATTATGGATGATGATAAACTTGCCGTTCATCGACATATGGGGGTGGGCGTTAACATGATTGGGTTCGCCGTGCGTAGCCCACCGTGTGTGTCCGATACCAATGCTACCATGCGGTATATCTTCGCCAATAAATTTTTCGAGGTCGTTAACTTTGCCTTTTCGTTTAAATATCTGCACGCCATTGTTTAAAATGGCCACTCCGGCAGAATCATAACCTCTGTATTCCAAACGTCTAAGTCCGTTTAGTAATATCGGAAGCGCTTCCCGATCTCCGATATAAGCAACAATTCCGCACATCTTAATTATTCGTTAAAGTATAAATAACACGCAGGTAGGCTTTTGAGGTATTCGTTTCAAGACCAGTATTGATTACAACCCTCGAAGGAATTTTGTACTCAATGGCGCTAGGAGACACGCCATTGTTCTGACCAACTATCAGGCTTAGCAAAGTGTTTTCGCTCTTACCAAGCATATACTGACTGATGTATTCGGTAAGGTTAATGCGGTATTCCATTTTTTCTTTGTCGAGGTACCCATTGAAGTAGGACGAACCTATGATGTCGTCGGGCAGATAAGCGATTTTACCATCAACAATTGAATGCGCAATGATGCGCTTCGAGAGGGAAAAAAAACTTGTATCGCCCAAATAATCGGCATTAATGGGTAAAACTAATTCGGCAAAGTTAATCCCTACGCCATTGTCATGAGTGGCTTTAAAATCCTCGAGACCTTCTATGCGAAACATGCCCCGTGTGGCACCCATACTTTGCAGATACAAGTTACTGTATTGGTTGAGGGTATCACGAAAAACGGGTTCTATTTCTGCATTTCTGCCATTTGGGGTATACACATACGAAGCTTTATAGTTCACAATATCGCAGGTGGAATAGTAAAGCGTATCGTATTTCGAGGTGCCAATGCTATCTCCGTCTTCGTTTTTAATGGTGCGGGTTTCGGTGCGCTTGTATTCTAGAATTAATTTCGATTTATTGGCTAAGAAACTTTGAAGAGCGCCGTTAGTTCCTTGCTTCGCATCGCCTCTTAATAAAACGCCTGGCAATTTGGTAAAAAAAGCAGTAGAAGAAACGTAAATGGCAGAGTCGAGCAGAAAAGACAATTGATTGGCATCCAGTTCTACTACCGTATAGCTGGCGGTTGTATCGAGGGTCGATATTTGCCGCGGAATACTGTCTTTGGTAACCAGGTTGGTGGTCTGTAGGGCAGTGTTATCGGTATAATCGAAATAATCCGAAGGTACTTGCAGGTTGGTTTTGCCACTATACACATAGCGCTGGTTGATAGGAATTACTTCAATATCGAGAGCGTTTTTTTCACCATAGGGTTGCAGGTTGGTGGTTGCTAAATACAACTTTATCGAAACAATGGAGTCGGATGGATTTGGTCTTCCGCTCTTCGGATAGCGGTTTGCCGCATCGGAAGCATAAAGAAATTCCACCACTACATCGGACTTTGTGGCGCCAAAAACCGGATCGAATACCTCTCCAACAGGGCAGTTATCGGAACTGGCTTCACTTCTTAATACTTCACCAGCAATACCTTTGTAGGTATACAGACTTACCGAAAGTGTATCGGCACTTGCATTAAGTTTATCGGAATCGGGAAGTAGGTCGAGTCCAATCTGAAGGCTATCGTCGGAACAGGAGATTATCGTGAGAGACAGGGCAAGCAGCAGAAAGCCTGCCAGGCGGTATATATAATTCATGCAAGTGAGTTCTTTATCCTAATATCTGATCGTAAAAGTCGTTGTAGGCATCGTAATAAACTTCTTCGGGTTGATAGGAAAGATGTGGAAGGCCTTTCTCCTTTATATAACTTTCCAGCGATGGATTAATTGCAATGCTTCCGTTTATTACACCATCGGACTTATTAATGGCCAATTTTACAAAATTTTCGTACGTGGGGTTTGTTAAAATTTCTAAATCGGGCTTTTTTATTCCATCCAGCGCCAATTTATCTTTCAATCGTTTGTTAAGCGGCTTATCGAATTCGGTATCATAAATAGAGGTTACTACTTTTGAATCGCGAAACAAGGGATCATCGTGGTAGTATTGCTTGATATAGATGGGAATAAGGCTTGTAAACCAGCCATGACAATGAATAAGGTCTGGTGCCCATTGTAATTTTTTTACTGTTTCAATCACTCCTCTTGTAAAAAATATAGCGCGCTCATCATTGTCATCGTAAAATTTATTATCCACATCTTGCAGGGTAAACTTACGGTGAAAAAAATCTTCGTTATCGATAAAATATACCTGCATGCGTGCTGCTTGTATCGAGGCCACCTTGATGATAAGAGGATGGTCGTTGTCGTCGATAATCAGGTTCATCCCTGATAGCCTGATAACCTCGTGCAACTGGTTACGCCTTTCGTTGATGCACCCAAAGCGGGGCATAAATGTTCTGATCTCTTTGCCCCGTTCCTGTATGCCTTGTGGTAAATTCCTGGCGATTACTGACATTTCTGATTCTGGCAGGTAGGGAGTTATCTCTTGCGAGACATAGAGTATTCTTTTGGCCATATAAAGGGAGTTATTCAGAAAACATTCGGCAAAAATACTAAAAATTATTCAGGCCGAAAAATGGTGTTTTTCTTCTCAGCATTTATTTGCTTTACCAGGGCATAAGAAAAAATGTATATTTGCGCAATTTTAATCCCTATGTATCTCATTCATACCATCGACGAGCTTCGGCAAGCCCTGCTGCCTTACCGCAAAAATAAACAAATAGGTTTTGTGCCTACCATGGGAGCCCTTCATGCTGGCCATATTTCTCTTGTCGAAACTTCGGTGAAGGAGAATGAGGCAACTGTCGTGAGTATTTATGTGAATCCAACCCAGTTTAACGACAAAAACGATCTGGCCCGCTACCCAAGGGTTCTTGATAAGGATCTCGACCTATTAAAACCTACCGGTTGTCAATTTGTTTTTGCCCCATCCGACAACGAAATGTACCCAAAACCTGATAAACGCGAGTTTAATTTTGGTATTCTGGAGCAGGTGATGGAAGGCAAACACAGGCCAGGACATTTTAATGGGGTTGGACAAATTGTTTCGAAACTTTTCGATGCCTTAATGCCTGATAAAGCCTATTTTGGTTTAAAAGATTTTCAGCAACTCGCTATCATTAAAAAACTTGTTTCAGATTTGGCCTATCCGATTGAAATAATTCCTTGTCCCATTGTGCGCGAATCGGATGGGCTTGCAATGAGTTCGCGAAATGCGCTTCTGCTGCCCGCCATGCGAAAATCAGCTCCACTCATTTACCAAAGCCTCTGCAGGTTAAAGGAATTTGCATACACCAAAAGTGTTGCGGAATTGAAAAGTATGTCAGCTCAACTTCTTGCAAAAGATTCCAATCTAAGGCTTGAATACATCGAAATTGTAGACGATATTAATCTACAGCCTGTTGGAGAAATTCAAACAGCAAATGCTGTAACGGCCTGTATTGCCGTGCATGCTGGAAATATAAGGTTGATAGATAATATTCAATTAAATCAGTAAGACTTAATAATTTTAAAAGTAGAAGACGCATTAAAATTGGGTCGAACTGTTCCCGAAACCGAAGTGCATCAGCATCTTTGGGTTTTATTTCCCACTGCTTGCAGGAAAAGAATATAATTTTTTCACCTCAATATCGCGTCTGCTTGCGGCGAGGTAGTTTATTTCATAACTTTGTGCCACTATGTTTATAGAGGTAGTTAAATCGAAAATTCATCAGGTCAGGGTCACCGAAGCAAACTTGCATTACGTGGGCAGTATTACCATTGACGAAGACCTTATCGAAGCTGCCAATCTGGTAGTCAACGAGAAGGTTCAGATTGTCAATATCAACAATGGCGAAAGGCTCGAAACCTATGTCATTAAGGGAGAAAGAGGTTCGGGTGAAATTTGCCTTAATGGTCCCGCTGCCCGTAAGGTAACTGTTGGGGATATTATTATTATAATTTCTTATGCCTCAATTGATTTTAACGAAGCTAAATCGTTTAAGCCAACCATTATCTTTCCCAATTCAGCTACCAATTCCCTCAAATAAAAACCTTCTTTGTTCTGGCATGTGCTTTTAACATTTGAAGTATTTTCTTGGTACCTTGCAACTGAAATACTAACGGTATGGATTTCTTTTCACTTATCAACGATAAAATCGTTTCTGCTGACAAGCTCACAACCACACTTGATGCCTGGCGGCAAAAGGCTTATAAAATTGTGTTCACCAATGGTTGTTTCGACATAATACATCGTGGCCATGTGGAGTACCTTGCCAAAGCAGCCTCCTTTGGCGATGCAATGGTAGTGGGTCTTAACAGCGACCGTTCGGTGCGAAGCATTAAAGGGCCCGATCGACCGGTTCAGGATGAGGTAACCCGCAGCCTGGTGATGGCTTCTTTGCAATTTGTAAGTGCGGTAGTTCTTTTCGACGAAGACACACCTTACGAACTAATTAAAAGGGTGCAACCCGATTTTCTGGTAAAAGGTGCCGATTATAAACCCGAAGATATTGTAGGATATGATATTCTGAAATCAAGAGGCGGTGAGGTGAAAACCATCGAGCTGGTGGCAGGGCATTCTACTACCAATATTATCAACAAGTTAAAATAAGCGCATTGAGTAAGCCGAAAAACGTATTTGTTTGCCAGGAGTGCGGGGCTGAATCGCCAAAATGGATTGGCCGCTGCCCAGCATGCAATAGCTGGAACTCTTATGTTGAAGAAATTAAAATTACAGGCAAACCCTCCGTGCATCGTACTTCAGGCGAGCGTTCCACAAACCGTAAGCCATTGCCCCTCGATGCTGTGGAAACTGAAACCTACGCTAGGCTTAATACTGGATTGACAGAATTCGACCGCATGCTTGGCGGTGGTTTGGTACCAGGCTCTTTTATCCTGATGGGAGGTGAACCTGGAATCGGAAAATCGACTCTGGCCCTGCAGCTCGCTTTGATATTGCAAACAAAAATATTGTATGTGTCTGGCGAAGAAAGCTCTGCTCAGATTAAAATGAGAGCTGAGCGATTGGGAGGAACAAATCCACAATGCCTGGTTTACAATGAAACCAATCTCGACGATATCCTGCTTCATTTCCAGCGCGAAAAGCCTGCCTTGCTCATAATCGATTCCATTCAAACTATATATACTCCTCTTATCGAATCAGCTCCCGGCAGTGTGTCTCAGGTGCGTGAATGTGCTGCACGTTTGCTTCAGGTGGCAAAGGATAGTGAGGTGCCTATTCTAATAATTGGTCATATCACAAAAGATGGCAGCCTTGCTGGCCCTAAGGTACTTGAACATATTGTCGACACGGTGGTGCAGTTCGAAGGCGATATGCAACTCAACTATCGCATATTGCGCACGCTTAAAAATCGTTTTGGAGCTGTTCCTGAGTTAGCTATTTTCGAAATGAAGCAAAATGGCCTGGAGCAAGTACTTAATCCTTCGGCCTATTTTTTAAACCAAAGTCATGTCGAATTTAGTGGTGTAGCCATTACCTGCACCCTTGAGGGATACAGACCCTTGTTAATCGAAACCCAGGCTCTGGTAAGCACCGCTGTTTATGGTACGCCTCAGCGCTCTGCTACAGGGTTCGACCTTCGACGTATGAGTATGCTGCTGGCTGTTCTCGAGAAAAAGGGAAAGCTTAATCTGTCGAATAAAGATGTTTTCTTAAATATAGCAGGCGGATTAAAAATACAAGACCCTGCCGCTGACCTGGCTATTCTGGCGGCAATATTTTCGTCGGTTACCGACCAGTCAATAAGTCCAAAATTATGCTGCTGTGCCGAAATAAGTCTTACAGGTGAGTTGCGGCCTGTAGTGCGCATTGAACAACGTATTGCCGAAGCTCAAAAACTTGGATTTAAACAGATACTAATTTCTTCCTACCACCGTAATCTCGAAAATACTACCATTGAAATAATTAGGGCATCATCGCTTCAACAGGCCATGAAGTCTATTTTCCAGCTGAAAGCAGACAGGTCAGATTAATCGAAGATGGTACCTGCTTCTTCGTAATAATTTTCCATATCCCCACCGCCATCTTCTTTTTGAGCTGCACAATTAAGGTCCACATCGAATCCGGAAGGCTTTATAAATACATCTTCTTGTTTTATGTTCAAGCTTGGGTCGGCATAAATGCGACTCATGTATTCGGCCCAAATTGGCAAAGCCATCGATGATCCCGAACCCAAAGCAATATTGTCGAAATGAATAGAGCGGTTTTCACCACCTACCCATACTCCAGAAACCAATTGGGGTGTGATGCCAATAAACCAGCCGTCGCTATGGTTGTTGGTAGTACCTGTTTTTCCTGCCATTTCGCCAGTAAATTTGTATTCTGCGCGTAACCTGAATGCTGTTCCAAAATTTACCACCCCCTGCAGCAGGTTTATCATTAGAAATGCCGTTTGTTCATCAATGGCTTCGCGTGTTTCGGGATGAAAGGTAGCCAGCACATTACCGTATTTATCTTCGATACGGGTAACAAACATGGGCTTGATATGAATGCCCTGGTTGGCAAAAGTCGAAAATGCTCCTACCATTTCCTTTACCGACATATCCGAGGTGCCATAAATCATCGAAGGCACAGGGTCTATGTAGCTTTCAATGCCCATTCTGTATGCTATGTTGGCAATGGGTTCAGGTTTAAACCTGTCTACGAGCCAGGCCGAAATATAATTGTGAGAGGTAGCTAAACCCCATTTCAGAGTTTTCATGGTACCAATGTATTTTTCATCACCCGAATAGCGTGGTATCCATATCGTGTCATTCACTTTGAAGGGAACGGCCACCACAGGCACCTCTCTGCAGGGCGAAAAACCTTCCTGCATGGCAAGAATGTAAAGAAAGGGTTTAAAAGTTGAACCGGCCTGACGTTTCGCCTGGGTTACATGGTCGTACTTGAAATGCCTAAAGTTAATACCACCCACATAGGCTTTTACATGCCCGTTACTTGGGTCCATAGACATAAAACCGGTGCGAAGCATGTGTTTGTAATAGAGAATCGAATCGAGTGGTGTTAGAACCGTATCTCTTTCACCCTTCCAGGTAAATAAACTCATTTCAACAGGTGTGTTGAATACCTTATAAATACTATCCATCGATACTCCCATGTTGAAGAGTCTTATGCCACGTTCGCTGTAGCGAATGGCATTTCGAATAATCTGGTCGATTTCCTTATTCGTTAATTCACTGTCGAAAGGAGCACGCTTACGGCCTTTTTTCTCTTTAAAAAAAGCATCCTGCAAATAATTTCCCAAATGGGCTTCAACGGCCTCTTCGGCATAAACCTGCATCTTTGAGTTAATGGTTGTGTATATGCGCAATCCATCGGTATAGATGTCGTACTTCGATTTATCGGGTTTCGTATTCTTATTACACCAGCCATAAAGCGCATCGGTTTCCCAGGATAGGGAGTCTTCCTGGTAACTTGTATAATTTTGGTAGTTCTTCCGGTTTGGTTTTTCTTTGGTCATGTAGGTACGAAGATATTCCCTAAAATAAGTGGCCGGGCCTGAATTGTGACTTACAGCCTGAAAGTCGAGGTTGATGGGCAGTGCTTTGAGCGAATCGTTTTCAGCAGGTGTAAGATAACCATAACGTGCCATCTGGTTTAACACTGTATTTCGACGCATCAAAGCTCTTTCGGGGAAGCGTTTGGGGTTGTAATAGTGCGGATTTTTGGCCATGCCCACCAGCACAGCCGATTCCTCGATACGAAGCGAATCGGGAAGCCTGTTAAAGTAAATACGGCTTGCAGAATTGATGCCTACTGCATTGTATAAAAAGTCGTACTGGTTAAAATAAAGAGCAATGATTTCGTTTTTTGTATAAGCCCTTTCAAGTTTAACCGAAATCACATATTCTTTAATCTTCTGACCAAAACGTGAAAATATATTTTTCGCCTGCTCATGAAAAAGCTGTTTCGAGAGTTGCTGGGTAATGGTACTACCTCCACCCTTGGTGCCAAGGAAAAACAAAGCCCGGAACGAACCTTTAAGGTCGATACCCGAGTGCTTGTAAAACCTTATATCTTCTGTAGCAATAAGTGCATCTACAAGGTGTTTGGGCAGTCGCTCGTATTCCACATAAACTCTGTTTTCGTTTTCGGTGTATACCGATCCAAGCACTTGGTCATCGGATGAAATAATGAGGGTGGCCAGATTTATTTTGGGGTTTTCAAGGTCCTCAATACGGGGCATGTAACCCAACTTGCCACTTCCGGCCAAAATAAAAATTAAAATTACTAAGGCCACAGGAATAGCTACTACCAGCCAGAAAATCAAATTTTGTTTTGTATAATTCCTTTCAGTATTGTTCATTGCGAGAGTTGGTTATTAAAGTGCAGCAACATAAAAAACAAGGGGCGTTTTATTTATGAGAAAAAAAATATTCATCTTTGCCGTCGAAAGGTATTAAATATAGCTTACCTAAGCTAAGACCGTGTTTAAAACTGATCGCAAAAGTATGAATTATTTGTTTTGAATGCCTGTATTTAGGCCTCTGCAGCTTAATTTTTTTCGAAAGTACAAGAGAATTCAAAACAAGATTTTAAGATATAAGTAATGCCGGTTAAATTACTTCGGTCGAGACGTTTTATTGTAAAAATTAAGTTAGATGATTGAAAATCTGGTAATTGTTGAGTCGCCTGCCAAGGCAAAAACTATTGAGGGGTTCCTGGGTAAGGATTTTCATGTTACATCGAGTATGGGTCATATCCGCGATTTATCGAAAAAAGAATATGGCATTGAAATTAAGAATGGGTATAATCCACAATATATTGTACCGATCGAAAAAAAGAAAATAGTAGCTGAATTAAAAAAAATGGCAAAGGAGGCCAAGATTGTCTGGCTTGCTTCCGATGAAGACCGCGAGGGAGAAGCCATTGCCTGGCATCTGGCCGAAGAATTGAAACTTAACCCTAAAACCACCCGGCGTATTGTTTTTAACGAAATCACCAAAACAGCGATTCAAGAATCGATTAAAAATTACCGCAGTATCGATATTGATCTGGTAAATGCCCAGCAGGCTCGCAGGGTGTTGGATCGCCTGGTGGGTTTTGAGCTTTCGCCGGTGCTTTGGAAGAAAGTGAAACCCAGCTTATCGGCCGGCAGGGTGCAAAGTGTGGCTGTGAGATTGGTCGTCGAACGCGAAAGGGAGATTATTAATTTTAAATCCCTTGCCAGCTATCGTGTGCAAGCCATTTTCGATCTGCAAGAGAGCAAAAGTAAACTTGAAGCAGAACTCGATCGGCGTTTCGACAAAGAGCAAGAAGCCTCGGCTTTTCTCGAAAAATGTGCCCAGGCTGTTTTTACGGTTACAGACATCACCAAAAAACCATCGAAAAAATCTCCTGCTGCACCATTTACAACCTCTACCCTGCAGCAAGAGGCGAGCCGCAAGCTTGGATATTCGGTATCGCAAACCATGACAGTAGCCCAAAAGCTTTACGAAGCAGGGCACATCACCTATATGCGTACAGATTCGGTGAACCTTTCGGATTTTGCCATTGAAGCGGCCCAAAAGGTTATTACCGCTGAGTATGGGAAAGAGTACCACGAAAAAAGGTTGTATAAAAGCAAATCGAAAGGAGCGCAAGAAGCACACGAAGCTATTCGTCCTACCTATATCGAAAAAAAAACCATCCAGGCAGGAAATTCAGAACAACGCCTTTATGAACTCATTCGTAAACGCACGCTCGCCTCGCAAATGAGCGATGCCCAGTTGGAAAAGACCAGTGTGGGCATTGAGATATCCAATGCAAGTGAACAATTTGTGGCACAAGGTGAAGTACTAAAATTCGATGGGTTTTTAAAGGTCTATATAGAATCGACCGACGACGAAACCGACCAGGAAGAAAAAGGATTATTACCCCCGGTAAAATCTGGCCAGGTGCTGAAACAAAATCAGATACTAGCCACCCAGCGGTTTTCGCATCATCCGCCCCGTTATACCGAGGCCAGCCTGGTGCGCAAACTCGAAGAACTGGGTATCGGTCGTCCTTCGACCTATGCCCCTACTATTACTACCATCATCAGCAGGGGTTATGTCATTAAGGAAGACCGATCAGGCACGGAACGCAAATATGTACAGCTTAGTCTCAAAGACAGTAAAGTAAGTAAGGAGATAAAAACTGAGAACACCGGGGCCGAAAAAGCCAAACTGTTTCCCGATAACATAGGCATGATTGTTAATGACTTCCTGCTCGAACACTTTAATAACATACTCGATTTTAACTTTACTGCAAGCGTTGAAAAGCAATTCGACGAAATTGCCAGCGGCAAGGGCAACTGGCAACAAATGATCGATGAGTTCTATAAACCATTTCATGCTCAGGTCGAAACAACCATGTCTGTTTCCGATTATTCCAAAGGAGAGCGTCAGTTGGGCATCGACCCTGAATCGGGCAAACCGGTAATTGTTCGTCTGGGCAGATACGGACCTGTAGTTCAAATCGGCGAGCAGGCTTCGGAAACAACAGAAAAACCACGTTTTGCCAGTTTGCTTAAAGGCCAGCACCTCGAAGCAATTACTCTCGACGAGGCTTTGTCACTATTCCGACTTCCACGTTCTCTGGGTGAGTTCGAGGGTAAAGAAATGTCTGTATCTATCGGAAGGTTTGGACCCTATATCCGACACGACAATAAGTTTGTTTCTCTTCAAAAAGATGTGGACGACCCTTATACCATTGAGGCTTCGCGTGCCATGGAGTTAATTGAAGAGAAAAGGGTGAAAGATCAGAATAAATTCATCAAAACCTTCGACGAACAACCCGATTTACAAGTGCTTAACGGTCGCTATGGCCCTTATATCGCATTAGGTAAGAAAAATTATAAAATTCCGAAAACAATGCAGCCCAGCAATCTTACAAGAGAAGAATGTTTAAAGATTATTGCCGAGGCTGACAAGGCTCCAGTTAAAAAGAAACCTAGAACTAAAAAATAATATTGTCCAATGAATCTGCTTGATTACATCGATCCGGTCGAACTCGATAAACCTGAAGAATATCATTTACCAAGCGATGAACTGTTAAGCAGAAAAATAACAATTCATACTCCAAGTTTCGATACGACTGACCTTAGCCAGTTTCAAATTGCTATTCTTGGAATCCCCGAAGATCGGAATTCGTTTAACAAAGGAGCCTCGCTGGCACCCGACCGTATACGGAGCGAACTTTATAAATTGGTAAGCCCGGTATCAAAAACCAATATCATTGATCTAGGAAATTTAAAAGCCGGAAATACTTATAACGACACCTACGTTGCCCTTAAAGAGGTTGTTTACCGTCTTTTGTGCGACAACATAATTGTTTTGCTCATAGGAGGTACTCAGGAATTAACCCTGCCTGCCTTTCAGGCTTTTGAGAACTATCAGGAAAAAATAAATCTCACGGTATTCGATTCTCGAATCGATTCTCAAAAAGCAGCGTTAAGGCCCACCGCCGATTCGTTTGTTTTTGAATTATTGCTGAAAAAAAGAAAACTCTTTCGTTTTGTCCATGCCGGTCACCAGGCATATTTAACGGAAAAGCATAACCTGGAACTGCTCAACAAGCTATTTCACGAAGCAATTCGTCTGGGTGAAGTGCGAAGCGACCTGAAGAAGATAGAACCTGTATTGCGCGATACTGACCTGGTCAGCTTCGATATGGGATGTATACGCCAGTCGGATGCCCCAGGTCATTTTCGGCCTTCGCCAAACGGTTTTTATGCCGAGGAGGCTTGCCAGATAGCACGTTATGCGGGTGGTGGAGACCAGGTAAGGCTATTTGGGGTTTTTGAAGCGAATCCGCGCTTCGATGTGCACGAACAAAGCTCCTCATTGGCAGCACAGATGATTTGGTACTTTATCGAAGGAGTCGAGTATCGATGCCCGGAGAACCCAAATTCGGAGGACAATGATTTTAAAACATTTATTGTGGGACATTCCGATTTAGATTACGATATGGTATTCTATAAAAGTCAGAAAACCGAACGATGGTGGTTGGAAATACCGAATCTTAAAGGTGAGTTACCACTTATTGTTTCTTGCTCGCACGACGATTATGTGGCCGCCAGTAACCATGAGGTTCCAACAATTTGGTGGAAGTATTTCCAAAAACTAGGATAATTAGGGGTATAACTACCAGAAAGAAAGGTTTTTTTTTAATTCATTTATTTACTATTGGCAATACTTTGTTCAACTTCTGCGTTACAATTATCTGGTTTTGAAGAGTTTTTTTTAAAAAAAAGGAAACCCCCCGGCTTATTTATGAGTAAAAGGGGAAACGTAATTAAGGATGTTAATTACTTGTATTGTGAGAGAAATATATTTTTGCTTATTTTACTTGCATTATATAAGCCCGGTAACCTGAAGCTTTATAAACGGTAAAAATGAAAAAGTTAATTTTACTTCTCATTGCAATCAATACTGTAGGTTATACTCTTGCACAACAATTGCCTAATGTGAGTTATTTTATGTACGATCATGCCAGAACTAATCCAGGTAGCTTGGGAAGCAAAGATATGATTTGCGCTTCGCTCATTCTAAAGCGATCTTACATCGATTTTGGGGAAGGCGCACCCAGTAACGAGTTTTTAAATGCCGAGGTGCCATTTAAACTTTTCGGCGGAAAACATGGAGTAGGTATCTCAGCCTTTACCGATAAAATTGGTTTTTATAACGATATTGATGTAAAATTAGGATATGCTTTTCGGTTTAATATTGCCGAAGGCACTCTTGGGATAGGCGTTTCCGGAGGGTTTAGGCAAAAAACACTCGATGCTTCGAAATGGCAATACGGTGCCAATGGCGATGAGCTGGATCCAAATATACCCCAGGGAAATCAAGAGAATATTTTTGGCTTAGGCTTTGGTGCAGGCTTATTTTATCGTTCAGAAGATATTTACCTCGGAGCTTCTGTTAGCAATTTATATCCTTCCGATATTGAATACGAGGCCTCCGCTACCACTTCAACTGCAGCCATTGAAGACATGCAACCCCACTATTATATTACAGCAGGATACACTTTTCAACTAGCCAATCCGGCATTTGAGGTCGAACCAGCTGTTTTAATTTTTAGCGATAACCTAATTTCCACTACCTTTGACTTAAATGCAACCCTCACATACAATAAAAAAATATGGGGTGGCGTTTCCTATAGAGCCGGAAGTGCGGTTGTTGCTATGGCAGGATTAACAATACTCGATGGGCTTAAAGTGGGCCTTGCTTATGATTATCCTACCTCTGCATTATCTAACGGTGGTTTCGAAGTGTTATTAAACTATTGTTTTAGCCTTGGAGCAGAAAAAAGCCCACAACGTTACAGAAGTATCCGGTATTTGTAAAATTTTGTTAATTTTAATTTCTGATTATAAAAAGAAAGAGATATATTTCAGATAAATTCCTTTGATTATGAAAAAGCTGATTTCATTAGGTTTCGTTTTAGCTGTCTTAATTATTAGTAGTTGTAGCAACTACAAGACCGGAGAGCTTACGGGTGTTCCGGGAAGGGCCCGTTATTTCGAGCCAGATCCATTTGGTATGGTCTTTATTCCGCAAGGTAGCTTTACCATGGGCATAAACGACCAGAGCGTTCCCTGGGCACAAAACGATTATACCCGCACAGTTACTGTTGATCCGTTTTGGATGGATGAAACAGAAATCACCAACAACGAGTACCGACAGTTTGTTTACTGGGTGCGCGATTCGATTATGCGTCGGATGTTAGGTGAACAAATCGACGATTTCGTCATCTCAGAAGATGCTCTTGGAAATCCAATTGAGCCACCAGCAATTAATTGGGAAATTCGCATTGACTTTGGTGACGAAGAAATTAGCGAAATTCTCAGCGAAATGTTTTATCCTAACGAAGAAAGATTCTTCAATGCAAAGGAATACGATACCCGAAAATTGCTCTACGAATATTTTTGGATCGATTTGAAACAAGCTGCAGCCCGTGGAAACAGATTTAATTTCTCAACAAAGGAATACGATGGCTATGTAACCAATTCCGATGGCGAAAGAATAAAAATTCAGGATCGCTCGAGCTTCATCATTCGCGATATGGTGAATGTGTACCCCGACACCTTGGTTTGGATTGCAGATTTTACTTATTCTTTCAACGAACCACTTACCAACATGTATTTCTGGCATCCTGCCTACGACAATTACCCTGTAGTTGGAGTTAGCTGGAAACAAGCAACTGCTTTCTCAATCTGGAGAACCCGTTATCTAAACGCAGCCCTTAGGGCAAATGGCCAGCCTGGCGTGCACGATTACCGTCTTCCCATCGAATCGGAGTGGGAGTTTGCTGCCCGTGGTGGTCTGGACCAATCTATGTATCCATGGGGAGGTTATTATACCCGTAACAAAGAAGGTTGCTTCTTAGCCAACTTTAAACCACTTCGTGGTAACTACATCGACGATGGAGGATCTACTACTCTCCCTGTTGGTACTTATCAACCTAATGAATACGGACTTTACGATATGGCCGGAAACGTTGCTGAATGGACTTCAAATGCTTTTGACGAATCAGCATACGTATTTAGTCATGACCTAAATCCAGATTATAAATACAATGCCCTTCCCGATGATCCTCCTGTACTGAAACGTAAGGTTATTCGCGGAGGTTCCTGGAAAGACATTGCCTATTATCTGCAAAACGGCGTACGTACATACGAATACCAGGATAGCGCCAAATCGTATATCGGTTTCCGCTGTGTACGTTCCTACCTTGGAAGCAACTAAACATAAATTAGATATTTTACTTATTTTAAGACTCATACAATTATGAATATATCCGATCTGGTTCAGAGTGATGGTTGGAGAAAGTTTATGGCCAAACTCTATGGAATGGGTGCCTCTGTGGTTATTATTGGAGCACTTTTTAAAATTAACCACTGGCCCGGTGGGACTCTTGTAATCACGTTGGGGCTTATAACAGAAGCGATTATTTTCTTCTTCTCGGCCTTTGAACCATTGCACGAAGAACTTGACTGGACTTTGGTATATCCTGAATTGGCGGGTATGTCCGATCCGGATGAAATTGAGAACTTCCAGCAAAATGTGTATGAAACTGGCGGACGAAAAATCGAGCGTATCGAGGATGTTTTAGGTGCTGCTGGTATAGATAATGAGGCCATGAAGATGTTAAGTGAAAACTTTACAAGGCTGAACAAGAGCGCAGAATCGCTTGCTGAATTGTCTGGTGCCACAATGGCGACAAAACAATTTGTAAGCAACATCGAAAATGCGGCTAGTTCAGTGGGTTCGCTTCACGAAACCTATAATTCCAGTGCAGCTAGTATAAAACAATCTGCCAATAGTCTTTCTGGCGCCTACATCGAAACTGCTGACTCTATTCGTAAATCAGGTGGCGAAATAGCGCTTTCTTACCAGCAAATTGCAGATACTATTAAATCCGGTCATTCGTCTATTGCTTCAGGTAGTCAGGAATACGAAAAGCAATTGTCATTGCTAAGCCAGAACCTTTCAAGTTTGAACCAGGTTTATCAATCGCAGATAAAAGAAACCAGTGAGCAAATGAAAGGATCGAAAGATCTTTATAGCGGCTTGCACGATATGATTTCGAATTTGAGAGCTTCTGTGGAAGAAACCAATAAGTACAAAGAAGAAGTTACGAAACTGAAAGATAGCATCTCTTCCTTGAACTCAGTTTATGGCAATATGCTGCATGCCATGAGTTCAGCAAAACCAAAAAACAACTAATCACCTAACCACGCTAGAATAGATGGGCCACGGAAAAGAGACTCCCAGACAGAAAATGATTGGTATGATGTATTTGGTGCTAATGGCTTTATTAGCATTGAATGTGTCGAAGGAAGTATTGAATGCTTTTGCTGTACTGGATAGTGGATTAACGGCCACTAAAACTACCCTCGAACAAACCAATGGCCAGGTGATGGCCAACTTTGATGAGCAATATATGATCAACCGGGAAAAGGTTGAGAAGTGGTACGATTTGGCAAAACAAGTTCAGGAACGGTCAAATGCAATTGTTCAGTTTATTCACGAAAAGAAAATTGAGATAATAAAAGAAGCAGATGGTGAAAATGCTGAGGCCATTGATGGAGAGCATATTCATGGCGATTTGATTGAAGGGAAGGACATGACTGATGTTCCTGCTTTTATTATGATTGGTGATAATAATGATAAAGCAGGGAAAGAATTGCGTGAAATGATTGAAGATTTCAGGGGTTTTTTAACTGCCAATGTGTTAGGCGAAGATGCCAGTGCAGAAGTTGTGAACTCCATCATGCGTAGTTTGAATACCGAAGAGGGAGTCAATCATAAAAGCGGGGAAAAAATTGCTTGGGAAAGGACTAATTTCGAGCATCTTCCTTTGTCTGGTGTCATCGTAATTATGTCTGGTTTACAAATTAATGTGCGCAATGCCGAGTCGGAAGCTTTGCGGTACCTATATACCAATATCGACAAAGGCTCTTTTAAGTTTAATAATCTGAGCGCTACTGTAATACCAAATACCAACTATCTGATCAGGGGAAATGAATACAATGCCGAAATTTTCCTTGCAGCAAGTGATACTACCGCTACACCTAAGATTTTTATCAACGAGGGTCGTAATCCTTACGATTCGACTCTGAACCCTGATGGAGAAACGTATACTTATACCATGAAACCCGGCTATACTCAAATTGATGTAGCTAAATCTGGTAAAGGGATTTATAAATTTACAGGGGCTGGCTTGGGAGAAAGAGCCTGGGGAGGGATAATTGAGATTGATGGACCTAACGGAGATAAAATTACACGGCCTTTCAAACGCTCTGTGATGGTAGCAGAAGGGTCGGTTGTAGTTTCACCCACCAAAATGAACGTTTTTTACATTGGTGTCGATAACCCTGTCGATGTTTCGGTGGCAGGCGTAATGCCAGAAAAAGTTTCGATTAATGTTAGCAATGCCCAGGCCGATAGAACCTCTGGTAGCAGCACTTATATTGTAAAACCAAAGCGTCCGGGTAACTGTTGGGTAGAAGTTTATGCAGATATGGGACAAGGGAAAAAACTTGTTGGCAAAAAAGAATTCAGGGTAAAGAAAGTACCTAACCCAGTGGCTAAAGTAAATGACAAAACAGGTGGTGCAATTACAAAATCGGTATTATTGGCCCAAATTGGTGTAGCTGCTGAGATGGAGAATTTCGATTTCGACCTTAAATTTACTGTCACCGAATTTACAGTTTCTACTACTATACAAGGTTTTCTTCAGGAGGCAACCTCGAATAACTACAAATTTACCAAAGATCAGAAAGCAATTATAAATAATTTATCGCGCGGCCAAAGGGTTTATATACAAGATATTAAAGCTGTAGGTCCCGATGGCTCCACACGCGATTTATCCACTATTTCATTTATTTTGAATTAACCTTTTAAAAGGAACTTGTCATGAGAAAGTACGCTGTTATTCTAGTAGGTTTGTTAGCCATGGGCACATTCGTGTCGGCTCAGGACCAGCTCACAGAAATATACGTGAAAGAGCATATTCCAAATAAAAAACCGGTTCCGTATGAGTACATCCGAGAGGCTGATGTAATGTGGTCGAAGGTGGTATACCGTATGGTCGACTTAAGACAAACTCAGAACTTGGTATTGTACTATCCTACTAAGCCCATTGGTAACCGGATGAACTTTATCGATTTACTTTTCCAGGGGATACAAAATGAGGGTATTCGTGCTTTTTCAACCATGGATGCGGTAAATGAATTTACCAATCAGATGACATTGGACGATATAGAGAAGGTTTTCGATTCTGGTTTGGATACTGTTTCAACTGTCGATCCCTTTACTGGCCAGGTTATTACCCAGGTAGTGCCGCGCGAACGCAAAACCGATCAGGTTAAAAAGTTATTGATAAAAGAAAAATGGTTTTTTGACAAAAATCATTCAGTAATGAAAGTGCGTATCATTGGTATTTGTCCATTACGTGTGTATTACCGCCTCGATGAGCAAGGAGTAGAAACGGATGAATTGCTTCAAAAGAAAACATTCTGGGTTTATTTCCCCGAAATCCGCCCTCTGCTTGCCAACCACGAGATGTATAACCGTTTTAACGATTCGCAAAGTATTTCATTCGACGATTTCTTTATGCAACGTAGGTTTAACAGCCATATTTTCTCCGTTTCCAACGTGTACGATAACCGTAATATCAATGCCTATACAGTAGGTGTGGATGCTTTATTGGAATCGGAACAACTTAAAACATGGTTATTTAATATTGAGCACGACTTGTGGGAATATTAATATCGATATGCTATCGCATAAAAAAGGCTTGTGGGTTTCTCACAAGCCTTTTTTGTTTAAGGTATTTTCTAAACTAAAAGCATTAGATATATGCTTCGCCTTTTTCGAGTTTAACGTCGTTTACAAACTGTTTTATACGCTGTTCTTCCTGTTTCTTGCAAATAAGCAGGACATCCTCTGAATCTACTACGATAGAATCTTCCAGGCCCTGGATCACTGCAATTTTGTTGTTAGGCATGGATATCAGGCAATCTTTTGCTTCGTAAAGAAAGATTCCAGAACCCTTCGTGACGTTGTTCTCACTGTCTTTGTCAGAAATGTCGTAAAGCGATCCCCAGGTACCTAAATCCGACCAACCTATATCGGCACAAAGCACATGCACATTGTCGGCTTTTTCCATTACTCCATAATCAATGGAGATACTTTTGCATTTCGAATAGGTCGATAGAATGAAATCAGCCTCCTTGGGAGTATTAAACAAATGGCTTCCTTCCTCAAAGAGATGATTCACTTCGGGTAGGTAGGTATCGAAAGCATTGTTAATACTGTTTATTGACCAGAAGAACATGCCTGAATTCCAGTAGAAATCTCCGCTTTCGATAAATTTACGGGCAAATTCAAGGTTGGGCTTTTCGGTAAAGGTTTTTACTTTACGAAAGCTTTTATTCAAAACAACCGGTTCTTTTTGCTCGTTAATTTGAATGTAACCATAGCCAGTTTCAGGTCTCGAAGGTTGTATACCCAATGTAAGAAGTGCGTTGTTTTTTTCGACAAATTCCAATCCGTTTTTTACCACATTTAAGAATTCAATTTCCTTGAGAATGATATGATCTGCTGGCGAAACGACGATATTGGCATTGGGTTGAATTGATTTTATTTTGTGATTGGCAAAAGCAATACAAGGGGCTGTATTGCGTCGCATAGGTTCAAGAAGCAGTTGGTCCTTTGTAATACCCGGTAGCTGCTCGAGAATGATTTCGGCATAATCGGCATTAGAAACAATGAGAATGTTTTCGCTTGGTATTATTCTGTTAAACCGCTCGTAGGTCGATTGCAGCAAACTCTGTCCGGTACCTAGTATGTCGAGAAATTGTTTTGGCTTTTGCGAACGGCTGAAAGGCCAGAATCTGCTTCCAATACCACCGGCCATAATTACGCAATAGTTTTTTGAGTTCATGTTGAATGAGGTTTATTTATGGGGCCGAAAATAAGAAAACGAATTAAAACCGCCTGAATAATTTTGATATACTGAGTAGTTTTTTATTCCGAGTAGCAAATAATCTTGTTTGCTGCATTATCTTGAAGCCTTTCTCGGTGAATCTGGCGGGTATTTACTATTTTCGCAAAAACTATAGCTCATGCATATTCTCACGGAGGTAGGTCGATATTTTTTGCTTATGCAAAGGGTTTTTTCCAAGCCCGAACGATGGAGTCTTTATTACCGGCAGACCCTGCGTGAAATTGAAAGTTTAGGCCTGCGTTCTATTGGCATTGTAATAATTATTTCTGTGTTTATGGGTGCAGTAGTTACACTGCAAACTCGTTATAATCTCGAAAATCCACTCATACCTTTGTATTTAATTGGACTTACTGCGCGAGATACCATGTTGCTCGAATTTTCTTCGACAATTGTCGGCTTAATCCTGGCTGGAAAGGTGGGTTCGAATATTGCATCAGAAATTGGACACATGCGCATTACCGAGCAAATTGATGCCCTTGAAGTAATGGGGGTCAATTCAGCTTGCTATCTGGTTTTGCCTAAAGTTGTTGCTGCCGTTATTTTTAACCCTCTCCTTACCCTTTTAAGTATGTTTGTGGGGGTGTTTGGTGGTTGGCTAGCCAGCGTATCTACAGGTGCACTAACCTCTGCCGATTATATCTATGGAATACAATACTGGTTTGTTCCTTTTTATGTTACCTACAGCCTTATCAAAACGGTAGTGTTTGCTATTATTATTACTACTGTTCCTGCCTTTTTTGGATATTATGTAAAGGGAGGGGCGCTTGAGGTTGGCCATTCCAGCACGAAGGGAGTTGTGGCCAGCTCTATTTTAATACTGCTGTTTAATGTAATACTTACTCAACTATTACTCGCCTAATGATTACTGTAAGAGAAGTAAGCAAATCGTTTGCTGAAAAGAAGGTGTTGCATGAAATTTCGGTCGATTTCGAGCCCGGGAAAACAAACCTAATAATTGGCAAAAGCGGTTCAGGAAAAACAGTGCTTCTGAAATCGATTATAGGACTTCATAAAATTGATGAGGGCGAGATTTTGTTTTCTGGAAAGAATCTGATGGCAATGAACGACAAGGAAAAGAGTGAGCTGCGCAAGGAGATGGGAATGTTGTTTCAGGGAAGTGCATTATTCGATTCACTTACGGTAGAGGAGAACATTAAATTTCCGCTCGATATGTTTTCTGAAATGACAGAACATGAGAAATTAGATCGGCTTAACTTTTGTCTGCATCGCGTTAACCTCGAAAAGGTGAATAAGCTTTTTCCGGCAGAATTGAGCGGAGGTATGCAAAAACGTGTAGCCATTGCACGCGCCATCGTGCTGAATCCGAAGTATCTGTTCTGCGATGAACCCAACTCAGGTCTCGACCCTAAAACTGCCATTGTTATCGATAAGCTTATCAGCGACATAACCCACGAATTCCAGATTACTACTGTCATAAATACCCACGACATGAATTCGGTAATGGAGATCGGCGAAAAAGTGGTTTTTATTCATCAAGGATACAAATGCTGGGAAGGTACAAGTGACGAAATACTGGACTCCAGTCACGAAAAACTTAACGATTTTATCTTTGCGTCGAGTTTTGCAAAAAAGATGAAAAGCACTTTTGGTCAGGCTTCTTCAAAAGGAATGTAATCACCCTGGTCTTTTCCTACTTTCTTTGAGCTTTGCTTCGGATCTACCTGAATGGTTACGTCTCCCTCTTTGCGTGGAACCTTATCGTTCCTGTCCGAAAAAAAATTGCCTCCTGACATGTGCCTTGGTCGAAACAGGGAGCCCAGTATGCGGAATACCATAAAGGTGAGAAGTACAATAAAAAGTATGCGAAAAAACCCCATGACTTTGAATGTGTATGAATTGGTTTAGCAAATCAGCAGACAAAGATAATTGCTTTGTTTGATTACAATATCCAGTCCGATGAACTAAACAGGGGTTTATCTTGCTTAAGTTTTTTCTTCTGGTTGCAGCCAAACATGAGGTTAAACCCAAATTTCACACTGTATTCGCTTACATCTACAGGCAAGGGAATGGGAATTCCATCGAGATTGGCCATGTCGTATTGGAATGGCAGGTGGTCGATTACAGAATAGAAATTAAGAGGGCCTAAGCGCAACCCCAGACCAAGTCCGAAAGTATTGCGGTTTTCTTTTAACAGAGAATAACTGCCAGAGATAGCAATCATGGGTATTGGTCGCCAGTTGGCCAATAAAAGTATGTCCGATTCGACATAGGTTGGATAAAATTCCATGCGAGACAAAACGCCAACATCAAAGCCCTGTGTAAGAAAATATCGCCCACCAAGGGTTGCTTTTGGATGAAGAGTAGTAACGAAGGCCTCGTTTGAACCACTTATGTTCATGCTTTCTTTTAAGGAATCGAGTAGCAAATCACCAGGGTTGGTAGAATCGAGGGTTTGTTCGAGACCGTTAAAAACAAAGCTGCCATTTAGCGAGGTAACTTGTGTGTTTTCTCGCCATTTGATATATCCTAAATCAATTACACTGGCCGAAATCTGAATCTTCTCGATGGGTTTGAAATGCACTCCTATATCGATGCCTAAACCCCAGTTGCTGCTTACTATTTTTCTCAAACCAGCAGGAGAAAACATGGTGCTGTCGAATAGAAACTCTCCATCAAAATCAATCAAACCATCCTCATCTACCGGAATGGTAACACCTGTAGCGGCAACCCGCGCCTGATAATCGGCTGTTAGTACCCATTCTTCGGTGCTCGTGTACAAGCTGGTATTATTATTTACCGGGCTGATGGTGGCTAAACCGGCCAGGTATTTTGGCCGAATACCAATTTGTAGCCGATCGTTGAAGTTGCGCGAAATATTCAAGCCAATTTCGGCATATTGGAGTGATTCAAAACCCACATCGCTCAGGTCATAAGTTCGCCCATCTTCGTTACCAATAAGCAGAAACTCCATCAGGTCTTTCGAAAGGGTGAGGTTATTGTTGGCTTTGATGGTTCCATCGAGGCTGAAGTACATATCCTTAATTCTGAACCCAATGGAAAAAAGGTTCATTTGTGCGGTCAATCCAAACGATTCAACTTCACCAAATTTGCCTAAAAACTCGTTGATATCGGCTTTCGGATGAAAAGGATGAAGGATTGAATCAGTTTCCGGATCGAGCCAGAACAGGTCGGAGCCGCTGATGCCGCTTGTGTGAAAGTTGATATAAAATTCAGACATTACGGGCAATGCTACATACGCATCGCAGGAAGGCTGGGTAGCCGGATTAAACAAATACGACTGAGGGGCATTGCCCAAATAATACATGGTGTTGGCTTGCCCATAAAGTGTTGTGCCCAGCGATGTCAATCCTATGAAAAACAATACTATTAAAATCGGTTTGGTTAAATGCCTCATAGTGGTTCAATTAATCAGTTTTTAATATACTTTCCCTTGGCTTTCATCCCAAACTGAAAGTTTAATTTGCTGTTGGCACCCACCCGCACGGAGCTGACTGATCCATAATCGGTGGTGACCATGGCGGCATGGAATATGAGGTGCGTGGCGTTAGTTAAGATATTTTCTGCGGTTGCAGGATCAATTTCTATAGCATGGGTGTATTCTCGTACACTGGCTTCCAGTACATTTCCTGCGATATCAACAGGTGCCGGATTGATAAGTAAACCCGATGCCGGATTCAGGTCGATGGTTCCGAGTGTTAGGTTATTGATCGAATCGTAAACAATCAGGCTACCCCCAAAACCAATCGGGAAGTAGTTCTTAAAAATGTAGTGGATTTCTGCATACTCAATTTCGTAACTAACATTTTCATCTGCAGGTTCTTCACGTATTTTGAGGGTGTCGGTGTAGCTAAGGTCGGCTCTTAATTCGAGGGGCACTTCCACTTCAAAGATCATTTTCATCATGCTTTCCTGGTTGGCCCAATTGATCGAGGTAAGTGAGTCTTCTCCCAGATTTGAATAAGCATTTGCACTTACAAAAATATCCTCCGGTGCAGGCAAAGCAATTAATTCATCGATGTTGCTGGTTGTATTCCGGTCGAATAAGAAATACCCGAAATAGTCTGGCATGAGGTAGTTATCAGAATAAAGAAGGTGGTTCGTTCCAAAATCGATGGTCACATCGGGTTTTGAGGTGTGATTAAGAGTCATGGCCATTTCTATGGCAATCGGCACTCCCATATCATTTTCGTAACGAAGCCAGAACCTGGGGTTGGTAACATTCAATTCCCCTTCAAGTTTGCTTAACAGGTCTGGTGCGAAGTCATTAATAAGTGTATCGAGGTTTATAGTCTGGTACCCAAAAAAACCAAAGATGCTTTTAAAGTTATCCAGTTGTTCCACACCAAAATTAATGGCGATGTTGTCGCCCGGATTTATCCAATCATCAGATGGATTCTTATGTATTACAGGAGTAAATTTGATGGAGATGGATGATTTGGATTGGTCGCTGAGAAATGCCCGAAGCTTGTAACCATCGATGGGGAATATGGCCTCTCGTATTTCTCCGGGCTGTATATCGGTAATGGAATCGTAAAAATTGGCACCCACCGGACTCTGGAGCGATACAGACGAGATCAAGACTGTAATTCTATGATTAAATTGATTTTGAATCTGCAGCACAAGATCGCTTTCATCCAAAATGGAGCTGTCTATCCGAATGGAATTGTATAGCAGGAACTCGTAAATGGTATCGTTTATTAATTGAGGTAGTTCGATGCGTTGAACAGGAGGTAGAGGAATGGCTATGGTTGGAGCGATTAGATAATTAAAACTAGGCTGTGCAGGAATGCCTAAAAGCTCTTTTATAGGCAGGTCAATCACGGAATCTTGCGAATAAACAAGTTTCACCGTATCGCCATCGATAACTATAATAGAATCCTCATTGTTTTCGCTCATTTCCAGTATTGTAAACTCGCCAAATACCAGTGGCATAGCAATCTGACGCTCAATGGCCAGTTGGTCCGATAGTTTATCGAAATCCAGATCATCACGCTTGCAACTGCTTATACTGGCGAATAAAATGCCTGTTAAAAGAAGAAGGCTTGCTGTTTTCATGCATTCAGAGTTTAGAATACCTATTCTACGGCATAATTGTATAAAAAGTTGTTTCTTCCACCTACTATCAGGTTAAAGCTGTTGGTGGTTACGTTAAAATAGCCAATCGAGAACTGGGTGCGTCCTTCAAGAGGGAAATCTTTGTACAATTCGCCATTGCTGTTAATGAGGAATATCTTCTCGTCTTTTTCCGATACCAGACCTATTTTTCGGTTCGTATAGGAAAAGTGGTAGTAAACGGGTTTTTCGGTGATTTCACTCTTAAAATCTTTTCTGAAAAGGCTTTTCCCCTGATGGTCATAAACCTGAAGGCTATTCTTATCGAGAAAAATGTAGTCGCTCTTTCCATCGGCATTCACATCTTTGTAGTCGAAAAAATGCTTTTCCGAGAACTCATCGAAAGATTGTTGCTCTATTCTGCCATCGAAAAAGATTTTGATAATGGCACCATTTTTTGAAGTGGTTATCAGGTAAGATGCTTGCAAACTACCGCCATCGTGTAGAAAAATATCATTGTTTTCCGATTTTTGAAGCGACAGTGAATTTTGTACTCTTTCGTTTCCCTGCCTGTCGAGTAGATAAATGCGATGGTTATCGGCGCAAACAATAAAATCTTTGTTCTCAATTTTAAAGTGTCGTATGGGTTGCCTGATTAAATGGTCTGCGCCATAAAAGTTCCAACCGGGAATAAGGTTGCCTTCTTTTGTGTAGGCGTATATTTTTCCATCGGCACATGGAATAAAAAAGCGGTATTCTTTGCTTCCTTCATAATCGAAAACAGTAACTCCGGCAGTAGCTTTTTCGCGTAGCTTAATAGGGAATTTCTCCAAATAATTGCCATTGCGATCAATTATATGCAAATAGTTTTCGGTGCTAAAAACAATTTGTAGTTTCTTGTTTTTGTAAAAATCGATTTGCGCTATTTCAGAATTAATTTTTTCGTTCAAAGGTTGTTTCCAAAGAATACGCCCAGCCTGGTTTAGTAAGTAGATGGTATGCTTATCATCCTGAACAAATATTTCATTTTGGCTGGTAAGGTGGTTGAGCACAAAAACAGGTTTGCTGCTAAGGGTAGTATCGAGCAAGCTTTCCCATATGGTTTTAGGTTTTCCGCGGTAGTTGGCAAAATGCTTTATAAATACATTCAGGTAGGGTAACTTGCTTACTTCGCTCATTTGAAAACCAAATGCCTGAACCGAATTTAGCCCACTTCTTACCTGTGACCACTTTTGATTGAATTCTGGGCTTAAATGCTTTGAGAAAAAATGATTCGAGCGGCTTAAATTGATATAACCCAGCATATAGCTGTTAATGGTAAGATTATCGGCAAAATCGCGGTAAATTTCATCGTTGGCAAGGGTCTTCTGCAGTACATACTGATACACAAACCGTGAAGCTTCTTCGTGACTTGGAGCCACTACCAGGTAATTATCAAGCAATACCATATAGCACTCATCAGCAACCTGAAAAAAGTTACCTATTATCCGCCCGAAGAGCGGCATTATCGGAATTCTGTAAACAGGAAATTTGAGGGTATTGTCGGGGCTGTAAGTTTGAACTCCTGCCTGGGGATTGATTCGGCTAATTTTATCGGTAAGCTGCTGCAACTCTTTTTCGGTCTCGCTGCCGCTTTTACATTTCACAAGAAGGTAGTTTGTTGCAGGCGCATCGCTGCTAAAATTTACTGAGGCTATACTTAGTTCAGTGTCGGTTATTTTCAAAAAAAATTGTTCGAAATCAAGACCATATTTTGAGTTCATATTGGCCAGGTTGGCCTGGTATGTATCGTATTGACCACAAGCTTTTAAATACAGCAGGTAATTCTTATATGTTTCTTCTGCCTCAGAAAAACCGAAGGCCAAAAAGGCACCTGTGGAGGCAGGTAATACCTTATCAATTGTTATTGGCACAGGACGGCCTTGAGAAATCATGCCGATTAAATTTTCATTTCCTTGCTGGTTTTGTGCAAACCCGTTTAGCATTAACAGGTTATTTTTTATATTCAGGTCAAGAGAAGCCCAAAGGCCAAGATTTTTGTATTTCTTTGCCGCTTCCGATTGATTGATGTTGCTGATAAGCGAGAATATTTTTCCTGCCTGGCTAAAATCGATGTACAGATTTGCCTGTTTATTCCCCCCTGAAGTACCTGTAATTTTGGCAAAATCAGGCTTGTCGAGTAAGGACTCGTTTTGTGTGGATTGGCGAATGGCGTCTTCGATAATTACCGGCGAATTGCTATAGGCCAGAAAACCATTGATTTGAGCAAGGGCAATCACTCTTTTGTTAGAAAGACTAATCGAATAAATTGTTTTACCCTCGTAGCGACGTTCGGAGAAATCGCTGATTTGGTTGGGTTCATTGCGATGAAGATATTGACGAATCTCTCTTTCGCTCAGATTGTATGGCAAGCTTAATAATACTAGTTGATGAATCTTGTTGGCTCCTGAGAAATGACCAGAAACATAGATAGTATTAATTGAAACATGTTTTCCAAATTTTCCATTTTCATCGATGAGGGAATCAAGCAGCAAAAGTTCATTGTCGATTCGTTTGAATGCATCTATGGCGCACAAATCTTTCCAGACTACCAATTCTTCCTGGCTAAGCTGGTTTGAAATGTTGAGGCCATTAAGTTTCAATATATAAGCAGCATCTTGTGGTATTAGCTTAAGTGGGTTTGCTTCCGTTTTGGCACCCGAATAGATTACCATAATACCGATTAAGATCGAAACGCAAATAGTTAAAATAATACCTAAAATCAGCACCTTCCGTTCCATGCAGTTTTTTGGTTGTTTTTTCAAAAATACAAAATAGGGTGCTTTGTTTTTTCCTCAGTTACTAACAGCAAGGTGCACCAGAGTTTAATGCAACCTGAGTTTATTATTGAGCCATTTTTTTAAACAGAAACATTTTTTGGCAAGCCCCTTTCACCTAAGTTTGCTATAATTGCGAGGCTAATTTTTTATAGAGATAACAATTATACTTTTTTGTCGGTGCAGAGGCATTGTACTTGATTGAAAAGTATAGATCTTTTGGTCAATTCAGCCAGTAAAGGGAGTATTGTTTGTAATGATGAATGAATATATGGATTCAATTGAACCGAAACTACACGAAAGCTGGAAAAATGCATTAAAGCATGAATTTGAGTCTCCTTACTTTAACAGTTTAAAGGATTTTTTGGTAACCGAAAGGAATTTATATACGGTTTACCCTAAAGGCAGCTTGATTTTTAATGCTTTAAATCTTACTCCATTTGAGCAGGTGCGTGTTGTGCTTCTTGGGCAGGATCCTTATCATGGCTCAGGACAGGCGCATGGCCTTTCGTTTTCGGTGCCTTTTGGAATAAAGCCGCCACCTTCGCTTGTCAACATTTATAAAGAACTTTCTTCTGACTTGGGCATTGCGGCTCCAGCTCATGGAAATCTCGAAAAATGGGCTTCGCAGGGAGTTTTGTTGCTTAATGCCACCCTTACCGTGAGAGCCAATCAGGCTGGTTCGCATCAAGGGAGAGGTTGGGAGCTTTTCACCAATTGTATTATACGAACCTTGTCGGAACAGAAAAATGGCATTGTATTTTTGTTATGGGGTCGTTATGCCCAGCAGAAGCTTAGTCTGATTGACCAGAAAAAGCACTTTGTACTTCTGGCAGCTCATCCTTCACCTTTTTCGGCTTATCAGGGTTATTTCGGGTGCAAGCATTTTTCGAAAACAAATGAATTGCTGCTGAAACAGGGTTTAACGCCTATTGATTGGAGCCCGGGCGAGGGTGGAATTTTTGCCTGAAAGAAATACTTTCTGTTTAATTAAGAGCAGTTAGGTTCTTTTCGGAAAGAGCTTTATAAGCTTGTTGGATTTTTTCGGATCTTTTGTTTTCGGTGTATTGAGCCAATAAGGCTACTAAAAGAGAGACAATGATTACCGATGCTTTTAAAAGTTGAATCTTTTTCATGGTGTGTGAGTTTTAAGCGTTCTGCTCTTAACACACCCCAAAAGGATTTTACCCTTACTTGACGTGAAAAACTATTGGAAGAATACTGGATTAAAGTGCTTGTCGATGTAAGAAAGCCTTATCTGGCCGGTGTTTAGGTTTTCGAATACCATATAAAGGTTGTCGCCCAGCTGGCAGTAACCAAAATCCTGCTCACTTATTGTTTTTTCCTCTATTAGGTTCCAGTTCGAATTGTATCGGAGTAATTTGTTGTCTTCTTTCACAAGAAACGATTCTCCCTGCAAGTCATTTTCTGGCTCACCGCTGAAATATTTTTCGATTGTACCAATTTTGCTTAGCGCACAGTTTTCGTCGAAACGATAAAGGGCAGTAGTATTGTTTTCTTTAAAATACACGGCAAAGTCGATGCTGTTTTGCGAGGGGTTTTTTATCACGAAAAGCAATTCGTCCCATTCAATTCCGGTTTCGGAAATGCTTATGCTTTTTGAGTTGAAAACCACGCTTGGATTTTTAAACTTCTCAATAAAAACCGTTTTTTCAGACGGGTTGAAATTAAGATAGTAAAGACGATCGTTCAGATTGAAAAGAAAAGGTTGGGTTGATTCTATGGGCTTAGGAAAAACTTTTGTCCAAATCTTGTTGCGTGTTTCATCAAAAAAATCAATTTTAAAATCTCCCTGCGCATTTAAACCTGTAAAAAGAATTCCTTTGTTGTAATCAATCAGTTTGTTCTTGCTTATTTCATTTAAGTCCTGCTTATCGGAGGATTTGTAAAACAGAAAGCTTGTTGTTCCCGATTCAGCCATGTTGATTGCTAGGATAGAATCGCCCAGAAAGTTCGACTCTCCAAGTGATGTTTTTAAGTCTTCAGAATTTTCAAATCGGCCTTCTTGTTGGAGTTTGGTATCGAAAAGGTAAAAAATATCCTTTGCCATTTCGCCAGATTGGGTCACACTTATAAGAATGGAATGCCCTGTAAAAACAGCATAGTTGGCTACCTGGTATGAATCAGATTTTAAAATGCTTCCGTTCTCAAGCACTTCGATTTGTTTTTCCAAAGAAGCTGATAATCTGTTGTTGGAAAAAACTTCGAGCAAGATCGTATACTTTCCGGCTGTGGTGAATGAATGCGACGATAGGGCATCCTGGTAAACATTCCCATCGCTTATTGTCCATTGCACCCTCGATTCAGAAGTGTGAGCCTGACTAATTAACCTAATGGGTTGGTTTTTTGTCGCGTAAACTGGTATCTCGAAATAGGCTGAATTGACAAGTGTGTTTTCTATCTCCTGCTCGCACGAAACAATGCTGAAAAAGAGCACAACAATCAGTGCAACTTGGCATAATTTATTCGGAGTAGTATGTGGTGTAAAAGGCATTTTTCCTGTCAAATCGATATTGAAAGTAACGATTTGAAGTGGTTACCGTTGGTTGTTTTTGATTAAACGGCAATTTGGAGAGGGCAATGGAAACATTTCTTCGATTTGAGAAAATCTGGCAGGACTAAAAGTGTTGATTATGTTATGCCGCTGTATAAGAGTGACGGCTCATTGCAGCGGCCAGATTAAATGGAAAAAGCCACCAAAAAATTAGTGGCTTTCTTATCAAATATCGATAGGATGCTAAAGGCTGATGATGCAGTTTTGGCCTTGAAATTCGTTGGTAATCATTTTGTCTGGTTCGGGATCGTTTACCCACTGACCCTGATCGGCAAAATACTTATACTGATATTCTTTGCCTGTTTCAAGGTTAATAGTCACAGAGAATTCTCCGCCCTTTAGCTTTTTCATCGCATGGGCGTTGCGGTCCCAGTTATTAAAATCGCCTACCAGATATACTTCTGAAAATCCATTTGCTGCAGGTTGATCTAATTTAAAGGTAACCTTGCATTCGGGTTTTGTGGCTAGGTACTTTTTAGAAAGACTCATATTGTTTAGTTTTTAGGTTATTTATTTGTTTGAGTTTAATTTTTTCGATAGTGCAAATTTACCTTTAAAATAATAATTTTTGAATGTTTAAACACTAAAAATTTATTAATTCTCAAGGCTGGTGTGTAAAAAGGCGAACCAGAATTGAAAGTCTTCAGAAGACTAGTTTTACTATTTACGTATGTGACGGATCATCTTCAGTGCCATATCGAACAAGACAATTTTTGCATTGGCATTTCGCTCTATGTCAGCACTTGCCGATGTAAACTCGTGGCAAATATCAATAATATTTCGACCATTCACAAAGGGATGAAACTTCTCTGAAAAAACTTCTTCCTCGTTTGAGAGGTACAGGAGGTTGTCGTTTTGGAGGTTTTTAATAAAGTTTTCCCTTAGCAGTCTTAAGGCATAAATAAAAAAGCCTTTTAATCTTTCGCGACCAATGCCTGCCATCTCGTCTACCCAGGAATTTATTTCAGGTATGGCTCCTTTATAACTCAAGCGCATAAATATTCCAAATTGCTCGAATTGAAAGGCTGTTTCTTCCGAAGTTTCGAGAATTTCAAGTGCAGCAATCAGGCTACCACCTGCCAAGCGGGCCACTTTCGAGGCTTCAGGTGGAAGTAGCTGATGTTTATCGACCAGATAATTTGCAAGTACTTCATGGTCTATTTTCGACAATTTTACGGGTTGCGTGCGCGAAGAAATGGTGACAAGCACTTGTTCGGGTACCTCAGAAACCATCAGAAAAATTGTCTTTTCCGGAGGTTCTTCTAACAGTTTGAGAAGCATGTTGGCTGCAGTAGAATGCATTTTTTCGGGTAACCAAAGAATGAGAAATTTATAGTCGCTTTCGAACGATTTAAGGCTGAGTTTACGAATGATGCCCTCACTATCGTTTCGCGAGATAAGTCCTTGCTTATTCTCAATTTCCATCAGGTTGTACCATTGGGCTGACAGAAAATAGGGGTTTTGAAGCAAGGTTTCACGCCAGAGCGGAAGGTAATCATCGCTTGTCGGATCTTTCTTTACTTCCTTCGAAGTGTTTACAGGGAATACAAAATGCAAGTCAGGATGCGACACGTGCAAAAACTTTTTACAGCTGCTGCATTCACCGCATGAATCTTCCTCAGAACGACTTGTGCAGGCTACATATTGCGCATAGGCTATGGCTAAAGGGAGGGTGCCTGAACCCTCTGGACCAAAAAATAATTGTGCATGTGGTATCCGGCCTGTTTGCACCGACTGCCTCAAATGGTCTTTTACCGGTTCCTGTCCTATTACCTGTTTAAAAAGCATAGCATTAAAATTCAAAATTAGCGAAAGAATTGACTTTTCTATCAACATACCATCTCTTGTGTGAAATATGGAATAGTAAAAGAAATTTTATTTATCGGACCAAGAATTCATGAGTTTGCAAAATGACCCCGATTTTTTATCGGCTCTGAAAGCGGGATGCACCGGTAAATGCCTTTGATGCTAATGCGAATGGAAAATAATTCCATTTAGATGCCCCTACAACTTACACACTGGAACTTCATTGTGAAGTTTATAACAATACCGCGAATACTGATAACAATCAGTTTAATAAGTTTTCTTACCTTTGTGCATCAACATGTAAAACTAAAAAGTTTATTGTATGCAACTAATTGATAATTATAATTTTGCCGGCAAAAGAGCCATCGTAAGGGTAGACTTTAATGTGCCACTAAACAAAGAAACATTTGAAGTAACCGATGATACCCGCATACGGGGTGCCTTGCCTACCATCAATAAAATATTAAAAGATGGTGGTTCTGTTATTCTTATGTCGCACCTTGGTCGCCCAAAAGCTGGCCCCGAGAAGAAATCGTCACTGCAGCATGTTATCCCTGCACTTAAAGCTTTATTGGGTGGCAAAAATATTCTTTTCTGCAACGATTGCATGAAGGCAAAGCCGATGGCTGATGCCCTTAAAGCCGGTGAAGTACTATTATTGGAAAATCTTCGGTTTTACGAAGAAGAAGAAGGAAAACCAAACCTGGCGGAAGATGCCACTGACGAAGAAAAAAAGGCTGGTAAGGCAAGGGTGAAGGAAAGTCAGAAAAAGTTTGTAGCAACATTGGCAAGCTATGCCGATGTTTATGTGAACGATGCTTTTGGTACTGCTCACCGCGCCCATGGATCAACAGCGCTTATCGCCGATCATTTCGATGCTAAAAATAAAATGTTTGGCTACCTTATTGTGAAGGAACTTGAAGCAATGGATAAGGTCATTAAATCGGCCGATAAACCAAAAACAGCCATTATGGGTGGTGCAAAGGTATCCGATAAAATACTTATTATTAAAAGGCTTCTGCCTACCATCGACAACCTTATTATTGGTGGCGGTATGACCTATACCTTCATTAAAGCCCAAGGGGGAAGGATAGGAAAATCACTTTGCGAAGAAGATAAACTGGACCTTGCTCTTGAGATACTTCAGGAAGCCAAGACACACAATGTTAAAGTGTATTTGCCCACCGATGCAATCAATGCAGATGCCTTTGATGCCAATGCCAATACTTCAATATCAAAAACCAACGAAACTCCCGAAGGATGGATGGGGCTTGATATTGCGGACGAATCCATCGCTACTTTTTCTAAAGTTATTGCAGAATCTAAAATAGTGCTTTGGAATGGTCCTATGGGTGTTTTTGAAATGGATAAGTTTTCGAAAGGAACGTCTGCCATTGCAAAAGCGCTTGCGCTCGCAACCTCCAATGGAGCCTTTACCCTCGTTGGCGGTGGCGACTCGGTAGCCGCTGTAAATAAAAATAAACTCGCCGATAAGGTAGGTTATGTTTCCACTGGAGGAGGCGCCATGCTCGAATACATGGAAGGAAAAGCCTTGCCAGGGATACTTGCTATCCGTGGCGAATAAAGAGAATTACCATGCTTTTTGATAATCCCCGGATTGGCTTAATTTTACACCAGTCCGGGGTTTTTAACACCTATTGTTGGGCTGGTTGAGACATTCGAATTATGTGCCGGATGTAAAGTAGTGGCGGTGCATGCGTGGCGAGATTCTACAAACATGAAAACTTCGATTAAGTTTTAGAGGATATTTTATTCTCCTTAAAAAGAATGGACAGAAAATGTTGATACTATAAATGCTAATGAAATGGGCGCTGTGAGAGCAATATTGTTTTTAACCCCACTATTGTTAACTACACCATTTTGAGTATCTATGGATTAAAATATTTAGAGGAATGCAGATAAATATACTATTAAGATATACTTTTGTGATATAAAAATTAAATATCATGAAAACAGTGTCTCTAAAAATAGACGATTCGATTTTCGGCGAGACTGAAAAAATACTTGCTCGGATTAAGAAACCTCGGAATCGATATATAAACGAAGCGATTGAGTTTTATAATAAAATACAGCGCAAACAGATTCTGGAGAAGAAACTTGAAATGGAATCAGGATTAGTTAAAGTTGATTCAATGTCTGTACTTAAAGACTTTGAGGAGATTGATTATGTCGATTAAGCAATTCGAAATCTGGATTGCAGACTTAAATCCGCAAATTGGAACTGAACCAGGTAAAACAAGACCAGTTTTGGCAATTCAAACTAATTTGCTTAATAAGATTCCCCATCCTTCTACAATTGTTTGTCTGATTACAACAAATGTTAAAAAGGATTCGGAGATTTTGAGAGTTCACTTAAAAAAAGGAACAGCAAATTTACAGCAGGCATGTGACATAATGATTGATCAGATTCGAGCAATTGATAATAAAAGACTGACTAAAAGGATTGGTGTATTGCCTGAAGAATCTATTGAGCTTGTTAAAGAAAATATTAAAATAGTATTAGACCTTGAATAGTGCACTACAACACAACACGCAATATAGCCAAAAAGGGCTTTAGTGGTATGCGAAGCTCTTCACCCGCATCAATTTCATTGTATCTTGATAGTGACGTTCTCCGCATTCCCTTTCTGGCCATATTGCCACCGTCAATATCCTGTTTTTGACCGTAAAGTAACAATCAAATTAATCGTATATGAGCGTTGAGAAAATTGCAATACTGGGTGGAGGTAACCTTGGTTCGTCCATTGCACAAGGGATAATTAGTGCAGGCATTACTCAGGCTAATCACATCACCGTAACTCGCCGAAGAGTGCATCTTCTGGACAAACTGAAAGAGCTGGGTGTGAATGTATTGGCCGACAATGCAAAGGCTGTAAATAATGCGAGCCTTGTAATTTTGGCTGTGAAGCCCCACCAGATCAATTCGCTTCTTGAAGAGGTATCTGACCTCCTCGTAGCTTCTAAACCTTTAGTGGTTTCGGTCATTACAGGAGTTTCAATCGCACAGCTCAAAGAGTCTCTGCCAGGGGTTTCCATCGTAAGGGCCATGCCCAATACAGCCATCGCCTTGTGCGATTCTATGACGTGTATTTCGGGCAATGTCGCATCGAAGGAGGCAGAAACAAAGGTGAAAGAATTTTTTGATCAGCTTGGGGAGACCATTGTCATAAACGAAGAACTGATGGGGGCTGCTACGGTGGTAGGAGCCTGCGGAATTGCCTTTGCACTCCGTTTCATGCGGGCTATGTCGCAAGGTGGCATCGAAATTGGCTTTGGAGCAGAAGTATCGCAACTTATAACCGCTCAGACTATTAAAGGGGCTGCCCGATTAATTCTCGAGAGTAATAACCATCCGGAGAAAGAAATCGACAAGGTTACTACACCCATGGGTGTGACCATTTCGGGACTTAATGAAATGGAACACCAGGGCTTTAGCTCCGCGGTGATTAAAGGTTTGCTCACCTCTTTCAACAAGCTTGATCTTGTAAAAACAAAAAAAACGGAATAGACTTTAAACGCAAAACAGCATGAAGATCGATAACAAATTTGCTGAGTTTTTGTATAACCAGCATGGCACCTTTAAAGCTTCAGTACCATCCATGCTCAAAGCGCATGCTTTTACGGATAATCTAATCAATTTTTTATTTCCTTTTAAAGTAGATAAAAAATGTACCCTTCCTCAGGTCGAACTTACCCTGGCGCAACTGCAAATCGATTTTCGTGATTTGGTGGGTCCGATGGAAGAGATTCTTGAGAAACCTATTTCTCAAATTTCCGATGAGTTTTTTTCGGCCATGCCTGAAGTTTATAAAAACCTGATGGACGATGCGTATAATTTTCTTGATTTCGATCCCGCAGCGCGTTCTGTCGAAAGTGTGGTGCTTTATTACCCTGGTTTTTATGCCATATCTGTATACCGTATGGCACATATGCTCTATCAGTTTAAAGTACCCTTCTTGCCTCGTATGATGGCCGAGTTTGCCCATAGTAAAACGGGCGTGGATATTCATCCGGGAGCGAAAATCGGAAAACACTTTTTTATCGATCATGGAACGGGCATCGTAATTGGTGAAACTACAAGCATTGGCGACCGGGTTAAGATTTACCAGGGTGTAACGCTGGGTGCAATCTGTGTCGAAAAATCGATGAAGGGCCGCAAGCGCCATCCAACCATCGAAGACGATGTAATCATTTATTCCGGCAGCACTATTCTGGGCGGCGAAACCGTAATTGGCAAGGGTACCGTGGTAGGGGGTAACGTGTGGCTAACGAAAAGTGTTCCTGCTTACAGTGTTGTCTATCACGAGAGTAAAACGGTTGTTCGCGATAGCAAGAACAATAATATTGAGCCTATCAACTTTGTAATTTAATCTCCTTTTTTCTTTTTCCGGAATTTATTCGGTAAAAATTTTTCCGTACTCACGGGAGCATGAATTCGTGCTTTCCTTTCGCCTTATTGGCTCATTTTAGGGAAACCTCTTTGCTTTAAAATGGGTTCAATTTCTAATCAATAAAAATAAAAGTTAAACTTTTTTTGGAGTTTTTGGTTTATATACTTACTTTTACCCTACAAATAATATAGGAAAGGTAGAATGAAACTAAACACAAAAACTCGTTACGGCATCAGGGCTATGATTGAATTAGCCATGGATTGGGGTGGAAAGGGTTTGTATCAGAAAGAAATATCTGAACGTCAGCACATTTCTTATAAATACCTCGATCATATTATATCGGCCTTAAAAACAAAAGGCTTAATAATCAATGTCGAGGGGCGAAAAAGCGGCTATCGCCTGGGTCGCAAGCCTGAAGAAATAAATGTGTACGACATTTATAAGGCTTTTGAGCCCGATATGCAGATTGTAGATTGCATTGGAGAAGATGGCGAATGCGTCAATTCACCCAATTGTGCGGCCAAAGACCTTTGGTGTGGATTGAACAAAGCAATTATCGAACACCTTAGTTCGGTAAATCTGAAAGACTTGAGCGATAAGCAAAAAGCCATGAAACAACGCGATGAGAAACTGGAATTGTATGAAATATAAATCAACTGGTGTTATTATTGGTTTAGGGAAAAAACGAATTCTTTAGCATTTTATTAAAACTTAAAATATGAAAGCAAATAACATTCTTGAAACAATTGGAAATACACCTCACCTAAAGGTCAACAGACTTTTTGGGGGGAACAGCAATGTATGGGTTAAATTAGAAAGAGCCAACCCGGGTGGCAGCATCAAAGACCGCATAGCACTTGCTATGGTTAATGATGCGGAAAAGAAGGGCATATTAACTGCCGGTTCTGTAATAATTGAACCTACCTCAGGTAATACTGGTATTGGACTTGCGATTGTGGCCGCAGTTAAAGGGTATCGGCTTATTCTGGTAATGCCCGAATCCATGTCGGTAGAAA
Source organism: Bacteroidales bacterium (assembly GCA_035913795.1). Lineage (GTDB taxonomy): Bacteria > Bacteroidota > Bacteroidia > Bacteroidales > UBA10428 > UBA10428. Next base: position 169,263 of record JAMIIA010000158.1, read on the forward strand.
GACGCCGCATTATGGCTTCCCATGGAGCCGAGCTGGAACTTACGCCCCGCGAAAAAGGCATGAAAGGAGCCATAGAAAAGGCCAAGGAATTGGCCGAAACCACTAAAGGTTCATGGATACCTTCACAGTTCGACAATCCCTCGAACGTGCAGGTGCATAAGGATACAACTGCACTGGAAATTCTGGCCGATTTTCCTGATGGAATCGATTACCTGATTACGGGGGTCGGAACTGGCGGGCATATTTCAGGAGTAGCCTCTGTGTTAAAAGAAAAATTCCCCAATTTGAAAGTATTTGCGGTGGAACCTGAGTTGTCTCCTGTAATAAGCGGCGGACAACCCGGACCGCACCCTATACAGGGTATAGGTGCCGGGTTTATTCCTGCGAATTTGCATACTGCCCTGCTCGATGGGGTGATTCAGGTGTCGAAAGACGAAGCTTTTAAATATGCCCAAAGAGCTGCCAAAGAAGAAGGTTTGTTTGTTGGAATTTCTTCAGGTGCCACCTTGGCTGCCATTGCAAAAAAAATCCCTGAGTTAAAGGCGGGTGCTACGATATTGGGCTTTAATTACGATACCGGCGAACGCTATCTTTCGATCGAGGGATTGTATTAAGCTTCCCTTAATAAACTAACCACAAAAAGCAAAGGTTAAAAACCCTGTAAAATTTTACGGGTGTTTTTAACCTTTTTTGCTAAAACCAGACTTACCTGTATTTTAAAACAAATTGTTAGATATAGATGAGTTAGCTGCCAGTGGGCTTCGCATGAACCTTTGAAGTTTAACAGATATTGTATTAACTTGCAGAATATTTATAAGAAATGATAGATTCGAACAAAATAAATGAGGTCGTAACTAGGATTGCAAATAGATTTAATCCTGAAAGAATTATTTTATTTGGTTCCTATGCAACCGGAAAACCAAATAAGGATAGTGATTTGGATTTATTAATTATTCAAGAAACAGAACTTCCAATGCATAAGAGGGGACTTGATATTCGGTTATCATTAATTGGAACTATGATTCCAATAGATGTTTTAGTTTATACTAAAACAGAGTTTGAAGAGGAGAAGAAAAAAAGGTATTCCTTCCTAAGTTCAGCAATAAAAAATTCAAAAGTACTTTATGAGCGAGCTGGTTAATATGACTAGAGAATGGATTGAAAAAGCCGACCATGACTTGGGCTTTTTAACCTTTATCTTTTCAAGTCAATAGTTTATTTGTTTTTCACTATACCTCCCAAAGTGTTGCCTTGTGGAATACCATTCACGTAAAATATCTTCATCTCTCCTTCAGGGAAATAGCGCATCCACTCACCATCTTGTTTTCCTTTATTATAAGCTCCCTTAAAAGTAACTCTTCCCTCAACGTTCCAATAAGTCCATTCACCCTGTTTTTCCCCTTTTAGAAAATCTCCTTTATAGTTAATTTTTCCATTTTCAAAATAACTAATTATAGTGGTGATTTCTCCTGGTAAATGGCTGACTTTTTCGACAGTTTGTAAATATAGTATTCATGTTTGAATTTTGCACTTGTAGAACCGAAACGGAATCAGGCTCTGCTGAGGAGCAACCTGCCAGGGATAGGTTCTCCCGACGAAGTGTCGCTTTCAAACGGGTTGCCAATAGTGCACCCGTTTTTTTCAATTGACACTTTTGAGGGTTTATCCCT
>JAMIIA010000159.1:0-1397 GCA_035913795.1 Bacteroidales bacterium
CCGTGTAAAAAGGGATGTGTTGAAATCATCAAGCATAGGTTTTACGGGAACAAACAAACTGCTTGATGAAAAAATGACAACTACATTAAGCACAGACTATGTGCTAAACCTTGGCCCTCTATGGAAACTGACAGGTCAGTACGTAGCTGCAATTGATGATTGGAAAGTCCTTCGAAATGCAGGTTATGCCAGATTTGCTGCAGAGAACAATTTCTTTCACTGGCACATCCGATATTCTTACACACAGGGTGATGGATTGAAAGATATATTTAATGAAACCGGTTATATTACTGACGATGACAGAAATGAATTTGATTCGGACCTCTCATATAAATGGTGGTTTAAGAACTCTGTAATAAAGTATATTTCGCTTGGTACTGCCAACAACTGGTATTGGAATGACACTTTTACCAGGTTCATGAGCTGGAATCTGAATGAAACTGCTGATATTTTCCTGAAAAACAAACTGAACTTTTCTTTCAGATATAATAATGAGTACAGGTTCCTGAAAACTGACAGTGCAGATTATTATAACTATTATTATTCGGGAACCATGGGGTACAATACTGAAGCATATAACAGTGCACGGATAATTGTTCGGACAGGTCGCAGTTTCGGTTCCGATTACTACTCAGTTGAAGCAGGATTGCAGTTCAAAGCGTTTGACAGACTTGCTCTCGAACTTAAACCGAAGTATATATCTTTTAATCCTGAAACAAGTACTTACAGGACTACTCTCATTAACAGCGTGTCAGCAACCTATAACTTTACAAATGATCTGTGGGTTAAACTGATTTGTCAGAACAATACCTCAGTTGAAAAAATATATGTGTATGGCCTTTTAGGATGGAGATTCAAGCCTCCGTTCGGGTATCTTTATTTTATTGTTAACCATAATGAATATATAGATCCGGTGGGCCAGTTTCAGAATAAATATATCGGCTACTTAAAACTTACCTGGCCAATAACCCTCCGATAGAGAACGAAAACAGAGGTCTCATAATAAATCAGCTTCAATGTCAAAAAAGGAAGGAGCCATCTTACCTAAACCCAATGCATTTTTGTACTATACTGTTTGTTTTTTTGCAGGTTTATATTTTCGTTGGGTACTTGGGCTCCGGGTGGATAACTCAGCCATAAAGGGTATCAAGCCCCCTTTTTTTGTGTTGGCCGGGCACCCCAGCTGGCTCGACTTAATTACCGTTTCCTTAGCGCTTTTTCCAAGAAGGATGAATTACATAGCAGCCTATAATTTCTTTCGCGATCCTGTTCTGAAATTCGTGCTGGGATTAATGGGGGTAATTTCCAAAAATCAATTTACCAGGGACAACCAGTCGATACTCAAAACGAGATATGCTATCGGTGCTGGCCGTATCGTTGCTATTTTCCCTCATGGG
>JAMIIA010000160.1:0-13157 GCA_035913795.1 Bacteroidales bacterium
CAAAGAAGAAAAATAATTCCCTATAACCCGAAATTAGTTTCATTGGCTAAAGCGTTGCGTAAAAACATGACTTTGTCAGAAGTGTTACTTTGGAACGAGCTTAAACAGAAAAAGATGAAGGGTTATGATTTTGACCGTCAAAGGCCAATTGATGAATATATTGTTGACTTTTATTGTAAGGACCTAATGCTGGCCATTGAAATTGATGGATATAGTCATTATTCAGAAGAAGCTTATTTGAAGGATGTATCCCGTCAAAAAAGATTAGAATCATTGGGCATCGAATTTCTTAGATTCGGTGATCTTGAAGTCAAACAAAACATGCGCAATGTTTTACGTACAATAGAATCGTATATTGATGAATTTGTAGAAGATACCCACCCCTAACCCCTCCCTGGGAGGGGAATTGAGAGGCGAAGTTGTAAGAAATTGTTCTCTCTGCCAATATTTTTTATTGGCCTTTTAATCCTTTGTCTTTTTATTTTCAAATCAGGGTTCGTTTTTTACCGCACAGGAAAAAAAAGATCCGGTCTGCCAGGCAAACCGGATCGTTCAGAAATCTTATTTTCAGCTTATTTACTTGCTTCAATACTGGACCCACCGGCTATGGTGTACTCTTTTCCATAAAGTACCACTTTGGCTGCCACTGTCGATTCGTTTTCCACAACCACTTTTTTTGGTTCAGCGCTTACGATCAACTGGCTTCCACGCCAAAGTAATTTGAAAGAAAATTTCTTCCACTGCGAGGGTAAACTTGGGTTAAGCACCAATTGCTCGTTGATTACTCTTTTACCACCAAAACCTTCTACCACCGACATCCATGTACCGGCCATAGAAGTAATGTGTAGTCCTTCGTGTGCCTCGTGGTTATAGTCGTCGATATCGAGACGCGAGGTGCGCAGGTAAAGCTCATAAGCCTTTTCCATTTGTTCAATACGTGCGGCCAACACTACGTGCACGCATGGCGAAAGCGACGATTCGTGTACGGTACGGGGCTCGTAAAATTTGAAATTCCGTTTTATGGTATCAGTATCAAAGCGCTCTTCGAACAAGTAAATTCCCTGCAGAGTATCGGCCTGTTTGATGAAGCATGAACGCAGAATGCGGTCCCAGGACCATTTTTGGTTAATAGGGCGCTCTTTCACATCGAGTTTGTCAACTGTAATCTGCTCCTTGTCCATATATCCGTCCTGTTGCAAAAACACCTTTTCGCTTTCGAGGAAGGGAAAGTGCATGCGGCTGGCGATGTCTTTCCAGCGTTCAGTTTCCTTCTCGTTGAACCGGGCTTTTGATACAATGGTATCGAAGCGTGCCTTGTTGTTGTTTTTCACCCACTGAAGGGCTTCCATGGCATACTCGAGGGTCCACACTGCAATGGTATTGGTATACCAGTTGTTGTTGATGTTGTTCTCGTATTCGTTGGGGCCTGTAACACCGAGCATCACAAATTTCTGTTTGTCTTCGGAAAAGGTGATGCGCTGGCTCCAGAACCGTGCGATACCCAGCAGCACTTCGAGGCCTGCCTCGGCGAGGTATGCATAATCCTGTGTATGGCGCACGTAGTTATAAATAGCAAATGCAATAGCGCCATTGCGGTGTATTTCTTCAAAGGTAATTTCCCATTCGTTGTGGCACTCTTCCCCGTTCATGGTTACCATGGGATAAAGGGCTGCACCGTTGCTAAACCCAAGCTTTTGTGCATTCTCAATGGCACGATCGAGGTGTTTGTAACGATAAAGCAAGAGGTTTTTCGAAACCTGCGATGGCGCTGTGGCAATGTAAAAAGGCAAACAGTATGCCTCGGTATCCCAATACGATGCCCCGCCATATTTCTCGCCGGTAAATCCTTTTGGACCAATATTGAGACGGTCGTCTTCGCCGGTATAGGTTTGGTTGAGGTGAAAGATGTTAAAACGAATACCCTGCTGGGCTTCGTCGTCGCCCTCTATTACAATATCTGAATGTTCCCATATGGTAGCCCATTTGGCTTTGTGTGCTGCGAGCATTTGTTCAAAGCCGGTTTCCACCGATTCTTGAATTACCTGGTGGGCATGCTCAAGAATGCGCTCCTTGGGGTGATTAAGTGAGGAAAGCACAGCCACATATTTGTATATATCGAGGGTTTTGCCCTTGCCAACCTTTATGCTGAATGCCGATTCGACATACCCTTCTTTCGAATGATCGATGGCGGTGAGTCCGGTTTCTTTTCCATTCAGAAACGATTGCACCTGCATGGCAGTGGCTACTTCAAACTCTGTTTTTTTTGTGCGAACAACCACATATCCTTCACCGTTTTTTACTTCGTGGGCAATCTGGGTCCAGAATAAATCATCCCAGTTGGCATCTTCGTTCACCACGTTGCCATTCAGGTAGGGAGTAAACACAATGGTGAAGTCGCCATTAAGCGGAGTAATGCTGTATTTGATTACACCTGTTTGGCTTTTAGCCATGCTCAGAAAACGTATGGCCGACACTTGTACCTGTTTGCCAGAGGGCAGTTCGGCTACAAAATCGCGGCTCAGTGTGCCTTCTTTCATGTTGAGCACCCTTTTAAACGAGGGAACCTGACATTTGGCAAGGTCAAGAGTTTCGCCATCGACCTGAATGTCTATACCTGTAAAATTAGTGGCATTCAATACTTTGGCGAAATACTCGGGGTAACCGTTTTTCCACCAGCCTACTTTGGTTTTGTCGGGATAATATACACCGGCCACATAGGTTCCCTGCAGGGTTTTGCCACTATAGGCTTCTTCGAAATTGGCTCTTTGTCCGAAAGAACCATTGCCCAGGCTGAAAATACTTTCAGAAGCCTGATGGTGTTTCTGCGAAAAACTGTCTTCGATAATACACCAGGGATCTGTTTTGAGATACTTTATCATTGTCTTACACTGTTTTAATTCAACTTCTTGAGCAAATCTTTAAAGCTTACGCCATTGAAGCCTGGAATAACCAGGTCGGCGCCGTTCAGACTTCCGGGGCTGCCAATACCAATGCAGGGCATACCACCGTTTTTCGCAGCTTCCACTCCGGCCTGTGCATCTTCAAAAACAATGCACTCGCCTGGTTGTAATCCAAGCTCTTTGGCCCCTTTCAGAAAAACTTCCGGATCGGGCTTCGCTTTAGATACTTTTGTGCCATCGACAATGACGTCGAAATAGCGGGTAAGGTTAAGCCCATCAAGAATCATACGGGCATTTATACTGGCCGAGCCGAGGCCGATTTTAATGCCTTTTTCTTGCAAATCGTCCAAAAACAGGTTTACGCCAGGAAGTATTTCCTCTGGCTCGAGTTTTTGAATGTACTCCACATACCAGTCGTTTTTTCGGGTAGCGAGTGCTTCCTGTTCTGCAGGAGTCTTGCTTACACCGCCCAGTTCGAGCAAAATTTCGAGAGAGCGAACCCGGCTCACTCCTTTTAGCTGTTCGTTGTCTTCTTCGGTGAAATCGAAACCCATCTCATTCGCCAGCCTTTTCCAGGCCAGGTAATGATATTTTGCGGTATCGACAATCACTCCATCCAAATCAAAAATGCATGCTTTAATGTTCATTCTTTTTTTTAATTTAACCCTAAATCAATTGTTGACCCTATATTGGGCAGGATAAAGACCTAGCCCTTTCTATTAAGCTTAAAAACACATAATTTTTTCAATTATGTGCTTTTAAGTTTTTTTGTTCAATCTATAAAAAAAACAAAAACCGGAAAAATTGATTAATGTCCGCCGGAACCTTTTGCCACTTCGGCATTTTCCGAGGACTTATCTTCGACAAAAGATACCAAAAAGGCCCCTATTACCATAATAACACCTGCCATTATCAGAATGTATATGCCCTGTCCACCAAAGTAATTGCGAAGAATTGGTCCGCCAAATAACCCGCTTAGTATTTGCGGTATCACTACGGTGAGGTTAAAGAGGCCCATGTAAATGCCCATGCGTTTGGCAGGAAGCGAGCCCGAAAGAATGGCATAAGGCATAGCCAAAATGCCGGCCCATGCAATACCTACACCAACCATCGAAATAAGCAACATGTATTGGTTATGAAAGAAAAAGGTTGAGATATAGCCTAGACCACCCAATAATAGGGAGCCTGCATACACTGTTTTCCGGCTGCTGCGACGGATAATCATTGGCATTAAAACAGAAAATATCGCTGCTACAAGACTGTACACAGCAAAACAAATACCTACCCAGTTGCCTGCCTCGTCAAAAGCCCGGCGCACGGCATCGGTAGCTGTTTCGGCATGATAATCGACCGGAACACCAAAATAGTGTTGCGAGATGGCTGTGGTTGAATAAACCCACATTAAAAAGAGCGGAAACCACGAAAAAAGCTGAACCAATGCAAGCTGGCGCATGGCTTTAGGCATGTTCATCAGTGTTTTGAAGAAGCTTTCTTTATGGGCTTTATCGGCTTCGGTAATGTTGTTGTAGGCTTCGAATTCTTTGGGTGGATGTTCTTTGGTTTTAAACACGGTAACCAGCACGCTCAGCAAGAGCAGCGATCCGCCAATGTAAAACGACCATATTACTGAAGAAGCAACTTTACCCGATTCTGCCTCGTTTGAAACGCCAATGGCTGTAAGTATAAAAGGAAGTGCTGAACCGACCACGGCGCCCACATTGATTAAAAAGCTTTGCACCGAATAACCGATGTTGCGTTGTTCATCGGGTGTCATATCGGCAACCAGGGCCCTGAAAGGCTGAAAGGTTACGTTAAAGGAACCGTCCATCAAGGCCAGCATGATTACACCAAAAACAAGTGCGCCGGCACCACTGGCTTTCACTACCAACGGAGCATTGGGCATAAAAAACATGGCTATCATCGAAATAATAGCACCAAAAAGTATATAGGGCGAACGCCTTCCTAAACGAGTCCAGGTTTTATCGCTTGCAGCACCAACAATGGGTTGTACCATCAGACCCATAATCGGAGCTACCAACCAAAAGAAAGAAAGGTTGTGCGGATCGGCACCTAAACTGGTTAATATACGGCTGGCGTTGGCATTTTGCAAGGCGAAACCGAATTGCACACCCAGGAAACCGAAGCTCAGGTTCCAGATCTGCCAAAACGATAATTTTGGTTTTGTAATCATTTGTTTTTTAGATTTTTTTTATACTTTCTATTATAGCGACGCTATATTTAGTCGGGCGAAAGTAAGAACGGAATCCCTAATACACAAGAAATATTGACGAAAAATGCACCGAGAAACTTTGAAAGCCTAATGCAAACGTTTGCGGAAAGAACAAAAAAACAAAGTGTGCATCATTTTTATTGATGAATTTTATTCAATCGTTCCCATTTATTAAATTTTCTTCGTTGCAATAATTATAAGTCGATAACCCTTTGAAAATGAAACGAAACTAAGCTTTAAAAGCAGTCAGAGTTTGATCGATGGGCCAATTTTCAAACATTTACAATAACACTTCAATTTTTTACGCTTGAATATGCAGCACGCTTTCATTCACCTCGTCTTTTAAACCATCACAAACATTTTATAATATGAAAAAAATACACTTGTTTTCTTATGCTTTGCCTGGCTTGTTAGTGCTATTCTGGCTTACACCTGCAATTCTGCTGGCTCAAACCGAAAAACGCAATGCCGAAAATTTTACCCAGATCAGTTACAGTATTCCAGGGAAATTAATCCTGGTTCAGTCCGACAAGTTCGAGCTCACATTGGAAGGTCAAAAGAGCGACCTCGAAAAAATTGTGACACGTGTCGATGGCAGCACCCTGATCATTAAAACAAATGATTTTACCAACCTGAAAGACGATGTAACTGTGCGCATAAGCATGCCACAACTCACGGAACTGGATTTGGCTGGTTCGGGTCAGGTACTGGCTGGTTCGGGCTTTAAAGCCGAAGCACTGGAGCTATTGGTTACCGGTAGTGGAAACATCGAGTTTGCCGATTTACAATGCAAAAGCCTTTCTGCAGTTGTAACAGGTTCTGGCAATATTAAGGTAAAAGGAAAAGCACCGAAGGTTTCGCTCGAAATTACCGGATCAGGCGATATCGACCTGGAACAGTTCGAAGCAACCGGGGCCGAGGTGGAGATAACCGGATCGGGGTCGGCAGTAGTGTGGGCCACCGAAAAACTCGAAACCAACATCACAGGAAGCGGCAGTGTGCGCTACAAGGGTCAGCCTTTAATCGATGCCGAAGCGGTAGGTTCTGGTTCCACGCGCCCTTTGTAATTGCCCCCTAAAAAATCAAGCCATTGCTGTTTTTAAGTTGGTATTACCCAACAATGTCCATAAACAGCAATGACTTGATTCGTTAGTTATCCAGTATTTCGAAAAGATCGTCGAGGTTGGGGGTAAGAATAATCTCTGTACGACGGTTTTTTTGCCTTGCTTCAGTAGTTTTTCCCGCACTAATAGGCATATATTCTCCCCTACCACTGGCAGTTAATCGTTTTGGGTTGATACTGGAATTACTTGTTAAAATGCGGATAATAGAGGTGGCACGACGCACACTCAAATCCCAATTATCGACAAGTTGCGAACCCGCTGCCACCGGCACATCGTCGGTGTGCCCCTCAATGGTTATGTTGATGTCGGGGTTTTGCTCTAACACCACCGCCAGCTTCTTCAGTGCCGATACTCCCTTTGCATCGACAGTGGTGCTGCCACTGCTAAACAGCAGTTGCTCGTCGAGCGAAATGTATACTTTCCCATTTTTCTTTGTTACAGTAAGTCCCTGGCCCTCGAAACCCATCAGGGCAGCACTTACTTTTTGCTTGAGTGCATCGACTGCGGCATCCTTTTCGGCCAGTTTTTTCTCCAGTTCGTTTAACCTTTTTGTGCGGGCTGCCAGCTCATCGGAAACCTGCTGCAGTTGCTGGCGCTCGCGGCTCAACTTTTCCGAAAGCTGATTCAGCTGGTCTTCGCGGGCATAAAGATCGCTCTGGGTGGTTTGTAGTTGTTGCATTAAACGGCGAGCCTCTGCATCGCTGCCACTCACAAGGGCTTTGTGGGCCAGGTTCAGTTCGTCGTATCGTTTGCTCAACTGGTTGTATTCACCCTTCAATCGCTTCATTTCCTCGGCCTCTTCCTGGTGGGAAGCCACAGTGCGTTCAATTTCCTTTTCGAGTTCCGTTTTTTTCGCCTTTAGCTCAGTATTCTCGACAGTTAGCTTTTCGTTGGTTCCAAAAAGTTCGTCGCGCTCTTTTTGAGTGCTTTCTTTCTGTTGTTGCGACTCCTGGTAGAGCTTGGGCGAAACACAAGAGCCTAGCAGCATCAGGGTAACAGTATTAATAATAAGCGTTTTTCTGAACATATGCAGTGGTTTTAATGACTAATGGATACTAACAATAAATCGTAAGCAAACCCCGTCTTATTGTGTGGTGAAATTACAACAAGAGAAAAAACTGCTCAAACTATCTGAATATTAATTATTAACTTTGTACCTGTTTGCAAGTTATCACATGGGTATGAACGCGACTTATCCGATATTAAGTACCATACACACCCCCGACGATCTAAAAAAACTGGAACCCGAACAGCTACCGGCCCTAAGCCACGAGCTGAGGCAGTTTATCATCGACGAGGTTTCGTGTAATCCGGGGCATTTTGGCGCCAGCCTTGGGGTGGTGGAACTTACCGTTGCCCTGCATTTTGCTTACCAAACCCCTTTTGACAAGATAATATGGGATGTGGGTCACCAGGCTTATGCCCACAAAATACTTACCGGACGCCGTGATCGGTTTCATACCAACCGCAAATATGGCGGTATCAGCGGTTTTCCGAGCATGAGCGAAAGCGAATACGATGCTTTTGGCGTGGGGCACTCCTCTACCTCCATATCGGCTGCCCTGGGTATTGCCACGGCCGATAAAATGGCAGGCATCAAGCGCAATGTAGCTGCCATCATTGGCGATGGCTCCCTCACCGGTGGCATGGCTTTCGAAGGTTTGAACAATGCCGGTTCGTCCGACAGCAACCTGCTGGTTATACTCAACGACAACAACATGTCGATTGATCCGGCCGTGGGAGCATTGAAAGAATACCTTGTGGACATTACCACCTCGCGGGCTTACAATAAACTAAAGAACGAGTTGTGGAACCTTTTTGGAGTCATCAACAAGGTAGCTCCGCATGCACGCGAATATGCCCAGAAACTCGAAAACGGCATAAAATCAGCCTTGCTCAAACAAAGTAACCTTTTCGAGTCGCTCAACTTCCGCTATTTTGGCCCGGTAGACGGACACGATGTGGTGCGCCTGGCCCAATTGCTCAGCGACCTCAAAGAAATTCCCGGTCCTAAACTGCTGCATGTACTTACCATCAAGGGCAAAGGATTTGTAAAAGCTGAAGAGGACCAGACCCGATACCACGCACCAGGCGTATTTAACAGACTTACAGGTGAAATATTAAATGCCGGCAGCGAAGAAAACCAACCCCCGCTCTATCAGGATGTGTTTGGCCACACGCTTTTAGAGCTTGCCCGCAAAAACGAAAAAATTGTGGGCATCACGCCAGCCATGCCAACTGGCTGTTCCCTTAAAATTATGATGGATGAACTGCCTGACCGTACTTTCGATGTAGGCATTGCCGAGCAACATGCGGTAACCTTTTCGGCCGGGCTGGCCACCCAGGGGCTTATACCTTTTTGTAACATTTATTCCTCGTTTGCCCAAAGGGCCTATGATCAGATCATCCACGACGTAGCCCTTCAGAAGCTGCCTGTAGTGTTTTGCCTCGATCGCGGCGGATTGGTGGGAAGCGATGGCCCTACCCACCATGGCGTATTCGACCTTGCCTATATGCGCTCCATCCCTAACCTTACTGTGGCTGCACCCATGGACGAACACGAGATGCGCCACATGATGTTTACTGCCCAAACCGGAAAGTACGGAGCTTTTTCGATCCGTTACCCACGCGGACGAGGCGTAATGAAGCAATGGCGAAATCAACCCGAAGAAATTGTACCAGGCCAATCGCGCAGGCTCAGCGAAGGCAATGACCTGGCCATATTATCCATTGGGCACATCGGAAATCTTGCTTCCGAAGCCATTAAAAAGCTTAAAAAGGAAGGTATTGATGTGTGCCATATCGATATGCGCTGGGTGAAGCCTCTCGATGAAGAAGAATTACACCGCGTATTTCAACAGCATAAGCATATACTTACGGTAGAAGATGGCACAGTGCTTGGCGGACTCGGAAGTGCCGTATTGGAATTTATGGCCCAACACCAGTATATGGCCTTTGTAAAAATATTGGGTGTGCCAGATCAGTTTGTTGCACATGGCTCTCAGCAGGAGTTATGGCGCGATTGCGGAATTGATACGGAAGGCATCTGCCAAAGCGCCCTCAACCAGCTTAAAAAGCATAGGCTTTCCAAAGCCATTTAAAAAAGGCCTGCAGGATATTTTACTCTCGCCGAATCAAATTGTCCAATCGGTTCCACTCCTCTTCCAGCATCCAAACCCCGGCAGAATAGGGTTGAAGTTCAAGGCTAAGCTTTCCGCGTTTGCTCACCTTTACCGACTCCCCCGGCGATATGGCATTGATAAGCCTTTTTCCATAAAACGCCTTGTAGTTGTCGTTTAAACAAATGCTAAGTCGGGTTGGTTTTACCTCCGCATTGCACATACTGAGAAAAGCCCCTGCACAGGAGCCATTCCCTTCGCGGTAAGCCATATACACATGTTTAAATTCCGGGGATGTATCCGACACATGCACCATATCTCCTCCCAGGCAATGCTCTCTGATACGAAGCATCTGGTCGATTTCTTCCTTCAAACTCATTGGAATGTGCTGTACTTTGCGTTCCTGCGAATATTCGATCTGAGTGTCGCCAAAATAATGGTTGTAAAACACACAAGGCTGCGGGGGTGCAAACAAAATATAGGCATAAGCCATGTGCCAATGGTTTATCAGCCATTTGTCGCTTTCCTTGCCAGTATCGTGGTTGTCGGCAAAACTCACCAGCCTGTCGGCGGTGAGCCTATAGGTGGGGTCGAACAACAGGCCGGCAGTGAGCAGTTTACGTAGATCGTAACTGCCGCTGGTATCGTTGCAGAGTTGGGTGAGTTCGTACTTAAGCGGAAAATCGAACACTTTCATCCGGGTGGTTGGTTGGCTAAGGCTATCGATCAGAAGCAGCCAATCGAAAATACGTTGTTTATTGTTTGTAAAATACTCGGCTACCATGGTAGCTTGCTGATTGTTACCTTCCCACACCCTATCGACCCAATTGGCTAAAAACAGGGGCTCCACGCCCAACACAAAGTCGAACCGGTACCCATCGTACCCAATACTGTCGCGTAGCCATCGGCCCCAATCCGAAAGCCGGTCGAGCACTTCGGGGTTCTGGTGGTTAAGGTCGTGCCCAAACCATTTCATGTTGGGCGAAACCCGGTAATCGTCCATCCCGGTGCGCAAATAACCATCAGGCATAGAGGGATGAAAATGACTGCTGTTCCAGCTTAATTGTGGCAAACCTGTTTTTTCGGCAAGGCGAATGGCTGTGGTAGTCAGTACCTCAAAGCCAATGTCGCACCTCTCAGGCCCCGAAAAAGGTTTTATCGTGATAAAACGCGTTTGTTCGGTCCACTCATAAGCCTTCTGTATCGGCAAATAATTGCGGGGCGACAAGATAAGGTACAATCCCTCTGGAGAGGAGGAACGAAACTTTACCAGCAGGTTCGAATCTGTATCGGGACCTACATTGTAAGTATAACCAGGAACTAAGTCCTGACCCGAAAATGCCAATACCGTGTCGGAGTGGTAGTCCAGCGCCTCAGATAGACTGTTGTGAACTGCCAGAAAAAAACTGCCATCCCAGTGGTTATTATAATCCGTTTTTAGGGTGTTTATTTCCATTTGCAAATTGTCCGGGGTATTTGGTATATACCACACCATTTCGTTCAAGGGATAGGGCTGATGCCTCAATTGACGATGCTCTGCGGCATGCTGCACATAATGCTTCACCGCAGGGTCGGGTGCAAAATCTTTGAGCTGGGTGCTGTAAATGTGGTTGAGAATGATATCGGCCAGCAGTTGAATCGGAGGTCCATTCAAGGTATCGTGTGCCATGCTGATCAGGTTTTGCAATTCGGCAAATGAGCCAAAGCGGGTTTCGGTGGTGTTTACCTGCGCATAACTACCCAGGTCGTAGTGGTCGTGCAGGCCATAACCCATGTCGTATATACCCCAGTTGCCTTTTGAGGGAGGTGGTAACCAGATTTCGGTAAAACCAGCCTGCTTGAGCTGGGGTATTTTAGAGGCAAGGCTATCGTACCAAAAGCCGTTTCTGGCTTCGCCATCCACCGGCACATCCCAGTAAAAGCCTTGCAGCATGGCATCGCGCTGGGCAGAAACATAAGTGACTAAAAAGCCACAGAAAAACAACACGAAAAGAAAATTTCGCATAACAATACAATTGATTAGAAATAAGGGAACATTGGTGCACGAAAATAACCAAACTGAAATGATAAGATTGGTTTTACCAGGCTTAAAAGGTGCTGTTTTAGAAAATAGAGCCCGATTGTTTGGTTAATAAGAAGCAAAAAATGTTTGCGTATAAAAAAAGGTGGGCTGTCAGCGCAGCGCCACCTTTCTTCGATTAATCTCTCCTGACTTCGACATAAAACTTGCATCAATTTCATAAGTATCACATATATAGTGTAATAAGAATTTATTTTGATTGATTTTGGGTGACCCAGCGTCTTTTTTTATCTTTATTTCATGTTTGTCCGTGAAAAGGTTAATAAGAGTGGGGTTGTCAGCGTTCAGGTAATAGTCAAAGTCAATGGAAAGTCCAAGTTGGTAAAGACTGTAGGGAGTTCAATTGATACTAATGTCATTGCAGATCTTGTAAATCAAGGACATCAATTCATTGCTTCTTTTTGTGGACAGCAAACTCTAGATTTTTCAGATGAATCGAGTCTTCTAAAGTCTGTTTTTCAAAGCATAAACTCACATACCGAGGTTGGAACAGAGCTTCTGTTGGGCCAAATATTTGACGACATTGGCTTTCGAGTTGTGGATGACGCTATTTTTCGTCAACTTGTTTTATCCCGTCTAATCTATCCGGTAAGCAAGTTAAAAACAAGCGACTATTTGGATAAATACCATGAAATGGATTATCCCGTGCAACAAATTTACCGTTACATGGACAAGTTGCATTCTACGCAAAAAGAACTTGTACAGCAGATCAGCTTTGAGCATACAAAGAAAATCCTGGGAGGAGAGGTAAATGTTGTGTTTTATGATGTAACAACTCTATATTTTGAGATCGACAAGGAAGATGACTTACGGAAGACAGGTTTTTCAAAAGAGGGAAAGCACCAGAACCCTCAAATTGTATTGGGGCTACTAGTCAGTAAAAATGGATATCCGTTGGCGTACGACATTTTCGAGGGCAACAAATTTGAAGGGCACACCATGCTTCCGATAATAGACTCATTTAAAGAAAAATACCAGATAGGGCAATTGGTAATTATTGCCGACTCTGGCCTTTTGTCTAGCACCAACATCGATGAGCTTCAGCGCGGAGGTTACCAGTTTATCCTTGGGGCAAGGATAAAAAACGAGAAGCGGGATATCCAACGCAAAATACTATCCCTAAACTTGAAAAATGGAGAAAGCGAAACAGTAAAAAAAGACAATTTAAGGCTCATTGTAAGCTATTCGGACAGCAGAGCTAAGAAAGACCGCTTGAACCGTGAAAAAGGGCTCAAAAAAATAGAGAGACAGATAAGGTCAGGCAGATTAACCAAATCCAGTATCAACATCCGCGGGTACAACAAATATCTCAAAATAGATGGCCAAATTAATATTGCCATTGACTATCAAAAATTTGAAGCGGATGCGGCATGGGATGGGTTAAAAGGTTATCTGACCAATGCCAAATTGTCGAAAGATGAAATCATAGGAAACTATGGACATTTATGGCAAATTGAGAAAGCGTTCAGGATATCTAAAACAGACCTTAAAATAAGGCCGATTTATCATCGCTTGCAACGCAGGATTGAAACCCATATTTGCATCTCGTTTGTGGCATATAAGGTGTACAAAGAACTGGAGCGGCAGCTAATAGAAATGCAATCAAGCTTTAGCCCAGAGAAAGCTATTGCAATAGCTAAAACAATTTATCAGGTAAAAGCCAATACCCTAAATAGGAAAGTGTCGCACACCATGTTGATTACC
>JAMIIA010000161.1:0-2703 GCA_035913795.1 Bacteroidales bacterium
AACTACTAAACCCGAATAGGTGGCTCCGACAAGATCAAAAAAAAGTCCGGCATAGGCCCATTCTTTCAGTCGTTTAAAATAAGGTAGTACCAGCACGATACAGGCGGCCATTTTTGCTACTCCTAAAAACGGAAGCAGGTATTCCGGGTATCCCAATTGTTTAAATACTTCCACCCAGTCTGCCGTTTTCATAATATTCATGATGGAACCCGGAAGCAGAAAGAAAAGCACCAGCCCAATGGATATCCAATAATATATGTTAAGGTTTTTCATTGTATTTAAAATTCTGGTTAATGTTCTCAAATGTAAAACCAACTAACCAATTTCAAAACGACCCATCAAGTGTTTTGCTTGCGGTCGGTGTTGTTACCGATCGCAAAGTCGTGATTAAAAATTGCAGTACTGCCAATGTTTAGGTGCTGGTGTATGGTTGGTGAAAGCACCATCCATTGGCAAAAGCTTAATTTGTGGTGTCATACCGGGCGAGTGCCGAAAACTATAACCATACACTTATTTACACGAGACCCGGTATCCCGTTATAGTCAGCTGAACTTTATTATAAACATTTCATAGCAGCTTCATCCCTTTGCTTCTTGAGGATCCCGAGTCAAAGCCTGCCTTTGCCGAATCCGCCAAGTGGCGGAGCACGCAGGCCCGGTATGACATTTCATGAATGAGGGTGCTGTTTACCGATCTCCGGTTTCGGGTAAAGCGTTAAATGCACTTCTCTTTTCATCCATCCAGGCATTCGTTGCTTCGGGCGAATTCATTCTGCTTCGCATATCATTCATTGCCTGGATATGCGCAGCATCTCCTTGCCCTACCATTTCTCGGGCGTGTTTGCTAACCATCATAGCGATCTCATCAAAAGTATTTGCGCTGAAAGTTTGGTCGCAGGCTCCACCTAATTGTTTACATGTCATCGTTTTCATTTTATTTCGCGTTAGCTAATAAAGATAGGAAAAAGCTTTGGTTGGGGATATTGCCCCTGGTTATTGTTGGTCGCTTGGCCAAAAACACAACCTTAGATTGAAAATACAATTATAATTGCCGTCAGGTCTTACGACCTGACGCTTCCCTTTCCCTTGCTGATAATCTTCATCAACAATTTTTTAAACCAAAAAATGCACCCCGACTTGTCGGGGCTAACATCGTTCAATCAACTCTTCCCCTCTCCTTTGGGAGAGGGGATGGGGTGAGGTGTTCTTATTCTCCGCAGAGTCACCCGCCTCGGGTACTCTGGCGGTTAAGAGTGCAACTAATCGCAGAGTTCTGAAACAGTGACTCTCCTATGTTTGTTTCATAATCATTTATCAAAATACAAATAGATTTGATGAAAGTGAAAAAGGGTGAGAGTAAAAGTGACTCAAGCAGTTTTTATGACATGCAGGTTCGCAGAAAGTGCCTCACTCTTTTTTATCTCTTCGAGCTTGAACAGAATGTAAGGAACTCTGCATACCGGAGTAACCAGAATATCCAACCAGGAGACAAAGCGAAGAGAGATTTTTCACTTTGATTTCAAACACAAATTCAAAAACAGTATGAAAAAGATTGTCAAACAAGTATTGGGCATTGATGTTGCCCGGAAGGAATTGGTTGTATGCTTGGCCAGCATGCAGGATGATTGGACATCGGAACTTATAAGTCATCGGACTTTTGCCAACAGTGAAAAGGGATTTGAGGCAATGATACTATGGGTGAAAAAGTTGTCGACAGAAAGTATTCCTGTCCGTTACGTAATGGAGGCAACCGGTGTCTACCACGAAGCGTTGGCCTATTTTTTAGAAGAGAAGGGACATGCAGTAAGTGTTGTCCTGCCTAATAAAATCAGTAGCTACTTCAAGTCATTGGATGTGAAAACGGTTACCGACAAGACTGCATCAGATGCGATTGCACAGTTTGGTCTGGAAAGGAATCTGGATAATTGGAGGCGCCCAAAAGAAATATTTAGAGACCTAAAACAATTGACCCGCGAACGCGACCAGACAGTGGATGAAAGAACCGTGGCCAAGAATCAATTACATGCAGAAGAAACACAAGCATATCCTAATAAGAAAAGTGTGACAAGGATAAAGGCACGGATCAAACTACTCAATAAGCAAGTGACTGAAATTAAAGAAGAAATAGCTGCTTTGGTAATGAAAGAAAAAGATGTGAGCAAATCTGTTGATAGGATATGTTCGATACCTGGCGTAGGGCTATTAACAGCAGCCACTGTTTTGGGCGAAACAAACGGATTTGAACTGATCCGAAACAAACGACAATTGACAAGCTACGCAGGGTTTGATGTACAAGAAAAACAATCGGGAACATCCGTTAAAGGAAAACCAAGAATATCAAAGAAGGGAAACAAGCATCTGCGCAAAGCCATGCACCTGCCGGCTCTATCAGCAATACGGCACGAGGAAAGGTTCAAAGCGATTTTTGTCCGGTTGGTATCAAAACATGGAGTGAAGATGAAGGCAGCCGTTGCTGTTCAAAGAAAATTATTGGAAATGATTTATACCGTTTACAAAACAAACACTCTCTTTGATAAAGATTACCTTACAAAGCATGGCAATCAACAACAAAATGAAGTGGCTTAAAACAGAGAAGCGATCATCGTTAAATTAGAACAAAGACCGCTCCCCCTTACAGGCTGGTATGAAACCGCCTTGGATATAAAATTAACTAAATTGAACTTGTTTTTTATCACAGAATCTG
>JAMIIA010000162.1:0-3634 GCA_035913795.1 Bacteroidales bacterium
AATCCTTCCTCGGTCATGGTAAACTCGGTGAATCGCGGGAACTCTCGTGGGCGGGCTGCAAGGTCTACCACTTTTAAGCCGGGTATACAGTCAGCGAAAGTTTCATAGAATATAGTATTTCCTGGGGTTAAGTCAATGCTGGCCCCGTTAATGTTAATAGGGTCTACGTTTTCGATAATGCCTTCTTCAACGAATCTACAAAGGGAATTGTAGCCAAAAATCATTTACTGAATTCCTTATTAACATTGTAAACAGGTATTCCACCGTTGTAATGGGAGAATACAATATCTTCTGCTTGTAGCATTGAACGGATGATTTGGCCGACTTCCGCTGGCTTATGGGTTCGGCGAAGTTTGCGCTCCAGCTCGGCATGGGTTACGGTGGAAAGGGTGGTGGCGCTGCCATGTAATACTTGCTCGACTGTGTGGCTAAATCCTTGTGAGGTTACTAAGTCATCGAATAAATTTGGTGCAGTTTTTTCAGATAAAGTTAAATACGCAAGTGCCTTATCAAAATGGTTTTCGGTTAGCACAAGTTCATTAGATTCTGCCGCTGCTATGCACATAGCAATTTTACCTAAATGCAACGACCTCCTTACATTATAATCCTCAAAACGTGAGTGCTGAATTGCGCCTGGACTCGTAAGATGAAATTCATTTAATTTTTCTTTAAAGTGTGCGTCAGGTTTGTACTCCCCAGTCAATAAAGAAATCACTCTAAGGTCAGAAGCAATTTTGTCAAACAGTGTATTATCTACAATAGTTTTAGTGAACAACGGCTTTCGAGTTGCTTCTTTAGCAAAGCAAATTAGCAGTCGGGCGGTAAACCCCATTTGAAAGGCTTCTTCAGGGAAGATGCGCGCAAACACCGCCGGCTGGGTTCCAAGTAACATAGCTAAATGTGGATTCTCAATCTTTATTTCAGACGAATTACCTCGCCCGCGAACTCGTTCACCAAATGTACCCTTACAATTAAAAAGATCATTGATGATACTTATCATCATGGTATTATACTCGGCGAGGAACGCACCAAGTTCGCCAACTGCAATATACAAAGAATGGTAATGAACGGTTGTGGCCTTGCCCTTATCCTTATAAGTAAATGTTAATCTTGCACTGTCGTCAGCAAGCGCGTCGATAAGACCCTTAGTGGAAAGAGACTCCGGCCCTACATTAACGCCCTGTGCCTGTTCCATACCATCCATCATGGCTGTTAGCAGTGCACGAATAGTATTAATAACAAGGTCTTTACCTGAACCGGGCGGCCCACACAATAGCATGTAGGTGTTTGGGTATAATGCAGGCATAACTGGATTCGTGTAAAACCAAACCTTGCGAGTTAATACGGCTGAGATAAGTGAAATGCCGCCCATTTTCTTAAATACATTATGGGCATGAAGTGGCTCAACGAACTTATCCCAGGACTCCAGTAGGTTTGTTTGTGTTCGCGGCGGGATGACAGAAGCCACATTTTATAGTCCATGCCAAAAAGGGTTTACGAAGTCTGACGCAAGACGCTTTTCAACCTGTGGCACTTTAGCGACTATAAGTATTTTATGGCCCCGCTGCTCGAAAGAAAAACAATTTCTCCAGGCTTTAAATTGTTTTACTTTAGAATTTCCAGCTAGTACTGGTTCATTAAGGTAATTACACAATGCTTTGTAGTTATGAAAAACCATACCAGGCAAAAGATCTGTAGTATATAATTTTTGTGCTGATGATCTGGCGTTAATTTCGCTGTGCTCTTTTCTATGGCAGGTGTTACAAAGTGTTATAAGAGATTCATTCGGTATTTCCCAAAGAGAGTCAGCATAACTAATGTGATGAACATGTAAGTTCTTTGTAGAAAAGCATATTCTACAAGCAAACCCGTCACGCTCAAGGATTTCTTCTCGCTTAGCTATCCATCGAGGGTCTGCAAGTTGGTTTTTATAGGTCATATTCTTCTACCTCCTCCATAGCTTCCATCTTCCCCATGTCCTTCATTTCCTCCTCCATATTCTCCATTAGGGCTTTTTTAAATTCGGGGTCTGTATAATTAAAAAATACATGTCCTTCTGGCAACGTAGACAAATACTTGGCCATGTATTGACCCTTTCCTCGCCAGGCATGATAGGGGCAAATGCGCCACACCCTTACTACCTTTTCGTCTTCGTCGTCTTCGTCAGGAACAATAACTCCTATCTCTTTCATCTTGGCTAAGTGATTGTAAACCGTAGTAACTGTAACTCCTAAGTCTTTTGCAATTTTATTAGGACGTACAATTACACGGTTCTCATTTTCAACTAGGGTCTCAAGCCACACAAAAGTAAGCATAGCTTCTTTTAACTTTAGCCGTGCCTGCTGCTGCGCGTAAACATATGTTGCATTGAACCAGCCCATGAATTTCTCCTTTTTATAAACTCTTGCTATGTGCTTGGGAGGGATCTCGAAGGTGTCTAAATTTTTAAGTGAATAGTGTTTCGGCATTACGTTTCCATCCCGGTGTGAATTTAATCAACCACAATTTTAAGACTTATAATTGTGGTTGTCAATGTTAAAACCGCCGGTGTTGTGTTATTGTTAAAAATCAACGGGTTACGTCGCCGCCCTCTTATCTCTTGTGACATTGCCCAATGTTCAATTTTCAAACGGCAAGCCATTACAACGTCCCTGTTTCGTCAATACCTTTCCCCTTCATATAACTTATGATGCCTATCAGCACAGGGATGAACTTTAACATCCCAGTAACCCGGCCCGTTATATCCGCAGCAAAAACAAGGAGGGTCATTCATCGCACCCAACTTGAACAAAAGCGTTTCCAACTTTTTAACTGTTTCACTATTAATGTCCATCAAATAAAAGTCAAGGGAGTGTGCATCTATTGTTCTTCTTTCAGTTGCAACCCCAATAATTTTACCATAACAAACTGACACAACATCTTCATCCCAATCATAATCATGTGCTTCAGGTACGCATACGCCACCCCTTCGATACTTTTCTATTAGTTTTTCTGCCGCAGTAATTGCTTCATACTCTGTTTCGTACTTAGAGAATCCATCATCTATTCCATAGGCAAACCATTTATGTGTCATGTTTAAACCTTTGTATTACGCTTGTCAGTATATATCCCACGAAATACTCTCTTACACCTAATATACCACTGCGTACCTACTATTGTGTTTTGTGTGCAGGGCAAATACCAGTCCCACTTATGCCCAAGGATTTTACATACAATGTTATTTTGTTTGCACATTGTCAAAACACTCCTCACAAACTGGTTGTCCAAGTGTATCTACTAGCTCATCTTCTTCACAACGGCCTGTAGGCTGCTGGCAGACCGTACAAAGTTGCAACGTGCCGGGTTTATTATAAGAGTTCCAATCTTTATGTGCTTGTTGTGACATTGCGTGCCTACGGTTATTTGGCCAAGTGTTTATCATATTAGTAAGCCTCTGCCCTCATAGTTTCCAAGTTTCCCAGGTTGGAGTTTCGATTCTCTTTCTGCCATCCAGCGGATGCCCGATACCGTTGGGATTAGTTACCTTTCCTTACACTTCACATAACTTATGATGCCTATCAGCACACGGATGAACTTTAGTATCGAAGTAACCCGGCCCGTTATATCCGCAGCAAAAACAAGGAGGGTCATTCAT
>JAMIIA010000163.1:0-79822 GCA_035913795.1 Bacteroidales bacterium
AATACTTGGAATTGACTACCAGGCTATCATTGCGTGAAATCCGGTTTTTAGTTTGGAACATTACAGAAACGCACATACAAGACAACCTGACCAAAGAAACCTTTGTGTTTAGATCGCCGACCAAGGAAATCCAAAAGAGTCAGCTTGCACCGCTCATATCAAAATGGAATTTACTACCGCACTAATTGTTAGAACTCAGGAGCCATATCGCCGACTTTTAACTGCAAGGGTATATATTTAACCTCGTTTTGCTTTTCTTTCCAGGGTTCATCTGAATCGTTAATGGCGGGTATGGGGTAGCCTGGTCCTACTTTTACCACATAGCCTGCCTGTATTTTTTCTTTAGCCTGCACCCCAGGGGGCAGGAATAATCCAGATTGGGTTTTATCGAGCGGCGATTTTGGTTTAATAAGAACCCTGTCGCCAACCATAATAAACTTGTCGAGGTTTTGCTCGTCTAATTCGAGGTTCATGGTGCCAAAAGCTCTTTTGGTAAAATTTTTTTCATTCATCAATGCTCTTTTGCCCACTATTATCTCGGGGCAACGAAGCGTGTAAACTATTCGCTCTTTTTGTTTCCACCAAAAAGCGAAAAATGAACGTAACGTTTTGGGTGTTCCTTCATATCGGCCAGAAGGGCATTGAGGCTTGCGGTAGAGGCTGCAAGGTTATTATACAAGCTGCTATCGTTAATAAGCAAGCCTGCGGTACCTTCGCTGTTGTTTATTTTCGTCATAATTGCATTGGTTGCAGCCAGTGTACTATCGAGCCGCAGCAAGGTTTGCTGAAGGTTGGCACTATCGATAGACGAAGTTATATTGGCAATGTTTTCGAGCGCAGTTCCCATTGCCTCATTTTTTTGTTCAATTCCACCGGTTATCGATTCTACATGTGCAAGGGTTTTCCCCAAATCGCCATTAGGAGAAAGCTGGTGCGAAAAGCTTGCGAGCGACTTACTTAAAGCAGCCACACTAGCGTGCAAGTCTGCCTGCATTTGTTCGTTAAGTGTATTGTTAAAACTTTCGAGGGTAATATTCAGATTTGTCATCGCCGATTCGAGGCTGTTTTGCAAAGGCTCTAACATTGCCATCATACCCTCTTCGTAAGCAGGGGTAAGGGTATCGCCGAGTTGATGAAAGGCAGTAGTGTCGGTAAACACCAAATGCAGGTCCTTGGCCGAAGCAATCAAACTCGATGATTTCGCCATCACTGTACTCCCCAATGGAATACGCAGTGATTTCTCCATCACAAGGCGAAGAGTGAACAAATTGGGTTTAGTGGCATCGAAGGCAATTTCGGTAATGTTTCCAACCCTGTAGCCGCGGTAATACACATAGCCCGATTCGATAATTCCATCAATCCTGTCGTACGATACATAATAAACATTGGTAGGATTGAGTATATTTTTCCCTTTTAAATAGTGATACCCCCATATCGTTATCGCAATAATGAGTAGGGCTATGGTACCGGTTTTTATTTCGCGTGAGATTTTCATGCTATGCTTATTTGCTTGTTGGCCTTTCGTTCGACCTGTTAATTTGTTTTGACCATTTCGAGAGCTTCCGACAAAGGTATAATCTTTCCGTTGCTCACCGCAACAATAAATGCATCAGGATATTTCTTTTTTATCTCCTTGCTGTATTCCAAGGCTTCCTGGTAGGTTGAACTTTCTCCAGCAAGGTATTTGTATTTTCCATTTATTTGAATTTCATGAACTGGCGAAAGGCCTCCGAATATTTTATCGCTTGTGTCTATCGGTTTTTCCGAAACAAGAATCTGCACTTTAAAAGTTACTTGTGTAGAAGTGGTTTCGGTTGTTTGCGCAGTATTTTTGGGTCGGTATAGGTTTTGGTTTGTGTCGGGCAAAACAGGTTTCGAATCCGGTATCTTTGTCTCTTCAATGGGTGGTGTTTGCGTAACGACGAGAGGTTCCGGAGCAAAGCTGGTTCCTTCTATATACTCTTTATAGCCTCGAAAAGCCCTGAATATGGCCGATGCCAGATAATCTTGCCCCGATTCACTTGCGATATATTTTTCTTCTTCCAGGTTACTAATAAATCCAACTTCAACCAGCACACTTGGCATAGTAGTTTCCCATAAAACCAGAAAACCTGCTTGTTTGACGCCTCTGTCTTTTCGGTTTGCCCGATCCCTGAACTGGGTTTGTATCAGTGAGGCGGCATTGAGGCTCTGATCGAGGTAGGTGTTTTGCATAAGCGAAAGCATAATGTAAGATTCGACATCGTTCGGGTCGAATCCTTCATATCGGGTTTTATAATTGTCTTCCAGTACAATAGCCGAGTTTTCTTTCTTTGCTACTTCAAGGTTCTCCTGCGATTTGTGCAACCCCATTACATAAGTTTCAGCACCAATGGCGGCAGTATTCGGATTTGAGTTGGCATGTATTGAGATAAACAGATCCGCATTGGCCTTGTTTGCAATCTGGGTTCGCTCGTGCAAACCGATAAAAACATCGCTGTCGCGGGTATAGATTACTTTTACATCCGGAAATTTTTCCTCGATATATTTGCCGGTTTTTAAGGCAATAGCCAGCACCACATCTTTTTCTTTAGCATATTTGCCCACAGCGCCGGGGTCTTTACCTCCGTGGCCGGCATCAATTACTACGGTACGAATTTTGTTGTGTTGCGCATCAATCTGCGCATGAATGGAAAAATAAGGGATTAATAGCGGCACTGCCAGAAAAAAATTTAAAATAATCTTATGTCTCGCGCGTCCACTCAAAAATATCTGCATAAGAAAAAGTTTATTTTATTAGTTTTGTTGCCGTTGTTTGAAATCAAATGTCCTGCAAAAATAGTACTAAAATTGTTATCACGTCCAGCCTCCCTTGTTTCGATATTAACACTGCTTGCCATAGGCTTTCACAACAGCTATGCTCAGGTTGGTGCCGAGCGTTTTAACCGCAGTAACCCACAACCATCCCAATCCGATAGCATTGCACAAACCGATAGCATTGTTCCTGTTCAAAAAAAAGCCAAAAAGCAAGCTATTGAAGAGCCTGTTTTTTATTCGGCTAACGACTCGATGAGTATTTTGGTAAATGAGCAGCAAGTTCTTCTATGGGGTTCCGGAAAAATTACATATCAGGATATTGAGTTAACCTCGGAATATATCGTTTCGAATTTGGCAAATCAGGAGATAAATGCTGTTGGAGGTATTGATACATCGGGAAAATATTTTGGTAACCCCAATTTTAAAAAGGGAAAAGAAGAATTCGATTCCGACTCTATCTATTACAACATCAAAACCGGCAAGGGCATTATTTACAATGTAAAATCGAAGCAGGACGAAGGGTATCTGCACAGCGACCTTACCAAACGCGATACCCAGGGGCATATTCATATGAAAGGGGGCAAATACACCACCTGCGATCTGGATCATCCGCACTTTTATATGGCGCTTACCAAAGCCATTGCCATACCGAACGATAAAATTATCAGTGGCCCTGCTTACCTTGTGCTCGAAGATGTCCCCATTCCTTTATTAGGCTTACCCTTTGGCTTTTTTCCGAGCAGCAGCAAACGTGCTGCCGGGATTATAATTCCAAGGTATGGTGAGGAGCAAAACCGTGGGTTTTATTTACAAAACGGTGGTTGGTACCAGCCTTTAGGGCAATACCTCGATATGCAGCTTTTGGGCGACATTTATTCGAAAGGGTCCTATGCCCTCAAATGGGGTTCGAACTACAAAGTAAGGTATCGTTTTAATGGCACCACGAAAATCGATTACAATGTAAACAAAGATAACAGCAATAATAGTTTTGAAGAGTCACAGGATTTTAGGTGGGTATGGAACCACCGGCAGGATCCAAAATCGAATCCAACCCAGTCATTTTCTGCCAATGTTAACTTTTCCAGCTCGGGTTTCGATAAAAACAACTCCTACAACTACAACGATGTGGTGACTACTCAAAAATCGTCGAGTATTAGTTATACCAAAAGTTTTCCGGGTACTCCCTTTAACCTTGCGGTATCGGCAAATGCCCGGCAAAATACTGCCGACAGCACCCTGGTAATGGACTTGCCAACTGCAGCGTTTAACGCCACAACCATTTATCCGTTTCGGCAAAAAGCAGGAACCGGCAAGTTAAAGTGGTACGAAAATGTTGGGTTTAGCTACCGTTCGGAGTTTTTAAATAAAATTGACATTCGCGATACCATGCTTTTCGAGTCGCAGACCTGGGACGAGCTGAACTATGGTTTTAAGCACGATATCCCCTTTGTTTTAAACCTGAAATCCGATAAGATTAAAATGCTAACGGTATCGCCAGGCTTAAGCTATTCGGGAGCCATGAATAGCTGGTACACGAAAAAACACACCGAAATAATAGGCAACGAGCAGGTTGTTGTGACCGATACCGTCCGGCAGACAACCTATGCCCATGCCATTAATCCATCCATCTCTGTTGGGTTAACTCCCAAAATCACCGGTATGTTTGTCAATAGTCGAGCCGATTCAAGGCTGGTAGCAATAAGGCATGTAATGCAACCCAGGGCAAGCTTTTCTTATGTGCCCGACATGTCGTCGATTAACCCAAATTATTTCGATACAGTATTTTATACCAGCAATGGAGAGCTCCAATACGAGGCTTATTCGTATTATGAGAATAACCTTTATAAATCGCCAAGTTTTGCAAAAGAAAGCGGTTCGTTAAGCTTAGGTTTAAGCAACAACCTCGAGATGAAGCTGAAACCAAAAAACGATACAGCCCAGTCGAAAGAAATGGAAAAGGTATCGCTGCTGCGTACCTTGAATGTTACCACCTCCTATAATCCCTTTATCGACGAGTTTAAATGGAGTGCCATCAGCCTTAATGGTAATACCTCGCTGTTTAAAGATATTTTAAGTCTTAACCTTACTGCAAGGTTCGATCCTTATGACTACATAACCGATACTGCCAAAGGAAAGATAAGTTACAAACGTGAAAATGAGTTTTATTACAACCATGGAAAAGGGCTTGCTCGTTTTGTGAACTTGAACTTAAGCACTTCTTTCCGTTTACGTTCGAAGCAAACGAAAGGCAGTACTGTTCCGGAACCTGGGCAGGAGTCATCAGAGTTGAATCCATACCAAGATCCGTTTAACACCGAATTTGATAATATACCAGGATCCATTGCCGGTTCTTATGTCGATTTCAGCATACCCTGGTCGCTCAATGTTAACCACACGTATTCTATTGCCCGGCCCTATAAAAAGCAAGACCAAGAGACAACCAACACGGTTAACCTTTCTGGCGATTTTAGTCTTACCCAAAAATGGAAAGTAGGCTTTAATACAGGCTATGACATCGAAGAAAGAGAGATGACCATCACAAATATCAACATCAACCGCGATTTGCATTGCTGGATGATGAGCTTCTCCATAGTTCCTTTTGGCTCCAGACGCAGCTATAATTTTACTATCAATGCTAAGGCTAACATACTGCGCGACCTGAAATGGGATAAGCGACAAAATTGGTACGATAATTTTTAATTACCTTCTTTTACTTTTATGAGTAGGCATTATCATATCAGTAGGATCGAAAAGCTTAATTTAATATAAATTTCAATCATTTTTTATTTTTTTTTGCTAACAGGCACGTTATGCTACCTTACCGGGAACAGCGCGGGGTCATCCCCTTTAGGGGAAAGAGGGGTGAGTGCGGGCAAGATTTATAGTAAGGTTGTATCTTGTATAATAGAGGCTAATCATTTTTACTTTTTACTAAAGTCATTTTATACCTATTATTGATATAAAGTTTACACACATGAAGAAAATTATTTCAACCAACGAGGCTCCTTCTGCCATTGGCCCCTATAGCCAGGCTGTGGAAATAAACGGAATGGTATTTTTAAGCGGGCAGATTCCGCTCGACCCTAAAACCGGCGAAATTGTTGCGGGTGGAATTCAGCTTCAAACCGAGCAGGTGCTTAAAAACATTGGGGCGGTGCTTGCAGCTGCAGGACTCGAGTATTCGGATGTAGTGAAAACTACTTGTTTTTTAAAGGATATGAATGATTTTCCGGCCATGAACCTGGTATATGCCAAATTCTTTACTGAAAACCAGCCAGCCAGGGCGGCGGTGGAAGTGGCTCGGCTGCCAAAGGATGTGCAAATTGAGATAGAGGCAATAGGAGTGAAGCGGCCAGTAAAATAAGTCTTTGCCGCATAAAAAAAGCCCCCGGTTTTTTTTCCGAGGGCTTTGAATTTATTTGCGTCGTGCTTTATTCTGCCACAATTTCGAAAGTAATTTCCACTTTCACCTCTTTGTGCAAACGAATGGTAGCGGTATAGCTGCCTACTTCTTTTATCAACTCTTCTTTAATGCTGATGTGTCTGCGGTCGATGTCGAATCCTTTCTCGTTAAGCGATTCAGCAATCTGAATAGTATTTACCGAGCCAAATATTTTACCTTTTGAGCTTGTTTTCGCACCGAGTGTAAGGCTTACTCCTTCGAGTTTTTTTGCCAGTGCAAGTGCTTCTTCACGCACTTTTTGTTCTTTGTGCGAGCGTTGTTTTAATATTTCGGTATGCTGTTTCTTTGCAGATTCAGTAGCGTTTACGGCAATACCTTTTGGAATCAGGTAATTGCGGGCATAGCCATCTTTCACTGTTACAATATCGTCTTTGTAACCCAGGCTGCCCATATCTTGTTTTAATATAATTTCCATTTCGTGAAGATTGAATTATTTCATTAAATCGGTTACATAGGGCAATAATGCCAGGTGACGGGCACGCTTAACGGCAGTTGCAACTTTGCGCTGAAACTTGAGCGAAGTTCCGGTGATGCGGCGGGGAAGAATTTTTCCTTGTTCGTTCAGAAAACGCTTCAGGAATTCGGCATCTTTATAATCGACATATTTAATTCGGTTTTTCTTAAACCGGCAAAACTTTTTCTTTTTGTTTTCGATGGTGGGAGGAGTAAGATACCTGATCTCTCCTTGTCCGTTATTTGTTGCACTCATGATTAAGCTTCTACTTTTTGTTGATTTTTAGTACGTTTTTTCTCAGCATATAGAACAGAATATTTTTCCATTTTGAATGTCAGGAATCGGATGATTCTTTCGTCGCGACGGTACTCTGTTTCGAGGGTGGCAATAAATTCACCCGGAGCAGCAAACTCTAAGAGGTAGTAGAAGCCAGTCGATTTTTTTTGAATGGGATAGGCAAGCTTACGCAGTCCCCAGTTCTCTTCGTGTACTATCTCACCGCTATGGTCGGTGATTAGTTTTTTGAACTTGTCAACCGCTTCCTTCATCTGTGCCTCAGACAAAACGGGAGTTGCAATGAAAACGGTTTCGTATCGGTTCGTCATTACTAAAAAAATTTAATTAATAAATAAGATTATTTTTTCGAGCCGCAAAGATAATTTAAATCTGCTTTATACCAAACAAACAGATCATTATATTTCGTTTTTGAAAAGCTTATTGTTGTTGGCAACATGCATTTCAGAAAAAACTAATTCATTCAGCTAGCCCTTTAGGGTGAGTCAGTTTAACCTTTAGTAGACCTGCTATCTTTGGAGAGCATACAAAACATTTTGCGCTAAAAAACCTGTCAGGAGCAGGCAGGCTAATTAATCTGCAAAAACTTAAATGCTTCATATACCAAAAAAGCTGGCCAAACAAGTGCTTTTAAAAAACCTAATACGCCCAACCAAAATGTGGTGGCATTGGAAATATACCAGATAGCAGCTCCAATTAAGCCTATTCCATACACAGCATTTGCCGGAGCTGATTCGTGAATTTTTGATCCCATAGTGAACGATTTAGAAAATTTATACTGTAATAAAAGTAGCAATTAGTAAGCAGAGTCTTTTGTTTTTTTTAATTCGGCTTGCTGATTGCTTAAACCTCAGCCCAGTTTGCTCCTTTCTTAATACGGCTTATCTGCATTTCCGACACGCCGAAGTTTTTAGCCAGTAAAACCCCAGAAATACCTAATCCCAGCTGGTGTTTTATGATGCGTACGTCACTTTCGCTGAGTTTTGAAAATACCTGTCTTTTAGGTAGACTGTATTGTTGCCCTAGAAATTCCTGCCAGCTTAGCCATTCATTTTTATAGTATTGATCGGGGCGGGCGGGTAACTTTTCAGGCCGGTTTTGCCAGGCACGGTAATCGATTGAGTTTCGCATGCCACTCTGCTTGCAATATTCCGAAGCCTGGCGGTAACTTAGGTAGTAATTGTTGGAATACTGGCCTGATTTTCCAAAAAAATCGTTCCAGCCTTTCCATACCCCAGTTTTTTTAAAAAATTCGTCGGGTTTGCGCGGAAAGTTTTTAGGCAGGTATTTGCCAGCCCTTTTGTAGGCATCGAACTTCCGCGAGGAGTTAATGCCTTGTGGTACTAAATGGTCCTTTGCCCATATTGCAGCAAGTTTATATGACCATTTGATTACCTTTTCATAGCAATCAATGTTCATGATGTTGGTTTGGTTGGTTTGGTTGTTTATGGTTTGCATATAAACCATCTAACGGTGGTAGTATATGCAGATGGCAAAATTAAGTAAATCTGAACCAATAATAAAAATTGAAATTCATTTTAGCTTTGTTGATAATGCATGATAACTTAATTACTTGCAGATAATCAGCAAGATAGGCGAAATGAGAATGGCTTCATATTTTGAAAAGCTTTGAGTAAAATTAAGAATAAGTATATTTGCGATTGAATAAAACAAGCCGATGTCCGATTTTATTGTATCAGCCCGTAAATACCGTCCTACTACCTTTGCATCGGTAGTAGGTCAGCGAAGCATTACTTCTACCCTGAAGAATGCGATTAGCAAGGGACATCTGGCCCAGGGCTATTTGTTTTGTGGTCCGCGCGGAGTAGGGAAGACTACCTGCGCCCGAATACTTGCAAAAACCATTAATTGTCAGAATCTTACACCGGAAGCCGAACCTTGTAATCAGTGCGAATCGTGCCGTAGTTTTAACGAGAACCGTTCCTACAATATCCATGAGCTCGATGCGGCTTCCAACAACTCTGTGGATGATATCCGCAGCCTGATAGAAAAGGTTAGAATACCGCCTCAGATAAGTCGTTATAGCGTTTACATTATCGACGAGGTTCACATGTTGTCGCAATCGGCTTTCAATGCCTTTCTGAAGACACTCGAAGAACCTCCTAAGCATGCCATTTTCATATTGGCCACTACCGAAAAGCACAAAATTCTTCCTACCATCCTGTCGCGTTGCCAGATTTACGATTTCAACCGCATACAGATAAAGGATACTGTCGAGTTTTTATCGGCTATTGCAAAAAAAGAGAAGATTGAGTTCGAGGTAGAAGCCTTTAATATTATTGCCCATAAATCCGATGGAGCCATGCGCGATGCTTTGTCGGTATTCGACCAGGTTGTCAGTTTCTCGAACGGAAAAGTAACCTACCAGGGAGTAATCGATAATCTGAATATTCTCGACTACGAGTATTATTTTCTGCTAACCGATGCCTTTTTAGCCGGAGATGTATCGAAATGCCTGCTGCTCTTCGACGAGATTCTGCGTAAGGGTTTCGATTCTCATAATTTTATCAATGGCTTGTGTGGACATTTGCGCGATCTTTTGGTTTGCAAAGCCGAAACCACTGTGCTACTGCTGGAGGTCGGCGAGTCGATAAGGGAAAAGTACCTTGCCCAGGCTGCCCGTTGCGACCAGGCCTTTTTGTTCGATGTGCTTGAATATTGTTCCGATGCCGACATAAATTACAAGGCCAGTAAAAATCAGCGACTTCACATTGAACTGTGCCTGGTTCGGATCTGCAACCGGGGCAGCGAAAAAAAAAAATAAACTAAGTGGTAAAACACTTTTTCTAACAGGATACGAGGGCCTGAGCATTTCAAGAAGCATTACAGCACCTGCAACTGCCTCAACGCCATCGAAAGAAAAGCAGCCAGTTCATTCTGAAAAGGCTGCTACCAAGCGCACCCCGTCACTTAAAGACACACTTTCGAAAATAAGCCTGATTGGTAAAGAAGATTCATCGGGGAATTCAAAGGGCGATTTATATAAGTCCGAAACCGAGTTGCCCCGTAACGCCATCAGCAAAGAGCAGATAGACGAGCGATGGAGTTTATTTGTCGATTCCATCAAGAATAAGGATCAAAGGATGTATGCAGCCCTGAAGTCCATTGTTCCTTATTTGGAGGAGCCTGAAAATATCAGCATAGCATTTCAGAACAACGCTTTGCTTTCGGAATTTCAGACAAGACTTAAGCCAATGCTCTTGGGCTATTTTAAGGAAAACCTTCTAAACGAGTTTATCACCATTACTGAGTTTGTGGTTGAAGCTGAAAAAATGGGAAAGCCAAATTTTTTAAGCGAAGGGGAAAAACTGATGAAAATGATTGAAAAAAATCCGGCTCTGCAGGAACTTAAAACCAAGTTCAAACTCGATTTCGAGTAAACATAAGCCTGAAAATACTGTTTAATAGAAAAATTTATTCAACCTTAAACAATTAAACCATTTCAAACAACAATCAACATGTCCACTATGCGTCCAGTAATACACTATACAAAAACAGACGAAGCGCCAGCACTGGCTACCTATTCACTTTTACCTATTGTCAAATCTTTTGCCGCCCATGCCGAAATCGATGTGGTGTTAAGCGATATTTCTTTAGCCGGCCGTATTATCGCTGCTTTTCCGGAGCGTCTGAATGAAGACCAGCGCACCGAAGATTCACTTTCTATTTTAGGAGATTTAACCAAACAAGCCGGAGCCAACATAATCAAATTGCCCAATATAAGCGCCTCGATGCCTCAACTTAAATCTGCCATCAGAGAGTTGCAGATGCATGGCTATAAGGTGCCGGATTACCCGGATGCGCCTTCCAACGAAGCTGAGAAGAGTATAAAAGACCGTTATGACTCTATTAAGGGCAGCGCAGTGAATCCTGTGCTGCGCGAAGGAAACTCCGACCGAAGGGCGCCCCGCTCGGTAAAGGAATTTGCTCGAAAACATCCTCATTCCATGGGGGCATGGAGTAGCGATTCACGTACCCATGTATCAAGTATGAACAAAGGAGATTTTTATGTCAGTGAAAAATCGTTTGTGGCAGAAAAAGAAGGGAGCGTCCGCATCGTTCTAATTGATGATGCTGGTACTGACAAAGTACTCCGAGAGAAGCTTCCTTTGCAGGTAGGAGAGGTAATTGATGCTTCAGTGATGTCGGTGCGTGAACTGAATAGTTTTATCGAAGAGCAAATTGCCGATGCCAAAGCCAATAAGGTACTCTTTTCGTTGCACTTAAAAGCCACCATGATGAAGGTGTCTGACCCCATTATTTTTGGACACGTGGTGAGAGTGTTTTATAAAGAGATATTTGATAAATACAATAGTCTGTTCTTGCAGTTGGGGGTAGATGCAAAAAATGGCATTGCAGAAGTATACCAGAAAATACAGGCACTCGATGAGTCTGTGCGCAGTGCCATTAAGTCCGATATACAAGCTTTATACAAAGTAAAACCAAGCTTGGCCATGGTAAATTCTGACAAAGGAATTACCAACCTGCATGTCCCCAGCGATGTAATTATCGATGCCTCCATGCCTGCTGCCATTCGCACTTCGGGGCAGATGTGGGGACCCGATGGCAAACCACAGGATATGAAGGCCGTGATACCCGATCGAAGCTACTCGGGAGTGTATAGGGAGGTGATAGATTTTTGCAAAGTAAACGGAGCGTTTGATCCGCGTACCATGGGCAGTGTATCGAATGTTGGACTTATGGCTCAGAAGGCAGAAGAATATGGTTCGCACGACAAAACCTTCGAAATCCCAGCAAACGGTAAGGTACAGGTAGTAGATGCGGATGGTACTATACTCATTGAGCACAAAGTGGAAAAAGGCGATATCTGGCGCATGTGCAGCACAAAAGATGCTCCCGTAAAAGACTGGGTTAAACTGGCGGTGTCGCGTGCTAAAGATACCGGACAAACCACCATTTTCTGGCTCGACAAAAATAGGGCGCACGACGCCAATATTATCCGGAAAGTAAACCAATACCTTAGCGACTACAACACGCAAGGACTTGACATTCGCATAATGTCACCTGAAGAAGCTACCCGTTTTACGCTCCAAACGATTAAAGAAGGCAAAGATGTGATCTCGGTGACCGGCAATGTGCTCCGCGATTACCTTACCGACCTCTTTCCCATTCTCGAACTCGGCACAAGTGCCAAAATGTTATCTATAGTGCCATTGATGAATGGAGGGGGACTGTTTGAAACAGGAGCAGGTGGTTCGGCCCCCAAGCATGTGCAACAATTTCTTCAAGAGGGCCATTTACGTTGGGATTCACTGGGCGAATTTCTGGCGCTCGCAGTATCCTTTGAGCATTTGGGTAAGTCTACCGGGAACAAAAAGGCAATTGTGCTATCCGAAACCCTTGACAAGGCAACTGCCGCATTGCTTAACGCAGGTAAAAGCCCTTCGAGAAAGGTACTCGAAACAGATAACCGCGGGAGTCATTTTTACCTTTCGCTTTATTGGGCCAGCGAGTTGGCCACCCAGAATACTGATTTACACTTAAAAAGTGTGTTTGCTCCTGTGGCACAAAAATTGGCTGCCGAAGAGGCTGCTATTGTCAACGAATTGAATGCT
Source organism: Bacteroidales bacterium (assembly GCA_035913795.1). GTDB lineage: Bacteria > Bacteroidota > Bacteroidia > Bacteroidales > UBA10428 > UBA10428. The sequence goes on from JAMIIA010000163.1 coordinate 12,605, forward strand.
GCTCAAGGCAATCCGGTCGATATAGGCGGATACTACCAACCTAACGATGCTCTTGTGAACCGGATTATGCGTCCTAGCGAAACCTTTAACCGTATTTTAAAGTCAATTGAGTGAGAAATACCCGAAAAATCCGTCTTAGCAAGCAATAGGACATTTTTTTTACTAATTTTAAGCACAAAAAATTAAAAGCCATGTTAAAACCTAAAATTGAAACCATACTAAATTCACAAATCGGAAAAGAGTTATACTCTTCTCTACTTTATTTATCGATGGCCTCATGGGCTGAGCATACAGGTTATGCCGGAATTGCTAAATGGCTCTATGCACAGGCCGAAGAAGAAAAACTACACATGCTTAAGTTTGTCAATTACATCAACGACCGTGGAGGACATGCGATTATTCCTGCTGTGGAGCAGCCACCGGTAAAACACGGTACGGTGAAAGAATTGTTCGAGGCAGTGCTGGAACACGAGAATAAAGTAACAGAATGGATAAACAACATAGTTGCAGTAACCATTGATCAAAAAGATTTTACTACCCAAAACTGGGTTCAGTGGTTTGTTACCGAACAGATTGAAGAAGAAGCCAGTGTAAAGGAAATACTCGATAAACTGCATATGCTCAATGGCGAAAATATGTATATGTTCGATCGTGATATACTGAGCATGCGTACCCAAAATGCTGCCCCGGTAAAATAATAAGTGCAAAGACAGATTAAAAATATACCGCTCCGATGAAGTTCGGAGCGGTTTTTTATTTTGCATCATTTAATTTTTCTGAGCAAAGGGTTTATCTGCACAAAATAGCTGAGAAAGAAGTTTTAAAAATCCCTTAAATCGTGGAGAGAGCTTGTCGATACATTGTTTTGAAAAGCCTTAAACAGGTATGTTTGCCTACAAGAGATTTATACCATATAAAATTCGACTTTTCATGATAAAAAAATTAAATTTGCTGCCCCAATTACAAAATTAAACAAACCATAATGAGCTTTATCAATAACATATTAAGTGTTTTTTTTGGCAATAAATCCTTGCGCGATTTAAAAGAGGTTTCTCCTATTGTCGATGCCATTAAAGCAGCGTATATACCTCTGGCTACCATATCAATAGATGAATTGCGCGAAAAAACTGGCCACATCAGAAAAACAATTTCTGAATCCATCGCCAGCGAAAACAATCGTGTGGAAGAGCTTCGTGCCCAGGCAGAGATTGAAGAAGACATTCTTAGTAAGCAAAATATTTACGATGAGATAGACAAGCTTGAAAAGGAAATAAACCAAAAATTAGAAGCAGCACTTAATCTGGTTCTCCCCGAGGCCTATGCTGTAATGCGCGAAACGGCCAGAAGGTTTAAGGAAAATGAATATATAGAGGTTACTGCCAACGAGAACGACCGCAATCTGGCAGCACGTCATCCGCATGTGGAGATTGTTGGGGGAAAAGCACGTTACAAAAACCGGTGGATTGCTGGAGGTAACGAAATTATGTGGGACATGGTGCATTACGATGTACAGCTCATTGGAGGTGTTGTACTACATCAGGGTAAGATTTCTGAAATGGCTACAGGTGAAGGAAAAACCCTTGTGGCTACTTTGCCGGTGTTTTTAAACGCCTTGGCAGGACGAGGAGTGCATATAGTAACCGTAAATGATTATCTGGCCAAGCGCGACTCGGAATGGATGGGGCCTCTCTATGAATTTCATGGACTCTCGGTCGATTGTATCGACAAACACCAACCCAACTCAGCTGCTCGCAGGGCTGCCTACCAGGCCGATATTACCTTTGGCACCAACAACGAATTTGGTTTCGACTATTTGCGCGATAACATGGCCGTCAGTCCTGCCGACCTGGTTCAGCGTAAGCACCATTATGCTATCGTCGATGAGGTTGACTCTGTATTGATAGACGATGCCCGTACACCCTTAATAATTTCTGGTCCTATCCCCAGAGGCGATAACCAGGAGTTTGAGGAGTATAAGCCACGTGTAGAAAAGCTTATCAATGCACAACGTAAACTGGTAACTGAATTTCTGGCCGAATCCAAGCAGCTTTTAAAAGATGGCAACAAGGAAAAGGGCGGTTTCAAACTTCTCCAGGCTTTTAAAGGGCTGCCTAAAAATAAAGCGCTTATTAAGTTTTTAAGTGAAGAGGGAAACAAAGCTCTTCTGTTAAAAACCGAGAACTTTTACATGCAGGATTCGAACAAGAATATGCATAAGGTCACAGATGAACTCTATTTTGTTATCGACGAGAAACTTAACTCGGTTGACTTAACCGATAAAGGTGTAGACACCATTACAAACAGCACCGAGGATTCTAATTTTTTCATATTGCCTGATATTGGGAGCGAGATTGCCGAACTGGAGCGTTCCGGCCTTTCCGACGCACAGATGCTAGCAGCCAAAGATAAACTGGTGCAGGATTATTCCATTAAGTCGGAACGTATTCACACCGTTAACCAATTGCTGAAGGCTTATGCCATGTTTGAAAATGATGTGGAATATGTGGTAATTGACAATAAGGTAAAGATTGTCGACGAGCAAACAGGTCGTATTATGGAAGGCCGCCGTTATAGCGACGGGCTGCATCAGGCTATCGAAGCAAAAGAGAATGTGAAGGTCGAAGCCGCCACCCAAACCTATGCTACCATTACTCTTCAGAATTATTTCAGGATGTACCATAAACTCTCTGGTATGACCGGTACTGCCGAAACAGAAGCAGGTGAGTTCTGGGATATCTACAAGCTCGATGTTGTGGTAATACCAACAAACAGAGCCATTACACGCGACGACCGTCAGGACTTTATTTATAAAACTACCCGCGAAAAATACAATGCAGTAATTGACGATTGCGTAGGACTTGTAAAAGAAGGCAGACCAGTGTTGGTGGGTACAACCTCGGTAGAGATATCGGAGTTGTTGAGCCGTATGCTCAAAATGCGTAACATTAAGCATCAGGTTCTCAATGCAAAGCTTCATCAGCGCGAGGCCGATGTAGTAGCCGAAGCAGGTAAGCCAGGGTCGGTTACCATTGCTACCAACATGGCCGGTAGAGGTACAGATATTAAGCTACCCGAAGAAGTGAAAAAAGCAGGTGGCTTAGCCATTATTGGCACTGAGCGCCATGAATCGCGCCGTGTCGACAGGCAGCTTCGAGGACGTTCCGGCCGTCAGGGCGACCCCGGTTCATCGCAGTTTTATGTATCGCTCGAAGATAACCTTATGCGCCTTTTTGGATCAGACCGCATTGCTAGCCTTATGGATCGTATGGGGCTTAAAGAAGGAGAAGTGATTCAGCACAGTATGATTACCAAATCCATCGAAAGGGCACAGAAGAAAGTTGAAGAAAATAACTTTGGCATTCGTAAACGCCTGCTGGAATACGACGATGTTATGAACAGCCAGCGCGAGGTAATTTACACTAAAAGACGCCACTCGTTGCACGGAGAGCGAATACAGGTTGATATTGCCAATATGATGTACGATGTCTCGGAGAGCATTGTAGAGGAATACCACGGCAACATAGACTACGATGATTTTTCGCTCGAAGTATTGAGGTTTTTAACCATCGCTTGTCCACTTAGTCATGACGAGTACCTCAAACTTTCGAAACAGGAAATTGCAGAAAAACTCTACCATGCTGCTCGTGAGGCCTATACCCGTCGGTTAGAGACCATTCGCACCCAGGCACTTCCTATTATTAAAAATGTTTATGAGCAGCAGGGTAAAACCTATGAGAATATTCTTGTTCCTGTTACCGATGGTTTTAAAACCTACAATGTGATTACTCACCTTGAGCGAAATGTAAACAGCCAATGCGAAGAACTTTTACGTAGCTATGAAAAAACGGTAAGCCTTGCCACCATCGACGATAATTGGAAGGAACACCTTCGTGAACTGGATGACTTGAAACAATCGGTTCAGAACGCCACTTATGAACAAAAAGATCCGCTGCTCATTTATAAATTCGAGTCGTTTCAGCTCTTTAAAACCATGATCGACAAGGTGAACAAGGAAGTAGTGGGTGTGTTGATGAAAGGGCATATACCCATCGAAAACCCCAACCAGATTCAAAGGGGTGAAGTTCCACGACGTACCAACCTGAATAATTTAAGGGCAAGCAAGAGTGAATTTGGGTCTTCGTTTGAAGGAGGCAGTGGTTCAGATGAACGTAAACCTTCTCAGGGGCAGGAATCAAAGGTTCAGCCTGTAAGAGTAGAAAAAAAGGTAGGACGAAATGAAGCCTGTCCTTGCGGAAGTGGTAAGAAATACAAACAGTGTCATGGAAAGAATGAAGTGTAGTTCTTTCGTGAGCAAAATATTACAGTGTACTTTGTTTAGATGCTGCTGATAAGGCTTTGAAGACGCAGGTAATGTTCGTCAGAAACTGGCACCAATGGAAGGCGTACGTTCTTCTTGCATAAACCTAATATTTCGAGCGAAGCCTTAATTCCAGCCGGACTACCCTCGGTAAAAAGGGCATTGATGTAGTTCACCAAACGGTATTGGAACTCTCTGGCTTTTGTGTAGTCGTTTGCCAATGCAGCTTTCACGAGACTGCTAAATTCGTAAGGGTGGGAGTTGGCTACCACCGAAATCACACCTTTTACACCTAAACTAACCATAGGTAGTGTAAGTGCATCATCTCCTGAGAGGACATTAAACCCGTTAGGTTTTTTATTCATAAGTTGCATGAGCTGCGAAAAATCGCCCGATGCTTCTTTAAGGGCTACAATGTTTTTATGCTTTTCGGTAAGACTTACAATAGTTTCTGGCATTATGTTACTGCCCGTGCGCGCCGGAACGTTATACACGATGATAGGATGTGTTGTCGATTGAGCAATGGCGTTAAAATGTTCAAAGATGCCCCGTTGAGTGGGTTTGTTGTAGTATGGCGCTACAGAAAGCAAACCAGAGATTCCATTGTCTGGTAAGGCTTCTATGTCTTTTATAACCGAAGCGGTGTCGTTCCCACCCGCACCTACTACAAGTGGTACACGGCCATCGATTTTACTGATACAGAAGCGAATTAATTCATTTTTTTCTTGTTTACTCAGCGTGGCAGGTTCGCCAGTAGTTCCAAGCACAACTAAAAAGTCGACTCCTCCGGCAATGGTATGGTTGATAACCTTTTCGAATGAAGAAAAATCGATGCTTAAATCTGACTGAAATGGTGTAACAAGGGCAACACCGGTGCCTTCAAAAATAGGGTTCATAAAAGGTCAGTTATTTTAACTTCGATAGGTAATGCAATAGCTGATTAATTAAAAAATTAGTTTGCAGTTCTACAGAAGTTTTGATGTCAGCAATACTATCGAAGCTGGTCAAATGGGGTTTAGATTTTTCAGTTTCCGATTGCAACTCTTTATGCAAATCGTTCATGGCTTGTATTTCCTTGTCGATATCAATCATCAGATCAAGGGAGTCGTGTGCTGAAGTAAGCCGACCTACTTTAAATTTTGCTTTCGACAAAGAAAGAATGTATTTAAGTGGGTAGTTTTCCTGAAGATTTAGGCTAATAAGAATATCAAAATCCTTTTTTATAAATTCAGTTACTGCTTCGGTTTCTGGTTTTTCGTACCAGTTTAACTCTTTGCGGGTGAAGAACTCAAAGCCCTTGCGGTAAAGGTAATGGTCGATAAGTTGTTTGCTGTCCACAAAACCCAGTACCATAATAGACCTTTTTTTCTCCGAAAGATCTTTAACAAGGTTTTTGATAATTTCAAAGCTGATAGAATGGGTAGCATTAAACAGAATACCAATAGATTGGGCATTATCTATGTTACATGATTGTATGGTACGTTTCTGTTGTTTTAGTTTCTTGAGTAAAACATTTTCTCCATACCTGGTTCGCAACCTGCCTGCAAATTTCACCCTTGTTATTCTGTTTAGTCTATTTATACAATACCTGCCCTACTGTTAGGTGGTTAATTTTACTTTCAATACAATGTCAAATATACTTCAATACCTTATAAGGTTATAGTTTTCAGGATTGAATGTGCAATTTTAGCAAAATTCATTCGAAAAGCCTACTATATTTTTTAAGCTGTTAATATTTCGAAGCGTTTTTGGGTGTCTTTGTCGTCGATGGTTCATTCTTTAATCAAAGATAAGAACTCGTTTTCTGTGATAATTTTAATGCCTAATTTCTGGGCTTTCTCCAGTTTACTGGGACCAATTTTATCGCCAGCTACCAGGTAGTCGGTTTTTGCCGAAATACTGCTTACAAATTTACCACCGTATTGTTCGATTAGGTTTTTCAACTCATCGCGGCTATGTTTCTCAAAAACTCCCGATATTATGAGGCTTTTTCCTTCTAGCTGCTTACCCAAAGAAGGAAGCAATCCGGTAACGGAAAACTGCAGACCCTCAGTTTTCAATCGCTCAATCACCTCTATTTCGTATGGATCGGATAAATGTCGTTTTAGTTCAAAGGCTATCTTTTCTCCAATTTCTTCTATTTCGAGTAAATCTTCATAAGAAGTTTTAATCAGGGCATCCATGGATTTTAACTGTCGGGCCAGTGTTTTTGCTACGGTTTCTCCAACATAGCGAATACCAAGTGCAAATAAAACTCTTTCGAAAGGAACTTTCTTCGAAGCCTCTATGCTGTTTAGCAAGTTCTCGGCCGATTTCAGGGCAAATCTATCGAGCCCAAGTAATTGCTCGCGGGTGAGTGTGTAAAAATCGGCTATATTCTTAAGAAAACCAGCTTTAAAAAGCTGGTCAATTGTAGCTTCGGCAGTTCCGATATCCATGGCTTTGCGCGACACAAAATGTTCCAGTTTGCCCTTTATTTGCGGCGGGCACTCCCTTTCGTTGGGGCAATAGTGTTTAGCTTCGCTCTCTTTGCGCACCAGCAGACTGTGGCATTCGGGACAATGCTTAATGTATTCAAGGGGTACCGAATTGTGTAAGCGTTTATTCTTGTTTACGCCCACTACTTTGGGAATAATTTCACCTCCTTTTTCTACATACACATAATCGAGTAGTCGAATATCTAAAAGCTCTATCTGATCGGCATTGTGCAAAGAGGCTCTTTTTACGGTGGTGCCTGCCAGTAATACCGGCGTAAGGTTTGCAACAGGCGTAATGGCACCGGTTCGGCCCACTTGATAATCAATGCTTTCAATCCTTGATTCGGCCTGCTCAGCTTTGAATTTGTAGGCAGTAGCCCATCGGGGCGATTTGGCGGTCATGCCCAGGGCTTTTTGTTGTTGCAGGTCGTCAATCTTAATTACAATTCCGTCAATGTCATAGGGTAGCGTTTTTCGAGCTTCGTTCCAGTAATTTATAAATTCCACTACCTCAGCAATACTGTGGCATAGTTTCATTTCCGAAGGCACTTTAAAGCCCCAATCGCGGGCCAGTTGCATGTTTTCGAAATGACTGCCGGTGGGCAGCTGATTGTCCATTAAGTAGTACAAAAAGCAATCGAGCGGACGGGTGGATACAATAGCCGGATTCTGTATTTTTAAACTTCCAGCGGCCGTGTTGCGGGGGTTAGCATATTCAGCCTCACCCGCGGCACGTTTTTCCTCGTTCATGCGAATAAACCCTGCATGGGGGATAAACACTTCGCCTCTTATCTCGAAATTGTCCGGATAGCCTTTTGACTTAAGCCTAAGAGGTATGCTTTTAATGGTTTTAATGTTGGCAGTTACATCGTCACCTTTTTCCCCATCGCCCCGTGTAAGGGCACGAACAAGTAAACCCTTTTCGTAGCGAAGACTAATGGAGGCACCATCGTACTTTAACTCACAACAGTAGGTGAAATCTTCGTGAAGCAAACGTTTGTTCCGTTGTTCAAACTCGTTTAGTTCCTCGATTGAATAGGTGTTGTCGAGCGAAAGCATGGGGAAACCATGTTGGGCTTGCTTAAATTCCTGATTGCTGTCGTTGCCAACCCGCTGACTGGGCGATGCCGGATCGAAAAATTCCGGATTCTCGTTTTCGAGTGCTAAAAGCTCACGCAGCAGACTATCGTATTCAAAATCGCTAACCACAGGCTGAGCCATTACATAATAGCGATGGTTGTGCTCGTCTATGGTATGACGCAAATGGGCAATACGTCCGGCTATTTCAATTTTATTCATTTAGCTTGAATTTGGGACTGTATAAAGATAATTGAAAAAGCCTTTTAATTCAGATTCTGACTAGCCATGAATCTACCTAAAAAATAGGTGAGTGCCTTATTGTATGCATGACCTTTTTCCAGGCAATTGTAGGTTGTCGATTTTTAGTATTTTATTGCTTGGGAATTGAAGTATGATGAATTAAAAATGGTCACCTTGGTCGATATTAACACTTTTAGAGAAGATGAATTGCAAAAAAATATTACTGTAATTTATACTTTTCTATTCAAAGAGCGTAATTTATTTCTTTTAAGTAGCTTCGTGAAAATTTTAGTTATTTGGTCGAAATGACTATCGCAGGCATAATTTTATTTTTTGCATTAAACCTTTTAGTTTAGATGTTGTCAAAGAATTTGTAAATGAAAATGTACGGTCTTACTTTTATCAACATGAAACGATACGCGATATTTTTAATCCTTCTCACCATAGGGGGAATAGGGTTTTGCCAGGAACCTCCGGCTACTTCACCTCCGGCATTAAAAGATGCCCGATCGGCCATGGCTCTGCGTGGAACTACACGCGACCAGGTTATGGTATTACGCGATAACCATTCACAATCGATAGTACAAAAGCGAAACCAGCAGGCAATTAATAAACAGCGTATGCTCATTCAAAAACGCACCAAGCAGTTTCAGCAGCAAAAAATTATGCACAACCGCTCCCTTCAAAGGCAGCACATAAGGCAGCAAGCAGCGCGCAGGCAACAAATGCAAAGGAGGTAACAAGTATGAACAGAAAACCTCTATTTACACTCATTCTTTCGATATTCGGCCTTTTTGCTGCGAATGCTCAGGTATCTTCTACTGAAAAAGGACTCGACTATTTCGAGAAGAAGAATTATTCCGAGTCTCTGAAAGAGTTTAACATTGCCATTAAAAATAAACCTGCAGAGATTGAAAATTATTATTACCGGGCCAATACATACATGGCAATGGAAGACTATAAGAAGGCTATTGCCGATTATAGTTTCGTAATTAAAAACCAGGCCAATCATTTGGATGCTTTGTTTAACAGGGCTAATGCTTATTACGAAATTGGCGAGTACGAAAAAGCTATTTCCGATTTTACCAAGGTAATTAGTCTAGAGCGCAGCTTTAAAGAGGCCTTTCAGGCGAGGGGCAGTGCCTATTTTAATATGGAAAGTTACGAGAAGGCAATAAGCGATTACAACGAGGCCCTAAGAATCGATAACAACAACCCTGGGCTACTTTATGATTTGGGCAATGCCTATTTTATGCTTACCGATTTTGTTTCGTCCATTAAGTTTTATTCTCTGGCTATTGAACAAGACAACAGTAATCCGAATTACTATTTCAATAGAGCTTTGTCTAATTTCTATGTCGATCTTTACCAGGACGGATGTCAGGATCTGAATAAGGCGACCCAACTTGGCGATACCGAAGCGAAGGACTATTTTGATGAGTTTTGCCGCGATCAGTATTGATAAAACCAGTAAGAAGCCTTCTCCTAGAGAAAGCTGTTAATTACCAAAATAATCAAGGCTATCATCAGGTAGGAGTTAATTAGGATGAAAGCTCCGCGTAAGGCGTGCTCTTCTTCTCTGGCATACACAAGTTTGAAAAACCTGAATATAAAATATACATTGAGCAGAATAAGCACAGTAGCCAGAAAGTAGGGGAGTTTAATTCCAAATAGCGGAAAGAAAAACAAAAATAAGGATGTAACGCCGGCCCAGAAAAAAACAATATGTCTGATCTGTCTTTGGGTAAAATATACCGAAATACTTGAAAATCCAGCTTTTTCATATTCCCTTCCGAATTTAATAAGCAGCAGCCAAAAATGAGGCAACTGCCAGAAAAACATAAACAGGGCAATAAAGAGCAAGCTGGGGTGTGAAAGAGCAGCGCCAGCTGATACCCAACCAATCATTGGAGGAATAGCTCCTACCAATGCTCCCGGAAAAATAGAGAACAGAGTTTTAACCTTTAAAGGGGTGTAGATAAAATTGTAGATCACTACATTCAACAGGCCAAGCATGCTGGCAAGAGCTGAGTTCAGTGCTAATAAAATGGTGCCCACTGCCATAAGAACAAGGGCTATAAGAAGAGCCCTTTTTGCCGTCAGTTCGCCAGATGGAATTGGTCGTATTCGGGTACGATCCATTCTGGCATCGTAATTTCGCTCCTGGTATTGGTTTAATGCCGATGCCCCAGCCGAAAGAAAATAGACTCCCCAGAAAAGACACACTAATTCACCTATCGACCTGCCCGGAGCCACCAGGTAGCCAACCATTGCCGAAAAACTCACCAACATCGAGAGACGGTGCTTTGCGAGTTTTTTGTAGGTGCTAAAAAGTTGTGGCATTTTCGTTTTTAAGTACTAATCCTGTTTATAATCTGTTGGTTACAAGAATTTGCTGGGCTAGGCATTCAGAATATTTTACTTAATGCTTTCGAGGTATTCAACAATTTGTTGTACTTGTTCTTCCGAAATGGTTTTATCATACGCCTGCATGAGACCTTTGGCATAGCCTTCGACAATTTCGGCATTTGGTTCGTAGATCGATTGTTTTATGTAAGCAGCATCAATTAATAAAGTTTTCGTTTTTCCTTGTGCATCGGTAACTGTTCTGTTGGTGCCAAAAATTCCATTAAAAGCTGGACCAACCAGCTTGGCTCCTTCGATAGAATGGCAGGCGAGACAGGCATTGGCTTTAAGCACTGCAAGTCCCGGATGATCTGGCTTATCGCCCGTAGCTTCTAGGTTTGCAAGCCAGTTATCGAATTCTTCTTTCGAAACCACTTCAGTAGTCGAGATCATGGCAGAGTGCAACAATCCACAATATTCGGTGCAGAAAATGTCATATGTGCCCATATAGGTAGGGGTAAACCAGAGAAAATTGTTGTAACCTGGCACCACATCTTCCTTCACACGAAAGGCGGGAATAAAGAGGCTGTGGTTTACATCTTTCGAAACCAAATCGAGCCTGATAGACTGGTTTACGGGTATCACCAGTTTCTTCGAGATTTTCCCATCGCCGTAATCAAATTCCCATTCCCACATGCGGCCGATGGCAGTAATTTTCATCGCATCTTTGGGTACCCTGCGCATTTCTCTGAAGCCCATCCAGCCATACCAGAACATAATAAGCACAAGGATAGAAGGAACGACGGTCCATAGAATTTCAAGCTTGACACTACCTGTAAATTGCGCAGCCTCTTTGACTTTCGACCGGCGAAATTTAATTACCGTCCATATCATAAAAGCGGTAATGCCAACAATAAAAACAAAGGCAGTGGCAAAAATAAAAACAAAGGCCTTATCGACGCCTTCTGCTAAGTTGGATGCTCCGTTATACATAGGTTTGTATCGGTTTTAATTTTTCAGGCTAAGTGCATTTAATTTTTTAAAGTTTGGCACCATAACAAAGGTTTATCGCAGTAAATAATCGATGAAAGTAATTATTACCACCAGCGCAAAGAGTATAAAAACCCCTGCAACCATCCACTTCGTAAACCGGCTTTCGAATTTCAGGTGCATAAACCAGGTTAAAACCGTTGTAGCCTTAATACTGGCAACCAACAAGGCAACTCCAACCGAGAAAACACCAAAATGAAATTCAGACACAAAAACGGTTACAAATGTTAAAATCAAGAGGACTATCAAAACCAATGTATGGGAAGTATAGCTCGAAATGTGATGTTTTTCGTTATTTTCCATAGTTATCTTAGGTTATCAGGTAAAGTAAGGGGAAAAGGAAAATCCAGATTAAATCTACAAGGTGCCAGTACAAAGCACTGTTCTCGAGCAGCACATAGTGTCCGGCATGCTGCACTCCGGCTTTTATTCTGAAAATTGTAACAATTAGCAGAATGGCTCCAATAAGCACGTGCAAGGCATGCAATCCAGTCATCATGTAATAAAGCCCGAAAAAGGTAATCTCAGAGCGGTCGAGATTCAGGTAAACTTCCGAACCAGGCCAAAGATGATGTTCGAATTTATGCGACCATTCGAAGTATTTATTCACCATAAAAACTGCTGCACATAATATAGTGATGAGAATAAGCCCAATGGATAAATTCTTATTTCCTCTTTGAAGGGCAGTAATCGACATGGCTACAGTCATACTGCTTGCCAGAAGAACCACCGTATTGAGCGTGCCAATAAAAACATCCAGCTCAAAAGCCGCACGATGAAAACCTTCGGCATGCTGAATGCGCAAAACGGCATAGGCCAGAAATAAACCACCAAATAGAAATAACTCAGTGAACAGGAACAACCACATTCCCATTTTACCGGTCTCGCTGTCGATTTGGTGCGGGTGTCCAGAATGATTTGTCATGCCCAAAGCGGATTAATTAGTATCGTTTTTTTTGAATAAATAGGGTGCGTGTTTAATTACCGGAATTTCGTCGAAATTTTCGTGGGTTGGCGGCGATTCAATCTGCCATTCGAGGGTAACTCCATTCCATGGGTTCGATGGAGCTATTGCTCCACGCCGGCGATGGTAAATCAGGTTACCAATCATAAGAATCAAACCAGTAAAGAGGATATAGGCACCTATGCTCGAGATCATTTGTCCGGTATGGAACTCGGGAAGGTAATCGAAATACCTGCGGGGCATGCCTTGAATACCAATAATAAACAAAGGGAAGTATAGCAGGTTGAAGCCTGTAAACAAAATTCCCCAGGCAATATAGGCCAGTTTATCGCTGTACATTCGCCCATAAATCTTGGGGTACCAGTAATGCATGGCTGCAAAAAAGGCAAATCCCATTCCGCCAAAAATGATATAATGAAAGTGAGCCACCACAAAATCGGTGTCGTGCAAGTGCACATTGGTAGCCAGTGCACCAAGAGTTAATCCGGTAAATCCACCAATCAGGAAAAGGAAAATAAAAGAGATTGCATACAAGAGGGGTGGTTTTAAATCGATGGATCCTCCGTACATGGTCGAAATCCAGTTAAATACTTTAATTGCACTTGGCACAGCTACGATAAATGTAAGGAAGGAAAAGAACCAGCGTGACCAGTAGCTGATACCTGTGGTAAACATATGATGTCCCCAAACAAAATACCCCACAAAAGCAATGGCCAGACTCGAAATGGCAATGGCTCCATATCCGAATACAGGTTTTTGACTAAAAGTTGGAAATATCTCAGTTACTACACCCATGGCAGGTAAAATCATTACATATACGGCCGGGTGCGAGTAAATCCAGAATAAATGCTGAAACAACAAAGGGTCGCCGCCTAAGGCCGGGTCGAAAAAGCCTATGTGAAAGACTCTTTCAGCGATTACCATTAACAAAGTAATGCCTACTATTGGTGTAGCCAGCAATTGAATCCATGCAGTAGCGTAAAGTGACCACGGAAATAGAGGCATCTTGAACCAACTCATGCCTGGTGCCCGAAGCCTGTGAATGGTAACTATAAAATTAAGTCCGGTTAATATCGACGAAAAGCCAAGCACAAATGCTGCAGTAAGTGCAAATATTACATTCGTGTTCGATTCGGCACTATACGGCACGTAAAACGTCCAGCCGGTATCGGGAGGGCCATCACCTGCAAATTGCGATAAAACTCCTAAAATGGCACCTGTAATGTAGACATACCAAGAGAAAAGGTTTAGTTTCGGAAAGGCTACATCTTTGGCACCAATCATAATTGGTAAGAAGAAATTGCCAAACACGGCTGCAATACCCGGAATCACAACAATAAAAATCATAATAACTCCGTGCAGGGTAAAAATACCATTGTAGGTTTGAGCATCCATAATGTCTGCCCCAGGGTTCATTTTCTCGATGCGCATAAGAAGCCCTAAAACCGCAGCCACCAAAAAAAATACTACGATGGCATAAAGGTACATCAAACCAATTTTTTTGTGGTCGGAAGAGGTAAGCCAGGACATAATTCCCTTAAACCGTCCCTGGTGTTCGAGATAGCTTACATGTGTATATTTGTTATTATTCCCCATGTTTATTCAGTTTTTATAGATTTTCTTCTTCCTTTAATTAACAACGAAGTAATTAGAATCAGGGCTATGCCGATTGACAGTATGCCGACAATTCGGGTCACCTGAAGGGTATAGGTGCGGCCTTGCGGATCGTAGGCAAAGCAAATTTCAAGGAATTTATTGATCGATGCCTGTGGTAATCCTTTCTGAGCCTCGATGGTAGCCATTTTTACGTCGAAAGGCAGGTAATTTAAACCATACAGATACCTTGTAATTTTTCCCTCGGGACTTACCATAATAATGGCCGAAGGATGCGCAAAGTCAAGTCCCTGTGGTTTAAAAGTATATCCAACAGCCTGAGTGATAGCCTGTATATTCTGATCGGAACCGGTGAGGTAATGCCAGTGAAGTTGGTTTTCTGCACCTATTTTCTGTACAAAATTTTTCTTTTTAGTCTGGGCTTTCTCCGGTGTATCTTTGGTGTTGAAGCTGATAGTAATAATTTCATAATCCTTTCCCAGCACCAGGTCGAGGTGGGTTACCAGTTCAGACACTCCATTAAGCAAAGGGCTGCACAATCCGGGGCAGTCGAAATAGACAAACGAGAGTATAGTTGGTTTATCGATCAGTTGTTTTAAACTCACGGTATCGTTTTCTTCGTTGACGAAAGTAAGATCCAAGGGTAGGGTTTCACCCAGTTTTTCGTGAATGCCTACCGTTAAATCTTGCGCAGGAATTGCCTGTGCGTAGGTAAGGGAGGTAAAGCTCAGAAAAAGCAAGAACAATCTGAGTTCTTTGTGATTCATACTAGTAAGAAGTGTTTTCATGGTTTTTTGTTCAATTTACTTACCCAGAAAGAATATTTTTTTGAGTTGAAGCAGGATGTAAAAAATTGTGCCCCATGCAGCAAGCACCCCAATGGCATAGGTGAACAGAAGCCATAGTGGGGCCATGGCCATGGTATTCCACATTGCTCTTTCGGCTCTGAGGCTTGGTGCGGTATTGGCTTTATTGGTTTGCAGGGTAATTTTACTTTCGATTTGCCCAAAGGCTTCCTGATCGCTCAATCGGGCTATAAGGTATAAATTTCCCAGTGTATCTGCAGGCATATTCTCCGGTACTTTAAAATAGGCCTGTCCCATTTCGTTGGTAATTTTTTCTTCTTCCAATGGAAGATTACCAAACATCCTTAACACCTTCATCTGAACAGCGGCTCCTCCAATGGCTTCGCGTATACTGTCTTTTATTCCCACCACCTGAACCTCAATAAGCCCTTTGTCTTTCAGATGAGTAAGCATCAGCTTAATTTCGCCCTGATAAGCACCCCGTTGAATTTCTTTTGCAACCTGCTGAACATAGGCTTTATTGTAACTACGTAGGTAAGAAATTACATTCCAGATCTGGTCTGGCGAGAGCGTATTTTTGAACGATGGCATGGCACCTTTGCCTTCTCGCAATTTGTAGTACATGTCCCCATCGCTGTTCGCCTGAAACTTCTCCGCTGCCGGATCGCCCGGAGGTGGAACCAGTGCTACAGCATTTGCTTTTCCTGGTGCACCATGGCAGGAAGCACAATTGATGGAATAAATTTCCGATCCGGCTTTTTGCGATTCGGCACTAAACTCAAACGGGCTTAGTTTTACTGCCTGATCGGCAGGGACTACCCAGGTTTCCTGTGCATCTAAATGGCAAAAAGCCAAGGCTGCGAAAAAAAACAATATGGTAAATTTCATCTGCATGTGTGTAGGGTTTTATTCTTCAGATTTTTTGTGTTTCTCTTCGGCCAGCTCCCAGATCGATACTACCGGAAACACCTTGGCCAATACGGTTATTATCATCAAAACCAGCACAATGGCCCCAACCGTGACGGCCGATTCTATCAGGGTTGGTTTATACACCATCCATTCTTGTGGAACATATTGTTTGGGCAAATAGGGATGCGCCATAGTGGGCACAACAATCAAAAACCGTTTAAACCAGGCGGCAAGCAACACAATTGCGGCAATAATGGTAATCGGAAATGGTTTTCGAAGTTCTTTGAACAAGAGTAAAATGATGGGGATTATTAAGCCGCCCAACTGAACCATCCAGAATAATAAGGCATAATGTCCGGTAAAAAGCTCTTTTAAATGGATACTGTCGGCTTCTTTCATTTTGTAGGCTGGCACCAGAAATTCGTTGATATTGAAATACAAATAAATTATGGATGTGAGCACCAATAGCTTGCCCATTTTATCAAAATGAATCTCATCAATGTATTTTTGAAGATTGTAGTTGTTGCGAAAGAAAAACATGGCAATGATAAGGGCTGCAGATCCCGCCACAAAGGCCCCGGTAAGAAAGTAAGGTCCAAAGATGGTGCTGTCCCAACCACTACGGGGAGTTACTGCAAATAGCCACGATGTAACTGTGTGAATGGCAAATGCCGTGGGAATTACAAGTATCATTAAGATCCGTAACGACTTAAAAAGAATTTTAAATTGTTCCGGATGATGAGTCCAGTTAAAGGACAATAGCTCATACAATTTCACCATCCATTTGGGTTGATTGCCTAAACGACCCTTGCTAATTGCCAAATCGGGAATCATGGGAAGAAGGTAAAGCAGAAAGCTGATAACCAGGTAGGTAGTTACTACAGTAACATCCCACAGAATGGGCGACTGAACCCTGGCATGGATAAATACATTGGCCAATCTTTCGGGGCGCCCCATATCGCTTACAATTACCAGGCCTGCCACTGCCGCAAAGGCTACGGCAATTATTTCGGCAATACGGGCAATGGGTTTTTGCCATTCATAGCCCATAAGGCCCAGCACAGCTGTAACCAGCATGCCCACTAAACTGGTAGCTACAAAAAACACAAAGTTCGAAATGTACATTCCCCAGCTAACATAATCGCGCAGCCCAGTAACGATTAAACCTTTATCGAGCTGAATGATGTAGGCATAAATACAGGCAATAAGTATCAGGCTTAAAAAACCCATCCAGGCATGAAATTTCGAATTTAACCCAACAGGTTTAAGGACATCGGTGGCAATCTGGTCGATACGTGGATTCCTGGGGTCGAAAACAGGATTATGCTTCGTCATTGATTTGTTTCTTTAAGCGTGAGTATCGGGTTTAATAGCATTCAAATCTTCTTCAGGGACATCAAACAACCTGTTTTTCGGCGGCAGGTAATATATCCTGGGTTTAGTGCCCAGTTCTTCCATAAGGCGGTACCCGGCATTGTCTTTGAGAAGGGTACTGAGCACAAAAGTTTCTTTAGTGGTACCATTGGTAACGGCATCTTCGTTTTCGTCGCCGAAGTAAAAAACACCGTTGGGACAGGCCGATACGCAATAAGGTAATTTATTTTCGCGTAACCTGTCGGCGCTGAAAAGGCATTTCGAGATAGTTCCCTTTTTCTGCGGGGTGTTGAGTTCTACATCGTAGGTAATTTCTTTCTTTAGAAGTTGCGCCAGATCGGTGTTTCCGGCTCCTTTCTTTTCCAGTTCTTTGTATTCGAGTGTTTTTTTGTTTACCTCTTCGGTAAAAAGGGGTTCTTCCCAGTGAAACATTCGGGCGGAATAAGGGCAGGCGGCCATACAGAAACGGCATCCAATGCAACGTTGGTTATCAATGAGCACAATTCCATCCTGGCGTTTGAAGGTGGCATCTACCGGACATACCGATACGCAGGGCGGATTGTCGCAATGCTGGCAGGGCTTGGGCATAAAATAGGGCGCTGTGGTAGGCGAATCCTGCATTTTGAGTGTGTTGATATGGTACTCATGGGGTCGCAGGTGATGGGCTTCCTGGCAGGATTCAATACATTTGCGGGCGTTGCGGCATTTAGCCAGATCAATAACCATAACAAATCTGCGGCCCTCCAGACCAACTCTTCCGCGCGATTGCAAGGAGACTTTGTCGATTGTAACCTGTTCGATCTGGTCTTTGGGAACCTTTACCAGCTTGTTGTCGGCTGTTAGGAGGGTTACATATTCGTCTTTACCTTTTTTCTTCTCAAAAGAATAACCTGTGTAAATGGCTGCAGTACCAGCTGCCGCTGCAGCACCAACTAGTCCAAAACGTTTTAGAAATTCCCTTCTCGAATCGACTGGTACGTTCGATGGGGCCGGATTTTTATCTTCCGGATTATTTTTTTCTCGCATTACTGATTATTTGGCGTATTTGTAAATCTTTCTATTCAATGGTTTGAATAGCTAATACATCGTAACCTGCTTCGGTAATTAAGTGCCTGAAAGCAGCAGTATCTGTTTTTTCGGGTTCGAATACCACACTTGCCAATCCTTTTGTATGCGACGATTCTACAGACGAAACACCTTCGACGCTTTTCAGGCTGGCGTTAATTGTATTTTCACATCCTGTGCAAGTCATGCCTGCGATGCTGATTTCAACTTGTGCAGTTTTAGCATCGGTTTTGGCAGATTGCGCTTCAGGACTTGGATTTTTGCATGCAAATGCTGCAAGAAGGCTTATATAAAAGATCTTTTTCATAGAAATAAGTTTATTTTTTAAATGTATAAAACTTTGTTGTTATTTACCAGCAGATGAATCAGCCGTTTTGCATTTCTCCTGGACTTTACCTCACCTACTTTTTTTTTTGGCTAAAAATAGCACATAACTATATACCAAAATAAAGAACAAATGTTAAAGTTGTAAGGTATGTTTATTTAACATGAAATAGGATTGAACTTAATTTTAACGAGAATTGTGTTTGCTTCTGAAAATCTCTTTATTGAAAACCATTTTTTTCAACTTTAACAGGCATAGCCGAATTAGGTTCAAGCCTTGCGAAAGGATTTATTCACGAATAAAACACCTCCAAATTCTGAATTTAAATGAGCTTAGTTTTGATATTATAATAGAGTTTGTTTGTCGCAGTTTTTATGATCCGATAGGGTGGCGCAGAGGTATTTCAAAAATCACCTTGCTGCCTGCCTCGAAATTGTTTTCGATCCATATTCTTCCTCCATGTTTTTCGATGTATTTTTTACTGATTGAAAAACCAAGTCCAAGTCCGGTTTCGTTAATTGTGCCCAGGGTAGGCAGTGGCTGTTCGTTTTTTAGAAGTTGCTCGATCATGGCAGAGGATAAACCAGTTCCGGAATCACTGATAAGAATGCGGGCTATTTCTTCATTGCATTCGCAGCTTACGTTCACCTCACTATTTTTAGGGGAGTATTTAATGGCATTCTGTAGTAAATGATGTAATGCCGTATCAATCAGGTTTCTGTCAATATCAATCTGAATCTGGCAGGAATCAAACTGACTGTGAATGCTCACACCTTTCTTTTTGGCTGCTTTATTAGCTTGCTGTATACTTTCTGCCAACACCTGATTGAGCATATGCGGATGAGGTTCGAAAAGTATTTTTCCATATTCGGTGCCCGACCAGTTTAACAGGGTAATCAATAAATTATAAATCGACTCGATGGAGTTTTCAAGGCTTGCAAGCAGATTTTTCTTTTTTTCGTCGGTGTAATGGTCATAACGGTATATTAATAGCTCGGCATAGCCTTTTGCATTGTTGATAGGATCTTTTAAATCGTGTGCAATAATTGAAAAAAGCTTGTCTTTTGTTTGATTAGCTTTTGTTAAAGCTTCTTTTTGTTCGGCCAGATGTTTGGCTTGCTCTAAAAGCTGTTGCTGTTTCGATTGCAAATCTTCGTTGGTAGTATTGATTTCCTGAGATTGTTCGGTAAGCTGGAGGTTTTTCTCTGACAATTCGATCGTGCGTTCAAATACTTTTTGCTCCAGCATTTTATTAGCTTGAAGAATGCGCATGGTGCGAAGCCTTGTAAAGAAAAATATACCACCCAACACTAAAACTATCATACCTATGCGAAACCATGTTTGTATCCAGAAAGGCGGAACAATTTTTATTACCAGACTTTTGGGTTTTTCAGACCAGGCACCATCGTAATTCGAAGCTTTTACAAAAAACTCATACTTACCCGGCGAAAGATTGGTGTAGGTGACAATTCTTTGGTTTGCGTTTGTCGATACCCATCCGGTATCGAAACCTTGCAGTTTATATTGGTATCTGTTGTCGTCGGGGTGAACAAAGTGCAAACTCGCAAATTCAATACTAAATACCTTTTCGCTGTGCTTAAGAATAATTTCGCTTGTTTCATTTAAATTGCTTGTCAATACAATTCTGTTGTTGAAGACTTCTCCAATTTCAATTGGCTGGTTGAAAATTTTAAGCTGCGTAAATACTACACGGGGCAATGTGGAGTCGCTAATAATTTCACTGGGCTGAAACACATTCAATCCGTTTACCCCGCCAAAGAGCAATTCATTGTTATTTCCTTTGCAAGAGGCTCCCCAATAAAACTGATCCGACTGAAGACCATCATTTTCGTAATAATTGTTTATTTGTCCGGTTTTGAGGTTTAGGCGTGAAAGGCCGCGGTTAGTACCCAACCAGGCATTGGCATCCGTTTCGTATTCGATGGTATAGATTACACTGTTTGCAAGGCCTTCGTTTCGGCTATAAATTTTAATTGTAATGCTGTCAGGCGTTTCCGGGTTGAAGCGAATGTGGTTCAATCCGGCTCCATAGGTGCCGGCAAGTAATTCGTTTGGGGTTTGTTGGGCATGATAAGCCATAGAAATAATGCGGTTATCGCCAATTGTATTGGCAATTCCTTTTTGGTGCGTGTACCTGGTTATGATGTAGGCAGTATTATAACTATTTTCATTCTTGTTTTTTGGGGTGAGTCGGTTCAAACCTCCCAGGTACCTACCCAAATATTGTTGTACACATCTACAAGTATGCAATTCGACTGAACACCATAGGGTGATATAGACTGTAAATCATTTGCATTGTGAATAAATCTCCGAACGGCCATCAGTTTCGGATTTAAAAGTAATAGTCCGGTTTCGGTACCAATCCAGATATTACCAAAGCTGTCTTCGGTAAGCTGATGGACAATAAGGTCCAAATCGCCCTGACCATTGTCAAGGAGTTTATTGTCGAGTTTTTTCAGAAACACCCCTTGCTGATTATAGATGTTAATACCGTCACCCCAGGTTGCAACCCAAATTTCTTCGTTGCTGCGTTCCATAAAACAGGTGCTGAAACCCACTACTCCTTCGGTTTTATCTACCGCAGGGTTTTTTATTCGTTTTATTGTTTGCGCCTTGCTATCGATAATATCAATGGTGCCCGATACACCCCCTACCCATATTTGATTTCGGCTGTCGGTAAGAAGGGCACGAATCAGGTTGTCTGAAATGGAATTGGGGTTGTCCGATATATTTTGGTAGTGCGTAAATTGTTTCGAATTGATGTTAAGTTTATTCAAACCTGCACTACCAGTTCCGGCCCACAGCGATCCGGTTTTATCGAGAAAAAGCGAGAGGACTATATCTTGAGATAGGGTCTTTTCTTTGAGCGGAACATGGGAGTAATTCAATAAGGTGCCGTTTTTTTTATGATAAAGATATATTCCGGAATAGGTTCCAAACAAAAGTTGTTCAGAGTTTTGTTCAATAATTTCGATAATCTCCATCGATTTTTCTTTATCGTTCTTTATTGGAAAAATCTCGAACTGATAAGTTTTTGTGTTGAATTTTACAAGCCCTTTTTCGCAGGAGGTCCAGAGTATTCCATTCTCATCGGTCAACATCGACCCTGTGAAGTCGGCATTGATGAGTACACCCGGAAGATCGAAAATTTTAAAAGAATTGTTTTTCGAGTCAAAGCCACACAGGTGCTTGTCGGTGCGTATCCAAAGATTTTCGAAAGGATCGAGGTTAAGAGCAAAGATGGTATTTGAGGGTAGTGAACCTAAACTGCCAGGCTCGTTTTTAAACGATGTTAGTGTGCTGGTTACCATATCGTACCGATACAATCCATGATTGTAGGTGCCAATCCATAATTTTTTATCGGGTGTTTCGAGTAAGGCATATATTCTTGATTGAAACAGTAACGAATCACTAAATCCCTTCTGCTGAAGTGGACTAAACGTATTGGTTGAAGCATTGTATTTTGCAACCCCTCTTGAATTGGTGCCAATCCATAAACCACCATCGGAAGCTGCTACCAGCGAATAAATAAAATTGTCGGGTAACGAATTGGGGTCGTTGATGTCGGTGTAGTAATTTACAAATTCATAACCATCAAATCGGTTTAGTCCATCTTCGGTAGCAATCCATAAAAAACCAGTGGTGTCCTGGCAAATTGAACGAATAATCTGCTGCGATAGGCCCTGGTTAATTCCATATTGGTAAAAAATTGGTTTGGGAGGTTGAAAATCAATTTGGGCAAAAGTGATACTTTCCTTCTGGAGACAAAAGAAGATTGCAAATAGCCAAATCAAAACTAAAGGAATTCGCCTTTTCGAATGCATAGCAGATAAAACCATTGTCAGCACCATTTTCATGCATTATTAGTCTAAATATATACTATTTATTCAGAATATTGATTGAAATACAGTAAGCACTTGAAATACGCTTTATTGAAAAAAGTAACTTATGCCAGCCATAAACATGAGTGAGGTATATTGTTCGAAAAGCGCATTTTCGCTTATTGGTACCTGCAGATAAGTTGTAAAGGAGAAACCTAATTGATTAAAATTGTAATAAACCGGCAACATGAAATCGAGGGTAGTAAAAGTATAATCCGGAGCAAAAATCGCTTGATTGTTTGTGTACACTTCTTCTTTTATTTTATCGAAACCCTCTTCTCCAATACGTTCTATTAAATTTTCGGCTATTCTCGGACGTAAATTTTGTCGTATCCAGCCTGCAAAATCATCGTAACTCCAATTGTCGTAGAGCACTTTGTTGTAATAGTTATTGTCGCTGTAATTTATTCCCATTCCAAGCTGAAGATTAAGCATGGCTTTTGGGTGCAAAAACTTTTCGAAGGTAATTTCTGCTGCATTATACCACGAGCCATAAAACATGTTATTCCGGCCCCACAAATAGCTCAATGTAAGTGTAGAAGAATAATACGGAGTATTATAAAATAGGTCGGTTTGGGCGATGTCGCTGAAAACAGATTTAAGCGCATACGAGTTTTGGCTATGAAATAAGTGCGTGTAACTAGGGTAAATGGTAATCTGCTTCGAAACCTGGAAGTTGTATGCAATGCCTAGGTTATGTTCCCCGGTAGGTTGGGTATAACTTGAGTCGGAATTGTCGGTAAGAAAATAGGAGTAATTCAAATCGAAATTGTATTTCGAAAGAAAACTCCCTGAAAACATTAAGCTGGGTTGCTGTACCTCATTCAGCGTAACCCCAAAAGTGCTTGTGTTCGATGCGTAATCGAAACCAATGTATCCAAAGCTTTTCTTTTCCAGCTCAGCTTGCTGTGCCCTGGCTTGAAAAAAAATCATTGATGCTACTATTAAAGCATACCAGTACTTCATTTAAGAGCGAATATTTTTACACCAAGCGAATATAATACCTAAATCATTACTAATTTAGTCGGCATCGCAATTATCGAATCGTTTAAATGAAGCATCTCTCAGGAATTGTCTGTTTATTAGCTATTTTGTGCATCACCAACCAGAAACATCTTCTGGCTCAGGTCAGTCATGGGGGTAAGCCGCTTTACAAACCTCTTACCGATACCAGCTTTGTTCCAGTTCTCGAAATCTTTGTGCCCGCGCTTCCTTTACCTGAAAAGAAGAATGCACTGCAAATCGATTTTAAGACGGATCAATTTGCTACAACAGCCGATGTGTCGGTGAACACTGAAGATTTCGGTGTTTGGATTGATTATCCGGAACAAAACAAAAGAGTTTGGTTATTGAAGGTAATGGCCGAGAATGCCCGCTCGTATAATTTTTATTTTAGCCATTACGCGCTAGTGCCTGGCTGCAGGCTTTTTATTTATAACGCCTCACAATCGAGAATACTCGGGTCGTTTACGCACCTGAACAATAAATCCTGGAAGAGCCTTTCCACTACCCTTATCGAAGCGCCTGAGGTGTACCTCGAATTGCAGGTTCCGCTCTATGCAAGCAATTTTGGTTTGTTTGAGCTGGGTAGAATAGGCGTAGAGCCCTTCTCTGATTTTGTGCAAAAAGGCGCCACAGATAATTATTTTGGCAGGTCTGCTGCGTGTCATGTCAATGTGAATTGCGAAACATCCCCGGCCATTCAGTTGCAGAAAAGGGCGGTTTGCCGCATTATTTATCAGGGATCACGTCGCTGCACCGGCACCTTGCTAAATAACCTCGACCTCGATGGAACACCTTATGTTCTCACAGCGGCCCATTGCTTTAACAACGAGTTTTCTGCCAATAACGCGGTATTCGATTTCAATTACGAAAGCGCAACCTGCGAAAGCGAAGATGTTCCCTTGCAATCTGTTTCTGGTGCAAGTATTGTAAGTGCAGGTTTTTATGGAGTATTTCCCGATAGTCTCGATTTTTTATTACTTCGTTTAAGCGAATCCCCGCCGCTGGAGTATCAGGTTTATTATTCAGGCTGGGATGCAAGAGGCATTTCTTCAACCGGCAACTTCGTGCTTCATCATCCTGAAGGCGATATTAAAAAGGTATCCATCGACAAGGATGCTCTAACCACATCAAGCTTTGATGGGTTTATGCCGAATGCACACTGGTTGGTTACAGACTATGAAAAAGGCAGCACGGAAAATGGCAGTTCAGGATCCGGTCTTGTTTCGAACGAACGTTTGCTCTTGGGCACCTTAACCGGTGGAGGAGAAACCTGCTCTGATCCGATCACAGACTATTACCAGAAATTCTCCAGGGCCTATAACGATTATTCCCCGGCCAATAAGCAATTAAAGGCCTGGCTCGACCCCAGAAATGTGAATGCATCAACCTGCCCCGGATTCGATCCTTCGTCGAAATTTAGAGAAAAAGCCGAAATAATTACTAATCTGTTGCCGGGCGATTCTCCTGAAATTCTATTTCAGGAACAAGGATGGGGTTATGTATCCGGTCAAAATTACCTGCACGACTCAATTTTTGCCGAACGCTACACAATCAATGGTAGTAAATACCTTTACGGGGCAAATATTCAGATAGCAAAGGCCTATTCTTCAGATACCAACCAGAAGGTAAGCTTTACAGTTTGGCAGGATAATTTACATCCCGGCAGCATCCTCTATGAGAAAACTGTTTATTTAGCCGATTTGGAAAGTAGTGATTTGGTGCTTCTCGATTTCGATTCGACCATTTTAGTGAAAAACACCTTTTATTTTGGTTACCAAATAGGCTATGATGCTGACACTTTTGCTGTAAAAGTAGTACCTGTTCTCCACGAGAGCAATTCTGCATTTACTTATTTCGAAGGGAATTGGCAAATGCTTCACCGCGATGGTGAGGCCTACCCTGCTAAGCTTGCCATGGAAATGCTGGCCTTCGATTTCTTGCCAGAGAAGGGAGTTTTACCCGATACTTCGTTCTCCGGTTTAATCCTGTTGTATCCAAATCCGTCTTCTCAGCAATTACAAATTCTTTTTAAAACCGAAGTGCCTGGCAAAATAAGTGTAAGAATATTCGACCTCAAAGGAAGACCGGTCTACCAGGAAGATTGGTATGATCCAGAACCCAACATTCCGGTAGAACACAACCTACCGGCAGGAGTTTATGTGCTGACAGTGATGCAGGAGAACAGGCAGCTAGCCGTGCAAAAATTGTTGGTTCAATAAAAAAGTATGAACATATTTTTTAGTTTTTCGTAACTTATCGGATAAATCGACAAGCCTTTTGCAATGAATAAGTCAATTTTAGTCTTTCTTTCTATAATCCTTTGCGCTTTCCAGAGTATTGCTCAAACAGCTTCTCTCGAAGTAGTTTGTTATGTCGAAAGTTCAACAGGAAGTCCGATCGATGCTGCAAAGGCCGAATTATTTGAGAATGGCACCAAAGTAAAAACTGCTACTTCCGATTCAAAAGGTGTAATCAGTTTTAACCTCGAATACGGTAAGGCCTATAAAATCGTCGTGACCAAGCAAGGAATGATTCAGAAGCGAATCGATTTTAAAACTGAGGTGTCTCCTGAGTTTCAAAGAAACCTTCGCAAAGAATTTGCCATGTCGCTGGTTGAAAATTGCGATGGCGCCGATGTGTCGGTATTTTCCGAGCCTGTCGATTTTATTCAATACGATGCTGGTTTTGGGAACTTTGTTTCCGATAAGGCTTATGCCGATAAAATGCAATCGCGATTTGCCTCGGCCTACCAGGGTCTTGAGAAATGCAAGCAAGATAAATTTCAGGAAGAGAAGCTTGCTGCCGACAAAGCCTTTAGTGAGGGTAATTTCGAAGAATCTATTAAGCTTTACGAAGAAGCATTAAAAGTTTTTCCGAACGATGCTGGTGTGAAGCGACAAATAGCCCAGGCACAAAAAAATATCACCTCCCAGCAATCGACCAGCGCCCGTTACGATCAGCTTATAAAAGAAGGCGACCAGTTTTTGGTACAAAATAATTTCACTGCCGCCAAACAGCGCTATGCCGAAGCCCAAAAAATAAATCCTGCTGCCGGCTATCCTCAGCAGAAAATAAACGAAATTAACAATCAGGCAGCACAACAGCAGGCCGATCTTCAGAAGCAGCAAGCTAGCAACCAAGCCTACAACGATTACATGAAGCAGGGTAATGCCGCCCTGGCAGCCAAGAACTACCCACTTGCACAGCAGATGTTTGAGAAGGCCTCGGCCGCCAAGCCGGGCGATTTGTTGGCCAGTCAGAAAGTTGCCGAATCGCAGCAGATGCTTAAAAAGCAACAACAAGATATGGCGGAGCAGGAGCGGATAAACACAGCATACCAGCTTGCACTTTCCAATGCCGATGCCTCCATGTCACAAACCGATTACATCAAAGCACAGGAATATCTTCAGGCTGCGATTGCACTTAAGCCAAACGAAACCTTACCACGTCAAAAACTTGCCGAAGCCCAGAAACTCGAAGTTCAGAAACAACAAAAGCTTCAGGCAGAGCAGAAGGCTGAGATTGAACGTAAGTACAACGAAGCAATTGCCAATGCTAACTCCCTGTTGGCACAATCGAAATACGACGAAGCAAAAATTGCCTACGAACAAGCTCTTTCACTCAAACCTGCCGATCCGTTTGCCCAGCAGCAAATCGGTAAAATAAAGAACCTGATTATTGAAGCACAACAGGCACAAAAAGCCACCATCGAGAAGCAATATACACAGGATATGGCTCTTGGCGAATCGAAGAAATTGCAGAAAGAGTATCAGGGAGCCATTACAGTCTTTCAACAAGCTCTGGTATCGAAGCCAAACGATCCCCAGGCCTTAAGCAAGGTGGCAGAAAGTGAGAAGCTTTTATCGGAACAGAGAAAGCGCGAAAAAGAAGATCAGGAAATTCGTGCCCGCTATAACCAGCTCATTCAAGAAGGCGATGGTCTGTTTCAGGCTAAAAGCTACGAAAGTAGCAAAGTCAAATACCAGGAGGCATTGCAGCTTTATCCGACAGAAATTTACCCACGCAATCAGGTTGCAACAATTGAAAATCTTCTTGCCGGTCTTTCTAAAGAGGCTGAATACACTAAAATAATCACTGAGGGCGATCAGCTATTTAACCAGCAAAACTGGGAAGGAGCGCGGGCTAAATACACACAAGCCCAAACAGTGATGCCGGAGAAAACCTATCCGGCCAAAAAACTGAACGAGATAAATCAGAAAATCAACGAGCAGGCTAAGCTCGCCCAGCTGTCGAAATACAACGAACTGGCTCAACAGGCCGAAATGCAGGTGAGTCAGAAGAACTACGAACAGGCAAAAACACTCTATAACCAGGCCATGCTGGTCATGCCAGAGAATACTTATCCTCAAAAGCGTATCAACGAGATCAATCAACTGATTTCGAACGAATCAAAAAATGCAGTAGAAACCCGTTACAACGAACTGATAAGCCAGGCAGAGCAGGAAACCTCAAAAAAGAATTATGATGTAGCTAAAAATATTTTCGGGCAAGCTCAACAGGTTATGCCGGAAAAAACATATCCCCAGCAAAGGATTAACGAAATCAACAAAATGATTTCAGACGCTTCGCGCCAGCAATTATTAGAGAGTTATAATAAGATTGTGGCAGAAGCAGACCAGCAATTTGCCAGTAAGAGTTACGATATGGCCATGCAATCTTATAACAGGGCATTAGCAACAATGCCTGAACAAGCTTATCCGCAGCAAAAGCTAAACGAAATAAGTGCACTGCTAACCGAACTATTGCGCCAGCAAACAGAACAGCAGGGAATAGAAAGCCAGTACAGTCAGACTATCAGCTTGGCCGACAGGTATTTCAACGAAAAGTCATATTCTTTTGCTACTACCGAGTACAACAAAGCACGACAAATAAAACCTGCTGAGGTTTATCCAGTTCAGCAAATCGAAAAAATCAATCAGCTTGTTTCTGAGCAGCAGATGGCTGAAGCCCGCATGCGCGAATTAGAAGCAAAGTACAAAGAAAGCATGACAAAAGCCGATGCTATGTTTAAAGTGCGCGATTATGTCAACGCCAAAATAGTTTATCAGGATGCACTCAATTACAAACCAGGCGATGCATTAGCCCTTTCGCAGATAAAAAGAATCGATCAGCTTGCCAACGAGGAAGCTGAAGTAGGGAATAAGCAAAAAACTAAGCAAGAACAATACAATGCATTCATTGCCTCTGGCGATAATTTTTATGCAGCCGGAGAGCTGAGTAAGGCCAAGCAAAGCTATTACAGCGCTTTAGAGCTTATCCCCGGACAAGAATATCCTCGCAATCAAATTCGCAAAATCGATGAAGCCGTGCGTGCCTCCCTGGCAAAGTCGGAGGGAGCCAAAACAAATAATGTGCCTGCCCCAGTAGCTACTGTTGTTGGAACAAATGCGCAAATAGGTTCTTCTACTGTGAATGCAGGAGATAAAGCACAGACTAAATTTAGTAGCGACAGCGAACGCGATAGATACCTCGAACAACTCAAACAAAAATATAGCGAAGGAGTAACCAAAGAAACATACTCCGATAACACCAGCAGCACCACCCGCTATGTAATAATTCGCTCTGGTGAAGTAAAAGAGTTTGTGGAAGTACGTTTTAAATGGGGTGGAGCAGAGTTTACCTACAACGGAAAAGCCATTAACGACATGTATTTTAATTCGCAGGTAAAACCACGTCAGGGAGAGAGTTACACCGAAATAAAAAAATAAGCCTTAGGAGTATATGGTTTTGCTTAAAAAAAGTTCAGAGTTGGTTCTGTAACTTTTTAATCGTTTATTCGTCTTAACTACTTAAATCTAATTAGCATGAATAGTGTTCGCAAAATAACAGGAATAGTGCTGGTAGCACTGATTTTAATCTTCACCAGCGTAGCCATTCTCGGAATTTGGGAAATTATTGATCTACAAGAAGTGCTTTCGAAAGTGCTTTCCTCGATTCTGATTGTCTTTGTGGCTGCTGCGGTTATTCTATTTATTACTACCGTGCTAATTAAAGAAGACCTGAAATCAAAAGAATAGAACCCTTGGGTTTCTAGTTCTCTGTTTCGAGGAGAATTTCTTCCAGCTGCTGCACAGTGATGTTTTTTGCTACAATTTGTTTTTTGCTGTCGAGCAAATAAAGAGTTGGGGTAAAGCGCAGGTTATAGTCGCGTGATATTGTTTGTGCCTGCGTCTCGTCCATCAGGTTAACCCAGTTTGTTAAGCCATTTTTTTGAATATAACTCCTGCAACTTTCGTTACTGCTTCCTATGCAAACCGAAACCACAGTGAGGGAATCGTTTTTATTTAGCCACGACAGTTTTTTTATTTGAGGTGTAGTTTGCTGGCAAAGCTCACAATCGGACTGGTAAAAATAGAGCAGTAGGTATTTAGCTTCTATTGTGTCGATGTTTATGGTATTTCCATTTTCATCCAGAAGGTTGAGCATGGGAGCGTGTTGGCCAATGAGCAGAGGTTTTCGCCGGTTGTATTCTTTTGTGAGCACTAGCACATCGTTGTTGGTGGCAGTAGGGTGTGTCTGCTGTAAAAAATACCTTTCAATCAGATGAATGTAAACAGTTTCGTAGGGATCAGAATTTTTTAGAAGGTTATATTTCTTTAGCAAATATTCTGTAATAAAAATATAGGTATTCTCAGAATGTCTGGCACTTTCTATCATTTTATCAATCGCTTGGGTCAATGCTCCGGTTTGTTGCGGCAAAATTTTGTCGAGATATTCATTTACCATCGAGGTGTATGCCGGCGTACGCACCAATCGGTAATCGGCCAGATCGAGATGATCCAGAAAATGTTTGGTATAATATTCTCTTTGCATGGCCCACAAAAGCGAATCTTTATCACCTTTAACATCAGACAAATCAATTTCAGGTATTTCTATAGGCAGTTTTGTTTGAAAATAAGCGCGTAGAAAATCACTGGAGCCATTGTAAGCCATTTTTGCAATAAGGCTGTCTGTCCGATCATGTATCCTATCCCGCTCAGCGAATAAACTGCGCTGTTCCCTGCTTTTTAAATCATATTGTTTAAGTAGAATTCTTATGGAATCGAGCTTTACTGCGTATTCGGCCATCTGTGTGGTATACCGATGGTATTCCATGGCCGGCAAAGGGCCTGTAACTAGCTGAAGGCCCTCTTTTTCCGTGTTTTTAAAATGAATTTTTTCTTCAAAGCTTTGGTCGAACAAAAATTCAATACTTGACGAATCGGGATATATCAAGTAATATATACCAGAAACAAGGCTATCGGTAAAAAAAACTACCCGCCCGCTTTCATCGGCTCTAAGGAATTTAGATTGGATAATTTCATCGGCAAAATTCCCAGATAGACTTACCTGCTTAAATTGCAAGCTAGAATCGGTTAATACAATGGTGCCGGCAAAACTCTGAAAGACAATTGCAAATAAAAAAAACAAAAAATGGTTAAGGCGACAGAACATTTTCATGGCGAAACGAGTATAGCTTGCTAAAATACTTTTTATTCAACAACAATAATAATAAACTCTATCAAACGTTATTTTAACATTAAATAATGGATTATGCTTTCAGTACTGATTCCTGTTTATAATTACGATGTCCGGCGCTTGACTAAAAGTCTGCAAGAGCAACTTTTAATAGCTGGGGTGGCTTATGAAATTATTCTGGGAGATGATGCCTCAGAAATGCGTTTTAAAATGATTAACCGCGAATTGGCGGTATTGAATGGAGTTTTATATTCAGAAGAAGAAAGCAACTTAGGCCGTTCGAAAATTCGGAATAAGCTAGCCAGGTTGGCGAAGTTTGATAATTTACTTTTTATCGATTGCGACTCGCAGATACCAGACGATAATTACATTCAATCTTACCTCGGGCAACTTCCAAATCATGAAATGGTTTATGGCGGAACAGTTTATCAACCCCAGCTGACTCAGTCAGAAAATTTTGTACTGCATTGGAAGTATGGGCATAAAAGGGAGCAATGCCCGGCGAGGTATCGGAACATCGAACCCAACAGGTCTTTTCATTCCAATAACTTTCTTATCAGCAAGCAGCTTTTTTTAAGCATTGGTTTTAACGAAGATATTACCGGATACGGGCACGAAGATACTCTGTTTGGTTACGAGCTTCAGAAATACAATATAAGAATATTGCATATCGATAACCCGGTAATACATGAGGGACTGGAGTCGAACGAAATATTTCTGATGAAAACCCGCGAAGGGATAAAAAACCTCATTCGCATCCTGAGCATGAATAGTGCCGAAAAGAAACTCATTAAAGACGTTACCATTTTGTCTTTTTATCGCAATATAGAGCGCATGGGTTTACGCGGGCTGATCGAATATTTCTATAACCGCTACGAACATAAACTCCGACAAAATCTTCTTGGCAGCAATCCTAACCTGCTTGTATTCGATTTTTATAAGCTGGGTTATTTATGCTCCATACGGGCACAAAACCACAAATAAGCCAAAACGGTTGCTTTAATTGTCATCGTTTCTTTTTTTATTGAACCGATTCCTGTCTGTGATTTGCAATTTGAAGCCGTTTTCTCACCGGAACTATTATCTTTGTAGCCATTTTCCGCCTTTAATTTGCAACAGATTAGTTTTCATGAACTTAACCGAAAAAATTCAGCATTCCGTTTCAATTGCGCTGGCTCAAATCTACGATGCACACGACAGCAATCAACTTATACAGATTCAAAAAACACGAAAAGAGTTCACCGGCGATGTAACCCTGGTTGTATTTCCCTTATTAAAACTATCGAAAACTTCACCAGAAGAAACTGGCAGGCAAATAGGCGAATACCTTCAACAACATTCAGGATTGATCAGCGGATTTAATACAGTCAAGGGTTTCTTAAACCTGGTTGTAAACGATTCGTTTTACCTTTCCTTTCTCGATAGTATTAAAAATGAGTCAGATTTTGGGATTGCCAAGCACTCAGCAAATTCCGAAACCGTGATGGTTGAGTATTCCTCACCGAATACGAATAAACCACTCCATCTTGGGCACATCAGAAATAACCTTTTAGGCAATTCGGTGTGTCGTATCCTGGCTGCCAGCGGCAAGAAGGTTATCAGCACCAATATTGTGAACGACCGGGGCATCCATATTTGCAAATCGATGATAGCCTGGCAGAAATGGGGTAATGGAGAGCAACCTTCGGCCAATTTAAAAGGAGACAAACTGGTCGGAAATTATTATGTAAAGTTTGACCAGGAATACAAAAAGCAGATCAAAGATCTTATGGCATCTGGGATATCGGAAGAAGAAGCTGCCAAAGAAGCTGCTCTGATGAAAGAGGCCCAGGAAATGCTGCGTGCGTGGGAAGCCCGCAATTCCGAGGTTCTCGAGCTTTGGTCGACTATGAACGGATGGGTTTATGCTGGTTTCGACGTGACCTATAAACGTTTAGGAATTAGTTTTGATAAAATCTATTATGAGTCAAACACCTACCTGGTAGGTCGCGATACGGTACTCGAAGGCTTAAAAAAAGGAGTTTTGGTTCAGGAAGCCGATAATTCGGTGTGGGCCGATCTTACTGGCGAAGGCCTCGATAAAAAGGTTTTGCTTCGTAGCGACGGTACATCGGTTTACATGACCCAGGATATTGGCACAGCACAATTGCGTCAAAACGATTTCAAGCCTGATAAAATGGTTTATGTGGTGGGCAACGAGCAAAACTACCATTTTAAAGTTTTGGCTTTAATTCTTCATAAACTCGGCTTTGGCTGGGCACACGATTTGTTTCATCTTTCATATGGTATGGTCGAATTGCCCGAAGGAAAAATGAAATCCCGCGAAGGTACCGTTGTCGATGCCGACGACCTAATGGACGAAATGATCGACACCGCCAACGAAATGTCCAAAGAGCTCGGAAAACTTGATGGACTTTCGGAAGATGAAAAAAGTGAAGTGTGCCGCATCGTGGGTCTTGGAGCCCTCAAATATTATATTCTCAAGGTCGACCCCACCAAAAACATGACCTTTAACCCAAAAGAATCTATTGATTTTAATGGGCATACGGGTCCATTTATTCAATATACCTATGCCCGTATCCAGTCAGTATTGCGCAAAGCAGAGGCCGAGGGTTTATTGCCATTTTCCCCAATCGACAAAAGCATACCGCTGAGCGAAAAAGAGAAGACAGTTCTCAAATCCTTGCACGATTTTCCTGTTACCCTCGCAGAAGCTGCCAACAATTATAGTCCGGCTCTTATTGCCAATTATGTATATGAACTTGTAAAGGAATATAACCAGTTTTATTACGATCACCCCATTTTAAAAGATAATTCTGAAGACTATAGAAACCTGCGCCTGGCTCTTTCTAAAATGGTGGCCAATACCGTGCGCATCGCCATGGATTTGCTTGGTATCGAAGTGCCGGAGCGCATGTAGTGAAACCAGCCAATAGAATTATTGTTATTTTTGCATCGAAAAGAAAAAAGATATGTTTGATAATTTATCGGAAAAATTAGAACGTTCGTTTAAAATATTAAAAGGTCAGGGCCACATTACCGAAATTAATGTAGCGGAGACACTGAAAGAAGTACGCAAGGCATTGCTCGATGCCGACGTGAATTTTAAAGTGGCCAAAAACTTTACCGATACGGTGAAGGAAAAGGCGCTGGGAGCTAAGATATTAACAGCCGTGAAACCTGGCCAGATGATGGTGAAGGTGGTACACGACGAACTGGCTGTGCTTATGGGTGGCAGCCATGTCGACGTCAATATCAAAGGAAATCCGGCAGTGATATTGCTCTCTGGTTTACAAGGTTCGGGAAAAACCACCTTTGCCGGAAAACTTTCGAAATATTTAAAAGAAAAACGAGGAAAGTCACCATTGCTGGTAGCCTGCGATGTCTATCGTCCAGCTGCGATTAACCAATTACAGGTGCTGGGGCAACAAATTGGTGTGCCGGTTTACGCAGAACCCGGTAACCAGAATCCAGTTGAAATTGCCAAAGCGGGTATAAAAGAGGCTAAAAAAATGGGCTTCGACCTGGTAGTAATCGATACCGCCGGACGTCTGGCTATCGATGAGGCTATGATGAAAGAAATTGCCGCCATTAAAAAGGCTGTTACTCCTAACGAAATTTTGTTTGTAGTCGATTCTATGACCGGGCAAGATGCGGTGAATACAGCCAAAGAGTTTAACGATACGCTCGATTTCGACGGAGTAGTATTAACCAAGCTCGATGGCGATACCCGCGGTGGTGCTGCCCTTTCGATACGCACAGTGGTTGAGAAACCCATTAAGTTTATCAGCACCGGCGAAAAAATGGAGGCCATCGATCTCTTCCATCCCGAACGGATGGCCGACCGAATATTGGGTATGGGCGATATTGTATCGCTTGTTGAACGTGCCCAGGAGCAATTCGATGCCGACGAAGCCAGAAAACTTCAGAAGAAAATTGCTAAAAACCAGTTTAACTTCAACGATTTTATAAGCCAAATTCAGCAAATTAAAAAAATGGGTAACATGAAGGAGCTTGCTTCTATGATACCTGGTGTAGGCAAAGCACTCAAAAACCTCGACATAGACGACGACGCCTTTAAAGGCATCGAAGCTATCATTTCTTCCATGACCCCCACCGAAAGGGAAGAGCCCTCGGTATTAAATGGTGGCCGACGCAAACGTATTGCCGAAGGAAGCGGAACCTCTATTCAAGAGGTAAATCGCCTGCTAAAGCAATTCGACGAAACCCGCAAGCTGATGAAAATGATGCAGGGAAATAAAAACATGGGGCGGATGATGGGGGCAATGGGAAATGCGGGTAGGTAATAAATTCTGAATACACACCAACAAACGATTTATGCAAATTATTGATGGCAAAAAGGTTGCACAGGAAATAAAAGAGGAGATTGCCCGTGAGGTCGAAATTCTTAAAGCCGCTGGGGGTAAAACTCCTCATCTGGCAGCCATTCTTGTGGGGCACGATGGTGGAAGCGAAACTTATGTAGCCCATAAGGTAAAAGCCTGCGAACAGGTTGGCTATCATTCTACCCTGGTGCGTTTCGAAGACACGATAAGCGAAAAAGAATTGCTCGATAAAGTCATCGAACTCAACCAGAACCCCGATATTGATGGTTTTATTGTTCAATTGCCACTGCCCAAACACATCTCGGAACAAAAGGTGATTGAAACCATTGATCCTACCAAAGATGTAGATGGCTTTCACCCTGTGAATGTGGGCAAAATGTCAATTGGCTTGCCTGCGTTTGTCTCCGCTACACCAGCAGGAATAATTGAATTATTGAAGCGTTACCAGATAGCAACTTCCGGAAAACATTGTGTGGTGATTGGTCGTAGTAACATTGTAGGACGCCCAGTAAGTATTTTATTATCGCAAAAAGCCGATTTTGGCGATTCCACTGTTACAGTTGTGCACAGTCGAACCAAAAACATTAAAGATATATGCCTTCAGGCTGATATCATAATTGCAGCACTTGGGAGCCCTGGTTTTCTGACCTCCGAAATGGTGAAGGAAGGAGCCGTTGTAATTGATGTGGGTACTACCCGTGTGGCCGCTCCCGAAACAAAAAGTGGTTGGAAACTTAAGGGCGATGTTGATTTTGATACAGTAGCTCCGCGGTGCAGTTACATTACACCCGTGCCAGGTGGGGTTGGACCCATGACCATTGTTTCACTTTTATTGAACACGCTCAAAGCTGCCAGAAACAAAAAGGCATATTAATAATCTCATAATTAGCAATTTAAATAAAAGCACGTTAATTTTTCAACCAAATATTTATCAACCATTAAAACCATTTATGGATCAGGTATTTTTAACCAAACATATTTTGCTTTGTTGAAAACACTTACTTGCTTCAATCAATAGTTTGATTAATTTAGTTTTCGATATTTAGAGCACATGCAAGAAAGTCAGGAACATTATTTCGAAGAGGATAGCATATACCAGGCTATAAGCCGATACGAAGACATGGTACGCGCCAATGCCACCACGTATTTCGATGTGTATGAATTCGAAGTAATTGTTGATTACTACCTCGATCAGAATCATTTTAGCATGGCCGAAGATGCATTGGGAATAGCGCTTAGCCAGCATCCCGAGGCAGTGGAATTGAAGTTTCGTTTGTCGCAATTACTCATTAACAGTGGTAAACCGGCTAAAGGCATTAGAATTCTTCGCGATATAGAGCATCTCGAAGCCAACAATCCTGAGTTTTATATAATCAAAGGCACCGCACTCAATCTTTTAGGAAAAAAACAAGAGGCCGACCAGGCATTCAAAGAAGCAATAACCCTCTCAAGTGATTCGCGCGACGAGGTGCTGCATAATATTTCCCTTTCTTACATCAACAACCGGCATTACAAACAAGCGATACGGCATTTGCTGCTTGCTTTTGAAATCAATCCTGCCAACCTCGATGTTATTCAAGAGCTGGCTTTGGTTTACGAACGCCTCGATGAGTTGCATTTGTGCGTATTGTATTACGAGAAATACCTCGATATCGATCCATTTAACGATACCATCTGGTTAAACCTTGGTTTGATCTATTCCAGTATAGAAAATAACGAAAAAGCACTCGAAGCCTTTGATTTTGCAATCAGCATCAGACCTTCGAATCTGGCAGCACTCTTGTCGAGGGCAAACCTATGCATAAACACATGTGAATACAGCCAGGCTATCCAGTCGTACCTCGAAATTCTTGAAATCGATCCTTTAAATGTTCAGGCGCTTACCTACATCGGCGAGTGTTACGAGAAACAGGAGTTTTACAAGCGTTCCGTCTATTATTTTAAGAGGGCCATCGACCTTGACGAGCAATTTTCCGATGCCTGGTATGGTTTGGGAGTAGCTACTTATCAGCAAGATCAGTTTAAAGAAAGTGTAAGCTTTTTTAAGCGGGCATTGCAAATTGATCCCGAGAATTCCGATTATTGGTTTATGATGGGCGAGGTTTATTGTAAACTTCAGGAACTTGAAAAATCTGCCGAGGCCTATAACCGCACAGTAGAGCTCGATCCAAACGACTACGAAGCATGGATTTGTAGAGCTGAACTTAGTTACAAGGATAATAATGACTTAAAAGGGGCTATTAACATTTTAAACAAAGCCATTCTATACAATCGCGATAATTCGACCATTAATTATCAGTTGGCTACCTACTATTTCCTAAACAACCAATCGAAATTAGGCTTTTCTTACTTCGAAAAGGGCCTTGAGATTAACTTCACAGAACATACAGATTTTCTGGACAACATTGCAGGTAAATATGCTGCAAAGCTTGCTTCAGATCTGATTATCAAGTATAAAAACTAATTTATGACAAATATTTCTTTGCCTTATATGCCCCAAAGGCCTGCAAAGCCGCGTAGCGAAGGTTTGACCATGATGATGGATAAGGGCTTGAGCTTAAGGCAAGCAGAAGACTTTATCGAATCGTCGGCCGAATTTACTGATTATGTAAAGCTAGGGTTTGGCACTTCGGTAATTACAACAAAGTTAGCAGAGAAAGTTAAGCTTTATCAGCAAGCCGGGTTGCACGTATATTTTGGGGGCACTTTGTTCGAGGCCTTTATTATCCGCGGAATGTTTGATGAATACAGAAAATACATTGATAAATTTAATGTGAAGATGGTAGAAGTTTCTGATGGTTCGATGCACATCGACCACGATAAGAAACTTGAGTACATTCAAAAATTGGCAAAGTCCTATAACGTCTTATCCGAAGTAGGTTCAAAAGTAAAAGGGGTAAATATAGAACCAGCCGATTGGGTAAGTATGATGAAGAGTGAATTGCAGGCAGGCTCGGTGAAAGTAATTGCCGAATCGCGCGAGAGCGGTACAATTGGCATATACAATGCCGACGGGTCGGTAAACGAAGCACTCATTAATTCCATCACCACCGGCCTTAAAAGCAGCGACATTATTTGGGAGGCACCGAATGGTAAACAGCAGATCTGGTTTATTAAAATATTTGGTCCTAATGTAAACCTTGGAAACATTGCACCCGAAATTGTAGTCCCACTTGAATGTTTAAGGATTGGACTTCGTGGTGACACCTTCTTTGATACCCTGCCAGAAGACTTGAAGCAATTTATGCAACTTTAATACCCTGGCACCTAATAAAGCAAAGTAATTTATTTGGTGTTTTATAGACCAAGCTCAATACTTGCGCTTTGATTTTCATGTTTTTATTTTATTGCGCTCGCTTTTAATTGACTATTAATTCCTAAAAAGTAAATCGTACATTTGACCGATTTTAAATCTAATAATTATGTTTAAACGTTATCTCACTCTAGTATTAAAAGGCACTGGAATGGGTGCTGCCAATGTGATACCTGGTGTTTCTGGCGGAACAGTAGCGCTTATTACCGGTATTTTCGAAGAGCTGATCGATTCGCTTAAATCTTTCGATCTGGAAGCAGTCAAACTACTATTTACTGGAAAGTTTAAAGCTTTTGCAAACCACATAAACTTAGCCTTTTTGGTGGCTGTTTTTTTTGGCGTGGCAATCAGCATTTTAAGCTTTGCACGTCTTTTCGAATATTTGTTTACTTTTTACCCTGTGTACATTTGGGCCTATTTCTTCGGACTGATTCTGGCATCAGTCTATTTTGTTGGGCGAACTGTAAACCAATGGAATATGAAGGTTATAATTGCCTTTGTTTTAGGTGCGGGCATAGCGCTCACCATTTCCTTTCTGAATCCGGCTACCGAAAACGAAAACTTTATTTATTTAATTGTTTGTGGAGTAGTGGCCATTTGCAGTATGATTCTCCCCGGGATTTCCGGTTCTTTTGTGCTGATACTAATGGGAAATTACCAACTTGTTGCCATTGAGTCAATCAATAATATGCGGTTGGATATTTTATTTCCGGTTGCCATAGGAGCTGTTTTTGGTCTTATCGCATTCTCTCATTTGCTTTCGTGGGTATTCAAAAAGTACCGCGATGCTACAATCGGTTCCCTCACGGGTTTTATTTTCGGTTCATTGGTAATTATTTGGCCATGGAAAAAATCCTTCGACAGTGTTTCTGCTTTAATGCCTATCAATAAGTTTGGCGCATTTATCGATGAGGCTGGAAATGTGGTTCGAGATGTAAAAGTATACAGCTACCAATTGTCCTTTCCCGGTGAGATAAATGGTTCTTTTTTATTTGCCCTTTTCATGGTAGTGAGTGGCATTGTCACTATTTGGATCATGGAAAAATATGCGGGTAGTGCCGAAAGTACTAAATAATCAGAATCTTTAGGTAGAAGACTAATTCAGTTATTATTAAGCATTCATGCTTATTGAGGCTTACATTTTTTAAGCATTTTTTATGAAGGAATATGGACTTATTGGATACCCTCTAGGACATTCTTTCTCACAGAAATATTTTACCGAGAAATTTTCGAAAGAAGGAATAAGCGATTGTGTTTATCAGAATTTTCCAATCGAAACAATTTCTTTATTACCCCAGCTAATAGCATCTCATCCCAATCTGCAGGGGTTTAATGTCACTATTCCTTACAAAGAGCAGATAATAAAACTGCTCGATTCGATCGATTCAGATGCCAGAGATATCGGAGCGGTAAACACAGTGGTAATAAACCGCGAGGGTGGCAAAATAAAATTGAAGGGTTATAATACCGATGTATATGGATTTAGGTTGCCCCTTGAGAAATGCATTAAACCTGAGCATACACATGCTCTTATATTGGGCACTGGTGGAGCTTCCAAGGCTGTTGCCTGGGTATTAAAGCAGATGGGTGTACACTTTACATTTGTTTCGAGAAATCCGTCCTCTACCTCCGATTTTCAATATGGAAGTATTCCGGCAGAAATTATAAAAAGTCACAAGCTTATTGTAAACACTTCGCCCGTAGGGATGCACCCCCACGAAAAAGAAGCACCTAATCTACCTTACTGTTCAATTACTCCTGATCATATATTGTACGATCTGATTTACAATCCGGAACAAACCAGGTTTCTGAAAAAGGGGAAAGAAAAAAAGGCAACCCTGATAAACGGATTGCCTATGCTATACCTACAGGCTGAAAAAGCCTGGGAGATCTGGAACCAAAAACCTATTTAGTAAACCTTGTGAGCCATTTCGTTAAGTTTCGAACTAAGATTAATGCCTTTCGCTGACGCAGAGGAAGGTTTTATTTCAAACTTGAGTTTATCACCCACAATTATAAAATTTATCGCTGCACCTTCGGCAATGGCTCCACTTTTTTCTGAAATTAACAAAGTGCTTTTGCTTCCCAGTGCGGTTATTATTTCTGGTAGCGATTTTGCTTTTGCGAAGGGAACAAAAAGTATGTGGCAATTGGCAATTTCAGCGGGTGTATTGAATTTCTTTACCATAATAGTTTGGCTACCCACTGTTTTGTTGAGAGTGTAGGCCTCCAGTTCAGTGAGGGCAGGTGAGGCACCCATGACACCTATTATAAAAGGTCCTGTTTTATAGCTTGCAGGCCACTCGATTAGTCTCGAGAAATTATAGATAAACATCGCCTGCGCGCGTGGTATCTCAGATTGTGAATTCATCGATGTTAGCAAAATCCACACCGAAATGATACTGATAATCTTTTTCATAATCCCCATTTTGCTCTTTTGAACGGTTAAGTTAATTAAATGTTACTTTTTTTTGGTTAAAAGATATAAACAAAAGCTTGATGCTTATTGGATTAGGTAGGGATAGACGATTTGTTCAAGAAAAAGACCCTTTGCTGGTGCTGATGGGCCTGCTAAATTTCTGTTTTTTTTCTCTATGAGAGTTTGAAATTCGTGAATACTTCTTTTGCCGTTACCAACTTCAATAAGTGTGCCAACTGCCGATCTTACCATGTTGCGAAGAAAACGGTTGGCTGTGATGGTAAATACATAAAAATCAGATTCAATGCTCCATTCTGCTGCTCTCACATGGCAAAGATTAGTTTTTACCTGGGTATGTAATTTGCTAAAGCTTGTAAAGTCTGAATATTGAAGAAGTAAATTTGCGGCCTTGTTCATGGCTTCAACATCAAGCTTGCGGTAATATTGCCAGCATGTATCAGTCGAAAAAATCTCTTTGTGAGGGGAGAGGTAATACTTATAAGTTCTTTCTGTTGCATCGAAGCGTGCATGGGCATCGGCATGCATCTGATGGATATTGTAAATTACAATATCTGTGGGTAAGTAACCATTTAATTTGTAGATAAGCGCATCGTTTCCTGAAAGTTGTATTTGCTCACTGTCGAAATGAGCGTAAAAATTTCGTGCGTGTACCCCTGTATCCGTGCGCCCAGCGCCGGTTAATTTCACCTCGTGCCCAAGCATGAGGCTAAATGCCTTGTTTAAAACTTCCTGAACACTTCTTGAGTTGGGTTGCAATTGCCAGCCATGATAGTGGGTTCCATTATAACCCAGGTGCACAAAATACCGGTTCATTCTTTCGAAAAAAAATACAAATATTTAGCTGTTGAAGGTACTATAAAAACGCTTAACATTTTTTAACTGTCAAAAACTATTTGAGAAACAACACCTTGGCACAATTGGTGTTTAATGTAGTGTTAGCAATAAACTAAAATTATTACATTCGGTTTCAAATTTCAAAAAAAATCTGCAGTATGGTTCAGGATAATGTAAATATCAAAGAGATTAACGAAAAGATTCAGCAGGAGAGTTCCTTTGTCGATCTGATAAACATTGAAATGCGCAAGGTTATTGTGGGACAGCAACATCTTATTGATGGATTATTGATTGGACTTCTATCCGATGGACATATTTTGCTGGAAGGTGTACCTGGCTTGGCCAAGACTCTGGCTATTAATACCCTGGCCGGTATT
The DNA here is from genome assembly GCA_035913795.1 of Bacteroidales bacterium. Classification (GTDB taxonomy): domain Bacteria; phylum Bacteroidota; class Bacteroidia; order Bacteroidales; family UBA10428; genus UBA10428. Next base: position 54,869 of record JAMIIA010000163.1, read on the forward strand.
ATCGACGCCCGTTACAGCCGTATTCAGTTTACACCCGATCTTTTACCTGCCGACCTTATCGGCACCATGGTTTACAGTCAGAAGAAAGAAGAATTTGTAGTAAAGCAAGGACCTATTTTTACCAATTTTGTGCTGGCCGATGAAATAAACCGATCGCCAGCCAAAGTTCAAAGTGCCTTGCTCGAAGCGATGCAAGAGAAACAGGTTACTATTGGAAGTGAGTCGTTTAAGCTGCCCAACCCCTTTCTTGTTATGGCTACCCAAAACCCTATTGAGCAAGAAGGAACTTATCCTTTGCCCGAGGCTCAAACCGATAGGTTTATGCTTAAGGTAGTAATCGATTATCCGAAGAAAGAAGAGGAATTATTGATTGTGCGTGAAAACCTGTCCAAAAAGTTTCCATCGGCAAACGCTATACTTAATACTTCTGATATCGAAAAGGCCCGCAATGTGGTGAAGGAAGTATACATGGACGAGAAAATAGAAAATTACATTCTGGATATTGTTTTTGCTACAAGGTATCCGTCGAAATATAAACTGGCCAAGTTCGAAAACCTGATTAACTATGGCGGCTCGCCCCGCGCCAGCATAAACCTTGCTAAGGCTGCTAAAGCCTACGCCTTTATTAAAAGAAGAGGTTATGTGATACCAGAAGATGTAAGAGCAGTTTGTTACGATGTGCTACGCCATAGAATTGGCCTTACCTACGAAGCCGAAGCTGAAAACATCAATACGGTAGATATTATAACCGGTATACTCGACACTGTTGAAGTACCTTAAAACCATGAGATATGAAAGTCGTACTAATTTTTTTGTGGGTTTTGTTTGCGGCTGATTCGGGTAATAAGTCGATGTTTTCTGAACAGTTTATCGGGCAATCGAAATCAAGTATATCGGAAACTGTTTCCAAGAATTTTAAATCATTGAAACTGAATACAGGTTTCATTAATAATACCTACAATTACCTTAAGTACGAGGATAAAATAAGTGAAATTACAGTGTTGTTCTTTCTGAACGAACAGGATTCATGTGAAATGGTGCGTATTATGGCCGATTACAGCAACCTGAATGATATCAGAACAGAACTCAACACCAATTACAGCAAGCTGAGTGTAAATACCTGGAAATACACCTACAACAGTAATGAGGTTCTGGTTACCCTGGAAGAGGGCGACTGGTATTTTACGGTGACAATCAAAGAAAAGAAGTAAGTGTTTATATGGATACTGCCGAATTGCTCAAGCGGGTACGAAGAATTGAAATAAAAACCCGCGGTTTATCACAACAAATTTTTGCAGGAGAGTATCATAGTGCCTTTAAAGGTAAAGGTATGGCCTTTAGCGAAGTGCGTGAATACCAGTATGGCGACGATATACGCTCGATTGACTGGAATGTAACTGCACGCTTTAATCACCCCTACGTGAAAATTTATGAAGAAGAACGCGAGCTTACCGTCATGTTGCTCATCGACGTGAGTGCTTCTGGTATATTTGGTTCAGGCACTTCGTTGAAACGTCATCTGATCACTGAATTGGCAGCTGTTATTGCATTTTCGGCCATACAAAACAACGATAAAATCGGAGTGGTACTATTTAGCGATCGGATTGAAAAATTCATTCCTCCCAAAAAAGGCAAACAGCACATTTTGCGCATTATTCGCGAATTAATCGACTATACTCCACAAAGCAGCGGAACAAGCATTTCTCAAGCTTTGCGTTATTTCACCAATGTCATTAAAAAACGCTCCACTGCGTTTCTGATATCTGACTTTATCGACAGCAATTACGAAGAATCTGTGAAGATTAGTTCTAAAAAACACGATTTGATTGCCCTAAATGTTTTCGATATCCGCGAGTCGGAAATGCCTCCTGTAGGGTTGGTACACCTGATAGATGCCGAAACAGGGCAGAAGCTTTGGGTAGATACCTCGAACAAAGCCACCCGAGATATTTATCGAAAACAATTCGAGGATAGGCAATTTGCTGCAAAGGAAATATTTAAAAGATATGGTGTGGATAGCGCCAACCTTGTTACAGGGCAGGATTATATCAGACCTCTTATGAACCTTTTTAAAAGCAGGAATTAACCCTATGAAGCTTCTTTTTCGCACGGTACTCTTTCTGGTTTTCATGCATACATCTCTGTATTGTGTTACTGCGCAGGATTTAAGTATCAAGGCTACCCTCGATACAAACCTTATTGAGCTAGGTGGACGGGTAAATCTATTAATTGAATTAGAAAAGTTTAAAAATGACCAGGTCGATTTTCCTGAATTTCGCGATACTCTGGTGTTTGCTGTTGAAATTCTTAACAACTCTGGAATCGATACTGTCGAACTCAAGAATAACCGGGTCAAATTATCTCAAAAACTTGAACTCACTTCTTTCGAAACAGGAAAACATTATATTGCTCCCCAGGCTTTTCCATTTCGTTCTGGAAATCTTGTCGATACGCTTTTTTCGAAAGCTTTGTATTTCGAAGTGGTGGGTGTTGCCATTGATACCACGAATACCATTCGGGATATTGCTCCATTAGAAAGGGCTCCAATAGGACTGCGCGATTTTTTACCTTTGCTTTTATTCATCTTGCCGGTATTACTCGCACTGGTTATTGTTATAATCATACGAAAATTCAAGAAAAAGAACGGGCTTTGGTTCATCCCTGAAAAGCCCAAAGAAGCAGCCCATGTGATTGCTTTACGCGAATTGGATAAGTTGAAGGCGCAGAATCTATGGCAACAAAAACAAGTAAAAGAGTACTATTCAAGACTTACCAATATTATACGCAATTACATCGAAGCCAGGTATGGTATTTTAGCGATGGAAAAGCCTTCTTCTGAGGTATTATACGAGGTGCGCAAGGCAGGAATAGCCCAGCAAATTGATATGAAAGAATTCGAGTCTCTATTAAACCTGGCCGACCTAATAAAATTCGCCCGTGGTTTAGCAAGTGCCGAAGAAAACCTTGAACACCTCGAAAATGCATACAAGTTGGTGAAGCAAACAAAAGAAGAAAGTGAAAATAAGGAAGATTCGAACAAAATTTATTGAGCAGTGTGATGGGAAACATTGAATTTGCAAGACCCTGGTTACTTTATCTACTCTTTGTGAATGTACCTGCAATTGTGTGGTATATTCGTTACCATAAGCAACAGCAGGCAAACATTCAGATGAGTAGCCTTGCTGCCCTGAGCAATATGCCTAAAAACCTGAAAATATACTTAAGGCATTTATTGCTGGCACTGCGACTTATGGTGATATCCTTGCTGATTTTAGCACTGGCACGACCACAATCATCCGATAGCTGGGAGAATGTAGATACGATGGGTATCGATATTATCCTTGCGCTCGATGTTTCGGGCAGTATGCTGGCCCGCGACTTTAAACCCGACAGACTCGAGGCAGCCAAAGTAGTTGCAGTAGAGTTTATTGCAGGCAGAAGAAATGACCGTATAGGCCTCATTATTTTCAGTGGCGAAAGTTTTACCCAATGCCCTCTTACAGCCGATCATGCCGTATTGATTAACCTGTTTCAGAATGTGCAAAGTGGCATGATTGAAGACGGCACTGCCATTGGGGTGGGATTGGCAAATGCAGTGCAACGATTAAAAGATTCTGATGCCATCAGTAAAGTGATTATTCTGCTAACCGATGGTGTGAACAATACCGGGGTAATTGATCCGCTCACTTCAGCCGAACTGGCAAAGGCATTCGGTATTAGGGTTTATACAGTAGGGGTTGGCACACATGGTATGGCGCCCTATCCTGCGGTGGATTTTTGGGGTAGAACCGTGTACCAAAACATGCCGGTAGAAATTGATGAACCCACCCTTCAGAAAATAGCTGACTTCACCGGAGGTAAATATTTCAGAGCTACCAATAACGAAAAACTCCGTGAGATTTATGCCGAAATCGATATGCTCGAAAAATCAAAAATTAATGTAAAAGAATTCAAACGTAAACAAGAACGCTTTATGCTTCTGGTTTGGCTGGCCTTATTATTATTGCTTTCAGAGATTATTCTGCGGAGAACCTACTTAAGGTCTATACCCTAATTTTTTTGTGCTATGTTTCGATTTGAAAATGTTCAAATATTAATTATTCTAGCCATAATCCCCGCATTAATTGTAGGGTATTATTTTTACGCACGCAATTACCAAAGACGTTTAAATAGTTTTCTGCACCCCAATCTAATGCTGTATTTGGCTCCCTGGTATTCTGCAACCAGGCCTACCATTAAATTCATTTTGTTGCTGTTTGTTCTCTCGCTTTTAATTTTATCACTGGCCAGGCCTCAATTTGGCTCGAAACTAAAAGAAGTAAAGCGCGAAGGAATTGAAATTATTATCGCGCTGGATGTTTCGAAGAGCATGATGGCTACCGATATGGAGCCAAATCGTCTCGAACAGGCCAAGCAAGCTATACATAGCATGGTGTCGAAGATGAAGAATGACAAAATTGGGCTCATCATTTTTGCAGGAGATGCATACACTCAGCTTCCGGTTACTGCCGATTATGCCTCGGCGCGTATGTTTCTTTCTACCATTGGCCCAGACATAGTATCGCGCCAAGGAACAGCCATTGGCAAGGCCATAGAATTGGGTATACGCTCTTTTACTCCAAACGAAGAATCGTCGAAAGTAATTATTGTGCTTTCGGATGGCGAAAATCACGAAGGCGATGCCATAGAAACCGCCAGGGCTGCCCGCGAAAAAGGTATACTTGTTTATACCATTGGCATGGGATCGCCGCGCGGCTCATTGATACCGTCTAATAATGGTTCTGGTTTTGTGAAAGATAACAGTGGCAATCCGGTTACCAGTCGCATGAATCCCGATATGCTCGCAAGCATTGCTCAGGCTGGAGGAGGAAAATTTTTTACTGCCGGCTCTGGTTCTCTCGAACTTTTAAACTTGTATAAAGAACTGGATAAACTTAATAAGGTAGAAATCGAAAGCCAGGTATATTCCGAATACGACGACCAGTATACTTATTTTGTAGCATTGGCACTATTGGTTTTATTGCTCGAGATGTTTATTCGCGAGCGGAAAAATAAATGGTTAAGCAACTTGAAACTATTTGCAGAGAAATGAAAACATTGATTACAATTTTTATAGCTTTTTGCATGGCATCTGGTTTTTCTGCTAAAGGCCAGTCGTCCAATAACAGTGTTAGATTGGGGAATTATAATTACAAGAAAGAAAACTATCAGACCTCTGAGATGCTTTATCGAAAAGCCTTGAGTAAAAAGCCTGGTATGCGGCAGGCAACATTCAATCTGGGGAATACGCTCTATAAGCAAGGTCAATATCAGGCTGCCGAAACAAAGTATGACGATGCTATTAAAGCTACAGACGATAAGCTGAAACGCTCGAATTATTATTATAACAAGGGAAATAGTCTGTTTCAAATGCAACAATATCAAAAGAGCGTTGAGGCTTACAAACAAGCACTCCGGGAAAATCCGCAACATAATGATGCCAGGCATAACCTTCAGCTTGCACAGCAGCTATTGCAGCAACAACAGCAGCAGCAACAGCAAAATTCTCAGGATAAAGAAAATCAAGAAAAACAGGACCAGCAAAATCAGCAACAAGACAACCAGCAAGACCAAAATAAGCAGGATAACCCGGCAGAGAGTCAGCCCAAAGAAGGAGAAATCAGTCGGGAGGATGCCGAGCGACTTTTAAAAGCCATGGAAGAAGAAGAAAAGAAAGTACAAGAGAAGTTGCAGAAACAAAAGGCACAGAGTCAGAAGGTGAAAGTAGAAAAAGAATGGTAAGCATGATACAAGCGTTTAGAAGAATTCTGATACCAGGTTTTATGCTGTTTACTTGCTGGCAAGGCAAGGCGCAGGATATTAGTTTTACCGCCAAAGCCCCGGAAAAGGTACAGGCAGGCGAGCAATTTCAAGTGGTGTATGAAATTAACGACCGCGTAAAAGAATTTACACCGCCCTCATTCGATGCCTTTATTTTTCTAAGTAGCAGGCAGGGCATAAGCACTATCAACTGGAATACTACACAACAATTTGTTTATATATTTAAGGCCATGGAACCTGGTATTTATCAGGTTGCTCCTGCGCAGGCAAAGTATAAAAATACTACCATCGAGTCAAACGGTCTCACAATTGAGGTGACTGCTGTACAGAATAGTAGTCAAACTACTGCGGTTACAAGCGAATCGGCCACACCTCCTCCTTCAGAATCCGGAGGCGATGTATTTGTGCGTCTTTTGGTGGATAAAACATCGTCATTTGTGGGTGAACAGATCATTGCTACCATAAAGGTCTATACTAAATTGCAACTTTCTGGTATTGATAATACCTTTAAAGGTCCCGATTTTACAGGCTTTTATGTGCAGAACCTTCAAGTTCCTCCCTTACGCTCCCTTGAGCCGGAAAAAGTAGGAGGCGAGACTTATTACAGCGGAGTAATTCGAAAGGCAATACTGCTTCCACAGCGTTCTGGCGAGATTATAATCGATCCGTTTGAATTGCTGGTGCAATACGATAAAAAAGTTCGCGTGGGTTATTTTACCACCTACCAGCCACAAAATGTTACGGTAAATTCCAAGCCTGTAAAACTGAATATAAAAGCACTGCCTGCTAACAAGCCTGCTGGGTTTAATGGTGCCATTGGCGATTTTTCCATCGAAGCAGGCTTGAGTGATTCTGAGGTTATGGCCAACGATGCTGTGGTTTTTAGTGTAGTGGTGAAAGGAAATGGCAATATAAAATTGCTCGATGAAATAAGCTATACACTACCCGCCACACTCGAGGTCTTTGAACCCGTAGTGAAAACCCAACTTGCCGAAAATGGCCTTTCAGGCAGTAAAACATTCGAAATCACTGCCATTCCACGACACGCTGGCGATTTTGTCATTAATCCCTTTGAGTTGGTATATTTTAACCCGCAATCGGGTACTTATATCAGTAAAAAAACAAACTCATTTATTCTCAAGGTTGAAAAAGCCGAAGGCGATAGTAACACTCTGGTGGCATCGAATCTTTCGCGAAAGGAAGTTGAACTGCTCGAAAGTGATATTCGGTTTATAAAAACCCAAACCAATCTGGTGTTAAAGAGCAGTGCCTATTGGATTGCCTCCATCCGCTTTTACCTAATTATATTGTTGGGTATACTTTTATTTGCCCTTGGTTTGGTTTGGAGGCGCGAACAGATAAAAAGAAACATAAATAGCGCAAGCACGAAGCATAAGAATGCCAGCCGAATGGCAACCCGGCGGTTACGGATAGCGCGCAAAATGCTTCTTCAGCATAATAACGAAGCTTTTTATTCAGAACTTTCGAAAGCTTTATGGGATTACATTGGCGATAAGTTAAGTTTACCCCGTTCGGAATTATCAACCAGCCTGGCTGCCGAAAGACTCAAGTACCTTAAGGTCGATTCGGCTTTAGTGGAGCAGCTAATGGGTCTTATTGAGCTTTGCGAATATGCCCGTTATGCCCCAGGCGCTCAGGGTAACAAACCCGAAGAGCTTATCGATGAAGCAGGTTCAATTTTATCGCGTATTGAGCAATATATATAATTAACGAAAATTCTTCTTTGGCTGAATTCTCAAAGCTAGTTTTTATGCGATTAGTTAAAAATTTGAGATCAATGAAAAAAATTGTTTTAATCACCAGTTTAATTCTTTTTGGTATTCTTCCTCTTCGAAGTCAGGAATTCCGTGCTGATTCATTATTTAATATAGCCAACCGGTTTTATTCGCAGAATGATTTCCAAGCTTCACTCAATTTATACCTTACAATTACTGATAGCGGTTACACATCGCCTGAGCTTCTGATGAATATTGGCAATAGCTACTTTAAAACAAGCGATTATGCCCGGGCAATTTTATATTACGAAAAAGCTTTGCTTCTCGATCCATCCAACGTGGATATTCTGTTTAATCTTTCGAAAGCCCAGGCTTATACGATAGACCGTATCGAAACCATCCCCGAATTCTTTCTGGCAAGTCAGGTAAGAAAGGTTATCTCAGCTTTTACATCCAATCAATGGGCATTTGCTTCTATTGTTATCTTTTTTTTAGCGCTGATTATTTTTTATTTTTACTTTATTGCCGCGGAGCGTAGCCAGAAAGTTACTTTCTTTTCAATAGGGGTGGTATTTTTTATTCTTAGCATAAGCGTTTATAGCTTTTCGCACAAAACGCGCGCTTATGTCGAGAAATCGGACAGGGCCATTATCCTGGAGCCAACAGTAACCGTAAAAGGATCGCCGGATTTAAATGGAGTAACGGTGTTTATTATTCACGAAGGCACCAAGGTAAGCCTTGTACGCTCAATCGATGAGTGGGTTGAAGTAAGGTTATCGGATGGTAAGCAAGGATGGGTTCAACAGTCGAGTTTTGAAACAATCTAAACCCGACTTTTTTCGTTAAACTGGCAAGTTCAATTGAATCCCTCGTATTTATGCAATTCGGCGCGTGGGTTAAGCACCATCACAGGAATGTTATACTTGTTAGTGATGATTTTCTGCGCACCTAATCCGAATAAAGCGCCAAAAATACCAATGCTTTTGTGGAGCATAATCATAATTAACTGGGCATCGACTTCGTGCGCAAATTCAATCGTTTCTTCGGCATTGGAAACACTTTTTTTACCTGTTACAATTTCGTAAGAAAGCTTTTTTCCTTCCAGAAACCGTTTGGCAAATTCTAAATTATTACGCACTCGGTAGTCATTGGCACTAGGCTTTAATAAATGTATTTTCGAAGTGTAATACTTCGACAAAGTGCTAATCCACACCAATTTTTCCTTGTTCTCGCGGCGGAAATCAATCGGGAACACGATGTCGCGTATTGCGAGCCGTTTAGGCGCATCCTGCACGATTATAAAGGGTATTTTCGAACCCATCATCACACCAATGGAACGGCTTCGTAAAAACTTCTCCCTTCCGCGCAAGGCGTGTGTTTTCATTACTACCATAAAAGCATCAATCGATTCTGCTACTGCTTTAATTACTTTGTAAATAACTCCTGGCCTGATTTTACATTCAATATGCACTGCATATTTTTCAATGATTTCAGCGGCTACTTTTTCAAGACGGTGCAATTCCTGGGCTTCGTTCTGTATATCGGTAATTACATGCAAGAGTACAATGTCTGCTTCGATAATTTTTGCGAACTGCACGGCATGCTTTATTGCAAAATCAGAACGTTCAGTATAGTCGTAAGGCACCAGTATTTTGCGCTTTGGGTTTATCATCTCAATTCGTTTTTAGAAATGGTATGGTTTTTTATGTTTTTTAGGCAAAACCGATAAAATTCTATCAGTTAGCCTAATATAAGCTTATTTTTTGGTTTTGCACAATGCTAACATTACATATTTATTGCCGAGTCGATTTTTGGGTTTGTGTGATAAGGTTTATGATTTTATTTCGAAATATTTAAAATCTTTTATTGAAGCAGTTTCTGTACGCACCTCTGTAACTCTAGCATTTAAGGGTCCTTGCCAGCACCATTTAATAATGTTCTTTAGTTGGTTCTCATCTCCTTCGGCCTCGATATAAACCTCTCCATTGTACATGTTTTTTACAAAGCCTCTCACCCCAATACTTCTGGCAATCTTTTGACAGTTATAGCGGAATCCAACACCCTGAACCATTCCTGCCACAAAAATATTCATATGTTTGATTTCCATATTTTTTATGAGATCAGAATAGGAGTGTTTTGATACAACTAATCGCTAAGATTTTCCGATACCATTTGCATTAGCTCTAAAACCTCAATGGGTTTTAAAATCACATTGTTGCAGCCTGCCGCGAAACAATCGTTTTTGTCTTCTTCACTTGCCAGTGCAGTTTGGGCAATTATTGGAACAGTTTTATTGAATTTTCTAATCTCTTTTGTTGCAGCAATCCCGTTCATCAGAGGCATTTTCAAATCCATCAGCACTAAATCAATTTTATTGATTGTTTTTAAAAGGTCTACGGCCTGAATTCCATTTTTGGCAAAGATGGTTCGTGCCCCGGTATTCTGAAAAACAGCTTCAAGGAACATGGCATTGACATCCTCATCGTCTACTATCAGAATGACCTTATTGGCAAAATTGAAAGGTTTAATTTCGGGGAAATCTTCCGACAACACTACTTCGTGGTGGGTATCATTTGCAATTTCGAATGGTATCTGAAAAAAGAAGGAAGTACCCTTTTCTTTTTCCGATTCAACCCAAATACGACCTCCAAGAGCTTTAACAATTTCACGAGCAATGGTGAGACCCAGTCCAGGATCTTCGAGTTTACCTGCTTCGGAGTTATCGATAACCATAAAGCGGTCAAATACTGTTTTCTGCTCTTCTTTGCTAAGCCCATCGCTGGTGTCGTGCAAAAAAAACTCCAGTTTCTGGATGGCTTCATCGATTCGATAGCCAAGTTGTATCCTGCCTTGCTGGGTATAGCGCAAAGAATAATATACAAGATTTAGCAGAACTTGTTGAAGTCGGCCTGTATCGCATACTACTTCCGGACTCTTTTTATCAGGCAGCAGCAACTCCAGACTCACCGCTTCTTTGCGTGTTTCGGTGCGCTGCTGATTTAAACCCAGAAGCAACTCATTTAGCATCAGATCTAAATTGCATACTGTTTTCGATATGTTAATTTTCCCAGATTCCAGTTTGCTGACTTCCGAGATGTTGTCAATAAGATTAAGTATACGTTTACTCTGCCTTTTAATAATTTCGATGTATTCTTTGCGCTTAATTTTATCTGGTTCTTCTGCTGCAAGCAATTCTGAGAAACCGGTTATTGAGTTAAGCGGAGTGCGTATCTGGTGAGAAATATTGGATAAAAGAATGGTTTTCAATTTGTCCGATTCTTCCATTTTCTCCCTGGCTTTTAAAAGTTCTTTCTGCTGCTTCGAGAGTTCTGTTATATCTTTTATTGCTAGTAGAATACTTCCTGGTTGAAGGGGCGAGAAAACAAACTCAACAGGCTTTATTTCTTTTAAATCGCTCTTTTGGGGGTTTAGTTTTGAGCGAATACGCAAGGTACCTTTTGTTTCAGCTCGTTTTAGGCTTTGTAAAAACGCTTCCTGATCTTCGTCGGGCAATAGGTTTTTTACATCTTGTATTGAACTGGGAAGCGACATCAACACATTCCTGATTTGATTCTGAAACATTAATTTCAAAGTCAAGTCTTCTGTGTTTACAACAAACAGATCCACATTTTCGGTCTGTAAATATCTAGAGAGGTATTCCGCCGCATGATGGCTGGAATTGTCCAATAAGTTTTTTTTAAGTTGTTCGTTTTCAGCTTCGATTGCTTTGATTTTACTCTCAAGCTTTTTATTCGATTTTGCTTTTCTGGTAAACATAAATACGATTAATTACGGCTTGTTCAGCCTTTAAAAAAGCTCAATTTCAATTGTCTGAATAAATGCTGTATAGGTTGTTTCACGATCAACCTGAGCTTTGGAAAGTAAGATTAATACGGAAAGTTCTTCACTGTCTTTCTTCTTCATCTTAATTTCGGTCCGGACGCCAACTATTTTTTCATCCTTCCCAATGTATTTGACAATAAATTCATTTTCTTCAATGCTTTTTTCATCAAATAACATGCTTAAGTGCTGACCAAGAGTTTCTTCTTTACTGAAGCCAAGCAAAGATTCTGCTGCTTTGTTATAGAAAATAATTTTGTTGTCTTGCGTGGTTTGTATAATGGCATCCAACGCTCCTTCAAGGGTTCGCTCGTTCCTGATTTTAATGCTTTCGGTTTCTTTGAATTGTTCTTGCATTTCTATACGTGCTTCGCGAAGTTTGCGGTTAAGTTCTTTTTCCGATTCGCGAAGTAATTTTTCCTGCTTTTTCAGAATATCATTTTGGTTAATAAACTCAATCTCCATTTTTTTCTGCTTTGTAATATCGTGCCCAATAAAGATTATTTTGTCTACTTCGTTGTACATATTTATTGCTGCACTAAAAGCACCCTGAATCCAGTTTACTTCGTGGGTTTTAGTTTGAACTTTAAATTGCCCTTCGAAGTTGATGCCGTTGACAATGTTTTCCCATTTTTTATTGAACCCTTCCAACTCGAGGTGGTCAATGAGGTCGAAAACGTTTAGGCCGGTTGCTTCCTTTTCTTTGTATTGAAATTGGTACAGAAAATTTTCGCTGAACGATTTTATGTTTCCGCTGATATCAAATTCAATTTTAATACTCGACTGGTTTACGGCTTGCATCACACCTTCGAGACTTAGCATAAGTTTTTTCTGTTCGGTGGTGTCGAGCGCCAGGAAAAGTATTTTTTCGGCCTCGCCCTCTTCGTTCCTAATGCAAGTATAGGTCGCCATGGTCCATAAATCTTTACCGGTTCGGGTAACATGCTTCATATACCCTTCGAAGTGGCGTCCGCCTTTTGCGAGGTTTTTCCATAAATTATCGAACCATTCTTTGTCTTTGCTGCCAATAAACATCGAAATGTGTTTGCCTTCTACTTGTGCGTTGGCAGTATATTCGAGTTTACGCAAGAAATTGGTGTTGGCATAGATTAAGGTTCCACGTATGTTGTATTCGGCGCGAATCATGGTGTGGTTCACTGTGTTCTCGAGCTTCATGAACTGTTCGGCCTGACGGGCTGCTTCTTCCTGGGTAGCGGTAAGTTCTTCCATGTTCTGGCGCATTTCTTCCTCCTGTGAGGCAAGAGCCTGCGCTTGTTCTTTCGATTCTTGCAACAACTTGGATGTTTGCATATTCATCCTCACTGTCGAAAGGGTTGAGGCGGTACTTTCACTCACCTTCTCAATAAACTCAACATGGTCTTTAGAAAAACTACCCAGAGTGGCTAATTCAAGTACCCCAAATGCTTTACCTTCGGAAATAAGCGGGGCCACAATCAATTCTTTGGGATTAGCCTGCCCCAGGCCGCTGGTTACTCTGATATATCCTTCCGGTATCTTTTTTAAATGAATGGTTTTGCCTTCTATCACAGAGGTTGAAATAAGACCTTTCCCAAACGGAATTCTATTGTCTGCATACTTCTTACGGCCGTAGGCATAAAATGCCGAGAGCTCAAAGTATTTCTGCAAATTATTTTCTTCGAGGTGATAAAACCCTCCCTGAATGGCTCCCACATAGTTGGTTAACTCAGAAATAACATTAAATGATAGGGCCTCAAAATCGTTGCTGTTTCGAAGTATTTCTCCAAACTTAGCATGTCCCTCGGCATGCCAGTTGCGGTTTTCATCTTCATTTCGTTGTCGATCGACCAAATCTTTGTTTCGTTTGAGCGTTTCGCGAAGGTTGTTAAGACTTTGGGTTAATGCATCTTTGCTGCTCATGTTTTCCAATTCCATTTCGTACCTGTCGTGAGTCAGGTTATCGATATAACCAGTAACCAGCTTTTCTTTGGAGTTGAGTTGTTCGAAATTGTGTTTCAATTCGAACATTTTTTGACTGATAAAGTGGGCGTAGAAATAAACGGCCAGGGGAAATACTAAGAGTTGCAAAGCCAGTATCCAAAGTAGCTTATGAGAAAAGATTAGTTTTACGATGGAGTTGAACGTGATGACAAGTCCTTTGTCGCCAATAACGGAGATAATTATCCCTATCATAAATAGTAAACCGGAAACTATAATTGAAAAAATTACAGGCCAGTATACATCCCTTTTGTATTCAAAATCCATTTGCGAAATCGTTTATAAACAATATAAATTAAATATAATCAATAATTCGCAAACACGACTAAAAATATTTTTAACATATAGGTGCTGCAAGAATTAGTGCCAGTGGATTTTAGGCTAATCTGTAGGGCTTGAAGAAGCCTTATGTTGCAATGCAATTTAATGGATATTAGCCGAATTAACCAATAGATATAAAATGAAAAACTAATGGTTATAACTGGTCACTGCACTGGCAATTTTATCAAGCGGAAGAATTTTTTTTGCTGCATCAAGGGCAATGGCTTCTTTGGGCATTCCAAATACTACACAGCTCTGTTCGTCCTGGGCTATTGTGTAGGCTCCTGCCTCCTTCATTTCTAAAAGACCTCTTGCTCCATCATCGCCCATACCTGTCATGATAATGCCAATGGCATTCTTGCCAGCGTAAAGGGCGGTAGAACGAAATAATACATCCACACTCGGTCTGTGACGGTTTACAAGGGCTCCATCTTGAATTTCAACATAATATCTTGCTCCGGAACGCTTTAAAAGCATGTGGTGATTTCCCGGAGCAATCAATGCCCTTCCCCGCAAAACCTGATCTCCGTTTTGAGCTTCCTTTACCTCAATACTACAGATGCTGTTAAGCCTTTCGGCAAATGACCGGGTAAAATGTTCGGGCATGTGCTGCACTATCACAACTCCATGCGAATCAACAGGCAAAGATTCGAGAAATACCTTTAAGGCCTCGGTGCCGCCAGTAGAAGCTCCAACAGCCACTACTAGTTCCGAGGTTTTTAGCATGCTATAATTCTGTTTCGATGGAAGAATAGCATCGGCTGTGTACTTTGGTTGTACCTGCAAAACAGGAGGGGGAGTAATCTTTTTTCTATTCACCTTTGCCTGTGCAGCAGCTTTTATCGCATCGCAAATACGCATTTTCGATTCCTCGATAAACTCGCGGGTATTCATCTGAGGTTTAGTAATAATATCTACCGCACCATATTCTAAGGCCTTCATGCCTGTTTCGGTTCCCTTAGTTGTTAGGCTTGAAATAATTACAACCGGTATTGGATGTTGGCTCATGATTTTACGCAAAAAGGTAAGGCCATCCATTCGGGGCATTTCTACGTCGAGGGTTATCACATCCGGCAATTCCTGCAGTATTTTTTTTGCAGCAAAGATAGGGTCAGATGCAGTGCCGATTACTTCTATTTTTGGATCGCTGCTGAGAATGGCTGAGAGAGTTTGTCTTACCACTGCCGAATCGTCTACAATAAGCACCTTTATTTTATTCATATCTAAACTTTCTGTGAAATTGCTGATGATGCTTGCACATACCGCTGAATTACTTCTCCTGTTGCAGAATTAAAAATTATTTTACGGCCCAGTTTACCTCCGGTGCTTTGTGCTTTTATTGGTATTTTCATTTCAGCAAGCATTTGCTCAGCCAATAAAATATTTCGCTGACCAATGTTAAAGGTCAGCGATGCAGTTTGGATTACCTCGCCACCCCCAAAAACTTTTGCAACCAGAAATAAAGGTTTAGCACCATGCTGTATTAATTTTTCGTAAAGCTTTTCAATGGCTATATTTCCATATTTAGGCGAGGGTAATCCTTCGCCATTCCATAAAGGCAACATGTAATGATTAATGCCACCTATTTTGTTTTTCTCGTCATATAAGCAAACTGCTACACACGAACCCAAAATGGTGTGCACCTCAGCCTGGGGAATTGGAACCACCAGGTTGGCAGGATATAAATATATAGATTCCGATTGTGTCAGCACCTTTAGTTTTAAAATGATTCATCCTTGAAAAACAACTCTCCGCTATCGGACGAAAAACCTCTTGTAATTTCACTTGATTCTGGTATATGCACCACAAAGGTTGCTCCTTCATTGGGCTTGCTAGTGAACGCGATGGTGCCTTCGAGTATGTCAAGCATGGCTTTGTTTATCGATAAACCAAGGCCATGCCCTCGGTTAACGGAATTGATTCCACTGTCAAGGCGTTTAAAGCGGTCGAAAATAATATTCTCATTCTCGCGCGATATGCCCTGCCCGTAGTCCTGAAGTTCTATAATTAATTTACCGAAAGATTTGTGTGCCCTGATGAATACCTTGCTGTTATCGAAACTGAATTTAATGGCATTGCTCAGCAGGTTGGATATAATTAAATGCAGTTTTTCCGAGTCGGTATTAAAGTATTTATTGTGATCATCGTTACCAATTTCCGATTCATAAACTATTTGCAGATGTTTATGCCTGGCATCAAATTTAAAGGCTTCGATTACGTTTTTTAAGAGGCTGTTAATATCTACTTTCGATATTTCAGGGCTTACTTCTCCTGCTTCTAATTTTGCTGCAGCAAAAATGTTTTTTAATTGAAAATCAAGGTGAAAAACTTCGCTATGTATCAGCGCAACCATCGAAATAACATTCTTCCAGCTTTCTTTATCAACCTTTAAAATATTCTCCGAAAGAGCTATAACCGAGGTAAACGGATTAATAATCTCGTTGCAAATGTTCGAAATAAAATGGCTCTTTATGGCTTCTGATTCCTGAAGTTTTTTGTTTACCTGCACAAGGTCCCCTTCGAGCTGATGGAGTTCTTGTTTGCAGGTGTCGCACTCAGCTTTTATTTCGATCAGATGAGCAATAAGTTCTTCTTTGGTTGCCTTCTGGTAGTTCATAATTCTTTTTTTTGAAATACGGTAGGAATGATGGTGTTGACGGGTAGTTCAAGTCCGGCAATCGATTCGGAATGTCCTAAGAAAAGAAAACCACCCGTAACCAGATGACTGCACAGTGCGGTGAGTATTTGGTGTTGAGTTGGGCGGTCGAAATAGATTAAAACATTGCGGCAGAAGATAATCTGATAGCTAGGTTCACGAACGGGGTATAGCTCCAGCAGATTGATGCGGGCAAAACTCACCTTCTGACGAAGATTTTGCATTACACGCACCTTATCATCCTCGCGATTTTTGCTTCGTAGAAAATACTTCTTTTTAAGTGTAAAAGGCAGGCTGCTGATGCGTTCTCCTTTATAAATTCCAGAAACCCCATTCTCAAGCATTTTGGTAGAAATATCGGTGGCGAAGATTTCGAAATCGAGACCAGGGTGGGTTTCGATAAATTCGCTCATGGTAATGGCAATAGTATAGGGCTCTTCTCCAGACGAGCATCCGGCACTCCATATTTTAAGCTTGCGTACCGCCTTATTTTCAACCAGTTCAGGCAAGGCATTCGACAGCATATAGTCGAAGTGAGTCGATTCGCGGAAGAAGTCTGTTTTATTCGTGCTTACAACATCCATCATATGAATCACCTCTTCGCTCATTCCGTGTGGAGAAAAAAGGTAGGAAATGTAGTCGCTGAAATTATTTATCTGAAGTAATTTGAGTCTTTTCTGCAATCGACTCTGGAGCATAATTCTTTTCTCAGGAGGCATTTTTATGCCATATTCAGTCATGATGTATTGGCTGAGCTTTTTAAATTCCTGCTCGGTTAATTCGGTGTTGTATATGTTATTCAGATTTGCAGCTTGGCTATTCTTGCGTTCCATTGAAAAATGGGCTATAATTTTTCTGGTTCGGCTTCAGTATATTTCTTCTCAATTATCGATTCATCGGCAAATAGCTTAAGTACATCCAACATTAAAATGAAATGTTCGTTTTTAAAGACTATTCCTGTAATTAAATCGGCCTTGTATTCATTGCCTACTGCAGGGGCAGGTTTAATTTCTTCAGGGTCAATTTCAATTACTTCCTTTACACCATCGACAATGACGCCAAGCCTGAAGGATTCGTTTCGGGCCGAAACTTCTAAAACCAGAATACAGGTATTGGTTGTATCGAGTATGTTTTTATTGTCAAATTTGATGCGGGCATCTAGCACCGGAATTACACTACCACGCAAATTAAGCACACCCCTCATATACTCTGCAGCTTTAGGCACCCTTGTAATGCGCGTCATTTCAAGGATGTGTATAACATGTTTTACATGGGAGCCATAGATTTCGTTCCCAATAATAAAACTGAGGTATGAATTAGTTTTTTGCGACATACCGATTTCGAATCATAAGAGGATTTTATCGAATTACCTTATTAATGGCAGCTAAAAGTTTTGCAGGTACAAAGGGTTTAATAATCCAACCAGTAGCTCCGGCATCTTTCGCTTCCATTTTCTTTTCTGTTTGCGATTCGGTGGTAAGAAAGAGAATGGGGGTGCGCTGATACGCTTCCATTTTCCTTATTTCGCGAATCAATTCAATGCCATTCATTTCGGGCATATGTAAATCGGTAATAATTAAACTGATCTCTTGACCGTTCAAATGGTCCAATGCATTTTTGCCATTGTCGCTAATCAATACATCGTAACCCTCGTTCTGAAGGGTAAAGCTTACTATCTCCCTAATACTTTCTGAGTCGTCTACGAAAAGTATTTTTTTACTCATGGTTTGAGGTGTTAATATTAAAAAAATTCGACTTCATCATTTTTCTTCTCATTGACAATGTCTGTGGATTGAGTCATCTGATTGTGTATATCACGTTCGCTTTGCATAGTATACATCTTTTTCAGATGCTCCAGATTGCTGCTGTCAATATCTTTGTTGTTTAGTTTCACTTTTTCAATTAGCTCATTAAGCAAGGCAATAATTGCTTTTACTTCATTTTCAAATGTTTGAAAATAGGCAACCTTTTCTATGCCATATTCTACTGGCATGGGTTTAAAATCAATTACAGTCAGGTTTTCGTTGCTTAGGTGTCGAATATCCTGCATTAAATTAATGATTTTATCGGTAAAGTCGCTAACTCTTTGCAACTTGAATTTACTTTTTTGCTGCACCTCGCCTATATTCTTTGCCTGGTCGGCAAGTAAATCGCGCAGATTGTTTATTAGTTTCAGATGACCAGTGCGGAATTTCTCCGATTCTTTTTTTATTTGTTTTAGCGGATTTAAAGGATCCTTGCCTGTGTTTACTATTTCATAGTTAGCAATCAATTGATCAAACTCCTGCAAAGTTTCACATAAACAAGGGGTTGTATGTACCAGGTTCTCCATGCCTTTAAGTGGAACAGTCAATTCATCAACAAGATGGTTATAGCTTATCGAAAGTTGATTCAGGGAGAAAATTTGCGTTTGCAACAGAGTGGTATCTTCTTCAAGATTCGAAAGAAGATGTAAAATTCTTGCTTTTTCGGTTCGGCAATAGTTTAGCCAAATGTTGTTGTAGCTATTCGTGAGTAGTTTAAGGGTATTAATCCGGTTGAGTATGCTTTCAATGGCTGTTTGGTATTCTTTGTTGGCATGCACCAATTGCGCCGATTGCAAGGAGCTGATATCGCGGAGCTGGTAAAGTTCCGTTACGTTAAGTGAATCTCCCGAAGTATGATTGGCATATAGGTTTTGAGTAATGCGTGAATGCGCTTCCTGGATATGCTCTACTTTTTGCCTTAAGATATCCTGAAACTGCAAATTGGTGATTATCTCAGAAGTGCTGGTTTTACGTTGTTTATCAATTTCTTCCAATTGACTATAATAAGCTTTGGCGCTTTGCTTTAAATCACCAAAATACACATTTTGCTTACTTCTTTTACCAATCAAATCGAGGAACAGATCGAGCCCTTTACTATAGCCTTGTTCCGAATGGTTAATGGTCGATTCAAGCTTATCAGTAATCTCTCTAATGTTTGTTTCGAACAAATTGAAACACGCATTTACCTTTTCGATGCAATTGTTTACGGAAAGTTTTTCGCCGGTAAACTCAGGGTCAAATCGCAAATTGGTGTACAACAGCAACAAGGTGCTCAGATCCTGCCTGAGGTTGTTAATTTGAAGAATAACGAGTTGAAAGTTGCTTTTTAATTCTTTGAAAGCAAGGAGCTGTTGCTTGTTAAGTAACTGAATTTCATTCGCATCATCGATTGTTTGGCAGGTAACTTCAACCGGACTAAGTTCGGAGGTTATTTGGTGGATGAAACCAAAGAAGCTGTTTGTCGATGCAGATGCTTTCTCAAGTAAACTGTAATACTGCTTAAAATCGGTATTTAGCAGCACAAAATCTTTTACCGAGCATGAAATAAGTTCGTCAATCTTATCATTAACCTTGGAAAAGGTTTGCTGAATCAATTGAATTATATCAACATCCTGTTCTTTATTGCTGCTCACACTTATTTTAATTTAAGTTGCAATTCATAAATTTAGAATGAAGTGGGCGAATGCAAAAATAAATTTAGTGAGAATAAACACTCTAGAAAGGTGATATGGATCATCATGAATTGCTGCTAAGCAATTACATTTTTCTCTGCCTGCGTTAATAGAGATTCAATTCTTTCGATGAAACTGTTGATGTCGAGTGGTTTGGTAAACACAGAGTGGATGCCTAACTTTTTAACTATATACAAGTAATAGGGATTGTTGCCCGAAATGGCAATAATTTTTGTGGCTGGGCTAATCGATTGGATATGATTTATTAGTTCAATACCTTCCACTTTAGGCATCACAATATCAGTAATTACTAAGTCGAAAGGCTCGCATTTGATTCGGTTTAATGCCTCCAACCCATCTTTTGCCGTCTCGGCAACAATATTCAGACGGTTTTGTAAGGTGCACTTCACTAACCTTCTATCGATAATATTGTCATCAACCACTAAAACTCTCATAACGTAATTCATTTAGTGTGAATACGACTGGGAGTGACCGTAGTTAAATTAATTCGACAAAGGCTTCTTTTATTGTGATTAACGACAGCGAAATATTAATCAAACAATTATTCTTTAGAGGAGTGAGATTCTTGTAAAACTGATTCCACCTTATCGATAAGGTATTGTAAATCGATGGGTTTTTTTACAAAATCGACTGCACCCATGCTCATTATCCTCTCAATATTATCTTCATCGGTAAGGGCTGATACAACAATAACTGGGGTGTTTACTGTTTTTTTATTCCGTCTTATTTCTTCGAGAAATTCGAATCCGCTAATTTTAGGCATGAGCAAATCGAGTAAAATAAGGTCAGGAGTCTGTTTTTCGATAATCGCATAAGCCTCTTTGGCGTTTAAGGCAGTCTCAATCTGGTATCCTTTTTCATCTAAAATCGCCTCCAGTAAAACAACATTGGTTGTCGAATCGTCAACTACAAGTATAGTAAAATCTTTATTATCAGTCATCTTAGGGTAAGTTAAGCAAAAAGGGTTAATGTATTGTCTAGGTTTTGGTTCTCCGGCTTAAGGCTTTATCGTAAATATAGCGAAAATAGTCGGACTTTTACAAACCTTAGTTTTGGTTGAATCTGATTTATGTTACTTAATTTATGTGATTTAAATCATCCTTTTTTCGTTCAAAGCTTTTATGTCTTGTTTTTTTTCTTAACTTTCGTAAAGAATAACTCCACAACCTAAATGCTGATGGAAGCGAACGAAACCGAGGTATTGGTGCCATTTGAGTATTGTCTTTCTTCCTTGCAACGCGAAGCTATTTTACAAAATAGTAACGTAGTGAAATACAACAAGAAGGAGATAATATTTCGTCAGAACACCCGTACTTCGCACATCATGTTTGTGCGCTCTGGTATGGTGAAGGTCTTTAAAGAAGGACGCAATAACAAATTCATTGTATTAAAAGTAGCTGTAAAGAACGATTTCCTTGGTCTGTTGTCGATCTATGGCCGCGATACGCACCAATATTCTGCAGCTTCTATTCAGGAAACAGAGATAGGGTTTATCGACATTAATACTTTCAATACTATTCTTTATTCCAATGGTGAGTTTGCCAGTAAATTTATTCATAAAATATCCAACGACGGGCTCTATATCTTCGAGCGGCTTATGAGCCAATCGCATAAACAATTACCTGGACGTATTGCCGATGTAATTTTATATTTCTCCGAACAAATATATAAAAGCGAGACTTTTGAATTTCCCTTTACACGAAGAGAGTTGGCCGAATTGGCTGGCACTACAAAAGAAAGCTTTATTCGCACCCTGGCAGAATTTAAAAACGATAAAATCATCGATCTGGACGGTTCGAAAGTAAAAATTAACAGTTTAAAAATCATTAAAACCCTTAGTCAATTAGGATAGAGAGCAATTATGTCGAAAATGCGAATATTAGTAGTAGACGATATTTTTACAAACAGATTACTGTTGTCTGAGATACTTGAAGATATCGGTTGTGATTTTTTTTTGGCAAGAAATGGCCGCGAAGCGGTTGATGAATTAGCCCAAAATCATTTCGACGTGGTGTTAATGGATATAGAAATGCCTGTAATGAATGGGGTGGAGGCCACCAGGTATGTACGCGATCAGATGCCTGAACGGAAAAGGCATATTCCGATTATCGCTCTTACTGCCCACAATCCCAGTATGTTTTTCGATAATTACAGCGATGCCGGATTTTCGAATCTGCTTACAAAGCCCTATTCAGTGGCAAAAATTAAGCAGCTGCTCGAGGGATACAGACAAGAAATAGCCTAAGATTTTTACTATTCTATCTGGTCGACCCAATTAGGGTTTAATAAGGACACAATTTTTTCCAAACCAGCCCGATCAGACTCATCGAAATTCGCCTTTTTATCGCTATCGATGTCTAACACTCCTAAAGGCTGGCCTTTCGAATTAAAAATAGGTATTACTATTTCCGATTTCGAGCGTGCATCGCAGGCAATATGATCCGGAAAAGCTTCAACATCTTCCACTACTATGCTCTTGGCTTTAAGTATACTGGCCCAGCATACCCCTTTAGAATATGCTAGCTCTTGACAAGCCACTGGTCCTTGGTAGGGGCCAACAAATAGCCTGTTTTTTTCTAAAAGATAAAAGCCTACCCAAAAAAAACCTTGGTTTTTATGGTATAAAATGGCATTGATGGTAGCAAGCTGAGCTATTAAATGCGGACTCTTTTCGAGTAAGCCTTTTAGCTGATCGTAGAGTCTTATGTATTTTTTACTTTTCGAATCCATTACAATAAGGCAAAAAAAATAATCCTGAAGGTAGGATTATTTTTCATGTTTTCTATCAGATATTTTAAGTCCTTATGCTGGAATAAAGGTGTATTCGCGAATAATTTTAAATAAATTATGAGGCAGTGGTTTTAGGATAATTCTTTTATCTCCTTTTTCGTAGAGTACATAGTGATAATAAGAGAAACATTGTAGGTTGGTAGGGGTAATGCCTTGGTTGCTAAGTTGTTCTCTCGACATACAAGCACCTTGGCTTAGCTGCTGGCTGGATGTTTTTACTAATGTTTCCATTTTTCTGAGATTTGGTTCTGCTGCTAAACTACTAATAATGAACCTATCTAGTCAAGCAGGCACTGATGATATGAATTATTTTACAATAATGATTTACATCACCAAATCAAAGGCCAAAAAAAACCGGTTAGAATTGCTAACCGGTTTTAGGTGTGATTCAGCTGGGATTCGAACCCAGGACCCCATCCTTAAAAGGGATGTGCTCTACCAGCTGAGCTACTGAATCGTGTATTTTAAGGGCTTCAGCTTATTTTTTAAGCGATGCAAATATAGTATCTTAATTTTTACCTGCAAAAATATAGTGTATTTAATTTCTTATTTTTTTCAGGCAGTAAAAGCTTTGCTTTTTAAAAGTTTCTTTTCAAAATAAAACTTACTAATATTACTATACGTATGAAGTATTGATGATAAAAAACCTTATAAAAACTCTATTATGAAAAAACTGATTTTGGGTTTCGCTCTTGCGATGTATATGCTTACAGGCTTGAACAGCCAGGTGGTTGACGTCGGAAAGTTTTTAGCAGCTGGCCAGGAAGATGCGGAGGTGCTGTTGCAGGGATACGTTGGGTCTTATTTTAATGCCTTTGGTGCCAGTATGACCGGAGGATGGTATAATACAGCCGGCTCGCATAAGTTGGGCGGTTTTGATGTTACTGCTACCTTTAACACATCTTTTGTGCCTGATGCGGACCAGAAAATGGATTTGAGCCAGCTTACTTTAAGTAGTTTGCAATTAGCCCCTGGCGCATCGGAACAAACTCCTACCATTGCCGGGAAAAACGAAACGGGCAGTCAACTTAACTATAACATAGATGGTTTACCAGAAACAAAAGCTTTTGATATGCCCAAGGGCACGGGCGTGGCTTACGTGCCATCACCGATGTTGCAATTAAGTGTGGGTCTTATTAAGGAAACCGACATCATTGGCCGCTATATGCCATCAATTCGTACGGGCGAAGCTGAAATTGGCATGTGGGGCATTGGCTTTAAACATGGCATTAAACAATGGATACCGGTTTTGGAGAAAGTTCCTGTTTTAGAGTTATCGGTACATTATGGTTATACAAAAATGGATGCCAAAGTGGGTCTTAATGTGACACCAGATATGGTTGAACTAGACGATAACACCACCGGCATTAGCTGGGACGACCAGAAAATGACCTTTGTAACACAAAGCCATACTGCCAATTTATTGGTGTCGGCTAACTTGCCAGTGGTCTGTTTTTATGGTGGAATTGGTTTTGCATCTACCAAAACCGACCTCGATTTAAAAGGCTATTATCCTTCCATTGACCTCGATGCGGCACCTGCCATGGTGGTGACGAATAGCAGCGCTTTGCTGGACCCGATTGATATGGAAATTAAAAATACCGACGGAAGTATTACCAAACCTCGTTTTAACGCAGGTATGCGCTTTAAATTTGCAATTTTTACCCTTCATTTCGATTATACCTATGCCAACTACAGCATGGCTACAGTGGGCATGGGTTTCACTTTCAGATAGTTTATTGTTCGATTCTTGTTTTTGATTGACATAAAAAAGCGCAGTGAAAACTGCGCTTTTTGTTTTATTGCTCATAGAAACCAGCATGAAAGCTTAAGCAAACATTAGAAATAAAAACCAAAACGGATTACTGGGTTTGTATAGGGGCTAAATTCGCTTTCGATTAAATTATACAGCAGCATAATGGATAATCCACCTCTTTGTCCTATGGGTTGAAAAATACCACCACCCACAAGCAAGGAGTTGATTAGTGTGCGACCGTCATTTATTATCTTATTGTTCGCGGAATCCCAGTAAAGCTTTTCAACACTAAGTAGTTCGAATTCGCTTTGCAGAATGATATCACCGAGGTTGATTTTTAATCCTTCACCAAGGTTTTTAAATAGTCGTCCCTTAAAATAGCATTATATTATTGTATATTAACATGTTATGTTGATAATTTTCACTAAAAAGGCGATATAATTTGCAAGGAATTTGATAATTTGCTGAAAAGCTTTGCAAAATGGTAGCAAAAACAGAAAGACATCCCCAACTGAGCATCTTCAGAACCCCGTTGAAACAGTTTATTAATTTGGATCAT
>JAMIIA010000164.1:0-1210 GCA_035913795.1 Bacteroidales bacterium
CCTGTAATTGTTAAAATCAAAATTCGATGATGAGTCGAAGATTACAAACAATAAGCAGTAAAATTAGAACAGGCAGAGCCAATTGACCCTGCCTTTCAATTTTAGATTATATAAAAGTTCTTATTTTCTCATCTTCCTCCGTACACCCCAAAGCCCTAACAGACCAGAACCCAGAAGCCAGATGGCTGCAGGAATAGGAACGGGGTTGCCGCCGGGGTCAGGAGGATCATGTGGATCAGTTGATGGCGTTCCACCTCCCGGATCGCTTCCACCAGACGATATTAAAGCAGGGCCCAATGCCACTATAGCAGGCGGAACAGCGCCGTATGCGTTTGGATCAAGCGCTACCGGACCCGCCATCATTGCAGGGGTCGGATCTTGGATTGGCTCTGAAGATGCCAAAGGTATGTTATTATTCAATGGCGGAGTCCCTGCAGAAGGATCATCCTCCAGCAATGGTGAAGCGCCCGCTGCAGGATCTGCATCCAGGTCTTCAAGAGGAGGACAGGCGGTATAGCTATTACAGCATGTTGTTCTCACCTTTACATTCCCGTCGGTAATATAATCGTCACCGGAGGCCAATACAATCGGTAATTTTTTACGAAATATTGTATCGTTTTTCCTGTAATGCACATAAGCCCATGTCGCTTTATCCAGTCTGCCCATTGTTGCATTTTCCCATTTAAAATCAGCATAATGGGCTTTTAATATAGGATCGCTGGATACTATTTTGCGAAAATCGGCAATCGAATGTATGATGTTTTTGTTACAAAGCCCATACCATTTCCCGTTTCCTTCGAAGCTGGCATCTTGAAAATCTTGCTCACTAGGCTCTTCATGTTGCCGGTTGATTTTCGATAGGATTGAATCAAAAGACGTATGACGCGCAAGCAAATACAGACTTGCAACGAGGATAACCATGATCAAGATGATTGCAGAATTTCGTCTGCTACGATTAGGTTTATTCATTATATCGGTCCTGAATCATACTGATTGTAATACATTGTAAGCATATTACATGCCTCTAAGAGAAGTCTAATCGAAGATCAATAATAACCTTTTATAATAATTAACATAATTTATTTAAAATATCCATAATAAAACTGATACATGGAGTTCAAAATATTGGAATTGTAAAAAATTCCGACGCTTACAAGAAGCAAAAACAGGCCTTATTTTACAATGATATAATAATTACAATTATTTACGG
>JAMIIA010000165.1:0-3013 GCA_035913795.1 Bacteroidales bacterium
GGGTGAATTAGGTGACAAAGTCAACACAATAATGGCAGGAACAGCTTTTAATCTGAAAAAAATGCTCAATAGAATAAAAGCAGACCTAAAAAATATTTTATGCCAATTTTTTGAAACAATTTTTCAAACAACTTTTGACATTATTTCGATCTCAAATTATCCTTTTGCGCAAAAAGTGACTTTTTAAGGGAGGACTAATTAGCTATCGCGAATAAATCAGCCCTCAAGCAGTTTTTCGAATTCATGCATAAGACTGGTCGATACAGGGCCTACCAAACCATTGTTTATGGTTCGATTGTCGATACAGGTTACTGGCAGCACTTTTTTGGTGGTGCCGGAAAGAAAAACCTCGTCTGCAGCAAATAATTCTTCCAAAGTAATTTCTCTTTCGATGCATGCATCACCCTTTTTGTGGAGCAAGTCGAGAATAATGCTGCGGGTAATGCCTTTCAGCATATTTCTGGCGGGAGTAAATACCTGCCCGTTTTTTACAACAAACACATTGCCTCGTGAGGATTCTCTGATCGTTCCATCAGCATGGTAAAGCACATCGGCTGCCCCAGCAAGGTCGATTTCGTGTTGCCAGTATATGAGTGGAAGGTAGTTGGTCGATTTGGCTTCGGGCAAAAACCGCTGATACTCTTTGCTGATGAGCGAAATGCCCGCACGATAATTAAAGCGCATATCGACAGGCAAAACAAGGGGTATAATAAAAAACTCAGCCGGTATTTCGCTACCCGAAATATTCTCCATAGGATAAGCGAATAACTTGACAAAAAAATCGCCTTTTCCGTTAAGGTGGATGATTTCCTGCACCAGTGCCTGAATCTGCCCGGGTGAATACTCTATTTTAAGCCGCATCAGGCGCATGGTATTGAAAAAGCGCTGCAGATGCCGGTCGAGATAAAAGGCTTTGCCTTGCTTTACCCCGAAAAAATCGAATGCCCCATAGCCTCTGTTGGCTGCAATGCTTCCTGCCGGAAGCGTAATAGATTCTGTTTCGGTAAATTGATGGTAACAATATCCTGTCATACTGAATGAGTTTACCTGCCAAATCTAAGAAGAAATTGAAAGAATTTTATACCTCTGATCTTATGTCTCCCTTCTCAGAAAGAATTACCCAGCCACTTAATTCAGCGTGTGAAAAAAACTGCCCGGTCCAATGGTGAAAACCAACAAACCATATAGTGAGTGCTCGAGCACTACAATGGTAAAAGAACGATGCCTTAAGTAGGTAAAAGAGAATAATATGCTGGCAATAAATGTAAACACCAACACCACCCAGTTGTTGAACAAAATGTGTGAATAGGAAAACAGCAAGGCATTCAAAAGCATCAATAGGTTCCGGTTGGCCACCAAACCCTGAAAACGATGGTAAAAGTAAACCCTGAAAACCAGCTCCTGGGGTATTACCGAAACAAAGGGATAAGCCAGCACCGTTATGGCCCACAAGCCTGTTGCATGCACAGGCAGGGCGAAATATTGCTCGGGAAAGAAAAACCAGGTAAAAGTGAGCAGAAAAATAATCATGAGTGCAGTGCGCCAAAGGATCATCCGCCAGGCCCTGAAGCCATTCAGCCTAAACTGTTTTTTCTTGAATGTCTTGTCGCGCAAAAGAATGTATAGAAATACGGAGAAAACCAGTAGGAGCGCAATAAATTTGAGCCCAGGGTTCTCACTGTACTTCAGAATAACAGGAATGCCGATGTACAATAGTAGAAGCTCGAACCAGCGGTAAATTCTTATGCGTAAAGAAAGCATTTGCAAGGGTATTTTCCCGAAGGGGTTTACCTCTTTAAGTTAGCAAATTTTGAGCAATTATAATTCAAGACTAAGCAGATAAAATGCCAGAAAAAGGAGAGTTTTAATCCCCATTACTGAGCGTAGAATGCCTGAATAACAAGCACAACAAATAAACGAAGAGCCTGAGCGTAGTATCGATTTACATAGGTACTCCGTTTTTTTATGGCATTTGCAAACACCTGCCAGACTGTTTTATGCTTTATTTTACCTTTCTAAAACATCTAACCCTCGAAGGCCTGCGGTGCCCGTGAATAATGCCAAGGATAATAATTTCGCCAGGTTTAATTTTATAGAGAATAAGCCAGCTAAGGCAAACAGCTTTACGGTAGATTTTATTTTTGGTGGGTATTTCTTCGCATTCCCGAAAAGCATGCGGGTTCTTTTCTATGTGGTCAATAGTTTTAAAAATCTCGTCACCAACGCGGATAGCTTTTAAAGGCTCATGCCGGATATAGGCAATGTAGCCGGTAATATCATCAATGTTCTGTAAGGCGTGTTCGGTTATCCTTAGCGAATAAGCTTTTGGAGCTTCTTTTTTTGTTCTGCCCATCGTTGTTTTGCTTCTGTTAAACCTACAGTCGGGGAGTTCTCGGCATACTCAACCCATTTTCTAAAATCTTCAACGCTTATAGGTTCGCCAGGCAAAGAATATGAATTTAAATCCGGTTCTTTCACAATACGGATTAAATTTTTATGCTCCAAATCCTGTAAGGCTTTTAAAGAGTTATTATCTGTTAGTTCAATAGTCAATGTTCGCATGGCAAAAACGATTTGTCATTACAAATATACTATACTTTAAAGGAATTATGCATTTTAGTTGCCCCATTACTGAGCGCAGAATGCCTGAATAACAAGCACAACAAATAAACGAAAAGCCTGAGCGTAGTATCGATTTACATCGGGACTCCATTTTTTTATGGCATTTGCAAACACCTGCCAGTATGGAGGATAAAGAATATTATAAGCAAAATATATACGCAACGCCCTTGGAGACTTGGTGCCTTTGTGGCCCCGCTAATTCGGGTTTACAACCCGAATTTTCAACCATAACAATTTCATAAGCTTACTCTATTGCTAATTGATGGTTGTACCGTCAATTCTCTAAACCGAATAAAACCAGTTTGTCTATCCGATCATAAATTAAAAAAATTGTTATATTCGATTGATGGGAACAAAAGGTACCACCAGCTATAGAATTGGTGATCAGAAC
>JAMIIA010000166.1:0-2024 GCA_035913795.1 Bacteroidales bacterium
CAGTCAGCTGCAGAACAACCTAACAGATCCTTATTTCCTGTTTTTCTCGTCCTCCGACCGGAACAATCTTCAGACCAGCCCCGGATTCCGTGCGCCTCCTTGTCGGGTTGGATCAGGGCATGACCGCCCGGGAGACGTCCCGTCCCGACACCTGTCCCGAGTTTGACAGTTGATTTTTTCAACTAGTTAATATTAAACGTATTACTTGCGTAAAAAAAATTTGTGCCACTACATTTCCGTTTTCCGTAATATTTTTGGTGGGATTCTCATCCCGATAGTTTTTATCAGATTTTGGGCATTAGGGGGTATATCTGTTCTTACCCAAATGGTTTGTTTTCTTACTTTTACAGGTATTGCCATAACCCGATTCAATTCATCCATTGCCTGAACCACTGTCAGTTCTCTTGTTCGGATAATTTTTTTTTCAATTGACTTTTTGTCAAGATTCCCGGCACTTTCTCTAAGTAATTTTGTTAATTGGGCTTCACACAAGTATGCCAGAAAACACAACATCAGATGTCCGATAATTCGTTTATCAGTCCAATGGAACATGGGACGGGTTTTAAGCGTTCCCTTAATTTCCCCAAAGGCATCTTCGATTTTCCATAATTGTTTGTAATGGGTTACGATTTCTGAAGCTTCCATGGAAACAACATTGGTAATGATTCCAAAAAAACCGTCTTTCTTTGCTTCTTCGGCGATGGCTCTGTGATTGAGTTCACAGTGGTCTTTCCCTTCTATCCTGAGGTATTTTTTGTAACTGCGGTTAGTGATAAATTTTTTGGTCAGCTTCTTATCTTCAGCAAGTTTCTGAGTTATTTTTTCCAGTATGTCTTCTCTGGCTTTACGATCCCGTTCAGATCTTGACTTTGACCATGTAATAATGCAACGATCCTCATTCAGGGTGGTTTCATAAAAAGCAAGCTTTTCGTTTATCCACGTGAACTTCGACAGGTCAAAGTATTCTTCCTGACGCAGTTTACTCATCGAACCCATTTTTAATCCAACAATAAACTCACCCCCGTCAGCACGGATATGATCAAGGTTTTCAAAAGAGAACAACCCCCGGTCGGCAATAAAAATAAACCTGCGGATTAAAAACTTACCACGCATTTTTTCAACTATTTTCTCAAGAGTTTTCCCTTCAAAAGTGTTCCCTGGGTGTACCTCAAAACATAATGGTATACCATCTGTATCGGTAAGCAGCCCTAATACAACCTGGGTACAATCTGTACGCATTTCCTTACTATAACCAAATCTCCTCAGGTCTCCCAGGTCCTCACGGGTACTTTCAAAACGTAAGGTTGTCAGATCATACAGAACTACGTCAACGTTAATGGTGAACAGATCCTTCTTCCACTGGTAAATAAATTTCTCGATCACTTCTTTATGATCGGCCAAAATATCCAGGCTCCGATAGATATGTTGCAGATCAACCTGATGGTCTATCATTTCCGGATACATCCGGCCAACCCAGTTATCGTAAAGAGAAAGTTTTGATACGGGTTTTATGAACCGTGAACAGAGTTGGGTAAAAACAACCTTCTCAAAATCAAACTGAAGTTTTTTATGTTGAGAAAGTACATTTTGCAGAGCTGCTTTTATACCTATTGCCTCTACCATTCTCTCTAAAACCAACAGTGGTCCAAGGATATACGTATCAGCTATGTCTATTTCCTTCGAAAGACTC
This sequence comes from Bacteroidales bacterium, assembly GCA_035913795.1. Lineage (GTDB taxonomy): Bacteria > Bacteroidota > Bacteroidia > Bacteroidales > UBA10428 > UBA10428. The sequence continues at coordinate 1,691 of JAMIIA010000166.1, forward strand.
AAAATGCTAACTGTCTCAAGATGCTTACTGATTGCATCGGATAGTTGCTCAAGTTTATTTTCTTCAACTCTGCCCAAGGACATAAGTGTCCTTTGCTTGACCTTACCATCTTCCCTGTAGGCTTCTACTAGATGGTAATAAGCATAACCCCTTTGATTTTTTGTAATCTTTATGTACATAGTCGTGTCTTAACGACATAAAAATAGTACATAAGTAATACTGTAGCAAATTGTGATAAAATATTGTTCACTACATTTCCGAAAATTGGGAATAAGAATCGCGATTTTATGCGGGTCTCAGAAGCACTAAACCCATTTAACTGTCAAACTCGGGA
>JAMIIA010000167.1:0-33189 GCA_035913795.1 Bacteroidales bacterium
CGCGGCGCGACAATTATAAAATAGGGCAGGTTAATGTGCTATCTGGTGCAGGCGACTTTACCAAGCTTAGAGTCAGCACCCTGCAACGCGAGATGAACTTCTCCAACAAATACTACAGCCTGGTGGTGGAAGACATCAACACCCAGTTTAGCCTGGTGAATGTAGTTTCGGACCTTACTGATGTAGAGTTGCGTTTTGCCAAGGGATCATCTTTTAACCTCGATGTAACCCATCATCCGGATGTATACCTTACCGTGCCTACACTCAACTCGAAACTTCAGACCAAGGAACTGGGAGGGGAAGAGAAATTATTGCTAACTTATGGAACGCTTGGTACCAGCACCTCGGAGAATCAACCAAAAGTTAAGATTCTAGCCGAACGCAAGTGCTACATCAACATCATTCAAAAATAAAAGTTAAAACAGGCATTAGGGCAATGAAAACAATACAGAACAGCAAAATTCTTAGCATCCTTCTCTTTCTTTTTGTTACAATCTGGTTTTATTCGTGCGAAGCCTGGTTACCTTGTCTTGATGGCAGTGGGGCTGTATTAACCGAAGAACGCTTAGGAGGCTCCTTTTCCGGAATTCAAGTCGATGGCGAGTTTAAAGTAATTGTAGAATATGCACCCACCACTTCGGTGAAAGTGGTAACCGACGAAAACTTGCAACAATACATCAAAACCATTGTAAAGGACCAAAAATTAATTATCAGCAACGAACACGAAGGGTGTATCAATTTTAGCAGTCAGACCCAGATTGTGGTAAGCTGTCCGGCATTAACTTATATCTCGCTTAACAGCACAGGCAACATCGAAGTCAATGGATTTACTGCAGACTATTTCAATGTGGTGCATTCCGCATCGGGCAATATCACTATTCGCAACCTTTCGGTAGCAAACACCCTCGATGTAAGTCTTATTGGTTCAGGAAATATCTGGTTGGGAGGCCGGGCAGATCGTGCCACCATCAACCTTTCTGGTTCGGGAGTAATCAATGCCGAATCGATGCGGGTAAATTCCTGTGCTATCAATCATTCTGGTTCAGGAAACATTCACACTTATGTCTACGAGACTCTCGATGTGTTTTTAAGTGGTTCAGGTTTTGTTTATTATTATGGAAATCCAGACACGGTAAATGCCAGTATTTCTGGTTCGGGCCAGGTGATTAATCAATCCTTTAGCATGCAGAACCAATGAAAGCGATGGGAAAGACAACGCGGATGGCGAAAAGGGGATTGTGCCTGATTGGGATATTGTTTTCCTTCAGTTTGCTTCACGCGCAAAATTATACACGCGATGCAGGCATTCGCTTTGGCGATGGAACCGTATTTGCCTACCGGCAGTTTGTAAAAGATGACTTAGCTCTTGAACTCTTTCTGGTTTTCCAGGATAGGGGTTTCCGTGTTGGTGGAATGAAGCAGCATTTCCTGCCTGCTTTTGAACAGTATTCCGAAAATTTCAAACTATACTATGGTTATGGTGTGCATACAGGTATATCGTATACCAATAAGCACCAGCTTCTTAACAGAACCTATTATTATGATTGGACGCTTTCTCCCTTATTTGGGATGGACGGTATAATAGGCCTGGAGTATTATTTCCCGGAAGTACCCATTATGGTTTCTAGTGAATTAAAACCTTTTTTCGAGTTTTCCATTAACCGGATATTCATACTTCGTCCGGTTAATATGTCGATTTCTGTAAAATATCGATTCTAACCTTATTACTATGAAAAATATACTTACAATTTTTAGTATCCTATGGGCAATTGCTCTTTCCGGTCAGGAGAATGAGGAGTTTAAAACCATATTTGAGGGTCGCACCATTGGCGGATATGGTGCTTTTGGAGGGGGATATTCACCAATTAATAATGACAATGCCATGGTTTTTAATGCTCGCGGAGGCATTATACTCGGGCATACCTTTGCCATGGGCATTGGTGGTACCGGATTTGTAACCGAATATCAATACGATCCGATTTTTCAGAAGAAGGCTAGCCTGGGTGGTGGTTATGGTGGGGTTTTTCTCGAACTAATTGCCTTTGGCAGAAGTCCGGTACATCTTTCGTTTCCGGTTCTTGTTGGCATAGGTGGAGCAGCCTATTCTACCTGGGAAGATGAAGGTACTGACTATGAGCAACAAAATCTGGTGGAGCAAACGGCCACTTTCGGCGTGCTGGAACCTGGAGTTGAGCTTGAATTCAACCTCACAAATTTTTTTAGGATTGCAGCATTTCTCAATTACCGGTATACCAGCACCATTAGCCTTACCAAGCTTTACAACGGAAAGAATGTTGAGCTTGTATCGCCAGATGCACTTACCAGTTATTCGGCCGGATTGATTTTTAAGTTTGGTAAGTTTTAGCCGGCGTTAACAACCACTAGAAGTGATTGGAATTATTTTATCCTGAACTTCCTTGGGTACTACCATTAAATTACCGATAGATATAGCTTGTTTACCGATTTCACCTATACCTGGATAAGTAGGTTGTATATGTTTGTGTTGTTTTTACCACGTTAAATACCAATTGAAACCTTTTAACATCTAATGCTAATCATGAAAAATTTTGTTTTAGTTCTCTTTCTTCTAATGTTTGCCTGGATTGTTCAGGCGCAGAAGTTTACAGTCAGCGGACATGTTTACGATGAGGCAGGCGAAAGCCTTGTTGGCGCCAATATAATTGTGAAAGAACTATCCATTGGCACAGTTACCAACCCATATGGTTTTTATTCGCTTACCTTGCCCAAAGGCACTTACACGCTTGAAATAAGTTATATGGGCTATGGGCAGCAAAATCAGGTTGTTGATCTCTCGAAAGACACCAAACTTGTTTTCAACCTGAAAGAAACCTCGGAAATGATTGAATCGGTAACCGTTACTGCCGAGCGGCGCGATGTGAATATCCGCGATGTATCCATGAGTTCCGAAAAGCTCGACATTAAAACCATTGAGCGCATACCAACTTTTATGGGCGAGGCCGATGTGATAAAGGCCATACAATTGCAACCCGGTGTTTCGGTGGTGGGCGAAGGTACCTCGGGTTTCTATGTACGTGGGGGTGCGGTGGACCAAAACCTGATCTTGCTCGACGAAGCAGTGGTTTACAACCCATCACACTTTGGAGGCTTCTTCTCGGTGTTTAATCCTGATGCCATTAAAAGCGTGGAACTCTTTAAAGGAGGAATACCCGCAAAATATGGTGGCCGACAGGCTTCGGTACTCGATGTGCAAATGCGCGATGGCAATGCAGAAAAGTTTGCAGCCAAAGGTGGGGTTGGCACACTGGCCAGCCGTTTAACGCTTGAGGCCCCCATTACCGAAAAATCGTCTTTTCTTTTATCTGGGCGACGCACTTATTACGACATGTTTTTCCCTCTGTTCAACGAACCTGTATTGCAAGACACAAAAGTGTATTTTTGGGATGTCAATCTCAAAACCAACTACCACATCAATGAAAACAACCGTGTTTTTCTCTCGCTTTATTCGGGCAAAGATGTGGTGAAGCTCGGAAGTTTCTTTCAGATGGGATATGGTAATGCTACCGGAACCCTTCGCTGGAACCATATTTTTAATAGCCGTTTGTTTTCGAATTTTATGTTTATCGGAAGCCGGTACAATTATTCCCTGGGGCAGCCCTCAGGTGGTTTTGCTTTCGACTGGACCTCGCGCATCGACGATTACAGCTTTAAAAACGACTATACCTATTTTCTTAATCCCAATAACACAATTTGCTTTGGGGTGCAGCTGATGTACCATAAATTGCTACCCGGCAAATTCGAATCTCTTTCAGACAGTAACTTCACCTCGATAGAGATTCCTACCGAATATTCCTATGAGAGTGCTGTGTATGTGTGCAACGAGCAAAGCGTCAGCGACCGTTTATCGTTTCAATATGGCCTTCGCTTTAGCATGTTTAACAATGCCGGTGGGGTGGCAAACAGCTACAATGCGGAAGGTGAGTTTTTAGATAGTATAGTGTATAAGCAGGGCAATATTTACAATACTTACTATGGATTTGAGCCACGCATTGGGGCTAGGTATTCACTCAACGAAAAAAGCTCGGTAAAAGCCAGTTACAACCGCATGATCCAATACCTGCACCTGGCCACCAACAGCCAGGCCCCCACACCTTTCGATATTTGGTTTACCAGCAACCAGAATATTCAGCCCCAGCTTACCGACCAGATAGCCGTGGGATACTTCAGGAATTTCAACAACAACATGTTCGAAGCCTCGGTAGAGGGGTATTACAAATGGCTTAACAACTCCATCGATTTTAAAGACCATGCCGAGATTTTTGGGAATCAAAAACTTGATGGAGAAGTGAGGCAGGGTGTAGGATATGCCTATGGAGCCGAGTTTTATATTCGTAAAAGTCAGGGCAAACTAACCGGGTGGGTAAGCTATACCTGGTCGCTCACACGTCGAAAAATAGAAGACATCAATCACGACAATCCATACCCCACTAACTACGACAGGCCCAACGACATTAAAATAGTGCTTTCATACGATGCAACGCCTCGTTTGAATGTGTCGGCAAACTGGGTGTACTATACTGCCATGCCTTTTACAGTAGCCACCTCCTACAGCCGTTACCAGAACTATTATATTCCGAAATTTTCCGATAGAAATGCCTATCGGTTTCCGGGTACCGATTACCACCGGCTCGACCTGGCTGCCACCATCGACCTCAACAAAGTGCCCAACCGCAGGTACCAGCAAAGCCTTACCCTCTCGGTGTACAATGCCTACAACAGGCATAATCTTTATTCGATTGTTTATGTCGACGATCCGGAAAGTGCAAGCGGTATTCAAATGAATAAGATGTATCTCTTTAAAGTAATACCCGCAATAACCTATAACTTTATCTTTTAATATCAATCAACCATGTATACGAACATAAAAGAAATCCCGAAAAATTTAAATAGCCGGTTTATTCTATTCTTATTGTTTTCAGTTTCGGTTCTGTTTTTCCTTTCATCCTGCCAGGAACCACTTGAGACTGATTATAATGGTGAGCTTGAAAGCCTATTAATGGTAGAAGGAAAAATTACTACCGACACCACCCGGCATTATGTACTTCTTTCACGCACGCAAGCTTTGAATCTATCCGGCATGCTCTGGGAAACTGGTGCCGATGTGAGCATCGAACATCCGGGGGGAGTGTTTCTTCTGCAAGAAACAGAACCGGGGCACTATTATACCGAACCCGATGTATATGGCATAATGGGTGCTTCCTACACCTTGCACATCAGGTTAAGCAACGGCGAAACTTACCAAGCCGAAACTTTTATAGCCAATACTCCTGAAATCGATTCGGTGAAATTTATCTATGAGGAATTTGAAAACTATGATATTTTCAGCCATAACCTATATTTCCATGGATGGGAACTCGAAGAGCCAGGCAATGCCTACCTATGGAACCTTTACATAAACGATACCTTGTATAACGATTCGATTTTTAAAACCAACTTTGTGGACGATGAATTTGTCAATGGAAATTACATTGGAGTTACTCCATCAATAGATACAAATGGAAATGAATACCTGAAAAGTTCCTTTGCCATCTATTTGCTCCAACCAGAAGAGATAACCCTCGATACAAACAGGGTTTTAGTAGAAATGGAATCGCTTCCAAAGCCTTATTACGATTTCTTTATAACCTATATGCAAATGACCTACTGGACAGGAAGTCCCTTCGATGCCAATAAGGCCGATATACTTACGAATGTGTCGGGAGATGCTATGGGTTATTTTTACGGAGCCTCTGTACGTCGCTTTTCTTTTGTGTATATCAGGCCCGAAGGATCGGATAAACCAAATGATTATTAAACAGCATCGGGTTCGATAAAAGCAAAAAATTGGTAATAATAAAAATCGCCGACCCAAACTTTTTATTTTTCCAAACCAACGGACTGGTATATCTTTACCAGAAAGCAATAGTATGGCAGTTATTCGTCCGGTAAGGGGTTTTACACCCCAATTTGGAAAAGATTGTTTCTTTGCCGAAACAGCAGTAGTAGTGGGTGATGTTATCATGGGCGATGGCTGCAGCATATGGTATGGTGCAGTATTGCGGGGTGATGTAAACTCCATTCGTATCGGTAATCGTGTGAATGTACAGGATGGTGCGGTGTTGCATACACTTTACCAGAAGTCGACCATTGAAATTGGCGACAATGTAACCATTGCCCACAACGCGGTAATACATGGCGCTAAAATTCACCACAATGTATTAATCGGTATTGGTGCAGTAATTCTCGACTATGTCGAAATTGGCGAAAACTCCATAATCGCGGCTGGTGCCATCGTGTTGTCGGGCACAAAAATAGAGCCTGGCAGCATCTATGGCGGCAATCCGGCCAAACGCCTTAAGGATGTCGATCCCCGGCAAGCCAGCGAAATGATTGAAGGCATAGCCCGAAACTATAAAATGTATGCTGACTGGTATAGGGAATAGAACGTATTATTTCTTATGCCTTTAGTTTAAACCACCATTTTTTGTTGGATTGAAAAATTTCCCCAATACCATACATTCGTCCAATCTATCTGTAATTCGAAAAAGTAAATGTGTTAATTGGTAAAAATTGAAAATGGGGGTTGTAGTCAAACAAAATTTTTATCTATCTTACACCCGCACTTCACAATTTTCTGCCCATGTCAAGCGATGCCGGTTACGAAAACCTGAATCAGGAAAACCAAGCCCTAAAGGCAAAGGTAGAGGCATTGCAGAAAGAGGTAGAATTGTTGCGTAAGTCATTCCTCCCGGGCGAGAATTTTTATAAAGACCGTTTTTATCGTATCACCGAAAATGTGAACGATGTGGTATACCGGTTTCGATTTAAGGAAAGGCAATACGAGTATATTTCGCCGCAAGTTCAAAAACTCTTTGGTTATACGCCCGACGATTTCTATAAAAATCCCGCCATTATTCGTCACCTCATTCATCCCGACTGCATTAAAGATTATTTTTTTCATTGGCGTAACATCATTGTAGGCCGGATTCCTGAATATTTCGAAATGAAAATTATTCGGAAAAATGGTGAAGAACGCTGGGTAATGCAAAAAAACCTGGCCATTTATAACGAACGTAAAGAAATCATTGCCATCGAAGGAATCATTACCGACATCACCGAGCGCAAATATACCGAACAGGCATTAATCGAGAGCGAAGCCCAAAAGAAAGCCATCCTCAACAATTTGCCACATCTTGCCTGGATGAAGGACTTGAATGGAGTTTATGTGTCGGTGAATGAATCGTTTGCGCGTAGGTATAAAAAGTCTGTCGACGAGATTATTGGTCGTACCGATTACGATCTGTACCCCTACGACATGGCACAGCAATACCGCGATGGTGATCTTTATGTGGTATTGAATAAAAAACAGTTACAGGTTGAGGAGAAAACAGACGATACCTACTGGGAAACTATTAAAGCCCCTATTTTCGATAATTCGGGTGTGGTAATCGGAGTTACAGGAGTGGCACTGGATGTAACCGAGCATAGAAAGAAAGAAGAAACAGTAAAGGCTTTCAGTGAGAAACTTGCCATTCAGAATGTGAAGTTGAAGCTTATCAACGACGAGATAAAACAGGCAAAGGAAAAGGCCGAAGAAGCAGATCATCTAAAAACTGCATTTCTGGCCAACATGAGCCACGAAATTAGAACCCCGATGAATGCTATTCTGGGATTTGCTAGTTTATTGCGCGACAGAAAAATTTCAGAACCTAAACAAGTTGAGTTTATAAACCTGATAAATTCCAATTGCAGACAATTGCTGCATATTATCTCCGATATCATCGATATCTCTAAAATTGAGTCTGACCAGATTAGTCTATTCAATAAAAGCTTCCATATAAACCGCACCATTCGCAGTCTAAAGCAGAATTTCGAAATTGCCATTAGAGCACAAAATAAGGATATTGAATTGCAGGAGGTAATAGAATTGTCCGACGAGAGTGATCTTATAATTTGCGATAAAGCCAGGTTGGAGCAAGTGCTTTCCAATCTGCTAAGCAATGCTATAAAATTTACAGAAAGCGGACAGGTTCAGTTTGGCTATACCTGTAACTCTGAGAAGAAAGAGATAGTATTTTTTGTAAGCGATACCGGAATTGGAATTTCGAATGAGGAGCAAAAGATAATTTTTGATCGGTTCAGGCAGGTAAGCAGTTCGTACAATAAACTTTATGGTGGAACGGGTTTGGGCCTATCCATTTCCAGAGGCCTGGCAAAGCTTATGGGTGGTAGTGTCCGGTTGCAATCAGAACTAAATAAGGGTTCAACATTTTATTTTACATTGCCGCTCAAATCGGGCAATGTAGTGAAGCCTGAAAAAATAGCCTTCGACACTGTTTACAACTGGGAAGGTTCTACAATACTTATTGCAGAAGATGAGGTTGCGAATTATACCTTGTTAGAGAGCATCATATTGCCAACGAGGGCAAAAGTATTGTGGGTACGAAATGGAATAGAAGCCGTAGATCAGTGTCTGACGAATGAGAAAATTGACCTGGTGCTCATGGATATTAAAATGCCTGACATGAACGGTCTGGATGCCACCAGGCAGATACGAAAAAAGAATAAAACATTACCTATAATTGCGCAAACAGCCTTTGCCATGCCTCAGGACGAAGAAAACTGTATCACTGCAGGCTGCGACGACTACCTCTCTAAACCTGTGCAGATAGATGAAATTTTGAGCAAACTCAATCATTATTTGCGCAAGAAAAAAAGTAATATTCAGATTTCGGAAAAGACTCCTCACTGAAGCCTATAAAACACCTTATTTTGCAGCTTACTCGTCCACTTCGAGTTTAAACCCAATGTTGTGCACATTGCTAATGGTTACGCCTGGCTCTGCTTTAAGCAGTTTTCGCAGTTTGGTAATATACACATCCATGCTGCGCCCCATAAAATAGTCGTTTTCTCCCCAAATTTCGTTCAGGGCTAGCTCGCGTTTTAGGGTTTTATTTTTGTAGTGACAAAGCATACGCAGTACATCTGCCTCTCGTTTTGTGAGTCTTTTTTTGCCAAGAACTGGTGAACTTAACTCGTATTCGTCGTAATTAAAGGTGAATGGACCAATGGTATAAATGGCCATGTCGTTGGTTTTATTTAAACCAGGTTTTACCCGACGCAATATGGCATCAACCCTTAATCGTAATTCTTCGGTACTAAAGGGTTTTGTAATGTAATCGTCTGCGCCCAGATTAAAGCCTTTTATCCGATCTTCTTTCATCGATCTGGCCGTGAGGAAGATGAGCGGAATATCTTTATTGGTTTTTCGTATCTTTTCTGCCACCGAAAATCCATCGATTTGTGGAAGCATAACATCCAAAATAATCATATCGTAATTGTTATTGGCAAAAAGTTCAAGTCCCATAAGGCCGTTGGCGGTGAGGGTAACTTCGTAATTTGCCATCTCCAGAAAATCCTTGGTTACTAAACCGAGATTCTCATCATCTTCTACCAACAATATTTTATTTTTCATAATTCTGTTATTTACCGCAAAATTTTTATTGGGGTATGTATATTTCCATGAGAGTTCCATCGTTCGAAGAACTTTTTAAACTTACTTTCCCCTGGTGTGCCTCTACAATTGCTTTCACATAAAAAAGACCGAGTCCAAAGCCTTTTACATTATGAATATTACCTTCAGGAACCCGGTAAAATTTATCGAACACTTTATTAAGCGATTCCTTTGGGATACCAATACCCTTATCGGCGACTGTAATAAGTAAAAAGTCTTTTAAATTTCGTGTTGAGATAGTGATTTCAGGTTTGCCATTCGAATATTTGATGGCATTGTCCAATAAATTGTTGATGACATTCCGCATGTGCAAGGTGTCGGCCATTACGGTGGGGTGCTCGGCATTGAGCTGGTATTCAATCTTCACCTCTTGTTTGTTCGCTTCGAGGCAGAAACTATTTACAGTTTTACAAATAATTGCATGCATGTTAACATCTTCTATCTCGAGATTTGGTTGTGTTTTATCGAGCGTGGCAAGGTTAAGTACTTTGTCTACCAACTTTCTCATACGCTGGTTCTCGTCAAAAATTATTTTGCTGTATTTTTTCAGACGGTGGTCCGGATTTGTTTCTTCTAACTGCATAAGCACTTCAGAGGCAACAGAAATAGTCGATATGGGCGTTTTTAGTTCATGTGTCATGTTATTGACAAAGTCGTTTTTTATTTCAGCAATTTTCTTTTGCCTAAAAACCGTATAGAGTATTAAAATCAGGGCGCCAAGGGTTGCCAGGGTAAAAAGAACAGAAAGCAACATCCAAATAATCAAGCTGCTGAGAATGCTTTTGTCTTTATTCGGAAAATATACCGAAAGATGGATGTATTCTTTCTTCCAGATACATGACAGGCATACCATGTACGATTCATTTTCGTGCCAATCTTCGAACTGTTCCGAACGATGAATGAATTCTGTAGTTTCTGTAATTACCAAAGCATATTGGAATACAGTATCGAGGTTGTGATAAAGGACGTATTTGCGAATCAGGTTTTTTAATAAGAGGGTGTCAACAACATCGTAAAAATGCAGGTTTCCGGAATGAGAATGAAACGCAATTGTAGAAGAAGTATCGGCATAGGTTTTAAGCTCGCTCACCACATTTTCTAGCATTTGATTTGCCCTGTGATCAAATTGTTTTTGAGCTGCTTCGTGGGTTTTTTTGAGCCAGGTTGCCTGTGTCACTAAAATTCCTAATAGTGATATTCCGGCTACGATGCTGATTGTATGGAGTGCCTTGTTGGTCATTGATTTTAATCTAAGCTATTAACAATTTTTATAGGACGATTGTTCTGCGCGCCTGCCAGGATGTAAAAAAGACAACGCTAAAATCTGGTCTTATGTAAAAAAACATTTGTACCCGCACATGAATATGTGCACACCAAAGAGCGCTGCGAAGGCAAAATAGAAAATGTGGAAAGGAACTATTTTTTGTTTAGCTTGGTCATGGTCAATTCCAGACCCTGCGTGCCAAAACTCTTGATAATCTCAATACAGTGATCTACCAGAAACGGGAGTTCTTTATTTTCTTCAACCGACCATTTGCTGAGCACGTAGTCTACCTGCTGTCCTTTGGAGAAATCGCTTCCAATTCCAAATCTTAAGCGCGGATAATCAGTTGTTTCCAGTGTTTGTTGAATATGGCTTAACCCATTGTGGCCGCCGTGGTTGCCTTTTGGCCTGATGCGAATACTGCCAAAAGGCAGGGCAAGGTCATCGACTATTACAAGGAGGTTTTCGATTGGAATATTGGCCTGTTTGATCCAGTAATTTACTGCAAGGCCACTGCGGTTCATGTAGGTGGTTGGTTTAATAAGAACAAAGGTTCGCCCTTTGAACTTATATTCGGAATAAGAAGCGTACCTCTTCTCTATAAAAGAAATATTGGATGCACTGGCAAGTGCATCCAATACATTAAATCCTATGTTGTGCCGGGTATTTTGGTACTCTGCACCAATGTTCCCCAAACCTGCAATCAGGAATTTCAAAGAGTCTTCCGGTTTATGCTTCCGCTTTAGCAGGTGCAGCATCCTCATTTTCTGCAGATTCTTCAGCTCCGTCAGCAGCTGCTGTACCTTTGGCAGCAACCCTTGAAGTTACAATACCCACTACCATCGATTGACCCGGCTCGAGAATTTCAAGTTTATCGAAGCTCAGGCTGCTTACTTTAATTACATCACCAATTTTTAATTCGGTAATATCAATCACAAGATCCTCAGGTAAATGGTTGATTAAACCTTTCACTTTCAGGTAGCGTTTTTTCAGACGAAGTTTACCACCTGCCAGAATACCTTTAGAGCTACCGGTAAGACGTATTGGCAAGGAAACTACTGCAGGGCTGTTTTCGATAATCTGAATAAAATCGATATGCAAAACTTTGTCAGTAACAGGATGAAACTGAAGTTCGTGCATCACAGCCTTATATTTTTTACCTTCTAATTCAAGTTCGATTAGAAATACTTCGCTGCTGTAGATTAGTTTTTTTACTTCGGCTTCGTCGGCTGTGAAATGAATGGTTTCTTCTCCACCATACATTACGCAGGGAATTTGTTTCTGGCTGCGAAGCGTTTTTGTACTGGCTTTACCTAAATCGGTTCTTTTTTTTGAAATAATTGTAAATGTCTTCATTTTAAAACAATTTAAATTGTGCTACTTGGAATTAAATTCCCCATCACACTATTGTTTAGAACAATTCCCCGCGTGAAAAGGGCTGCAAATATAATGATTAATAAATGTTTAAAAAATAAAATTTGAACTTATCGATTTGTATTTGTAAACCTTGTTAATAACATCGGCAAACAGGTCAGCCACCGAGATTACCTTAATCTTATCGGAGTGCCCCCGAAGTGGAATGGTATCGGAAACCACTACTTCTTTAATTACCGACTTGTCGATACGTTCATAAGCGGGACCAGATAAAACAGGGTGAGTAGCCAGTACACGCACACTAGAGGCACCTTCGTTCATCATCATGTCGGCAGCAAGGCATACGGTGCCGGCTGTATCGATCATGTCGTCAACAATTACAATATTACGGCCAGCCACATCGCCAATAATGCGCATTTCGCCAATCACATTAGCCTTTTTGCGCGATTTGTAGCAGATAACCATGTCGCTGTTCAAAAAGCGGGCATAGGCATTGGCTCTTTTCGAGCCACCCATGTCGGGCGCGGCGATAACAAGGTCTTGTTCGAGGCTTTTCAAATACGGCACAAACAGCGACGATGCGTAAAGGTGATCTACCGGTACATTAAAGAAACCTTGTATCTGGTCGGCATGCAAGTCCATGGTCATAATGCGGTCTACTCCCGAACTAGTAAGAAGATCGGCTACTAACTTTGCCCCAATCGAACAACGTGGGCGGTCTTTTCTGTCCTGACGTGCCAGACCAAGGTATGGCATTACGGCTACTACTTTATAGGCCGAGGCTCTTTTGGCGGCATCGATCATTAAGAGTAGTTCCATCAGGTTGTCTTGTGGCGGAAAGGTCGATTGTACGATAAACACGATACAACCTCTTACCGACTCGTCATAAGCAGGTTGAAACTCACCGTCGCTGAATTCCAGCACCGAGCTTTTTCCTAGTTCTGACCCGAAACTATTGGCGATTTTTTCTGCCAGGTATGCCGAGGAACGGCCGGCGAAGAACTTAATAGGGGCTTTGTTTTTCATTTTACGGACTGAATTTACGACAAGCTTTTTTGGCGCTGCAAAAGTAAAAAATATCTTATCAAAATCTAAAGTTAAGATTAAAAATGCGGATATTATTTTATTCTAATTTCGCAATTGAAACTGCTAAATCGATAAAGCGCTTGCAATCAATTTGAATAAATAGAGTTGAAACAATCGCAATTTCGCGATTATCACTCCTTAATCAGATAGTCCGACTCATTCTTCGCCACCTAAAAATTTATTGGCATTATACCTGCGTTGTAAGGTGGGTTTGATTGGCTTCGCCAATGAAATCGAGAATTTCTGTAAGTCCAGTACCTTTTTCGGCCGAAGTAACAAATATTCGGGGCAGTTCCTCCCAATGTTCAATGAGTTGCGCTTTATAATCCGCCAGTGCAACTTCCAGACGATTTGCCGAAAGCTTATCAGATTTGGTAAAAACCAGCACAAAAGGAACTCCTGTTTCGCCCAGCCAGGAAATAAACTCCGTATCGGGTTTTAAGGGTGGGTGCCTGCTATCGATCAACAGAAAGAGGCACATCAGGCTGGCACGTTCGAGCAGGTAATGACGAATGAGTTTGTCGAATCCTTCGCGGTCTTTTTTCGATACCTGTGCGTAGCCATAGCCGGGCAAATCGACAAGGTACCAGGTGTTGTCGACAGTGAAATGATTAATAAGCCTTGTTTTTCCTGGTTTTGCCGAGGTCAGGGCCATATTTTTACGTCCGGTCAGGGCATTAATCAACGAGGACTTGCCAACGTTTGATCGGCCCACGAAGGCATATTCTGGTTTGTTATCTTCGGGGCATTGCTCGGTTTTAGAACTGCTTTTTAAAAACTCAACACTGTTTATTTTCATTCCTGGGGGTTTCCGATATATACTTCCAGCAGCTCTGCAGCCGGAGAAGCGTAAATATAATAATGGCTTATTTCGGCAGGCACCATCACGGTCTCACCAATATCAATGGGGGTACTTACTTTGTTATCGGTCACAATTTCGGCTTTGCCCGACACGCAAAGGTAGATTACAAAAGAGTCGATGTGGTTCATATCGCGCTCAAGTGCATCGTTCAGTTGGAGCAGATTGGTTTGGAAATATGCGCAATCAACCAGGTTTGCAGCGGTATTGGATTTCTTTTTATAGGGTGTTTTATATTCTTTCGAAAAGCTGAAATCAATGGCGTCAATTGCCTGTTCGGTGTGAAGTTCACGTGCATTGCCTTTTTCGTCGCGACGATCGAAATCGTAGATACGATAGGTAATGTCTGAGGTTTGCTGAATTTCGGCTACCAGACAGCCCTTGCCAATGGCATGTATACGCCCTGCCGGAATAAAATACACATCGCCCGGCTGAACACTGTCCAGGTTCATAATGTCCAGAACCTGATTGTTTTGGAGCTTATCGAGGTAAATGGTTTTATCGACAGCCTGGTTAAACCCCACCAACATGCGTGCATCGGCATCGGCCTGTACTAAATACCACATCTCAGTTTTTCCAAAGGACTGATGCCTCTCGGCTGCCAAAGCATCGTTGGGGTGCACCTGTATGGATAAATCGTCGCTGGCATCGATAAATTTAATAAGCAAGGGAAACTGATTGCCGAATTCCTCGAAAACACGCTGACCCACAAGGTCGCCCATGTACACATCGATAAGCTCATCGAGGCTGTTACCTGCCAGAAAACCATTGGCTACTTCCGAAACATCGCCTTCCACACCAGAAATTTCCCAGCTTTCGCCCGATTTTTCTGTTGCCTCCTTTTTGTG
This sequence comes from Bacteroidales bacterium, assembly GCA_035913795.1. Lineage (GTDB taxonomy): Bacteria > Bacteroidota > Bacteroidia > Bacteroidales > UBA10428 > UBA10428. The sequence goes on from JAMIIA010000167.1 coordinate 14,964, forward strand.
CAATAAGTTTTTTAATTTTGATCCTCCCCATATTTTTTCTTTTATTATGGGGCGAAACTTTAGTGGGTATAATTGATTCATAATAGGCTGTTCAAGGTTCTACCAAAAAAACTTGTTTGTTTTCTGTATTTTTTTTTCAAAAATAGCTAAAATAGACCAAACCAAACCCTTTAATTCTATGTTCAATACCATTCCGCTTAAGCAAATACTTTTTATCGACATCGAAACAGTACCACTTTACGAAAATTATTTAGATGCACCTCTGCGTTACAGGGAGTTTTGGGATAAGAAATCGACTCAATTCAGGGCAGAAGATTCGCCGGAATCGGTTTATAACCGTGCAGGAATTTTTGCCGAGTTTGGCAAAATTGTGTGTATATCGGCCGGCATTATTACTGGCGATGCTCAAAATCCAGGGTTCAAATTAAAGTCGTTTGCTGATGAAAATGAGGCAGATATTCTCCAATCTTTTACCGAATTGCTTCAGCGCATGGAAAAAAAGCATCCGGTGTACCTGTGTGCACACAATGGTAAGGAATTCGATTACCCCTACCTTTCAAGACGTTTGCTTATCAATGGTTTACCTTTACCTGAAACGCTGAACAATGCAGGGAAAAAACCTTGGGAAGTAAAACATCTCGACACCCTGGAGTTATGGAAATTTGGCGACTATAAGCATTACACTTCGCTCGATCTGCTTACCTATGTGTTTAATGTCGAGAGTCCAAAGGCAGAAATTGATGGCAGTCAGGTGGCGCGGGTGTTTTATGTCGAAAAAGACATAGAAAAAATCAGAAAGTATTGCGAAAACGATGTAATTGCCCTTATGCAAATTATGATGCGTTATCTTGGGCGGCCTTTAATTGCACCGGAACTTATTCTGCGAAGCAACATGGATGTCAATGAAGGAAATTCAGTACATCCTGAATAAACATTTCAGGTTCTTCGGAATGAAGCCAATGCCCGCAGTGTTCATAGGTGATAATTTGTGAACGAGGAAAAACATCGCGAATACTTTCCATATCCTCTTGTGAAATATAATCCGATTTACCTCCACGCAGAAAAAGTGTTGGAACAAAGCTTTGAGCTCCCATCTTTACAGGAGGTGCTGCATCGATAATGCTTTCGAGAGAATCGACTAGTGCTTTTACATTGTGTTTCCAAAAAAATGCATGGTTTTTTGCACGCGCGAGGTTTTTTAGAAGAAATCGGCGGATGGCTGCATCGGTAATTTTTTCCGCGAAATAGGCTTCAATCTCATCGCGTCGTGTTGCTTTATCAATAGGAGCAGTTTGGTAAAGCTCTAAAACCATTTGATGAAATACAATATTTTTTCTGAAGGCTTCCAGTCCAAGGTAAGAAAAGGGGGAAATATCGACACAAATTAGTTTTTTTACTTTTAAGCCATGCTGCAGGGTAAACGTGATGGCAGTTTTACCACCCATTGAATGGCCAATCAACACAATACTTTCGAGTTGAAGTTTGTCTGTAAATTCCTTTAGGTCAGCCGACATGGCCTCATAAGTGTGTAAAGGGGTGTGCGGCGAATTGCCATGGTTTCGCTGATCGACAAGGTAAACAGTAAACTGCTGCGAGAGTACCTGGGCAATGTTCATCCAGTTATCGCCCATGCCATAAAGTCCGTGCAATATTACAAGGGGTGGCCCCTGACCAAAGGATTTAAACGAAAGCTCCATTATTTCAGCTGCTGCAGGTAGAGTTGAATGGTTTTTTCGAGCCCAAAGTACAAGGCATCAGAGATGAGAGCATGGCCGATTGAAACTTCAAGCAAACCCGAAACATGCTCATGAAAATAGTTAAGGTTATGGAGACTAAGATCATGGCCTGCATTGATGCCAAGTCCAAATTCCCTGGCTATTTGGGCTGCATTGACAAAAGGTGCAACAGCCCATTCCTTGTTTTTATCGAAATGCGATGCGTAGGGTTCGGTATACAGCTCAACCCTTTGAGTGCCTATCAGGGCAGCACCTTCTATCATTTCGGGTTCGGTACCAATAAATATAGAAACGCGAATCTGATTGCGCTGAAACTCATCGATTACTTCTTGCAGAAATTGTTTGTTTTTTAAAGTATCCCATCCCTGGTTAGAGGTAAGTGCTTCTGGCGGATCGGGTACAAGGGTAACCTGGGTGGGTTTTACCTTTGTAACCATATCGATGAAATCGCGAGAGGGGTAACCTTCGATATTGAATTCGGTGGCCACCACCTTTTTTAAGTCAAAAACATCTTGCCTGGTGATGTGTCGGCCATCGGGTCTTGGGTGCACCGTGATTCCCTGCGCACCAAATTTTTCGCAATTGAGGGCTGCCTCTACTACGTTAGGTATGTTACCCCCTCGAGCATTCCGGATTGTGGCAATTTTGTTTATATTTACACTTAATCGGGTCATTGGAATAGATTTCGAAGAATTTGTAAAAGTAGTAGTATTTTTTTTGATAACTTAGGTTCATGCTGGCAAAAGATTTAATATCCGATATAGTTCCTGCCCTTAAAACTTCCGACAGTGGTCAGAAAGCATTGTATTGGATGGATATTTTCCGGATATCGCATTTGCCCATTGTCAACAACCAGGATTTTCTGGGGCTTATTTCAGACAAAGATATCTATGACCATAACATGGCCGAAGAGCCAATAGGCAATCACAGTCTTTCCTTATTTAGTCCCTTTGTGCAAGCAGGTCAGCATATTTACGAAGTAATGGAGCTGGCGTCGGAATTGCAATTGACAGTGATTCCTGTGCTCGATGAGCAAAACAAATTTCTGGGATTAATTACCCTTACCGATCTGCTCCATTATTTTGCCGATGTGTCGGCTCTGAAGCAACCAGGGGCTATCATTGTGCTGGAGCTTAATGCGAACGATTACTCCCTATCGCAGATTGCTCAAATTGTAGAAGGTAACGATGCAAAGATCCTGAGTTGCTACATTACCAGTTCCATTCAATCGACCCGTATGGAAGTTACTTTGAAAATCAACAGAAAAGAAATAGGGGCCATTCTGCAAACCTTTTTCCGATATAATTACGAAGTAAAAGCTTCCTTTACCGACGAGAACGATCTGAATAGTCTTTATGAGAGCCGTTACAACCTTTTTATGAAATACCTGAGTATCTAACTTTTTTTTCAGACTCATGAAGATTGCCCTTTTTGGTAAACAATACGAACCTTCCTTTCATCAAACCATTTGCGAATTACTCCAAAGTTTGCAACACAATGGAGTTGAAATCGCGTTTTACGAACCCTTTTATCAGTTTATCCTTCAGCAAGACGCAGGGTTAAAAATACCTTGCTCTTTTTTTTCTACGCCGGAAGAGTCGCCATCAGAGGTCGATTTTTTTATCAGCATCGGGGGCGATGGTACTTTTCTCGAGAGTATGCTTTACCTTAAAAGCTCCACCATTCCGGTAATAGGGCTTAATTCAGGTCGGTTGGGATTTCTTGCCAACATCAGCAAAGAAGAAATTAGCAAAGCCCTCGATTGCATTTTAAATCGTGAATATAAAATTGAACATAGAAGCCTTTTGCGTATTGAGTCGAACATGGAGATGTTCGGTGGATATAATTTTGCACTCAACGAAGTTACTGTTCAGAAAAATGATTCATCGCTTATTTCCATCGATGCCTGGCTCGACGATGAGTTCTTAAATACCTATTGGACTGATGGTTTGATCATTGCAACACCTACCGGATCTACAGCTTATTCACTAAGTGTAGGAGGGCCTGTGGTGGTGCCTGGGTCGGATATTTTTATCATCGCACCCATTGCATCTCACAACCTCACTGTGAGACCAATTGTGATTCACGATAGCACAGTTATTCGGCTTAATGTAAAAACACGGGGTAGTTCGTTTCTTGTTACGGTGGACAATCGCATTCAAAAAATGGCCTCAGACCAGGCGAGCATTGTAGTGCGAAAATCGAAGTTTGAGTTGCAAATGTTGCGCCTGCCCTTCAATAATTACTATTCAACCCTGCGCAATAAGCTGATGTGGGGAGCAGACAAGCGTAATTATTTAGCTTAATGCAGGTATATACGTGTATTTTTTTGCAAATCAACTTCGATAAGCTATTTTTAACCATTCAAACGGCCGTTTAAAACCTTGCAATACATGTTGTTTAAATACATTCTGGCGATTTCGTTTCTGTCGATGGTATTGGCTACTCAAAATGCCGATGCACAGCGCTGGAAGTTAATGCGCTATCATGTAGGAGCAGGTTTTGGTCCCTCACAGGTTTTTGGTGATATAGGAGGAACAGCCGATGAAAACAACTGGTATGGCTTAAAAGACCTTAGTTTCGACGAAACCAGTCTTGCCTACCATATCAATGCGGGTTTTAAAATCGATAATCGTTTCGCCGTTAAATCGAACCTAACCTATGCCAGTGGCAAAGGCTCCGATGCAGGAACACCTAACGAACGCGGAAGAAGTTATAAGGTTAAATTCATTGAATTCAGTGGCCAGACCGAATATTATTTCCTTTCCGAAGACCCAAGACTGCGCAGCGCCGCCGTATTCGATAGAAAGGGGATGATCAATAACTTTTCAACTTTAAGTGCTTATGGTTTTGCAGGTTTAGGCCTAACCTATTCGATGGCCAGCCACGAAAAAGGTACCTACATGCCAGATGCTGATAGCTATAAAGAAACAAATTTAGCTCCCGTAATACCCTTTGGTGTTGGTGTAAAGTATGTAATCGACAAGCGTTGGTTTATTGGTGCAGAGTTTGGTTACCGATGGGCTTTGAACGATTACATCGAAGGATATAGCCAGGTAAAGGGTTCCAAACACAACGACATGTATTATTTCTTATTGGTAACGGCCAACTACCGCATTAAATCAAGCCGCAGGGGTTTACCCTCCTTTATGGACCGAAAATTTGGAAGATATAGTTTGTAACCAAACTTTGAAAATTCTTCCTGCCTGATTTTCTTTCGTTACCTTTTCTCCCAAGCGTTTTAAAGAGGTTTTAAAGCCCTTCTTACTTAAATGCTTTTTTCTCAGCGAAAGAAATTAAGTGAATTTTGTATCAACGATGCTTAACTTTTTTTATGATTATCAATGAAAATTATTGATCCTGAACGCTAAAAAGCCCGATAAAATCGTTTATAATTGCGCTAACTCTTTGGTTGGATGAAACAGTGCGATTTTCTGCCTTCACAAAGCAAGAAAAGTTTAGAATGAAGTTATCGTCCGATTTCCAGGAATCAAAACGTTTTGAATGAAAAGTTATTTATTGACAATTGTTTTCGTTGGAATAGCTTTAAGTAGTTTTTCTCAACCGAAGTCAGATATTGGTCTTTATGGAGGAGCCACTTTTTACCTTGGCGAAATAAATCCTGAAAAGATATTTTATAACCCGGGGTATACCTTCGGTGCCTTGTATAGGTACAATTTCAATCCACGGTATTCTCTTCGTGTAAAAGCAGCTTATGCACACATGAGTGGAAGCGACAGCGATTTCGATAAAGTTGTAATTGGACGAAACCCTTCAAGCTTTTCAACCGGATTGATTAATCTGGCCTCTCAGGTCGAATTTAATTTTATTCCTTACCTCACAGGCGATATAAATTATAACTGGACTCCTTATGTATTTGGGGGTGCTGGTTATTCGCTAATTCTATCCAGTTCAGCCACAACAAATGTTTCAGCGAGCAACCACCTTGTTATTCCTTTTGGAGCGGGAGCCAAAATAAACATTACTTCCAGACTCAGCGGCGGAGTGGAATGGACTTTCAACAAAACATTCACCGACAGAATTGACGGGGTAATTCCGCCTACTGGAACCTCTACATTGAGTAAAAACGACTGGTATAATTTCGCAGGGCTTTTTATTACCTATAAGTTTTTTAAATTTGCAGCCGATTGTCCGGTTTACGATTAGCGATGCAACTATGATAAATAAAGAAGAGCTTGTGAAGGAGAAATTGCCGGGCCATATAGCCATTATTATGGATGGCAATGGCAGGTGGGCGCGCAAGAAAGGAAATCCGAGAGTGTTTGGACACAAAAACGGAGTAGCTGCTGTTCGGGATACAGTGGAGGCTTGCGCCGAATTGGGAATTAACTACCTTACTTTATATGCCTTTTCAACAGAAAACTGGAACCGTCCGCGAACAGAAGTCGATGCACTCATGACCTTGCTGTTGACAACCATTAATAAAGAAACCAAGACCTTACTAGAAAACAATGTTCAGTTGTTGGCCATAGGCGATCTGAGTGCTCTGCCGTCAAGGGTATCCCGGCAACTTGAAGAGGCTATCGAAAAAACAAGGAACAACACAGGCTTAAAGCTCGTTTTGGCGCTAAGTTACAGTGCCCGTTGGGAAATTGTTGATGCAGTAAAGAAAATTGTTGAGAAAGCGAACAAAGGGCTAATACAACCAGGCGACCTGAACAACGAACTATTTGCCAGTTACCTTACAACTTCAGAAATTCCCGACCCTGAGCTCCTTATTCGCACCAGCGGCGAAACACGCATAAGCAACTTTTTATTGTGGCAACTTGCTTATTGCGAATTGTATTTTACTGAAACACTTTGGCCCGATTTCAGAAGAGAGCATCTTTATAAGGCCATTGCCGATTTTCAATGTCGCGAGCGTCGTTTTGGAAAGACCAGCGAACAAATTATTCAAGGTGTTAATGCAAACAGTTAATAATTAGAATGCTACGATTTATTTTTCTCCTCTCATTGTGTTTAGTAGGTACAGGTATCTTTGCACAGGAAGTACCACCCACAGACCTTAAAATTTTTGATTATAGCAGACCAACCGAGTATGTTATTGCCGAAATAAAGGTTACAGGTGTGCAGTACCTCAATCCCAATCACCTGATTGGTATCTCAGGCTTACAGCGTGGGCAAAAAATTACAGTTCCAGGCTCCGAAATTCAGGATGCCATTGACAAATACTGGCGCCACGGGCTTTTTTCCGATGTGCAGGTTTATATTACCAAAGTCGAAGGTGAAAATGCCTTTATCGAAATAAAATTAGTGGAACAACCCCGGCTTAACAATCTTAAAATTACCGGTATTTCTAAGTCGGAAACAGACGACATAAAAGAAAAAATAAATCTTAACCGTGGGGTGCAGCTCACAGACAATGTGATTAACAATGCCACAACCATTATAAAGAAACATTTTGTAAAAAAAGGATATTTTAATATTGAGGTAAAACCTCGCCAGGTGCCCGATACCGCCGGCGATAACAGGGTAAATCTTTGGCTCGAGATTGATAAAAAATCGAAAGTTAAAATTGACGAGGTTATTTTTGAAGGCAATGAGATTTTCACTACAGAAAAGCTTCGAAAGGCCTTTAAAAAGACCAAACAGAAGAGTGCCAATATATTTAAAAGCTCAAAATACAACGAAGAAGATTATAAGGCCGATAAAATTTTGCTGATCGATTTTTATAACGAGTCGGGTTACCGCGATGCGAAAATTGTGAAGGAAGAACTAATAACCCTCAGCGATAAGCGTATTGCCTTAAAAATAACAATCTACGAGGGTAATCAGTACTATATCCGATCCATGCGATGGATTGGAAATACCATTTATCCCTCCGAGCTTCTTACACAGGCTTTGGGTGTGAAAGAGAAACAGGTTTATGACAAAAAACTTATCAACGATAGGCTTTCGGTCGACGAGGATGCTGTTTCAAATCTATACCTCGACAATGGGTATTTGTTTTTCTCAGTCACTCCCTATGAGGTAAGAATCGATAACGATTCAGTCGACCTCGAATTAAGGGTAAGGGAAGGAGAACCTGCTAACATCAATAAAATCATTATTAAAGGCAACACCAAAACCAACGAGCATGTAATACGACGCGAATTGTATACGCGCCCGGGTGAATTGTTTAGTAAAACCGACCTGATACGCTCGTACCGAGAGATTGCCAACCTGGGGCATTTTAATCCAGAAAACATCGGGCTTAACCCACTGCCTAATCCGGCAGACGGAACCGTGGATATTGAATACAACCTCGAAGAACGTGCCAACGACCAGCTTGAGTTATCCGGAGGCTGGGGTGGGGGTTATGGTTTTGTAGGCTCAATAGGGGTGAGGTTTACCAATATGGCACTTGACAGAGCCCTCAACTTCGACGAATGGCGTCCAGTACCTACCGGAAACGGGCAAACCTTATCGCTAAGGGCACAATCGAATCTCTATTACCATGGATTTAATATCTCATTTATAGAACCATGGCTTGGAGGTCGCAAACCAAATTCCTTGAGTGTATCTTTTAACTACACCATACAAAAAACACAAGGATCTTCTGTGAATCAGGTTGCCGCTGGTAGTTTCAAAACCCTGGGTGGATCGGTAGGCTTTGGAAAGAGGTTAAAATGGCCCGACGACTTTTTTAGTGTTTATACCGAATTTGCCTATAATCTCTACCGACTCAAAAATTACCCCTATTTTGCCCTTGGAGATGGAGATTACAACATGTTAACCATCAAAGGAGTATTGTCGCGTAGTTCCCAAGACCAGATGATTTACCCCCGCCAGGGTTCTTCTTTCAGTCTCGGTTTGGAAATGACCCCACCATACTCAGCCTTTAATGGAATAGATTACGCAAACGATTCTTCAATTAGCTCCTATGAGAAATACCGAAATGTCGAGTTTCATAAATGGACATTTAATGCCGCCTGGTACACCTCCATTGTAGGCAACCTGGTGTTGGCTTTAAAGGCCGAATTCGGGGCACTTGGGTTTTACAACGAGGATTTGGGTTACCCTATCTTTGAGAAGTTTGATATGGGTGGTAGTGGTTTGTCGGGTTATAACCTTTATGGTACCGATGTGGTGCCATTAAGGGGCTATGAAGATAACTCTCTAACGCCCAGGAAGTACGACGAAAACTCACAACAGTTTATCGATAACGGAAATGTCTACAGTCGTTTTTATGCCGAATTGAGGTATCCGATCACACTCAATCCTTCTGCTACCCTTTATGGGCATATATTTATGGAAGGAGGAAATATCTGGCAACAATGGGATGAGGTAAATCCTTTCTCCGTGAAGCGTGCTGCCGGAATTGGTATTCGGGCGTTTTTACCAATGTTTGGATTGCTTGGATTTGACTGGGCTTTTGGTTTCGATCCAATTTTCGATTCAAACAACGGCAATGTACTCTATGAGCCAAGTGGCCAGTTCCACTTTATCATCGGCCAGCAACTTTAGTTTTGGAATAGTATTTGATAAATTGTGACTCGAAACAAAATTTCCACCAGTACAAACGAAAAATTGCAATTATGAAACGCACTTTATTGTTGTTGATCGCACTAACAATAGCCTTTACCCTCGAAGCACAAAAATTCGCTTTTGTCGACACCGAGTACATTCTAACCAATATTCCTAACTATAAGGCAGCTCAGGATGAACTTGATAAGCAGGCCGCTGAATGGCAAACTGAGGTGGAAGCAAGGTACCAGGAAATTGACAAATTATACCGTGAATACCAGGCCGAAAAAGTATTGCTTACCCAGGAAATGCGCAAAAAACGCGAAGAGGAAATAATTAATTCAGAGCGCGAGGTAAAAAAACTACAGAACGATTACTTTGGTGAAGAAGGCCTCTTGTTTAAAAAGCGTCAGGAAAAAATTAAACCCATTCAAGATGAGGTTTTTAATGCACTGAAAGAAATATCGAATGAAAGTGGCTATGCAATTATCTTCGATTCTGCCGGGGGTCCTACCGTTCTTTACACTAATCCCCGGTTCGATATTAGCGACGAAGTGCTGATACGCCTAGGTTATAAGAATTAATTTTATACATTTGCCTCAATCAAATTTTTAATAAATCGGAATGAAAACAACAACAAAAATTATTGCAGTCCTTGCCTGTCTTTTAATGGCTCATTCAGTGAGTGCCCAGAAACTTGCACATATTAACAGTCAGGAGTTATTGGTTTCTATGCCAGAGACTGATAGTGCACAAAAGCAACTTGAAAAAATTGCAACAGGTCATGATCTTGCTTTGGAAGAAATGTCGGTAGAGTTCAACAAAAAGATGGAAGACTATAATGCCAAGTACAACGAGATGAGCGATCTGGTTCGGGCCAGCAAAGAAGCCGAACTTCAGGATTTGCAGAAACGCGTGCAGGCTTTTCAGCAAACTGCCGAGCAGGATTTGCAAAATCAGCGTATGAAGCTTTTCCAGCCCATCCAAGAGAAGGCAGTAAAGGCTGTGAACGATGTTGCGAAGGAAAAAGGCTTTACTTATGTCTTCGATACTGCCACTGGAGTAGTTGTATATATGGGCGACGATGCGGTGGATATTTTACCTTTGGTGAAATTAAAGCTAGGTATTAATTAATTTTTCAGGATATAGCGCCATTTAAACAACAGGTTTAGATGGCGTTTTTTTTATTTCAAATGAGCGATAAACGCCCTATTGGCATATTCGATTCGGGAGTTGGAGGTTTAACTGTAGCCAATGCTATTCGGCACGCTTTGCCCAACGAAAACCTTATTTATTATGGCGATACTTCCCACCTGCCTTATGGCGACAAATCGCCCGAAACCATTTGTCATTATTCTAAGGGCATTACCCGTTTTCTGCTCGAACAAGATTGCAAAGTAATTGTAATTGCTTGCAATACTGCCTCTGCCAATGCATACAACATAGTCTGCCAAACTGCAGGAGACCATATCCCTGTACTTAATGTGATTGACCCGGTGATAAGGGAAGTAACTCAAAGTTCAGGCTACAAACATATCGGGGTAATAGGCACAAAAAGTACGATCAACAGCCGAACTTACGAGAAAAAAATATCGGATTTAAGCAAAACCGTGCTTGTTTCATCTATGGCTACACCTTTGTTTGTTCCGATGATAGAAGAAGGATTTATTTTCGATGACATCAGCAATGCTATTATCCGCAATTACCTTTCGCGGCATGAAATTGCCGGAGTCGATTCATTGATTTTGGGTTGTACACACTATCCCATCATTCGAAACCAGATTAACAAGTTTTACAACTTCGGAATCGATATCATCGACTCTTCGCGCATTGTTGCACAAAGCCTCAATCAATTGCTCAGGGAGAAGAATCTATTAAACGGAGAAACAAATCCAGCCCAGCGAAAATTCTATGTTTCGGATGTGACCAAATCTTTCAGGATTATCTCGAAAATGTTTTTTGAAGAAGATGTGGACCTTGAACTGAACAACATCTGGGACTAGCTGACATTTCTGGCACAGTAGAACAATTATTCGAAAAAAAAGGAAATTGTTAAACCGATTGTGATTTAGTAAGCCGCTTGTCGATATAATTCCAATTAAGACTTTTCCAAACAGCTTGCAGATAGGTTTCTTTACTGGTGTAATCCGCCTGCCAGGCATGTTCCCAACAATCGATTGTCATAAGCGGAAACACTTGCTTATTGGGTGAGAGTGAGGCGATGAACGGATTGTCGTTGCCCTGGGTTGTAATTACTTCCAAATTACCTTCGTGCTGCACCAGCCAAAGCCAACCATCACCATTGAGTGCGCTAAAGGCTGACATAAAATTCTCCAACAACTTTTCATTGCTGCCAAACTGAGATTTTATCAGCGAAATAATTTTAAGTTTGCCGGTAGCGTTTTTGTGGCTGCTGACCTGTTTAAAAAATAGTTTATGATTGAAATAGCTGCTTGCTTGCTCCACGAGCGCAGGAGAATATTGCTGTGGCGATTGAAAAATCTGACGCAGAGTAGCAGGTGTAAAGGCTGTGGTTTTCAATCTCTTTTCCGTTTGCAAAAAAGATTCTTGATAGTGATGCCTGTAATGCGATAGAAAGGATGCTTCAGAAAACAAATGCGTGAATGCTTCGCTTCTGAAAGGAACAAACATAATATTACTTACAGAAGAGGGGGAAAGCGCGCTCAAACTATTTGATTTTAATTGAAGAGCCGCTCCAACACCAATCAAACCCAAAAATCCCTTCTTTATAAAATCGCGCTTATTCATGAAAGCTAAAAGTGAATACAGATAATTAGGTAAACTTAACTAAAAAAAATTGTTTAGCGAAATCGACTTTCGGCTATAAGTTTAGTAACAATTTCATTCAGTGATAGTTCATATTGTTCGCCAAGCACCATATTTTTTAAGGATAATCGCCCCGATTCTATCTCCTTTTGTCCGGCCAGTAAAACCCAGGGTATCTGTTTGCTGTTGGCATACGAAAGTTGTTTTTTTAATTTGGCACTTTCGGGGTATAATTCGGCACTTATTTTCGATTCACGCAGTATTTTTAAAGCCTTCAGGCAATAATTTTGTTCCGCTTCGCCAAAATTCACAAGCATTAGCTGGGTGACAGCTGCTGTTTCGGCCGGAAATACATTCAGTTGGTTCATGACATCATAAATGCGGTCGGCACCAAAGCTAATACCTACCCCCGAAATATCTTTCAGTCCGAAAATACCGGTCAGATCGTCGTAACGGCCTCCACCGCAAATACTCCCGATAGAAACATCATTTGCCTTTACTTCGAAAATAGCTCCTGTATAGTAGTTTAAGCCACGGGCCAGAGTAAGGTCGAGCTCTACAGGCGTTTTTACCGGCGAGTGACTTAAGAATGAAAATATAGTATTGACCTCTTCAATTCCCTTCAATCCTGTTTCAGATCCAGTTAAAATGGTTTGAAGTTGAGCGAGTTTTTCCTCGTTGCTTCCTTTTAGCATAAGTACTGGTTGCAAATTCATAATAGCATCGCTCGAAAGGCCTTTGCTTTCGAGTTCGGTATTCACTGCCTCAATGCCAATTTTATCGATCTTATCAATGGCTACGGTAATGTCGGTAAGCAGGTGATTTGCCTGAAGATATTCTGCAATTCCGGCTAATATCTTCCGGTTATTTATTTTTATGGTAGTCGATATTCCCAGGCGGTTGAATACAGTATCGATAATCGAGATTAGTTCTACTTCGTTTAAGAGTGCGTTACTCCCGATTACATCGGCATCGCATTGGTAAAACTCGCGGTAACGTCCTTTTTGAGGCCTGTCGGCACGCCAAACGGGTTGTATCTGGTAGCGTTTAAATGGAAAAGTAATCTCGTTTTGATGCTGCACCACAAAGCGGGCAAATGGCACTGTAAGGTCGTAGCGCAATCCTTTTTCGCATAATTTCAGGGCAAGTGCATTCAGTTCTTTTTTCTCGAAATCCACTTCATTGGTCGATTTAAGGTAATCGCCCGAATTAAGAATCTTAAAAAGTAGCTTGTCTCCTTCTTCGCCATATTTACCTAGCAAGGTGTCGAGGTTTTCCATAGCCGGGGTTTCAATAGGCAGGTAACCATATAGTTGAAAAACTGATTTGATACAATCGAAAATAAAGTTGCGCTTCACCATTTCAGATGGGCCAAAGTCGCGGGTTCCTTTCGGAATGGAAGGTTTCTGCATTTTTTTTGGTTTTCTACAAATATTCGTTTGCAAAGGTATCAATTCATGTCTTTATACACATTATTTATTCAATATCTTGTGCACGATACATAAGCAAAAAGCCCTGCATGGTTGCAAGGCTTTATATTCTATTCTTTTGCTACTTTTTTCGAAATGCACGAAAGAATTATCGGGCAATTTTAATACAACCAATTCAGGTTAATGTATAAACCTGTGTTTCCATCGCGTTTATCGAGCGCTTTGCCATAGTCCACGGCAATGATAAAGTTTTCGTTTAAGGCAAATCGGAAACCGGCCCCAACACTTTGGTGAATACTCTCTTTTGTATCGGGAAAAAATTCAGGTTCGGTCACATTATTCGTATTTACCTCATAAGCGCGGGTTACCAGTCCCATATCGGTAAATCCACTCAGGGCAAGGTAGATGTTTTGGTTAAATACAACCCCACGATAAAATTTCCAGCGAAGCTCAAAATTGCCATAGGCCATGTCATCGCCTACAACCCTGTTGCGCATTACACCGCGTATTGTTTTCGAGCCGCCAAGACCATCGCGGTCGGTGTACCTGCCATTGTTAAACAAGAATGGCAGCATGTATGAGGGGGTGTTGCCATAGAGTTTGCCCTGATAGGCTAATCGGTAGGCAAAAGAGAGACGATTGGGCATAAGCGTGAAATATTGCCGGTGCGTGAGTATATACTTGCCATAGGCTGCACTCTGGCTTCCAATAATTCCCGGATCCATTACAAACAGCAATTCGGTCCACATTCCCCTCATAGGGTTGGGTTCGTTGTCGCGGCTGTCGAAAACCACTCCTGCCTTGAATAAGGTACTTTGCCCGCCATCGTATTCATGGGCTGGAAGCACTCCCCAATCGCGGTAGTCTCCAAACAAGCCTCCGTTTACTGGCCTGAGTTTTTCTTCTTCCGACTGACCTTTGTTCAGTTTATTAATATCTACGGTATCGAGCTTAATGTCGTAAAACACAGTGCCCAAAATCCAATTCACCCGATCGTGTTTTAACCGGCCACTGAAGTCGGCTCTTACCCGAAGCATCTTTCTGTCCTGGCGGTAAAACACCCTCGATTCGTAAAGGTTATTTTCAGGACTATCGTCTTCGTACACATGGTCGTAAAGAGCTTCGTAGCCATTGAATCCATAGAAATCAAGGGTTTGCTCGGTTAAATAGCTCAACTCGCCCGAGGTTCTTACACCGGGTATCAGGTATTTCGAGTCGTAAGTAATTTGGTTTATTCCGCTTCCCTTTGTTGTTCTCGACCATTCGAAATAAAGAGAGTGTTTGTAGGCTGGATAAATATCCCCATCGCCATAATGAAAAAAATTGACCAGTCCCCCATATTTTAAACCGATATCGGTTTCGTAAGCAATCACGGGGATTGCACCAAAACTCCATCCCGACTTGGTTTTTTGTCCTGTCGAAATGGTATCATTTGCCACCAATATGGTTGCCCAGCAGATAAAAAGGCTGATGTAAGAGAACCGGAGAGAAAGTGAGTTCATTATCTGTCAGTATTTATTTACAGCAAGATAATGTTCCGGATTGAGATAAACAAACATCTGCATTGCTAGCTTCATTCCGGTTTAATGGACTTCCTTCCTCCCAATGCAATGTTTACCTGGAATTTCTGACTATAATCCCGAATGCCTCCCGGTTGCAGGTGCACCGAAAATTCAAGAAAAACCTTTACTCGGGGAGAGTTTAAAAAAGTATAAATAAAATCGGTTCGGCTATAGGCTTCTGCAAGGTACATATGGTCGCCTGGCAGGATGTTAAGCCCAGTTCCGAGGGAAAGAATAGAACGCAGCCCCAGATTTTTACGTTGCAGGAATATTTCTGATAAGCTTCCATAACCAAATCGAAAATCGTAATACGTTCTAAACCGGTCGTAAGACCCTGCCATACCCGTACTTACAGCTACAGAATCGAAAAACGAAGTGTAGGATTTACCAATACCAGCCAACACAACAAGGCCTCCGTTATCGCGAATAACCGATGGCCCCTCTGCCACTCCGGCCACATGATTCATCATGAAATCGTAGCGGGCAAAGAAATTTTGTTTCATGAAACCGCCAGAAACACCAGCCATAAAGGCTTCGTTTACCTCTGCAGTCTGCCTCGATGTCCAGTCGATCCAAATATTCTGATAACCGTTTTTCAGGGTAAAAGATAAATGAGCTCCTTCAAGGTATGGTTTGTAATAACTAAAAGTGTCATTCTGTAAAACAGCAGGCAAACGATAGATCTGATTCCGTGGAAAAGCACCCATCCAGAGTTGTTTGCTGTCTGTCTGGAACTTGTAATACAGTATAGGCTGAAGATTTTGTATATCTGCTGTTGAGCCAAATTCGTACAAAAAATCGACACCTGCATGGAATTCGTTTTGGTCGTCGGCACTTAACCCAACAGTGGCAAAAGTTCTTGCCCCAAAAATAGTCTGAGGTATTGCATAAGGGTTGAAATATTCACGGTTGTCCAGAAATTCAGCAAAACCGCCATTCCAAATGATTTCCTGGGCTTGTATTTTGATGCTTACAAACAAAATTAAAAGAAGGAGGGGGTAAATTCTATTCATGCTAAAAACCAATTTAACGAAACCGGGTGCTAATATAAAAAAACACTATTTTTGAAATAGTTAAAGTTGATAAAGATTTACAAATACGCAGAATGTTTGAAAAAGTTGGATTGAAGATAGATGATATTAAACAGCCCCGGCGGGCAATGGTTCTATTTATTTTAATTTGGCTGATAATTAATTTTTTACAAGCCTTTTTTACTGAGCTGGCCCACGACGAAGCCTATTATTGGTTGTATGCACAACACCTGGCATGGGGTTATTTCGATCACCCACCCATTATTGCTTTGCTGGTAAAAGCGGGTTATTCACTCCTGCCCAATGAGCTTGGTGTTCGTTTGTTTCCGCTTCTGATGGGGGCAGGAACCCTCTATCTGATTTTTTTATTGTCAGAAGAAACCCTTAAGAGTCTTTCGACCCTGATAATACTGTTGTGTTCGGTAGTAATGATTCATTCGCATGTAGGAGGCTTTTTGGCTATTCCCGATTTGCCAGTTATCTTTTTCGCAGCATTGTTTTTATACCTTTATAAACAATATCTTAAGACCGATACTTTTG
This sequence comes from Bacteroidales bacterium, assembly GCA_035913795.1. Taxonomy (GTDB): domain Bacteria; phylum Bacteroidota; class Bacteroidia; order Bacteroidales; family UBA10428; genus UBA10428. Next base: position 31,517 of record JAMIIA010000167.1, read on the forward strand.
GTCTGGCTTTTTTGCTGGCACTGGCAGGTGCAGGCATGTTGTACAGTAAATACCATGGCATACTCGTCTTGTTTTTTACACTGGCAGCAAACACTTCTGTCTTACGCAGGCGGAGTTTTTGCCTTATACCATTGGTAATTGCAATGGCCATGCTGCCGCACCTGCTGTGGCAGATACAAAATGGCTTTCCGACCTTTGAGTATCATTTGGTGAGTCGTTCGCAAGCCTACAAAATCGAATACACGCTCAATTACCTGCTGGGGCAAATACTATTGGCAGGTCCTTTAATTGGTTTTTTGTTGTTTTATTTTGCAGTTAGAACCAAATCAGCCCCAAATTCTTTCGAAAGGGTACTTAAGCTGAACTTCTATGGCTTTTTTGGTTTTTTTCTGCTTATGAGTTTTAAGGGGCATGTCGAAGCACATTGGACAGCCATTGGCTATATCCCCCTTATACTATTATCGGTAAATGGTATTGCACAAAATAAGAAAGCTGCAAGATGGGTCAGAAATCTTTTTGTACCTACTTTAATTTTATTCATCCTCACGCGTTTCCTTCTTGTGGTCGATCTTCTTCCATCCAATATAAACCTTGGAAAGGAATTTCATAACTGGGACAATTGGGCAAAGGAGATTAAAACGGCATCCGGTGGACGAAAGGTATTATTTACCAGCACCTTCCAGCGCCCTGCAAAATACAGCTTTTATACAGGTGGAGAGTTTGCTCACTCTCTTAACATGGTGTGGTACCGTAAAAATCAGTTCGACCTATGGGGCTATACCGACAGTGTGCAGGGTAAGGATGTTATTCTTTTCGGAATGGGACCTGCCCCCGACAGCTTATCAACCTCTACACACGAGACCTATTCTTACCGGCTCATCGATAATTTCATCTCGTACAATAACATTCCTGTGCTGATCGAAAATACGGCATTGATTTCCCTGCCTTCAGATACTGTAAGTGTGTCTGTTAAGGTAGTGAATAATCGATCCGACAGCATTTTTCTCGATCAGAACGGAAAGCTTTCCCCGCAGTTTTGTATTTTACCTTACAACGGCAAGAATTTTTTGCCCATTCAATACCTTCAACACATTAAGGAGCCCCTTGCCCCTGGCGACACCCTGGTTTCAAGCCTGAAATTCAAAGCACCTGACATAAAAGGTGAATATAGTTGTTACCTGTCCATTGTCAACAACGGCATACTGCCTGGCTTTAACAGCAAAGCAATTAAGCTAAAAGTAGGGAATAGATAGAGGCATCCAAAGCGATTAGTTAGAATTCTTGTCGAACAGGAAACACTCTCCTTACTGGTTATCTATTAGCTATTTTACTCCCTGGGGTAGTAAGCACATTAATACAAAAAGTGTGAGGGTTAGAAATATTGTTTTGATGCAATTCAGGCAAGGCCTAAAGAAAACAACGCATTGCATGAAAGTTGTGGGGTTTGGCTTGGCATCTTTCATTAATTCAGATATTTAGTCCTCCCTTAAAAAGTCACTTTTTGCGCAAAAGGATAATTTGAGATCGAAATAATGTCAAAAGTTGTTTGAAAAATTGTTTCAAAAAATTGGCATAAAATATTTTTTAGGTCTGCTTTTATTCTATTGAGCATTTTTTTCAGATTAAAAGCTGTTCCTGCCATTATTGTGTTGACTTTGTCACCTAATTCACCC
>JAMIIA010000168.1:0-23211 GCA_035913795.1 Bacteroidales bacterium
GGTTACGGGTTCTATTGTAATTTTCTGTCCCATAGCTTAGGCTTTTTTAGTCGTACTTAATTACATCATAGGGCATCTTCAACTCATCACCTGTCACCAGGGCTATCAGTGCTTCCCAAATCAGGTCGGCCCGTGGTGGGCATCCGGGTAAATGATAATCGATTTTCACCACCTCGTGGCAAGGGTATACTTTGTCGAGAAGAATGGGCAATTCGGCATCGTTTGGAATAATATGGGCCTCGTTGCTCTGTCTTACAGTAACCCCATTAATATAGGCTTCTTCGAGGCATTCGCGAATGGGAATTCCATTTCGCATGGCAGGCAGTCCGCCCATAATGGCGCATTCGCCCACCGACACGAGAATCTTGCAATTTTCCCTGAAATCTTTCAGCACATGTACATTTTCGCTGTTACAACACCCTCCTTCTATCAGACCAATATCACAGCGCCGCGAAAACTTTTTAATATCGTCAACAGGCGATTTATCGAATTCAACCAATTGAATCAGGTCAAGTATGCGCTCGTCGATATCGAGTAATGACATGTGGCAGCCGAAACAGCCTGCCAGCGATGTAGTTGCTACTATTGGTTTACTCATGATAAGCGTTTTTTAAGTGTGTGAAACGATTTTTTCAACATCGGAACCTATAGGCATTTTATCGTACTTGCGCTCGCCAATGGGTATATCAAAACCCTTTTCACGCACCAATAATGCTCCAACCGGACAAACATCCATGGCTTTCTGTGCTGTCTCAGGAGTAAGCTCTTTGCCCAGTTTAGGGTCGATACCAATTTCTACCCGGCTGCTTCTTTTTTTGTAGGCAAAGATTGTTCTCCCCTTTTCGTCGGTAATAGCCCTAATACAGCGTTTACAAAGTATACACCTGTTTTGGTCTTTAATTAGAAGTGGGCTTGTGGCATCCACTTCTCGTTGTGGAAAGGCAAAAGGATAGCGAGGCACCATTATTTTATATCGGTAAGCCAGTGCTTGTAATTCACATATTCCTCCTTTTTCACACGCGGGACAAAAATGGTTACCTTCCACAAAAAACAATTCTATAATCGCTTTACGCAGAGCATCAATTTCGGGGGTATGATTTTCAATTACCATTCCTTCGGTTACCGGTGTTGTGCAGGCTGTCATCATACGACCATTTATCTTGACACTGCACACACGACAGCTTCCCTTGGGTTTTACTCCAGGATAATTGCACAGTGTGGGTATGTAAATACCATTCTCTCTGGCCGCTTCGACCATGTAGGTATTTTTTTCGGCCATACATTCTATGCCATCGATTGTAAATCTGACTATCTGATTCATACTTCCTGCTTTAAATGTTTGAAACTCGATTGGTTACTTCGCAAGCCTCTTTTACAGCTTTCGAAAGGTCGAACCCACTATCGAAATCTTTCGATTTCTGTATCTTTTCTAAGTACAAATGTCTGAAGTTTTTAAGGGAAGAAAGGATTGGATTCGCAGCAGTCTGTCCTAAGCCACAGCGACTAACCTTAAGTATCAGCCCCCATTCTTCCATATCTTTCAAGTCTTGCATCACACCGCGTGCATCGAGAATTTTTTCCAACTTATGTTTTATTACAGTTGGCAAAATTCGACAGGTTGAACAGCTTCCGCACGATTCGTCAATAAAGAAATCGGTAAAGTTAAGTACCACATCGCTCAACAAATCGCGTGTATTATCGAAGATTATGAGTGAACCTCCGGTAGCAAGGTCTTCATAACCCAGAATGCGTGAGAAACCTTCTGGATTGATGAGTGAACCCGAGGGGCCTCCGACCTGCACAGCCTGAATGCCTTTAAAAGGAGCACCTACCATATCGAGAATATCGTTTACCGAAAAACCCCACTGCACTTCATAAACTCCCGGATGTCGGCAATCGCCCGATACACTTAATAGTTTTGTTCCGGTCGATTGGGCTGTTCCGAATGACCGGTACCAGGCTCCACCATTTAAAATTACTTTCACAGCAGCACAGAGTGTTTCTACGTTGTTCACTACTGTAGGTTGATCGAGGTAACCTTTTTCAACAGGAAAAGGAGGGCGGTCGCGAGGTTCGCCACGCTTACCTTCGGCTGATTCAATCAATGCCGATTCTTCACCGCACACATAGGCACCGGCTCCGAACTGAATGCGTATGTCAAAATTAAAACCCTCTTTACCCAAAATATTTTTCCCAAGATAATTTTTCTCTCGTGCATTGTGAAGAATCTCTTCGAGGTAGTTTTCGAGGTATTTGTATTCGTAACGAATGTAGAGTATTCCCTCTTCTGCACCCACTGCATAGCCAGCAATCACCATGCCTTCGAAAAGAAGCCGTGGCAGCTCGGTGAGAATTACGCGGTCTTTAAATGTTCCCGGTTCGCCTTCGTCGGCATTGCAAAAAATGTATTTGCTACCACCCTTGGCATTGCGGCAAAATTCCCATTTTAATCCTGTGGGAAAACCAGCGCCACCACGACCACGAATGTTCGAATCCTTTATCTCGCGAATTACTTCCTCGGGGCTCATTACAACAATTTTCTTGATAGCCTCGCCTACTTTGTATTCGGGATCGAGTATAGGACCTATTTTACGAATATTGTTGGTAACAACAGTTTTAACAAGCTCGTTCCGGTTGGCCCCATCGCCAAAGGAAGCAGAATACATATCACTTACTTCCTTGTTCTCTTTGATATCGCGAATTATTTCTTTAACGCGAAAAGGAGTGAGCTTGGTAAAAACATGGTTGTTGATGAGTGCAGCCGGTTCCTGGTCGTTCATGCCTATGCAGGCTGTTTCGTACAAACCAATAAGTCCATCGGGAGTAACTTGCCCAAATTTAATCCCGGTCTCCTTCTCGAAAGTTTCAGCAACCTCTTCGCGTCCCATCATTTGGGCTACAGCACTATTATTCAGAAAAATCGAATATTTTCCAGTCGGTTTCATCGAAAAGAAGTGGTAAAACGAAATGGTTTGCTCTACATCGACCTCCGACATCTGCAGGCCATGAGCAATCAAGGATATACTCTCAGCCGATATATAACCAAACTCCGACTGAATATCGATTAAAATATCCATCATACGTGTTTTATCGTGGTTATACTTTTCAAGGGTTTTTTGGGCAAAGTTTTTCATTTTTGAAGGTGTTTATTTTTGAATATACCAATCGTCAGAAAACCTTATTCCCATGATGGGGAAGCTTTAAAAACAGCGCATTGCAGAGTTGTGTTGTTATTTGCTTCACACTAAAAATAGAATATTAGCTTTTGATACACAATACTTTCGATAATTTAGAATTAATTCAAATAAGGTAAATACCTGAATCACAGAAGAAGACTTCCGGGCCGATGATTAAAATCATAACTGTAAGTACCATTCGCACTGACCAATATCATTCTCAGGTTGGTGCATCTTTCATTAGCTTAGAGCTCGATTTGAAGTTTATAATTAACCCATATCGCTTAGAATAAATTTTTACTAAATACCAGATATTATGAAAGTAGGTTGCTTGAAAGAAATTAAAACACACGAATACAGAGTAGGCATGACGCCCTCTGATGTAAAATCGTACGTTTCTCGCGGACACGAAATACTCATTCAGGTGAATGCAGGAACAGCAGCTGGGTTTGATGACAGTGAATACATTAAGGCCGGTGCTAAAATGGTTGCTGCACGCGAAGATATTTTCGCCAAATGCGACATGATTGTTAAGGTAAAGGAACCACTGCCAGAGGAATATCCTTTGTTTCGAGAGGGGCAAATACTCTACACCTACCTTCACCTGGCAGCCGATCAGAAACTTACCGAAGCCATGATGAAAAAAGGCATTAAAGGTGTTGCCTACGAAACCATCGAAAACGAAGATGGCCAGTTGCCCTGTCTAAAACCCATGAGCGAAATTGCCGGAAGGCTGGCCACACAAGAAGGTGCCAAATACCTCGAAAAAACTTTTGGTGGCCGTGGAGTATTACTTGGCGGGGTACCAGGTGTTTCGCGCGGCAAAGTAGGAATAATTGGCGGTGGTGTAGTAGGTACCAACGCATGCAAAATTGCCACTGGCATGGGTGCCGATGTTACCATTCTTGATGTGAATGCCGACCGGCTGGCTTACCTTGATGATATATTTGGATCGCGCATCACCACTTTGTACAGCACCGAGGCAAATATCGAGATGGTACTTCGCGAAAGCGATTTACTTATTGGTGCAGTGTTGCTGGCAGGTGCCAAGGCTCCCACCCTGGTTCGTCGCGAGCACCTTAAACTCATGAAAAAAGGTTCGGTAATTGTAGATGTGGCCGTCGATCAGGGTGGATGTGTAGAAACAATTAAACCTACTACCCACGACAATCCTGTTTATGTAATCGACGATGTGGTGCATTATGGAGTAGCCAATATGCCTGGTGCTGTTGCTTTAACATCAACAAAAGCACTTACAAGCACTACCCTGCCTTTTGGACTCATGATTGCCGACCTGGGTTTGGAAGAAGCCTGTAAAAAATCGGAAGCCATAAGTAAAGGAGTAAACCTTTACAATGGGCATATCACCTACCATGCCGTAGCAGATGCGTTTGGAATGAAATATACCGACCTGAAGAGTCTGATTTGAAAATCACCCAATTTGATTCTCTCCTAAATAATGTCCGCATGACAGCACTTGTCTGCGGACATTGTTTTTCAATCATCCGGGTTTGGCTATATTCGTAGTGTAAATACTGCTTCGCTTGTTGAAAAAACCAGAAATAGAAACAACCCGCCTTTGGGTTTACGGACTCATTCAGGGTGTAGGCTTCAGACCATTTGTTTACAAACTGGCATCAGAATTAAAATTAAATGGTCTGGTGTATAACCAAAATACAGGCGTGGTAATAATTCTTCAGGGCGAAGAAGATAAAATCCTGCAGTTCACAGATAGGCTCAGAAAGGAAGCTCCCCAGGCATCTCAAATAGAAAAGCTTGAAAGAGAAACAATCCTGGGTAAGAGTTATTCTAATTTTTCCATTGCAGAAAGCCAAAAGGTTAACAATGCAATTACACGAATTAGTCCGGATATTGCTGTTTGTTCTGATTGCCTTGAGGATATGCGCACACAGGCGCATCGACTGAATTACCCATTTACCAATTGCACCAACTGTGGCCCTCGGTTTTCGATTGTCGAATCTATTCCGTATGACAGGAATAAGACAAGCATGAAAAACTTCGAAATGTGCCCTACGTGCCAGGCAGAGTATCACGATCCTTTGAATCGCCGGTTTCATGCCCAGCCGGTGGCATGCAATGCATGTGGCCCAACCTATAGTCTGCAAGAGGCAGGTAACAGGCAACATAACTTTACCAATTTAATCGTTCGGCTCGCTCAACTGATTGATCAAGGAGGTGTTATAGCAATCAAAGGATTAGGAGGCTATCACCTTGCCTGCGATGCCTGGAATGCTGCTGCCATCGACAGGTTAAGAAAAGTGAAAGTTCGCGATGGAAAACCTCTTGCTTTGATGGTTGCTTCGGCAGAAACTGCCCATCACTTTGCTGAGATATCAGAGAAAGAAAAAACAGCCCTTATTTCGTGGCAACGTCCCATTGTACTTTTAAAGTCGGCAAAAAAACCAACAGCAGGCATTGCAGACGGATTAAAAAGCCTTGGCATTTTTCTTCCCTATATGCCAATGCACCATCAGCTTTTTAATCATCTACGCACAAATGCCCTGGTAATGACAAGTGCAAACATTACTCATTGCCCTATCATTATCGAAGATCAGCATGCACTAGATACTTTTTCGTCCAGAACCAGTGCCGTGCTCACGCACAACAGGCCTATCCTTAATCGCCTCGACGATTCGGTAGTGCAATTCATCGGCACCAGAATGCAAACCATACGCAGGGCAAGAGGATATGTACCTACCCCTCTGAAGCTTATGTTTGAAACAGAAGGAATTCTGGCCACCGGTGCAGAACTATCCGGTGCTTTCTGCATAGGCAAAGGAAAAGAAGCCATTCTGAGTCCACACCTGGGTGATTTAAAGAACCTTGAAACACTTGATTTTTTCGAATCCTCTCTGAATCGATATAAAAATATTTTTGAGTTTCAACCAAAGCTGGTAGTTTGCGATCTTCACCCCGATTACCTGAGTACTCGAATTGCAGAAAAAACCGGTTTACCGGTTATCAGGGTTCAGCATCATCATGCGCATATCGCCTCTGCCATGGCCGAATTTGGTTTGGACGAAGAAGTAATTGGTGTAGCTTATGATGGAACCGGTTATGGCACTGACAACCACACATGGGGTAGTGAGATAATGGTGGCCAGCCTCAGCTCTTTCAGTCGTAAATACCATTTCGAATACATCCCCGTGCCGGGTGGCGATAAGGTGGCTGAAGAACCCTGGCGCAGCACCCTGGCTTACCTTTATACTTATTTTGGAAAGTCTATTCCAAGCACACCAATGTTTATGGCTACAATCGGGGATAAAAAGCTTAAATTATGCCTGCAAGCCCTTGAAAAGAAGTTAAACTCTCCATTGTCGTGCAGTGCAGGAAGGCTTTTCGATGCAATAGCTGCTTTGCTTAATGTCTGTGTGCATGCCACCTATCATGCAGAGGCACCCATTCTGCTCGAAAATTGCACAATCGAAGGAATAAACGAAAGTTATCCGGTAAACTGCGAACCGGAAATATCATGGAAAGAAGCCTTTGAAGCCATACTCAACGACATGAATAGTGAAGTACCTGTTTCGGTTATCAGCACCAAGTTTCACAATACACTAATCAAGGTAACTTGCGAGGCCATAAAAAAAATACATCAGCAAACAGGCATCAACAAAGTGATTCTCAGCGGAGGCACATTTCAGAATAAATATATATCGGAAAAATTATTAGCTTTACTTCACCTAACTGGCTATGAAACTTACATGTCGGCCCAAATTCCTGTTAATGACGGTGGTATAGCACTGGGTCAGATGGCCATAGCCGCAAAACAACATGCCTTATGTGTTTAAGTGTACCCGCAAAGATTCTTAACATCGAAGGCCCAAATGCTCAAGCTACTATCGGAGGTAGCATTATCAATGTAAGCCTTCAGCTTGTCGAAAACATTGAAATTGGCGATTATGTGCTTGTGCATACAGGATTTGCACTCGAAAAAATTGATGCCAAAACCGCCCGGGAAACCTTGGCCATGCTAACCAGTATGGTAGAAGAAAATCCGGAAGATATGATACGGTTCATCGAAATCTGACTTCAACATGCTAAAATACCTGGATGAATACCGCGACAGGGACCTTGCACAAAACCTCGTTGCGCAGATTAATCTTGCCTCGAAGAAAAGCATACGCATTATGGAAGTATGCGGAGGACATACGATGGCTATTCGTAAATATGGTATCCAGAATATGCTCCCGCCCACAATAAAACTGCTCTCTGGTCCGGGCTGCCCTGTGTGTGTAACCAGTCGAAGCTTTATCGATAAAGCAATTGCCTATTGCACGATGCCTGATACTATAATTACAACCTATGGCGATTTGATGCGGGTGCCAGGCACCAATTCCAACCTTTTAAATGAGAAAGCCCGCGGAGCAGATGTGCGCATTGTAGACTCAACTCTGGACGCCATTAAAATCGCAAAGGAGAACCTTGAAAAAACCGTCATTTTTCTTGGAATTGGATTTGAGACCACTACTCCGCCTACCGCAATAGCGGTATTGGAAGCCAGTAAAACAAAACTAAAAAACTTTCTTATACTTTCGGCACACAAGCTCATGCCTCCTGCTATGGCAGCGCTTATCGACGAAGGCACCCTCATTGATGCTTACATCGGTCCGGGCCATGTGAGTACCATTGCCGGATCGAAGATTTATAAACCCCTGGTAAAGCAATACAATATCTCGGTAGTTATTTCAGGTTTCGAACCGGTTGATATCCTTCAATCGATCTGGATGTTGGTTAAGCAGTTAGAAAGCGAAAGCCCTTCTGTCGAAATTCAATATTCCCGTGCCGTTAGCCCCGAGGGGAACCTGAAGGCACAAGACCTGGTGAACCAGGTTTTTGAAACCTGCACAGCTTTTTGGAGAGGATTGGGTGCCATTCCAGAAAGTGGATTGAAATTAAAGCCTGAGTATAAATTATTTGATGCGGAATGTGTTCTACCCCTCGAAATAGCAGAAAAACCCGAACCCAAAGGCTGCATCTGCGGCCAGATTCTGAAGGGACAAGCAATACCTACCGAATGCAAACTTTTTGGTAAAACTTGTTTTCCTGAAAAGCCAATTGGCGCTTGCATGGTTTCGGATGAAGGCACCTGTGCTGCCTATTTTAAGTACAACAATTACTAAAACTAAAATGGGCTCTATTCTTATTTTATTCAGGAATCAATGATTCTCAAAAATCAAAATTTTACCTGCTTGTACCAAGTGAACTTAATATTGGGTAAAAAAAATCAAACCTGGATAAGAATGTGAAAGTCAATCCGGCTTGTTTCACAACAAAAAACAGTAATTTGGAATTTGAAAAATCTATTTAATCTCATTTATGTCAAAAGACACAATACTCATAGGCCATGGTGCTGGTGGAATGCTAAGCCATAAACTCATCCACGAACTCTTTTTGAAACATTTTAAAAGCAAGAAGCTTTCGACTTTGGGCGATGCCACCATCGTAGCAACAACAGCACACACAGCTTTTACAACCGATTCGTATGTAGTCGACCCAATTATTTTTCCGGGAGGTGATATTGGTAAATTGGCAGTGAGCGGTACAGTAAACGATTTGCTGGTAAGTGGCGCTTTGCCCCAGTATTTAAGTGCGGGCTTTATTATCGAAGAAGGTCTTCCTTTAGACACGCTCGAGCAAATAGTAAAGTCTATGGCCAAAGAGGCTAAGCATGCCGGTGTTGAAATTATTACAGGCGATACAAAAGTGGTAAAAAGAGGGCAATGTGATAAGCTTTTTATCAATACCTCCGGAATAGGAAAAGGTATTGAGAACATGGAGCATCTCTGGAGAAAACCTGAATTAAAGGCTGGAGATAAAGTGCTTGTCTCTGGTTACCTTGGCGACCATGCCATTACCATACTGGCAGCTCGCAACAACATTACTTTCGAGGAAGAAATCATATCTGATGCAGCACCCCTGAACAATCTCATTCTGCCCCTTTTCGAAAACTATGGTCACTCAATCCGATTTATGCGCGACATTACCAGAGGTGGCCTGGCAACCATTTTAAACGAAATATGTGAACACCAGAATGTTGGTATTGAGCTTAACGAATCAGCATTGCCAGTTAGGAATGAAGTAAAGGGTATTTGCGAGATATTTGGGTATGACCCGCTTTACCTGGCCAACGAAGGAAAAGTGATGCTGATAGTGGAACAAAATGCAGCGCAGGCTGTGCTGGATAAGATGAATGAATCGGACCTTGGAAAATATGCAGCCATCGTGGGCGAGATAACCAGCACCTTTCCAGGAAAGGTAAGGCAGTTGTCGGTTATTGGGGGCAGTCGTATTGTGGACATGCTTCAGGGCGAAATGCTTCCAAGGATTTGCTAACATAGATGGGCTATTAAAATTTCATTTTACCGACATGCATGAATTTTCTCTTGCCTTAGAAATAGTTGAAATAGTGAAACAGTCTGCACAGAATGCCGGGAAAGATAAAGTTACTTGCATCGAATTGGAGATTGGCGAATTATCGGGTGTAGAAGAATCTGCCTTGCTATTGGCCATGGAAACCCTTGCACTGCATACTTTGTTGCAGGATGCCCAAATTATTTCCAAACATACCAAAGGCATGGCCCGATGTGAGTCCTGCGGGGTCGAATTCGAGTTGGTTGATTTATTCACTCTTTGCCCGAAATGCAATAGCTTTCAAAAACAAATCATTTCCGGAAAGAAATTTAATGTCCTAAGCATTGAGGCCGAATAAGAAAAATAGATTGAAAATAAATTGATAGCTTTACTACACTTCAAAACACAAAAAATATGTGCGATACTTGTGGATGCAGCGAAAATGAAAAATCTTACACCCTCGAAAAACCAGGTCATACACATGCCAATTCAGAGCATGAAAGCCACGATCACGAGCATAGTCATGGGCATGGACATGGGCATGGGCATGGTCACGGAACAAATGATTCAATAAAACTGGCAACACCGGTACTTTCGAAAAACAACCTGATAGCCGAACGAAACCGCGGGATCTTCGAAGCAAAAAATATAAAAACTTTCAACCTGGTAAGTTCGCCCGGAAGTGGAAAGACTACCCTACTCGAAAAGCTCATTCCGATGCTGAAAAAGGGAAAAGAGGTGTTTGTCATCGAAGGCGACCAGCAAACAAGTAACGATGCCAACCGCATCCATCAGGCTGGGGCCATAGCCATTCAGGTGAATACAGGTAAGGGCTGCCATCTCGACGCCATGATGATTCACGATGCACTTATTCAATTGAAACCTGCAGAAAACAGTCTGCTGTTTATCGAGAACGTAGGAAATCTGGTTTGTCCCGCACTTTTCGACCTCGGAGAATACTCCCGTATCCTCATCTCCAGCGTAACGGAAGGTGCCGATAAACCCCTAAAATACCCTTATATGTTCGAAAGTTCGCAGCTTTGCGTAATCAATAAAACCGACCTTCTCCCCTATGTCGACTTTCAAATGGACCAGTTTAAAACAAATGCACTGCGGGTAAACCACCATCTCGATTTTGTAGAAGTATCTGCCTCTGGAGGCCAAGGATTAGATGAGCTGATAAAATGGATACTGGCCTAATCCATGATCGTTGAATTATTTCCGGTCGAAAAACACATTCTTAGAACTAGCGCTCAGCGGAATGCCATAAATTATTTTAACCTCCTCAGCCATTAAGGCAAGTTCTTTGGCAGCCATGCCGACTGTATACATTATTCGATTGTCTACCCGATGATCCATTGCAATGCTAACTGCCGAACCGATGGCAATACCCAAATCGCCGGTATTGAAAGCACAAGGTTTATCGGGATGTAGTTCTTTTGCAGAGCAATTTTCAAATCCACACAAACTACAATAGGCCAACCCAAGCGAACCAAAACGAGTTCCGATGAGTACAATGGCTTCGGCCAGTTTGATATTAAGGGCATCACGCGAAAATGCCTGGCCGGTGAGCAATCGGGCACCTATCTCAGCCATTCTATCTGAAAGAAGGGCGATGGTATCGCCTTCCACAACAATCATTTCGAGAAAATCCATTCCTCTGCCCTTGGGTGCAGTTCTTGCAGCCACAATCATTTCTTCGGCTATGCGGAGTAAGCTAGGTTTTGTTATGTCTTTTTCTAAGATGATTGACATGTTTTAAGTTTTTAGAATGAAAAATCAAGATGCGGTGTGTTTCGATATAAATTTGAGCTTGAAACAAACTTCGGATCTTTATATGTAATTGACAAACTTAAAGGCAATTCGAAGCAAAAAAAACTGATATGCGCTGGCACCGGAAATTTATACTAATTCTAAATAGTCCTGAAAGTGGCGCAGATCGTGTTATTCGAATAACAAAATGTTTTGTATCCTTTATCTGATAAGGGTTTTAGTGTTTTATGTTATTTAAATAACAATAATTTTTTTTATATTTGCACCTCATTTCGAAGCAATAAACCGATCGATGCATATTGAAGAATTAATAGGGATTGTGGAGGGAGAAGTAATTCAACTTGGAGATCCGGCAGAAAATACCGTAGAAAGAGCCTTTGCCTCTGATATGATGAGCGACGTTTTAACCTTGTCAACCGATTCATTGCTCCTGATTACTGGTATGGCGAACATGCAAACAATTCGCACAGCCGAAATGGCTGAAATAAAGAATATTTTGTTTGTCCGCGGAAAAAAACCTACTCAGGAAATGCTTCAACTGGCCAGACACGAACAAATCAACCTTTTCGCTACCCGAAAATCGATGTTCGCCACCTGTGGTGAATTGCATAAAGCTGGCTTAAAACCTGTTTACTAATGAAAATGGAATACTCCATCGAAGGTGGTGATTTTACCAAGGCTGGTCTGGCTTCGAGTGCTGTAAAAAAAGTGCTTAAACAACTTAATATCGACCCTGCTCAGATAAAACGCATTGCCGTTGCCATGTACGAGGCAGAGGTAAACATAGTGGCCCATGCCTATTCAGGCACCATGAAAGTTGAAATAGATGCCAAAAAGGTGTATATGCGCTTCGAGGATAACGGGCCTGGAATTGAGAACATTGACAAAGCCATGGAAGAGGGTTATTCTACAGCAAGCGAAGCAGTTAGACAAATGGGCTTTGGTGCAGGAATGGGTTTACCCAACATTAAAAAGAATGTAGACGAAATGAATATTTCCAGCGAAATTAACAAAGGCACTACCCTCGAACTAACCACATTTTTAAACTAACTGGATAGATTATCCATGTACAAAACTACATTCCACCATGCACTTAAAATACTCGAAGAGGTATGCACCGGTTGTGTACACTGCACAGTGGTATGTCCGACCGAAGCATTGCGGGTTCGAAACGGAAAAGCTATTTTAAATGAAAACCGTTGCATCGATTGTGGTGAGTGTATGAATGCCTGTCCGGTAAATGCTATTATTGTAGAACAAAACGACATCGCCGAAATCTTTCAATACAAAGCCAGAGTAGCGCTGGTGTCGTCAATATTTATCGGCCAGTTTCCCCGCCATTATCAAACCCGGAAAATATATAGCGGCATGCTCGAACAGGGATTTACCCATGTGCATGAATCGGAACACGGAGCAGGAATACTGATTGAACAAATTAACCAATACATTACACAGCATAGCCACACTAAACCCGTAATTTCATCCTTTTGTCCGGCCATCGTAAGGCTTATTCAAGTAAGATTTCCCAGCCTGGTCGAAAACATCATGCTTCTCAAAGCCCCGCTCGACCTTGCTGCCCTGGCCTTTAAAAAGGAATTGATGGAGAAAGGTTTTCGGGAGGAAGAAATCGGTATTTTCTATGTAACTCCCTGTGCCGCTAAAATTGCGGCCATTAAAAGTCCTGTAGGAGAAGAAAAATCGGTGATCAATGGAGTAGTAAACATGGATATGCTCTACAATAAGGTGTATTCGACACTAAAAAAAGAACAGTATTCGAGCTGCATTATTCCCGAAAAAGAACAACTAAAAAGCGAAGAAATGGGCTGGAGCCTTACCGGGGGTGAGGCTGCCTACATTCATGGCAGATGCTTGTCCATTGATGGCTTGAACAATGCAATAGAATTTCTGGAGGGAATAGAAAACGGTAAAATCACCAATTTCGATTTTATCGAGGTGCGTGGCTGCGACCAAAGTTGCGCCGGTGGCATCCTGACTGTGGCCAATCGGTTTCTCACTAAAGAAAGACTCGACGAGCGAATTGCCAAATACCATCAGGATAAATCGGAAGGCAAAATATTCGACAATAAAACCATCGAGAACCATGGAAAGTATGTGCGCGATCACATTGCGATTAGCAGCATTGAACCCCGTTCGATGCTCAAACTCGATGATAATATGGAGGCTGCATTAAAAAAAATGAGCCGGATAAAAAAGATCCTTTCTTACCTTCCCGGAATCGATTGTGCAGCCTGTGGTTCACCCACCTGCCGCACCCTGGCCGAAGATGTGGTACAAGGCAATGCCCATACTTCCGATTGTATTTTTATCCAAACCTCATTGAATGTGCCACCGAACGAAGAAATAAGAGCCGAAACCATTTGGGGGAAAGACCGGTTCAGAAAGCTCTTATAAACCTTATTAGTAGCAGATAAGATCCAAAGTAAAAAAAGAACATCTATACACAAAAGGAAATATGAAACTAACAGAAGCTATCGACATATTGGGTTGGAAAGTGATTTCAGGACAAGACCAGCTTCAAAGAACTATAAGCGGAGGCTATTGCTCAGACCTCTTAAGCGATGTAATGGGCACTGCCGAAGAAGGACAGGTATGGATAACAATTCAGGTGCACCAAAATATCGTGGCAGTAGCTGCCCTGAAAGAGCTTGCAGCCATTTTACTTGTGAAGGGACTAAAAGCCGGAGAAGATACACTCCAAGCTGCTTACAGCGAAGGAATACCAGTACTGCAAACCCAAGAAACAGCCTTCGAAGCAGCAGGTAAATTATATCAATTATTGAATGCCTGATGAAATGGTTTCGCGCCGACCTGCATGTTCATTCCGTGTTATCCCCTTGCGGCGACCTGGATATGAGTCCGGTGCGGATAATTCATGAGGCAAAACAAAAAAAGCTCGACATCATAGGCATCAGCGACCACAACACAACGTTGCATGCCGAACTGATGATGGAGCTGGGAAAAAAAGAAGGCATCACTGTTTTCCCGGGTGTTGAAATATCCACACTCGAAGAAGTGCACTGCCTGGCGTTCTTTGAAACGATTGAAGCAACTAAAATATTCCAGAATTTTCTGGACAAGCACTCGGCTCACATTGCCAACAATCCATCGCGTTTTGGCGAGCAGCTCATTGTGAACGAAAAGGAAGAAATAATTGGTGAAGTGGAAGATTTGTTGATCCTCGGCCTCACTGCCCCTGTCGAAGAGGTAGAAAAGGCGGTTCATGCCCTTAAGGGAGTTTTTATCCCGGCCCATATCGACCGAAAAATCACCAGCATCTTTTCGCAAATCGGATTTATTCCTCCGAATCTTCAGATAGATGCTCTGGAATTTTCTGCAGCTACTTCACGCGAGATAGTTCTGAACCATAGGCCGGAGCTGGAAGCGTACTGCCTTGTTACCAATTCAGATGCGCACTACCCCGGCCAACTTGGGAGGGCAATTACAGAGTATTACCTGCAGGAACCCACTTTTAGTGAATGGAAATTGGCATTACAGGGAAATAACGGCAGAAAAATAAGGATGGTATGAAGGAGATCTCGCAGCATATACTCGACCTGGTGCAAAATTCAATACAGGCTCATGCAAGCCTTATTGGAATCGAAATCAACGAAAACCAAAAAGAAGATAGCTTTTTGTTTACCATTACTGACAATGGCGATGGTATGTACAAAGCAACACTTAGCCGCGTGATAGATCCTTTCTTCACTACCAAAAACAAGAAGACAGGCCTTGGAATTCCCCTTCTTCGACAACATACAGAAATTACAGGAGGAAGGATTGAAATTGTGAGTAAGCCTGGAAAGGGAACCCGTATCACAGGCATTTTTGGCTTTTCGCATCTCGACCGCCAACCACTTGGTGACATTACAGGCACAATTACCGGACTCATAAGGGCATATCCGCTGCTTGATTTTGAATACACGCATAGAGCAAACAACCAAACCTTCAACTTAAGCACACAAGAAATAAAAAAGGAACTGGAAGGAATATCAATAGCCAACGGCGAAGTAATTGAATTTATTAAAGAGCTGATATCCGAAAACCTTAAGTTGCTTCAAGAGAGCCGCAAGGAAAAAGATACATAATTAGAATCAATATAAATTAGTCTGCTTCAACGAATTAATTCAGATTAGATATAAAAAAGAAAAAGAAACGAAATAAATTTAATAGACAAAAAACAATCAAATGGGAAAAGTTAAAACACTGGAAGATTTGCGAAAGCTAAGAGAAGAGCTTAAAAGCAAAACAAGTCTGCGCGACAGGAGTGAGAACCCCGACGCCATTGTTCAGGTAAAAGTTGCCATGGCAACCTGCTGCATTGCATCGGGTTCAAGAGAAACGATGAACTACCTGGCCGACGAAATGGAGAAACGAAACATCGAAGCCATCGTGACACAAACCGGCTGCATGGGTTATTGCTATGCCGAACCAACAGTAGAAATAAAGCTGCCAGGTAAGGAGCCAATCGTTTTCGGTTATGTAAACGAGAAAAAGGCCGACCTCATTATCGAAAAATACATCAGAAGCGGAGAACTGGTAGAGGGTATAATACCCATGAATTTCCAGAGCATAGACCCCGAGGACAATAAATAAAATAGGGAGGAAAATAACAATGTCAGATTACAAAATACACTTACTTGTATGTGGAGGTACTGGCTGCAAAGCATCAGAAAGCAGTCAATTAAAAGACAATCTCCAGAATGAAATCAATAACCAGGGGCTCGAAGACTTTGCCCAGGTGGTGCAAACAGGTTGTTTTGGCTTTTGTGAAAAAGGGCCTATCGTGAAAATTATTCCCGATAACACTTTTTATACCCAGGTAGCACCAAAAGATGCCAAAGAAATAATCGAAGAACACATTGTAAAAGGTCGTAAAGTTGAAAGACTGTTGTATACCGACCCCGATAAAAAAGAAATTGTGGCCGACTCGAAAGGCATGGGTTTCTACAAAAAACAGTTGCGCATAGCTTTACGCAATTGTGGAATTATTGACCCCGAAAATATTGGCGAGTACATTGCCCGTGGCGGATACGAGGCACTTGGCAAAGTGCTTACCGAAATGACTCCCGAGGCCGCTATAAAAATAGTAATGGACTCCGGCCTTCGTGGTCGTGGAGGTGGTGGCTTTCCTACCGGACTCAAATGGGACTTAACCCGCAAAGTAAAGAGCGATAAGAAATATGTAGTTTGCAATGCCGACGAAGGTGACCCTGGAGCCTTTATGGACCGCTCGATACTCGAAGGAGATCCGCACTCGGTAATTGAAGCCATGGCTATCAACGGATTTTGTACTGGCGCCGACGAAGGGTTGGTATATATCCGTGCTGAATACCCACTGGCCATTGAACGGTTAAAAATTGCCCTGAACCAGGCACGCGAAACAGGTCTGCTGGGCAAGAACATTTTCGGCACCAGTTTTAGCTTCGATATCTCTATGCGTTATGGAGCCGGAGCCTTTGTTTGCGGAGAGGAAACAGCACTTATCCATTCTATGGAAGGCGAACGTGGCGAACCCACCCTGAAACCACCCTTCCCATCGGTTGAAGGCTATATGAAAAAACCCACCAACGTAAATAACGTTGAGACATATGCCAACATTCCGGTAATCTTTAACATGGGACCCAAATGGTTTGCAAGTATAGGTACCGAAAAATCGAAAGGCACCAAGGTTTTTGCTCTAGCCGGAAAGGTTAATAACGTAGGCTTGGTGGAAGTACCTATGGGTATCACCCTGCGTGAAGTAATCTTCGAAATTGGTGGAGGAATTAAAAATGGCAAAAAATTCAAAGCCGTTCAAACGGGTGGCCCGTCAGGCGGATGCCTTACCGATGCTGACCTTGATACCCCTATCGATTACGATAACCTTATTGCTGCCGGGTCGATGATGGGTAGTGGTGGAATGATTGTAATGGACGAAGACGATTGCATGGTGGATGTGGCTAAATTCTTCCTCGATTTTACTGTCGAAGAATCGTGCGGTAAATGTTCGCCCTGCCGAATCGGCAACAAGCGCCTTCATGAGATTTTGACAAAAATTGCCAAGGGCAAAGGCTCACAGGCCGATATCGAAAGACTTGTCAACCTGGGGAATGTAATTAAAGATACATCCTTGTGCGGATTAGGTCAATCGTCGCCCAACCCGGCTTTAGCTACCATTAAACGTTTCAGGAGCGAATACGATGCCCATGTAAACGAAAAAAAATGTCCTGCCGGAGTGTGCAAAGACCTGATGACCTATTTTATTATCGAAGAAAATTGCGTTGGATGTACCGCATGTGCCCGTGCCTGCCCGGTAGGCTGTATTGCAGGAGAACGCAAGGAACCACATATCATCGACAGTGCTCTGTGTATTAAATGTGGTGCCTGTATGGATAAATGTAAGTTTAACGCAGTAATCGTAAAATAATCAGAGAAAATGGAAACAGTAAAACTCACAATAGATAACAAGCAAATTGAGGTGCCGAAAGGAACCAGCATTTACAAGGCTGCACGCAAGCTTGAGATAGACATTCCTGTGTTGTGTTACATGCACCTCGAGGATTTAAAAATCGAGCATAAGCCTGCCGGTTGCCGTATCTGCGTGGTAGAAGTAGACGGACGTCGCAACCTCGCCCCCTCCTGCTCCACCGAAGCAGACAATGGAATGGTGGTTAAGACACACTCATTAAGGGTACTCAATGCCCGCAAAACAGTCATGGAGCTCATCTTGTCTGACCATCCGAAAGATTGTCTTTCGTGCGCCAAATCGGGCAGTTGCGACTTGCAATCGATTGCCCAGAAATTGGGTATCCGCGAAATTCCTGACCAGGATATCGCAGAAATGTCGACCTACCGGAAAGACTTCTCCCCCTCCATTATTCGCGAAATGGATAAATGCATCATGTGCCGTCGTTGCGAAACCATGTGCAACGATTTCCAGACCGTTGGAGCCTTATCGGCAGTAAACCGAGGATTTATGTCGGTTGTAGCCCCTGCCTTCGAAATGGAAATCGAAGACTCACCTTGCACCTACTGCGGACAATGCGTAGCCGTGTGTCCTACCGGTGCACTCACCGAGGTAGATCATACCAATCAACTCATTGCCGACCTGGCAAATCCGGAAAAAATGGTGATTGTGCAAACAGCACCTGCCGTTAGAGCCGCTCTTGGCGAAGAATTTGGAATGCCAGCCGGAACCAGAGTCACCGGAAAAATGGTTACTGCCTTGCGCGAATTAGGTTTCGACTATGTTTTCGATACAGATTTTGCAGCCGACTTAACCATTATGGAAGAAGGCGCTGAATTACTCGATCGCCTTACCCGCCACCTGAACAACGATAAAACGGTGAAACTGCCCATACTCACCTCTTGCTGCCCCGGTTGGGTAAACTTCTTCGAACAGCAGTTTACTGATATGCTCGAGATACCTTCAACAGCCCGTTCGCCACAGCAGATGTTTGGGTCTATTGCTAAAACCTATTTTGCCGATAAAGTAAAGGTAAACCGCAAAGACCTGGTAGTGGTATCGATTATGCCCTGTCTGGCGAAAAAATACGAATGCCAGCGCGATGAATTTAAAGTAGATGGCAACCCCGATGTGGATTACTCGCTCTCAACCCGCGAGCTTGCTGCGCTGATTAAACGAGCCAACATGAACCTTGTTGACATGGCCGACAGCGACTTCGATGCCCCAATGGGCGAATCGACTGGTGCTGGAGTTATTTTTGGCGTTACTGGCGGGGTGATAGAAGCTGCCACGCGTACTGCCTACGAACTTCATACAGGAAAAACACTTCAAAAAGTTGATTTTGAAGCTTTGCGTGGCCTCGAGGGCATTCGTGAAGCCACCGTCGATTTTAACGGGTTGCCTGTAAAAATCGGAATTGCGCACGGCTTAGGCAATGCCCGTAAATTGCTCGAAGACATCCGGGCCGGAAAAAGTCATTATCATGCCATCGAAATAATGGCGTGCCCCGGAGGTTGCATTGGTGGTGGCGGACAACCCCTGCACCATGGCGACTCGTCGATTATACAAAAACGTTTCGAAGCAATCTACAAGGAAGATGCGGGTAAAACCATTCGTAAATCGCACGAAAACCCCTATATTCAGAAACTGTATGCTGAATTCCTGGGTAAACCATTGAGCGAAAAAGCCCACCATTTGCTTCACACGCATTATGTCGATAGGGAGAATAAAATTACCTATTTGAAATAAGCAACTGAAGTCATTTTTTATTAATCCGTAATTAAAGGAATATGTCAAATATAAAAGTTGAACTTAGAAGAGATCAGATTGAAAAGATCAAAGAAATCTGCCAATCGTTCCAAAACGATAAGGGTGAGTTAATCAACGTACTGCACAAAACACAGAGCAGCTTTGGATACCTTCCTGCCGAAGTACAGGAGGTAATTGCCAAGGAAATGAATGTGTCTGTGGCCAAAGTGTATGGAGTTGTAACCTTTTACAGCTTCTTTACGATGATACCGAAAGGTAAGTATCCGGTGTCGGTTTGCACTGGAACAGCCTGTTATGTAAGAGGTGCCGAGAAAGTACTGGAAGAATTTAAAAAGGAACTCAAAATTCAGGTTGGCGAAACCAGCAGCGATGGAAAATTCTCTATCGCCTGTTTACGATGCGTAGGGGCTTGCGGTTTAGCGCCTGTAGTAATGGTAGGAGAAAAAACCTATGGCCGTGTTTCACCTGAAATGGTGAAAGACATTATTGCTGAGTATAAATAGAGTTAAGAAATTACATTGCGAAACTAAATAGAGATCCGGTAATGCCAGCCGGATCTTTTTTATTAAAGGGCTTCTTTTAGAGATAGAATATTAACCTAAGATCAAATCGTATGTATATCTTAACCCATACCAAATTTATATCATACTAGAAATTAAGGAGTTAACAGTTAAAGAAACATCAGATGTAGTAGCTGGAATAAATTTCTTGAAAAAAAACTGTTTTGTGCAATAAAATTGCACAAACGCGAAATATATTTGAACCAGCAAACTAATCAAAACCCTACAGGTCTGTTAGTGCTAATATTCATGTTTGTTAGGCAATATTGCTGAAATAATTACATAAACTTATAAAATGAATACATTAGAATTAAATGTACAGGAATTATCTTATTCAGAAAAATCAGATGTAAATGGAGGTAACTTTTGGTTGGCTTTATTAGGCGCAATTGCTTATGATGCTATTTCAAACCCTCAGGATTGTGTAAACGGTTTTAAGGCTGGCCTTAGAGCATAATAATTATGAATATGGATTTAAAAAAAATAAATATTACGGAACTCGACTTAAATGAAACTCATTTAACGAATGGAGGGTCATGGATAACTTATTATATCTCTTATGCTATTGGTTATTGCGTATCCCATGCAGGCCCACCCTCAACAGCTATTGGTAAACATTAAGTTTTATTTCACAATAACCATAATATCAGTGTATATAATTATGCACTGATATTTCTATTTTAGAATAAAACAATACCATATTATTCATTATACTACGTAATATGAAAATAAATAATATACTCCTAGGGTTATCCTTAGCGAGTATTGGTCTCATTCTAAATTTCACATACCGCAGTTTTATTTATTCATCTGGTATTTTTGATTTCCACATTGCTGATACAATTGGTAGTTTGCTGTGTATCCCTGCCGCTACTTTCTTTATCCGAGGTATTCAACCAAAAAATACTTTCCGAGCATTATTGATTAAAATGTATATATTTTATTTTGTTTATGAATTAGCAACTATTTCAACCATACATGGAACCTTTGACAAATATGACCTGGTTGCCCTGAGTATAAGCTTTACAGTTTGTTACGCCTTAGATTATGGTTATAGACAGCATAAAATGAACTAGTCTAAAATCACCCAAAAGCACCTTATTCTAGAATCTATTTCATTCATATTCAATCGTTAAACATCTTTCTGAAAGGAATGCCACAAAATATTTTTATTAAAAAAATCAAAAAAAAACTTAAAACTCCATTAGAAAGATTAAATTTGCCTCAAAATTAGCCTGAAAAAGGGCTCAGTGTATTAAGTAAATTGCTTTAGCATACAAAGTAAAGGAAACCAGCCCTACATACCCTTCTCTCTTCAATCCGTGAAGAAAATCGAATCCATTTCTTTTTTATGTCCAGATCAGAAGCCAGAGCACAGATGTTTAGGCAAATTTCCACGCCATGTAAATAAGTATTAAGACCCAACTGGGGTTTGCTCAATAAATTAAACTATTATTTTAAATTTTGTAAGATGAACATTTTTATTGGAAACTTAAATTTTCGTTTAAGTGAAAACGAACTAAGAGAAGCCTTCGAAAAATTTGGCGAAGTTAGTTCAGCAAAGATTATTACCGACAAAAACTCTGGCAGAAGCAAAGGCTTTGGCTTTATCGAAATGTCTGACGACGAAGAGGCTCAACAAGCCATCGAAGCACTCAATGGTACCAACCTGGGTGGAAGAGACATCAACGTAAACCAGGCTCGTGAGCGTGTTGAAGAAAACGGAGGTGCAAGAAGAAGTAACTTCAAAAGAAGAGAATATTAGTATTTCTCTTTGATGAAGGGTACTGTAATGGTTCGATACCACAAAGAACTTTGGCTTTATTTTATCGAAAGACAATAAAGACATCTTTGTGCATCACTCCGGTTTGAGAGATCCGAAGCAAACCCTCGAACCCGAACAGCAAGTTGAGTTTGAACTGGGCGAAGGCAAAAAAGAGCCAATTGCTGTAAGTGTAAAAATTATCGATAAACTGTTCGAATTGAAACATAATAAAAGCACACTTTTTTTGAGTGTGCTTTTTTTTTCATATACTTGAAGTGCAATAAGATCTGCTAACTTGTATAAAAATCCATTAACTTAAACTTCGTATACGAACCTTCTGAGCAATATTTTCGTAATGTGGTAAACTCATCACTTTGAAACAATAATTAAAAAAAAGATCAGGATAATAATGGCAGCTAAAAAACTCCTTTTTTGTGCTTTAATCCTTTCGAGCATAACACTTTACGGCCAGCAGGAGATTGATAGCCTAAACCTGAATCGAATTCCCTACAAAAAGGTTAGAAACTATATTCTCGATATTAAAAACCACAACATCTGCTTTTTTAACGAGCTTCAGCCAAGTTGGAAATCAGATTCTACCAATTCAGACTATCATATTCAGCAAAAAACTTACTTCGTAAAGGAAAATCTCTCACGTGTTTGGGACAAATATCGCACCACCAGCCCCGCTGAAGCATGGCATGGCAAAAAAGTAATGTTTGGTTTTATGTTCTCAAAAAAAAATAATGAACCTGTTTTTGCGGGAGACAACTTTGAAACCATCGATACCGGGCAGGTGATATTTTTAAATCTCAAATTGTTAAAGTTCTACAACCTTGCCATGGCCTTTGAAATAATTTCCGTGAACGCAGATAAAAAAACAATTGAATTCAGCTACATCGATGGAAATGTCTCTAGCGGCAAACAAAGCCTTCAGTTTCTAACTACAGATGCTGGTTACACCCAAATAATACATAGCAGTTTCTTTAAAAGCGATTCGAAAATTCGCGACAAAGTGCTTTATCCCTACTTTCATACCCGCACTACGAATGAATTTCATCGTATTATGCGAAAAATTATTTCTCAGGACTCCACCTCTAATCCTGAATTAGCAATCCTGAAATAAAAAAAGGTACTGTTTTAAAATGCAAATATTCTGATAAAAAAAATTACGTACTTTGTAATTGACGAAGGAGGACTTCAGTCGATTGATTGTACGGAAGTTCATCTTGTGTAGGCAACTCTCTTGGGTTGCCTACTTTTTTAGGGACTTCGTCCCTATGACGAAGGAGGAACTTAGCCTCCTGATTCCCGGATGTTCTGTTT
>JAMIIA010000169.1:0-3318 GCA_035913795.1 Bacteroidales bacterium
CTTTTCAGCAATAAAACCCATATTGAGGTATATTGTCAATAAATTCGAAAGGTTATCGGGCGCTTTTGCGGTAATAATTTCAAGTGATTTGTTTAAATAACTTTGTGCTCGCTGGTAATCGGCTGCATAAATATAAACAACCCCCATATTGAGAAAAAGCGAGCCAGCTTCTATTGAATTTGATTGGTTGTTTCTTAAATATGAGTCTTCAGCAAGTTTCATATACTCAATAGCCTTTGAATCATTGCGGATGATTTGATAAAACCTGCCCATATTCAGATACAAAGTAGCGAGCTTTGAATCTGTCGGATTTAATATATCCTGATTAACTTTTAATGATTTCAGAAAAAACTGCTCAGCCTTTTCATAATTCCCAGTCATAGAGTATGCTATACCAATATTTTGTAATGAGCTGGCGAAATTTGTGCTTTTGATATTTCCGCCTTTGGTATATATATCTACTGCTTTTTCATATTGGCCAAGAGC
The DNA here is from genome assembly GCA_035913795.1 of Bacteroidales bacterium. GTDB lineage: Bacteria > Bacteroidota > Bacteroidia > Bacteroidales > UBA10428 > UBA10428. The sequence goes on from JAMIIA010000169.1 coordinate 487, forward strand.
CTCCGAATACCTGTTTTGCATAAGGAAAACAGTACCCGTGCCATTGTACGAAAGAGCCAAACCTGTATCAACGGAGCCAGGTATTGAGGTATAAATCTTTATATTTCGAGAGTAAAGGGACAGAGCCTGATCGAATTGTCTTTTATCTGAATACAGAATAGCTTTCTTATGGATAAAATTATTGTAAGTTTTGGATGCAGTATCAACATTAGATATTGCTATAGCCTGGGCTTGCTCTGCGAGGCGCATTGCTTCAGTTCCATCTCCTTTTGATCTGAAGCAATCCATCATTCCCATCACACTTTTCAGCCACAAATCATACTGATGCAATTCAAGATTTTTAGCAATTGATTTTCGAAAAAATACAATTGCCGAATCATAACTACCCTGATGTCTCAATTGCTCAGCCAGAAGCATGTCGGAATTACCATTGATATTTCTATCCAATGGTTTACTATGATCACATGCAAATAAAAATAAAAGCACAATGAACATAGCAAAAAAAGCACAAAATTTTGCCTGTGGGTTTTTCATTGGGCAAGATTTCGAAATAAGCTTTTGCTGCTTAACACATGCAGATTATATTGCCGCAAAGATATAACAAAGTATTATTTATCGAAGCAATAATCGAGTAGGAGGAAAATAAAATAGTTTTCCTCCTATTTTATTTTCCGACCTCTCACACCACCGTACGTGCCGTTCGGCATACGGCGGTTTGTTAAAATAATGATGGCTGTGTTTCTGTTAAATCTATGTAAGTACGATAAAAACTTACATATCCCAGCTTGCTAAAATGAGCGTTGTTTAGAGTACGGCATAGGATGGGGCTGTGGGCTACTCTGCAATAACCCTTGCTACTATTTCCCCATTCGTAAGACTTCTGTTTGCTTGCTTTAAGTTCTTGTAAATGCTTCACCCTCGTTTTGCAGTTCTTCCATTCTTTCCAGAGTCCCATCCTTAGGCGTGTCCTTACACTTTCATCGAGTTCTTGCATTACTGACTTTGCTTTGGCTATCGAAAAATAGTTAACCCATCCTTTTATGATGGATTTCATCTTCGCTATCTTTTGCGTGGTGTTCATCCCGTTATTCCTTGCGGTAATCGCTTTGCTTTTCTCTTTGATGCGTTTTATGGATTTCTTCGCTATCCGGATGGTCCATTTACCTTTATCATTGTAAAATGAAAACCCTAATAGCGTACTCTCACCAGGACGGCTTACTTTGCTCTTTTCCTTATTTACTTTTAACTTTAAGCCTTCTTCTATGTACTTTGTGATACTTCTCAACACTCTGTGTGCTGATTGCTTACTCCGAACATAAATACTACAATCATCAGCATACCTTACAAAACTATGTCGTCGTTGGGTTAATTCCTTATCCAACTCATCAAGTATGATATTGGATAGTAACGGACTTAATGGACTGCCTTGTGGTGTGCCTTCGGTTCGCTGGCTCACTACTCCGCCTTCCATTATGCCACTGCGTAGGTATTGGCGAATAAGCCTTAATGTCGGCTTATCGCTTACTTTGCGCAACAGCAAACTCATCAGTTTGTCGTGGTTCACTTTGTCGAAAAATTTCTCTAAATCGAGCTCTATTACTTGCGTTTTACCTTCATTTAAAAAGGTTTGTGCTTGCATTACTGCCTGATGGGCGTTCCGTTTGGGCCGGAACCCATAACTGAACTTCGAAAAATTTGGTTCGTAAAATTGTGCCAGCCATTGGCTGATGGCTTGTTGAAGGAGCCTGTCTATTACCGTTGGAATGCCCAACATTCTAACTCCCCCTTGTGGTTTGGGTATTTCTACCTTCATCACTGGGCTGGGTGTGTAGTTGCCTGATAGCACTTGATGGCGGAGTTGAAGGTAGTTGGCGCTTAGGTAGTCACGAAGTTCATCGGTCTGCATACCGTCTACGCCTCCTACCCCCTTATTACGTTCTACCTGTAATAGGGCTTTCTCCAGATTCCGCCGTTCCATGATGGTTTCAAGCATCTACTTTAACTTTTAATCCACAGGGGCGTTTGCTTACTGTTTCACGGGTTGGCTGGTCTCCTCTTGCATTTTACTTTCGGTTTCCGACCTATCCTCTTGCAAGCAGTTCTCTTACGTGTTTCGGATTTTAACACCTTTCCCTTAATACATTGTAAGTTCGTTCCCTTACTTTAACATTCAGCCCTTCGTGGAAAAATTCCACTACTATGGCCTCTGCTGACTTCTGACAGTGTCGTTTTGCATCACTGCAAGCGTTGTCGCTCGGGCATTCGCGCATACCTCCGCCTACTCAGTGTCAGATCTCTCGGGGTAAGGTCATATCCTTTCTATTCATGTAGCCTCTTCATTTACGTTATGGTGTTCTGTGCAGTATTGGGCTTTTGTTTCTTTTGCAACATCACCCACACCATCCCGCCTTATATGAAGTTTCTGTTCGTAGGCTCAAATATTTGCCGCCAGCTTCTTTCAGATTCGCAGTCACCCACGACACCCTTGCTATTGGCTAATGATATGTACTGCAACACTCATTCGGGACTTCCACCCTATAGAGTATGACCATGCCCGACACACAAAAAAGACGGAGTTAATCAACTCCATCTTCTTATTAAGCTATTTATTATTATGCAAATTACTTCTGAATATTTGGCAGTTGCAATCCATAACCTTTTTTCTTATCTTCAACCTTAAGCAGGTATGCAAATAACATGGCAAGAACTCCAAATCCTGTAAAGATCATCATAGGAATTGTATAGTTATAGGTATTAACAGAAACTCCTTCTCTCATAACCTGGCCGGTTACACAGTATTTATCAAGCACCCATCCTATAAGAGCTGGAACA
>JAMIIA010000170.1:0-27652 GCA_035913795.1 Bacteroidales bacterium
AATATCTTTATAGAACGCTTTTGGCGAAACATCAAATACGAAAAGATCTATATTGAACCATCAGAAGATGGTATTGAACTATACGGCAAAATAAAGTGGTATATGGAGTTCTATAATAATCGTAGAGGCCATCAAACATTAAATTATAAAAGACCTGAGGAGCTATTTCGGACGGCCGCTTAGATTTCCTTTCCCGCCCAATTGGGCGGGAAAGGAAATCCAACTTATCTTTGAAGTAAAGTTGTCTAAAGATGGGGAGTATTTAAAATAAACCTACACTTTTTTTAAAATCTTATTCGAAAAAATTTAGGTAGCTTTAATTGCTCTATTGTTATTCTTTAATAAATTTCAAACTTGTTGCCGTACGCCCATAAGAAAGCCTTATATAATAAATGCCATTTAACAAACTACCTGTTTCCAATGTAGGGTTATCGGAACTTACCATTTTAGTAATCAATAGCTTGCCATCAATACTGTAAATGCTTGCTTTTAATGCATTAAAAGCAATTGAAGAATTGATAGTCAATAAATTACTAACAGGATTAGGGTACACGGAAAACTCACCCAATGAGGAATTTAAAAGCAAATTGTTTTTATCTTGGTTATCCGCAACCAAATATAAATCCTTAGGAGTTGTTGTTGCAATTTCAGGGTTAAGGGTTAAGGCATAATCTTGTGTATCCTTCTTAAATGCCAATTGGGCACCTGGCAATGTCGTTAAACTAATGATATTCGAATTGGCTGATTGACCCGAAGCATTTACACCGCGTAACCGATAGTAATAGGTGGTGTTTGCAGATATACTGACATAAACAACAACAGACCCATTCGGGTTCCCCGTAAATTGCGATGTGCTTGCATTGTTGTAACCTGGAACAAACGTTGAAAAATTGCTTCGTTTTGATATATCCAGCACATAACCATTAGCACCTGACACAGGATCCCAGTTTACTGTAAATGAACTTGCGGTAACACTTGCTGCAGCTTTTGCAACAGGGGAAGCAGGCAAAGTTACAACAGAAGTGCTTGTCTTAGATGATTCTCCGACGTTGTTATAGGCAGAAACTGAAACCGAATAGGTTGTACCTGATGATAAACCGGTAAAAGTGTACGATGTAGAAGAGGTAGTATATTTTGTTCCGTTTAAATACACGTAGTAACCCGTGGCGCCTGAAGTGGAAGCGGGCCAGGAGACAATAAAACCTGTAGTTGAAACACTTCCAACCGTTAATGGTGTTGGGGGGGTTGGCGGGCTTAAATTCAAAACAACCGCGGGAGAAGCCCCTCCACTATTTGTAGCCCAAAGTTTATATAGCAGCGTATTGGCATTTCCTGTGAAAATTTCTATGCTTGTTCCATTGGTGCTTGTCTCACTAGTGGCATATTGAATTTTATAATTTGTAGCTCCAAATGAGGCTGTCCAGGATAAAGTAACCCATGTTCCAGAGTGAACAACAGCACTGAAGTTAGTGGGTGCAGCAGGTGGAGTTTTAACAGAAGTGTTGGTTTTCTCAGATTCACCAACGCTGTTATAGGCCGAAACTGAAACCGAATAGGTTGTGCCTGAAGATAAACCGCTAAAAGTGTATGATGCAGAAGGGGCAGTATATTTTGTTCCGTTTAAATACACGTAGTAACCCGTGGCGCCTGAAGTAGAAGCGGGCCAGGAAATATTAAACCCTGAACCTGTAACACTCCCTACGGTGAGTGGCGTAGGTGGCAGTGGGGCAACAGGTATATTTATGTTTTCTAAAATAACTTTTGATGATGATCCACCACTATTTACAGCCCACAATTTATACACTGTACTATTCAAATTTGGGCCATATACTTCTGTGGTTGTGGCAGAGGTAGATAGCATGGAAGATCCACCGCCCCAGCTCACGTAATAGGTTGTTGCCCCATAAGAAGCAGTCCATGATAACGTAACCCATGAAGGGCTATGTACTATGCCCACGAAATATTTTGGGGCTAAAGGTACAGTCTGATATGTATTGCTAATTTTACCTGACTCCCCTACGCTGTTTTGAGCACTAACCGAAACAGGGTATGATGTACCTGAAGATAAACCACTAAAAGTATATGAAGTAGATGCAGTAGAATATTTTACACCATTAAAATATACATTGTAACTTGTTGCCCCTGCCGAGGCTGTCCATGATATGGTAAATCCTTCGGTGGTATTATTGCTGGAAGCCAGGTTAGCAGGAACCGGGGGGAATGAAGCTGGAGGTTTTATGCCAATTATTGCATTGCCTGCGGGATTTACAATACAGTACCAACCATCGTCCCTGCCACCGAAACCCCAGTTCATGTGGAAATTATTTAAGGCATCAAAACCATCGCAAACCCAGGCGTGATCTTCAAACAAATTGCCATCGCAATAAACTACAGGCCTTGAATTACTTATTTCTGTTTTTAACAATTGTACCCATCCGGCATCTGTAAAACTTCCTGATAAAACACTTTGTGCTGTAGGAGCATATTTGAAATAATCTTTTAAAGCAATAGCGACTTCATAAGGGCCAGTACCAGAACCTTGAGTACAAAAACCACCATAATCCATGTTGATGCTTACACCACAATGATATAACAAAGTTGCCACTGCATCATTATTGGTTGATAAGGAATTGGGCATGTTGGCATAATTGTAATTTGCGTTCGCAAAATTAACCGATTGCAATCCCCATGATGGTTCTGTTCCTGTACCACAAGGAGAATTAGTTGCGTAAGGCGAGGGATCATCCGTATAGGAGTGGCTTCCTTGTCCACTTGATGGATAGGCGAAATACTTCATTACTTGTCCCATTGCAACAGCAACACAACCAACAAATGGTTTCAGGCCTGGATTATTCACATCATTGGGACAACACAGACTGTTATATGGGGCTGTTTGATCCCAGGTGGTGGCAAGAAGAGGCCCAACCAACGGATTAGAAGGTGTAACGGCTGATTTCAAAGAAGTTTTGGTTGTATACTTTTCCCAATCTTTCGATACATTCTGTTTTAGTTGTTGGTTTGTCCGTGCTAATTTTATATGCTTTTTGTAATTCTCCATCCAACTTTTAACTGAAGGGGAAGTACCAGAAAAATGCCCGGTAAAAGAATATCCCAATATGGGATAAACAGCATCTTCGGCAGATACAAGTACAAAGCCATTATTATTTCCAAAATTGAATACATAATAGGAAGGGACATTATCATCCAATACCTTTGTAACTTTAGAAATTACAGGAATCGCTTTCTTCAATATTTTGCTATTGGACTGTATGCAATCGGTAAGAAAATTTGTAGCTACTTTAGCTGCAATACTATCACTGACAGTATCTCCAAAACAATGTGAAGAACCGGTGTAAATAAGGGCAATTAATAAGAAGAGTTTATAAGTACTCAATTTTAAACTTTTGGCGGTAATTTTATAAGATTTCATCAGAATATATTCTAATTGTTTTTAAATGGATCCCTGCATGGGTTCGAAAGGACCTCGATAATAAGTTGATTTTTTAAATACTAATAAAGCATATTCTTTCATATCTGCGAATCAGATATACATAGGTGTTTTAAACGTAATTTATTTGTAAATTTCAATGGTCTCCATTTAAAGACACATTTTTTTGTTTTAGTTGAAAATTATGAGTTAGATATTTAATATTCTGACATTTAGATTTTGCTACTTATTAAAATATTAAATATGTCAGAAGTTAGGAAAAGTACTAAAATTTAATCCGACTTAAGTAGATTAATCGCACACCCGTTATTGAACAATAGGATGATTGGATTTTTTCATAGGCGGTTGATTTATAAGTTGTGTCCAAAGTAAAAAGGCAATATGACTTTAATCAATAAATCAGATACATTTCGATTTCACAAGGTGAATTATTTTCAGGCATGTTAATACAACAATCCCTCAACAGAATCATATAAATAGCAATAAATTAGAATGTTAAAAACAAAGAAAGTGATTGTTTTTTCAGTGCAAAGCCTTTTAAATGAGTAGAAATTACCATTTGATTCATTTTGATCAGAGGCATAGCCGCAAGGATTGATTTTTATACTCATTTTGAATCGATTAGGAGAATTTTCCCCTTAAGGTGTTCATATTAGTAATTCGCAGATCTGGTAAAAGGGATAAGAAATTAACAATCGCTACAAATAAAAGAATAAACATTTGTTTTAGCGGGAGGGGTAAATGACGATGGGTGTTATTGCCAAAAATGTATAAAAAAAGGGTATCCATTTTTGGACACCCTCTTGATAAATTCTTTTTTGTAGCCTTAATCTACAATCTCTATCATTTTAAACGGAACCCTGATAATGGACTCATAATCTTCGCCAGCTTCCAGCATGTCTTCATCATCTTCTTCGTAGTACCAGTTTATTTGCACATCGTTGTTGCTTTTGTGTATTGATTCAAGCTTCTTGAATACATCCAGGATGCATTTTGATGAGCTGGTATTAAAATATTCGAGGTGTACATTTACCAGGGTTTTAGATGCAGCTGCGCCTGAGTATTCTTCCAGCCAATCAACAATAGGCTTATAAAATTCAATGGAGTTTTCAGGAATAGATCTTCCTTTTATCTCGAGCACTCCTTTTTGAGGGTCAAACTCAATGGCCGGAGTTTTTTGGGTGCCTTCTATCATCAAAGCTTCCATGTCAGTGGCATGATATTATGTTAAACTTCTATCGTCAAATTAAAAAAGGAGTAATCGTTGTTGTATGGGTAAAACTCGTATGTCATTCCCTTGCCTGTTTTGCGGGCAATGTCAACCAGTCCGAGCCCACCGCCTCCTTTTGCCGAGATTTTCTGATGATTGAGGATGAACTTATACATATCTTTCAGTTCATCTTTACTCATCGAGTTGATCTTGTCTATTTTTTCTTTTAGGAATTGAATTTTATGGTTGCGGATAAAGTTTCCGGTAATTACAAGGTACTGATCATTGTCTCGCTGAACAACCAGCACTGCGAATTTGGGGTCTAATTGTTCTGTGATACCCTCGTGGCTAACTTCGATATGGTGGTAAAGGTTCTGAAGGCTTTCTACCAGAACATTATAAAGTTTTTTTCTGGTTTTCCCCGATTCGTTAACTTTTTCGAGCTTTTCTTCAACTGCTTCCAACACCTCGTTGATTAATTCCGAAGTAATACTTCCCTTGTATGCAAGTATCACATCGCCCTGACTAACGCGGGAATAATATTCGTTAATATTAAAGCTCATAAAAGCTTGTTGGTTTCATACGGTTTGTTGTAGGTACAACAAATATAGAAAAAAACTTTTAAGTACAACCTTATGTAATTTTAAAGCAATTCTATTTTCTATAAATATACTAATTCAAAATCGAATGATATAGGATAGTATTCAATATTATTAACAGCACGGTTTATTCGTTTGTTTTTTCTTTAAACTCTTTTAACGATCCTTCGAACAATTCGAAACCAACATAGGTGCAAAGCAGTCCACCATTATATAACTGGTATTTCTTTATTGGTTTCAACCCAATATGTTTCAGGGCATCGGCATTGCTGCTGATAATCCAGGCAGTATAACCCTGGAAGTTTTGTTTCAGGCTTGTGCCAATTTCGGCATAAAGCTTATTTATTTCGGCTGGTTTAAGCCTTTCGCCATAAGGAGGGTTAATAATTACCGTTCCGGATTTCTGTTTAGGTTTATAATCTGTAATATTTTGTGGGGTAAATCGTATATAGCTTGATACTAAAGCCTTTTGGGCATTTGTTTTGGCTATCTCTATCATTTCGGGTAAGATATCGGAGGCATATATCTGAGGTTTTAATTCGGTAAGGTCGATTTGGTCGATTAGTTGCTGGTAAAGTGCTTTATCATAATCGGGCCAATTCTGAAACGAGAAATATTTTCGGATCAGTCCGGGAGGTATATTTCGGGCAATCATGGCGGCCTCTATGGCCAGTGTTCCCGAACCGGTCATAGGATCGATAAATGGGCTGTTTGCATCCCAATTGCTGTATTGAATCATCGCAGCTGCTAAAACAGGATTAAGGGGAGCTTCGCCTTCGGCCAGTCGGTATCCACGTTTATTGAGTGGTTCGCCGGAGCTGTCGAGGGAGATACTTAATTCTACACCCGAGTAGTGCACATTGAAAAGTATTTCGGGTTGCAATACATCTACAGTAGGTCTTTTGTTATACTTTTCTTTAAACCGGTCGGCAATACCATCTTTTGCACGTTGGGCAGCGTAGAGAGAGTTATTAAAAACCTTTGTATTGATTACTGCATCGATAGCAAAAGTATGGTGCAAGCCCATGTATTTTTCCCATTCGAAGTTGCGAAAGAAATTATAGTATTCTTCGGGTGTATTGGCCCTACCTTTATAGATTGGTTTTAATACCCTTAAGGCAGTGCGAAGATGTATATTGGCTTTATACAGGCATTCGGTATCTCCTTTAAAACTAACCATTCTGCGTCCCTCTGCTATATCCGACGCTCCAATTTTTTCAAGTTCTTTGGCCAGTGCGGGCTCCAGTCCGGCAAAGGTTTTTGCCAGCATTTCGAATGGTTCTGCTATTTTTTGCTTCATTTTATACAAAGGTATTGGTCGGCAAAGTTAAGTGCATTTAAGAATCTTTGGTTTCCGGTTCCGGTTACTATCTGGTATTTTAATCCGAACTGTTCGAGTTCTTTTTGATAGGCATTGAAAAGTTTTATACGGTTTTCGCCTCCATTTTCTCTTAATGGGTCGGGGAGCCATTCGATATCAGGGGCACATAATATATACAGGCAGTCGGTGGTTTGACTAATTTCCTTATCAATCCAACTGGGGTATTTGCCAGCTATCCATTGTAACCACACTTTGGTTATTATGAGGTAGGTATCTGCTATCCATATTCCTTTTTGCTTACGGGCATCAATAATTGCTTTTTTTTGCCAGTTGGCAATGTGCTCAATATCGTCATAAAGGTATGGACGGGTTAAATTGCCGATATAACTTCGGGCATATTCCTCTATGAATCCAGCCTGGTAATGCTCTACCAGAAATTGGCTTATAGAGGTTTTTCCGGTCGATTCCGGACCGGTTATTATTACAATTCGGCTATCTGATTCTTCCATTGTTTTTTCCACTCATACCAGCCAACAAGCGCCATGGTTGTATACACCAAAAAGAGAATGACTGTAGGATATAAATTTTTATAATAGTACAGGCCAACCGACATTCCATCAACTACAATCCATATAAGCCAGTGCTCCATCATTTTACGGGCAAGCATCCAGGTGGCAGTAATGCTGGCCGCGGTTGTAAAGGCATCGAGATAAGGAATATTGCTATTGGTGAAATTTACGAGTATAAATGCTATTCCGCCAAACAAAAGTGCTGTTATACCAATTATTACTGCCCATTGCCACAATCGGGTTTTGCATATAGGCAATTCTTTATGCTGATGTTTTTTAAACCATGTCCAATGTATCCATCCATAAATGCTTACCAGCACATAATAAATATTTATGCCCATATCGGCATAGATGCCCGATTGGTAGCAGATATAAACGTACAGTAACGATGATACAAGTCCAAATATCCAGAGAAGTTTATCTCCTTTAATGCTGTAAAATAAGTATGCCAGCCCGGCCAGGGTAGCAATTATTTCGACATAATGCTCTGCCAGATAGTTTAAAACAAGCAACAGGAAATTTCCAAGGAACATAGATGGTTGGATGATTATCAATGCAATACCTCCAGTCCTAATTCATCCCAGCGATCCATTACTTCGAGGGCCTTAAGGTATGTTGTGTTGGTTGAGTTATAGATTTCATAAAACTCGCTTTGCCCAAATATATCGCGTGCTATAAAAGCTTTCATTAATACTTTAATATTGTATCCCGAAACTGCAATATCTTCTTCACTGGCATGAATAGACTCTTTTTCTGCATATGCCAGGAGTTTTGCGAAGAGTTTTTCATCCACTTCGAATACATTCCTAAAAGAAACAAATTCGGGAAATTCTTTCAGCAATTTAGACCGGTTGTTGTCGACATACTCCAGTATAAATGAATTAATAATTCCCAGACGTATCAGGTCGCGGTAAAAATTGCTGTAATAACTGGTATCGAAAGGCACAAAGATATCGGGCATTATGCCTCCGCCACCATATACGTTGCGACCTTTTAAAAGCGTTTTGTATTTAAGCGAATCGGGCAGATGTATACTATCGACCGAGACAAGCTCTCCTTTTGATAATCGTTTATAAATCTCCATATGGTAATCTTCGGTACCATTTTCGTAGGGTTTCTGTATAAGCCGCCCAGAAGGTGTAAAGTATTGTGCTACAGTGATTCGAACTGCCGATTCGTCGGGTAAAATCATTTCGCGCTGCACAAGTCCTTTTCCAAACGATCGCCTGCCAATAATTACTCCACGGTCCCAATCCTGAATGGCCCCGGAAACAATTTCACTTGCCGAGGCAGAACCTTCATCTATAATGATTATAACCTTTCCTTTTTCAAAATTTCCATATTGTGTCGAAAGAAATTCCTGGCGTGGGCTATGCAAGCCTTGTGTATAAACAATCCGTTGATTAGCAGACAGGAATTCATCTGATAATTTCACGGCGGCATCGAGGTATCCACCACCATTGCCGGTGAGATCGAGAATTAGGTTTTGTACTTTCTTATTTTTTAATTCCTGCACGGCTTTGGTAAATTCTTCGATGGTGGTGGCCGAAAAACGGTTTAGCTTAATGTATCCGGTATTACTATTAATCATGTAGGAGGCATCGAGACTGAAAATTGGTATTTTATCGCGCACTATTACAAAGTCGATTGGGTTGCGGCTGTTTTTTCGGATAATGGTAACAGTTACTTTTGTGCCTTTTTTACCACGCAAAAGTGAGAATACATCATCGTTAGAGAGTCCAATGCTTGCAATATTTTTGTTATCAACTTTAATTATTTTATCGCCGGCTAAAACACCCACTTTATCCGATGGGCCGCCAGCAATGGATGAAATGACAAAAAGTGTATCGTTAAGTATGCTGAATGATATGCCTATACCTTCGAAATTGCCTTCGAGAGGCTCTCTCATTTTTTTAAGTTCATCGGCCGGAATGTAGGTCGAATGTGGATCGAGTTCTTTTAGGGTCGAAACAATGGCTTCCTCTACAATTCTTTCCGTATCAACCGAGTCGACATAACTTGTGTTCAGGTAATCGATAAATTTGGCGAATTTAAATGCCTGTTTATATGCATCCTGTGCGTGGGTAAAGGTTGAAAGAACCAGTAAAACAACCGCTGATACTAATAATTTATTTGATACTCTTTTAATCATTGTCGATTTCTGTTTTTCTATTGGCAGAATAGGGTCAATTATTCTAAACCGGGTAATTTGATGTAATTGATATAGTAACAGGAAGGCTGGTGTGAGCTAAATGCCTGACAAAATAAATATGCAAATTAATGAAGGAGTGTGTAGCTTAGTCTTCGATAAAAATAAAAGGAAGATCAGTTAAGTCCGAAATCTCCTGTCCGGCTTCACGGATTTGCTCATTATCTTCGGTATAATACCACTCAATTATTATTTTCATACCTGCTTTATGAATCTTCGAAACTATTTTAAACAGATCGATCAGCATAGCCATGGAGCTTGAATCGATTGATCCGAGTTTAATTTCGATATTAAGTGGTGCCGATGGTTTGTGCTGTTGCAGGGAATGAAATTCTTCCAGCCAGCTTAGCAGCGGGTGGTAGAAATTGGCCGCATTTGCAGGTTTCGATATACCCCTGATGGAGATTAAAAGTTCATCGGCATCGAATTCTACCCCGGGGGTTGCAGGGGTGCGTTCTATTTTTAGAATATCCATCTGGTATGTTTTATTAGCAAGTTATTAACTTTTGTTTTTAACTCCTCTATTTTGAGTTTTTATTTTGTAATCAGGTAGCCGAATATTATTCCCATTCTATGGTTGCGGGTGGTTTAGAGCTAATATCATACACGACCCTGTTAACACCCTTAACCTGGTTAATAATGCGGTTTGAAATGGTCGACAAAAACTCGTAGGGCAAATGCGACCAGTCGGCTGTCATGCCATCGGTAGAGCTCACGGCGCGAAGTGCAACTACGTTTTCGTAAGTGCGCTCATCGCCCATAACACCAACCGATTTAACCGGGAGCAAAATAACACCGGCTTGCCAGACTTCGTGGTAAAGACCAAATTCTTTCAATCCTTCGATGTAAATGTCGTCGACATCCTGAAGTATGCGGACTTTTTCGCGGGTAATATCTCCCAAAATACGAATAGCAAGACCTGGTCCGGGGAAGGGGTGACGACTTAGAATAGCTGGGTCAATTTCCAGGGCCATACCTACACGGCGTACCTCATCTTTAAATAACAGTTTCAGGGGTTCTACGATTTTCAATTTCATAAAATCCGGCAGTCCACCAACGTTGTGGTGCGATTTAATTGTGGCAGAGGGGCCATTTACCGAAACCGATTCAATTACATCGGGGTATATGGTTCCCTGTGCGAGCCATTTAACGTCTTTTATTTTATGTGCTTCTGCATCAAAAACATTGATAAAATTTTTGCCAATACTTTTTCTTTTTGCCTCGGGTTCTGCAATACCTTCCAGGTCGTTCAGGAAAATATCAGAAGCATTTACGCCAATCACATTTAAGCCCATGTGCTGGTATGAATCGAGCACCTTTTGAAATTCGTTTTTTCGAAGCAAACCATTGTCAACAAAAATGCAGGTAAGATTTTTTCCTATGGCTTTATGCAGCAATACTGCCGCTACTGTTGAATCGACACCACCCGATAATCCTAGCACTACTTTGTCGGCACCGAGTGTTTTTTTAAGCTCAGTTACGGTAGTTTCGACAAATGAGTCGGGTGTCCAGTCTTGTTTGCAAGCGCATATATCGACTACAAAGTTCTTTAAAAGCTGTTTGCCTTCTGTGGTGTGGTAAACTTCCGGATGAAATTGTATGCCATATGTATCTTCATTCTCCACATGAAAAGCACCTGCTTTTACATCGCGCGTGCTACCGATAATGTGAAAGTTTTCGGGAAGATTTATAATGGTATCGCCATGCGACATCCATACCTGGCTGCCCCGGGTAAGGTCTTTTAATAATTTCGACTGGTTGTTGATGTATTCTAGATTCGCCCTGCCATATTCGCGGTGTTTCGAAGGAATAACTTCGCCGCCAAAACTCTGGGCAAGAAATTGCGCTCCGTAGCAAATGCCTAAAAGGGGTAGTTTCGATTTAATGTGTAAGAGTTCAGGAACCGGATAACCTTCGTCGCGCACCGAACATGGACTGCCCGACAAGATTACACCTTTTACAGTGGGGTCGGGGAGGTTAAATTTATTGAAGGGGTGAATTTCGCAATAGACATTTAACTCACGCACACGTCTGGCTATTAGCTGAGTATACTGCGAACCGAAATCGAGAATCAGAATTTTTTCCTGCACTTTATCAAATTTTATTCGGTTTCAAAGATAGTATTTTCTATTCGGAGTTTTGAATGATCGTAAAGAGAGTTTCAGCGAAATAGATTGACCTGCACTCTTCTATTAATGAGTCGTTTTCTGACCGATACCATGAACCTCAAGATCTTCTGCCAGGTATGTTTCCGGGAAAACCTCTTTAGCTTCGCGCAAAAGTAACGAAACATCTTTGTATCGATTCGAGAAATGACCGATAAGGAGTTTTTTTACTCCTGCCTTTTTTGCAATCGATGCGGCCTGCTGGGCTGTGGAATGTCCTGTTTGCTTGGCTATTTTTCTTTCGCTGTTGGCAAATGTAGCCTCGTGATAAAGCAGATCAACTCCTTCTATCCATGCGGCAATTCGCTCGTAATAGGCAGTATCGGAGCAGAAGGCAAACGACCTTGGAGCAGAGGCTGGTATTGTAAGTTCTGCGTTAGGAATGGTGTTTCCTTCGGAAGTAATAAAATCGTTACCTTTTTTTAGTTGCAGAATATCAAGTGGCTTGAGATGATAACGTTCCACCATTTCTTTCCGAATATTGGGTTCTCTTTCTTTTTCAAGAAATAAAAAGCCCCATGAGGGCACACGGTGTTTAAGTGGGAAAGAGAAAACTTCGACTTTTTTCGAACTAAAAAGACAAGTAAAACCCCTAGAATGAATGGGTACTACAGAAATTTTATATTGGTTACCCTCGGTAAGGGTTTGTTCGTAAAACTCAACAATTTGCTGCAAACCTGGAGGGCCGAAAAGTTGAAGTTCATTCCGCCTCCCCAGTAAGTTAAGGGTAGAGAAGAGCCCGAAAAGTCCAAAAATATGATCGCCATGCAAGTGCGAGATGAATATCTGATTTAAACTACTGAGTTTAAGTTTTGCATTTCTTATTTGCAATTGAGTTCCTTCTCCGCAGTCTATTAAAAAAAAATGCTCATGCACTTCAAGTGCATGAGCTGTGGGATTTCTTCGCGATGTGGGCAATGCAGAACCACTACCCAAAATCGTTAAATCGAAATTCATCGCTAAAAAGTATGTTTAGTGCCTTGCTTCAGCAATCAAACTAATACCTTCATTAACTGATTTAGTAATATTAAGTACCGTATCGAGTTGCGATATGGTGATTAACCTTTCTACTGCATCATTCAGGCCGGTAAGCACAAACGAACCGCTTGCGTTTTTACACAGCCTATTGGCAACCAGAATGGCACTCAACCCTGAGGAATCGCAATAACGACACTTACTCAAATCGAGAATGATATTTTTCTCGCCATTGCCCGAAACTAAAACCAGTTCTGATTTCAGTGTAGGTGCAATGTGCGTATCAAGCTTCTCTTCTAAAACCTGAATTAAAGTGTAGTTGTCTTGCTTTTCAATCTTAAATTCCATATTGAAAAGTTTAATTTTTAGTTACTTTTCTTTGGTGTCAGCAGATTTCTCTTCGCTCTTCTTTTCCATCTCTTCTTTCAAGGCAGCTAAATCTGAGATATCTCCAAGAGTAGTTTTTTCCAGACTTGATTTAAGCTTTTTAGTAGCCTTTTTGGTGGCAGATGCTTCTGACTTCTTTTCGGCTGTATCAGCGGCTTTTTTCTCGTCTTCGAATACTCTCGTATGTGAAAGTACAATTTTCTTTGCAGATTTCGAAAATTCTACCACTTTAAATTCAAGTTTTTCTTCAATTTTCGCTGAAGTACCATCTTCTTTTGCCAAATTTCGGGGCGAAACAAAACCTTCTACACCATACTGAAGTGCCACAATAGCGCCTTTTTCAGTAAGCTCGGTAATGGTGCCTTCGTGCACAGTGTCAGGTGCAAAAATAGATTCAAACACATCCCATGGATTTTCTTCCAGTTGTTTATGGCCGAGGCTTAACCGACGGTTTTCTTTGTCGATTTCCAACACCACTACATCTATGTCTTCTCCTACTTTGGTAAATTCCGAAGGGTGTTTGATCTTTTTGGTCCACGATAAGTCGGAGATATGAATTAGACCATCTACACCTTCTTCTATTTCCACAAACACTCCAAAGTTGGTGAAGTTGCGAACTTTAGCGGTGTGTTTTGAATTAAGCGGGTATTTTTGTTCAATATTCACCCATGGATCGGCTTTTAGTTGTTTAATACCCAGCGACATTTTACGCTCTTCGCGGTCGAGGGTAAGAATAACAGCCTCTACTGGGTTTCCTACTTTCAGGAATTCCTGGGCGCTGCGCAAGTGCTGCGACCATGACATTTCCGAAACGTGAATAAGACCTTCAACGCCAGTTGCTATTTCTACAAATGCGCCATAATCAGCCATTACCACTACTTTACCTTTCACTGAGTCGCCTACTTTAAGTTTTTCGTCAAGCGAATCCCATGGATGTGGGGTAAGTTGTTTCAGACCAAGTGCAATACGTTTTTTGTCATCATCAAAATCAAGAATTACCACCTGAAGTTTTTGATCGAGTTGAACAATTTCTTCAGGATGATTTACACGACCCCATGAAAGGTCGGTAATATGAATCAGGCCATCTACGCCGCCAAGGTCGATGAATACACCATATGAGGTGATATTTTTAACCGTACCTTCGAGAATCTGACCTTTCTCGAGTTTAGCAATGATATCTTTTTTCTGTTGTTCCAGTTCAGCCTCAATAAGTGCTTTATGCGATACAACTACGTTTTTGAATTCCTGGTTTATTTTTACCACCTTGAATTCCATTGTTTTTCCAACATAAATATCGTAGTCGCGAATAGGTTTCACGTCAATTTGTGAGCCGGGAAGGAAGGCTTCGATGCCAAACACATCGACAATCATACCACCTTTGGTGCGGCACTTAATGTAACCGGTAATGATTTCGTCTTTCTCAAGCGATTCATTGACACGATCCCATGATTGGAGTGAACGGGCTTTTTTGTGCGACAAAAGGAGTTGTCCTTTTTTATCTTCTTGGTTTTCAACCAGAACCTCTACTACATCACCTATTTTAAGGCTGGGATTATAGCGAAACTCGCTTACACTGATCACACCTTCTGATTTAAAGCCGATGTTGATCACTACCTCGCGTTTATTCAATCCAATAACAGTACCTTTTACAATTTCGTTTTCAGCTACTGTAGATAGCGTTTCGTCATATAGCTTTAGTAATTCATCGCGCTGTACATTGGAATATTTATCCTGTGTATCGTCGTAGCCATCCCAGTCAAAACTGGTGTCTGATTCATTCGAATCATCTGCGATGGGTTTAGTTTTTGTTACTGCCTTGGCAGGTTTCTTGGCTTTTACTTCCACTACTTCGGCACTTTCTGCTTGCGGAGCCACCGGCTCTTGTTCAAGATTTTTTAATTCTTCAGTCATTTAACAATCAAATAATTAATAAGTTAGACTTTATGTTGTTGAAAATTTGAGGTGCAAAGCTATAATTTTATCTTGTAAAATACTACAAATCAAGCTAAAAATATGATTATTACTCTGGCCATAATTGGCAAAGAAGTGGTAATAATCAGACTTTTCGTCCAAATCTTTTGGTGTTATGTGTAAATAGGGTTTAAAAATAAAAAATGGATTTCTACCTTTGAACGTTTTTTGTATATGCAAGTGCTTAGTTTTTTTTATTCACAGATTACTCATAAAACACTCTCTAAAAAATGAAAATCGCTATTGTTGGTACCGGTTATGTAGGTTTGGTTACAGGCACTTGTTTTGCTGAAACAGGTGTGGATGTAGTTTGTGTGGATATTGACAAGGAGAAAATCGAAAACCTTAAAAAGGGCATAATCCCAATCTATGAACCCGGACTTCAACCCATGGTGGAGCGGAATCATTCCAAAGGCAGGTTGCAGTTTTCAACCAGTCTGAAGGAAACCATTCAGGAATGCGAGGCTGTTTTTATTGCCGTAGGCACACCACCCGATGAGGACGGTAGCGCCGATTTGAAATATGTGCTTGCGGTGGCGCGCGAAATAGGCATGTACATGACCAATTATCTGGTTGCTGTTACCAAGAGTACTGTGCCCATTACCACTTCCGAAAAAGTGAAGGCAGCCATCGGCGAGGAGCTTAAAAAACGGAACTTAAATCTGGAATTTGACATAGCTTCGAACCCTGAATTCTTAAAAGAAGGTTCTGCAGTTGACGACTTCCTCCGACCTGACCGCATTGTGATAGGGATTGAAAACGAAAGAGCTGAAAAAACTATGCGCCGTTTGTACAAACCTTTTGTACTTAACAACCATCCGCTCATTTTTATGGATGTGCCTTCGGCAGAGATGACCAAATATGCAGCCAATTCCATGCTGGCCACTAAAATTAGTTTTATGAACGATATCGCCAATTTGTGCGAAATTGTAGGAGCCGATATCACCAGCGTACGCCGTGGCATTGGAAGCGACCCCCGCATTGGCGATAAATTTATATATGCCGGAGCGGGTTATGGCGGTTCATGCTTTCCAAAAGATGTAAAAGCACTGGTAAAATCAGGAAGCGATTACGGTCATAAATTGCGTATCCTTCAGGCTGTAGAAGATGTAAACAACGATCAAAAACTAGTCGTATTCAATAAGGTAAAAGCCCATTTTAAAGGAAACCTGAAAGGAAAAAAAATTGCACTGTGGGGTCTCTCTTTCAAACCAAATACCGACGACATGCGCGAAGCCCCATCGCTGGTTACTATAGAAAAACTCGTTGAGGCAGGAGCCAGAGTATGCACCTACGATCCTGTGGCTATGCACGAAACCAAAAGGATTTTGGGTGATTCGATCGAATACGCTACTGACATGTACGAAACGGTTATAGATGCCGATGCTGTAATTTTAATGACCGAATGGAGCGAATTCAGAATGCCCAATTACGTTGTTCTGGAAAAATTACTTAAAGAGAAAGTAATGTTCGATGGCAGAAATATCTACGACCCGGCCGAAATGAAAGAAAAGGGGTTTGAATATTACGGTATCGGCAGAAAAATAGTTTAATTTGTGCTTTCAATTAAAGCAGGTTATTGTTCATGAAAAAAATATTGGTAACAGGCGGTGCCGGCTTCATCGGCTCGCACTTATGCGAAAGACTACTCAAGGAGGGCAACGAGGTTATTTGCCTCGACAATTATTTTACTGGCTCTAAAAGCAATGTGGTACATTTACTGGATCATCCCTATTTTGAGCTGATTCGCCACGACATTACTTCGCCTTTTTACATCGAGGTAGACGAAATATACAACCTGGCATGCCCGGCTTCACCTATCCATTATCAGTATAATCCCATTAAAACGATTAAAACTTCGGTAATGGGTGCAATTAATATGCTTGGACTGGCCAAACGCATCAGGGCTAAGGTGCTTCAGGCATCTACCAGCGAAGTCTATGGCGATCCGAAAATCCATCCCCAGACAGAAGACTACTGGGGACACGTGAATCCAATCGGCATCCGCTCATGCTACGACGAGGGCAAGCGCTGCGCCGAGACCCTTTTTATGGATTATTATTATCAGAATAAGGTGCGGATAAAGATTATTCGAATATTCAACACCTATGGTCCACGCATGCACCCGAACGACGGACGTGTGGTATCGAATTTTATTGTGCAAGCCTTATCCAACAAAGATATTACTATCTATGGCGATGGTTCTCAGACCCGTAGCTTTCAATATGTCGACGACCTGGTAGAAGGGATGGTGCGTATGATGAATACAGGCGATGAGATAATTGGCCCTGTCAACATAGGCAATCCGGGAGAATTTAAAATCATTGAGCTGGCCGAAAAGATTCTCAAAATGACCCAATCTAAATCGAAAATTGTATTTAAACCATTGCCTGCCGACGATCCGATCCAGCGGCAGCCCGATATCAGTCTTGCAAAAAAAACACTCAATAACTGGCACCCCTTAATAGACCTCGATGCCGGTCTGGTTAAAACCATCGAATTTTTTAAATCTACCTTATAATAATAGGTGAGCTATGAAAGGAATAATACTTGCCGGAGGATCGGGTACCAGGCTTTACCCTCTAACCGAAACTATTTCGAAACAAATTTTACCGGTTTACGACAAACCCATGATCTTTTACCCTCTTTCGGTATTGATGCTTGCCGGTATTAAAGAAATTCTCATCATCAGTACCCCGCACGACCTGCCGCTATTTCGTAAATTGCTGAAAGATGGCAGCCAGTGGGGTATTCGCTTCGAATATGCCGAACAACCATCGCCCGATGGTTTGGCGCAAGCCTTTATTATAGGAGAGAAATTTATCGGCAACGACAGTGTTTGCCTGATTTTAGGTGACAATATTTATTATGGACATGGTTTTGGCAAAACTTTGTTGAAGACTGCTCAATTGAAAGATGGAGCTACGGTGTTTGGTTATTATATTACCGATCCGCAGCGCTATGGGGTAGTGGAATTCAATTCAGAAGGTAAGGCTATAAGTTTGGAAGAAAAACCCCTTCAGCCTAAATCGAATTATGCAGTAACTGGTTTGTATTTTTATAGCAACGATGTGGTGAACAAGGCAAAGAACCTTAAACCATCGGCTCGGGGCGAGTTGGAGATTACCGACCTGAATCGCTTATACCTCCACGAGAATCGTTTACAAGTTGAAATACTTGGACGTGGAATGGCATGGCTCGACACCGGAACACACGAAAGCCTGCTGCAAGCCGGAAACTATATTCATACCATCGAAGCGCGGCAGGGGCTTAAGGTTTCCTGTATTGAAGAGATAGCCTACAAAAGAGGTTTTATTTCGCGCGAGCAGCTGATAAAATTAGCCCAACCACTACTCAAGAATCAATACGGCCAATATCTGTTAAGCATTGCAGAAAGTAAAATAGTAACTTTTGACTAAACAAAGTGAATATAATTGCCACATCCATATCCGATCTGTTTGTGATCGAACCAAAAGTAATCGAAGATCCACGAGGATACTTCTTCGAAGCGTTTAATCATCAAAAACTCGAAGAGGCCGGAATTCACCTCCAATTTGTGCAAGACAATCAATCACATTCGACTTATGGTGTGTTGAGGGGCCTGCATTTTCAAAAAGCCCCCATGGCGCAAACTAAACTTGTTAGAGCACTGGAAGGAACTATTTTCGATGTGGCTGTCGATTGTCGCCGAAATTCGCCAACCTTTGGCAAGTGGTTTGGCATTGAACTTTCGGCAGCAAATAAAAAGCAGTTATTGGTTCCGAAAGGTTTTGCACATGGTTTCTCGGTGTTAAGCGAAAAAGCCACGGTGCTCTATAAATGCGACGCGTTTTATGCTCCTTCCTTTGATTCAGGAATAGCATTTAACGATTCTTACCTGAATATTGACTGGCATCTCCCTGCTTCCAAAATAGTGCTCTCACCCAAAGATGCCAACCTGCCAAGCTGGGAAAAAGCCGACATCAATTTCGAATAAAATGAGCAGGATTATTGTTACAGGAGCCAATGGCCAGTTAGGTAATGAAATTAAAAAGCTGGAGAAGAAATATCCAGACTTTACTTTTATTTATACCGATGTTGATAGCCTTGATCTGACCCATGCATCTCAGCTGGAATCGTTTATTCTTGCTCACAAACCAGGTTACCTTATTAATTGTGCTGCCTACACAGCCGTTGATAAAGCAGAACAGGATGCTGAAACTGCAGGTTTAATCAATGCTGAAGTGCCAAAAGCACTTGGCTTATTGGCCACCAAGTTCAAGTTTCATATCATCCATATTTCAACCGACTATGTTTTCTCCGGAGAGTTTTTCAGGCCATTAAAAGAGAGCGATCCAACACACCCGGCATCATCCTACGGAAAAACCAAGCTTGAAGGTGAAAGGCTGCTGATGCAGGTGAACGAAGCTGTTATTGTGCGCACTTCGTGGTTGTATTCGGCCTTTGGCAACAATTTTGTAAAAAGCATGCTGCGCCTGGGTTCCGAAAGAAAAGAGCTGGGCGTGGTGTTTGATCAGACCGGCACACCTACCCATGCGGGCGACCTAGCTGATGCCATCATGCACATCATTTTGCATCACCAGGTAAACAAAGAATGGCATTCGGGCGTTTACCATTTTTCGAACGAAGGAGTTTGTAGTTGGTTCGATTTTGCTCAGGAAATTATGACCTACACAGGCCGCAGCTGTAAAGTGAAGCCAATTTTAACACAAGAATATCCCTTGCCAGCTCCACGCCCTGCTTACAGTGTTTTGGACAAAACAAGGATAAAGAATACTTTTGGACTGGAAATTCCCTATTGGAAAACTAGTCTTTACAGGGTTTTAGAAGAACTGAATAAAATAAACACCACCCATTAACATTTGAAGAAATGACCGATCAGAATTTGCTCGAACAGGTTAAGAATAAGGCCAACATATGGCTGGAAGGCAATTACGATGCAGAGACTAAAAATCAGGTAAAATACCTGTTGGAGAAAGACGAGAAAGAACTCATCGAATCGTTTTACTGCGAACTTGAATTTGGCACTGGTGGTTTGCGTGGAATTATGGGTGTTGGCACCAACCGAATGAACATATACACCGTTGGAATGGCTACACAAGGATTAGCGAATTATCTGAAGAAGAATTTTGGATCGCTGAAACAGATAAAAGTTGCCATTGCCTACGATTGCCGTAACAACAGCCGCTTGTTTGCCGAAACCACCGCCAAAATATTTTCCGCCAATGGCTTTAAAGTATACCTGTTCGAGGCGCTTCGGCCCACACCAGAGCTTTCCTATGCCATCAGGCAGCTTGGATGCCAAAGTGGAGTGGTTGTTACAGCCTCGCACAACCCGAAAGAATACAATGGTTATAAAGCATACTGGGACGATGGTGGACAGGTTGTGTCTCCCCACGATAAAAACATTATTGCCGAAGTGCAAAAAATAAAATCGGTCGATGAAATTCGTTTTGACGGAAGTGAATCAAACATAGAAATCCTGGGTGCTGCTTTCGATGAGAAATATACCGATATGATCAAAGGCTTATCCCTTTCTCCGGCTATAATTGAAAAGCACAAGAATCTGAAGATGGTTTACACTCCCATACATGGTACCGGAGTGAAATTAGTGCCGATGGCTCTGCAAAAGTTAGGTTTTACTTCTGTATACAATGTTCCTGAGCAGGATGTGGTCGACGGAAATTTCCCCACGGTATATTCGCCCAACCCCGAAGAGACCGCCGCACTTAAAATGGCCATAGAAAAGGCAGAAAAAATTGATGCCGAACTGGTAATGGCTACCGACCCAGATGCCGATAGGGTTGGCGTGGCGGTAAGGGATAACAATGGCAAATTTGTTATTTTGAATGGAAACCAAACTGCTGCCCTTATCACCGAATACATGCTTTCGCAATGGCAGAAGAACAACAAACTCACTGGAAAGGAATTTATTGTAAAAACAATAGTTACCAGTGAGTTGTTGGTGGAAATTGCAAACAAATACAAGGTAGACTATTTCGATGTATTGACAGGGTTTAAATGGATAGCCGCAGTAATTAAGCAATACGAAGGACAAAAAACCTTTATCTGTGGTGGCGAAGAAAGCTATGGATTTATGGTTGGTCCCGAGGTACGCGATAAAGATGCTATTTCTGCCTGCGCCATTGTAGCCGAAACTGCAGCATGGGCCAAGCAGCAAGGAAAATCTCTTTTCGATCTTCTTCTCAATATCTATGTGCAATATGGTTTTTATCTCGAAGACCTTGTTTCGGTTGTTCGAAAAGGTAAAGATGGGGCCGAAGAAATTCAGAAGATGATGGTAGACTACCGAAGCAATCCTCCTGTATCGCTTGGTGGCTCGCAGGTATTGCGCATAGCCGACTACGAAACCCAACAGATGACAGACAGGTTAACAGGGATCATAACACCAATCAATCTGCCAAAATCAAATGTGCTTCAATTTTTTACGGCCGATGGAACCAAAGTTTCAGTTAGACCATCGGGTACCGAGCCAAAAATTAAGTTCTATTTCGGAGTAAAAGAGAGTATGAGCAATGCTGCTGCATACAGCCAGGTTTTGTCGGCATTAAGCAAAAAGATTGAATCGATTAAAAAGGACTTAAATATTTAAATCAACTATCGGATTTTATAGCGTGCGCATTTAAAGCGGAATGTTAAATGTGCTAAAATATACACCATGAAAAGAAACAGATTTAGTCTCCTACTCGCCGCACTTATGATGCAGGCATTCAGTGTTTATGCCCTAGACAGTGGCGATTCCCTGAAACAAGCCAATTGGCAAAACCTCGATCCCACAACCGACAAGGTAATGGGTATCAGCACTGAAAAAGCTTATGCTGAATTGCTCCAGGGTAAGCAGTCGAAAACAGTAATAGTGGCTGTAATCGATGGGGGGGTCGATACTACTCATGAAGACCTTCGAAGTATTTTGTGGATTAACGAGGATGAGATACCAAACAACGGAATCGACGACGATAACAACGGCTATATCGACGACATCCATGGCTGGAACTTTATTGGTAACGCGCAAGGAGAAAACGTGCACCATGCTACCCTGGAACTAACACGCTTGTATTCTCTTTACCAGCAAGAATATGCCGGAATGAACCAGGATTCTCTTTTGGCCTCCACCGACGAAAGTCTGAAACAATACAGACAAGTAGTCACAGATTATGAAGCAAAGAAATCGGAAGCTGATGCCAATTATCAATATGTAACGAAAATAGGTTCAGATTTTGTTCGCTATGATTCAATCCTACGCGCTCTTACAGGAAAAGAAACCTATACCGAAAAAGATTTAAAAGCTCTTAAGTTGGAAAAAAATTCTTTAGCCGACTCAGCTCGAAGGTTTATTACCATGACCTCGAAACAAGGGATCACCCAGCAGCGGATCGACAAGTACTCTGAATACCTCCAAAACAGAATAAACTACCATTACAACCCCGATTTTAAGGCCCGTGAAGTGATTGGCGACGATGAGTATCAATGGACAACAAGCCAATATGGCAACAACGATGTGATGGGTGAGGAACCGGATCATGGCACTATGGTTTCTGGAGCCATTGGTGCAGTAAGAAACAATAACATTGGAGTAAATGGCGTTGCCGACAATGTACGTATTATGGCTATTCGCACTGTGCCCGATGGCGATGAGTGGGATAAAGATGTAGCAGCCTCTATTAAATACGCCATAGACAATGGTGCTGAAATTATTAACATGAGTTTTGGCAAAAGCTATTCGCCTCAGAAACATTTTGTCGACAGCATTGTGAAACTTGCCGATGCGGCCAACGTGTTGTTGGTGCATGCTGCCGGAAATGACAACAATAATATCGATGTGGCAGATAATTTCCCCAACCGTTATTCGCCTAGTGCAGAATTGCTGGCTAATAATTACCTTACAGTAGGAGCCTCTGCCATTTCAGCTAAAAAGAACAATCTGGTTGCAAGTTTTTCGAACTATGGTAAAAAACAAGTCGATTTGTTTGCCCCAGGGCATGACCTTTTACTCTGTGCCCCCGGCGATACTTACAAAGTAGCCAGCGGTACCAGTTTTGCTGCCCCGGTGGTAAGCGGAGTGGCGGCACTCATAAAATCATATTACCCCATGCTTTCCGCTGCCCAGGTAAAAGAAATAATTTTAAAATCGGCAGTAACCAACGATTACGATGTGAAACTACCTGGCACAACAGGCAAAAAAGCCACAATAGTTCCCTTTAAAGATCTTTCGCTTACTGGTGGAGTAGTGAATGTTTACGAAGCTCTGAAACTGGCAGAGACCGTTTCGAAGCAGTAAAAATTCGATTAAATATCATTGAAAGCAGCAGGAGTTATATTCACTTCTGCTGCTTTTTTTTTGAATCATACTTAGCTACCACTCAGGTATTCTTCTTTGAACCCTAAGAGGTATACTTTTTCGGTAGCCCTGGTAATTGCAGTATAAAGCCATCGGAGATATTCTTTGTCGATGTTTTCGGGATTAAGGTAGCCAGCATCAATGTACACTTCCTTCCACTGTCCTCCTTGCGCTTTATGGCAAGTTACGGCATTGGCATATTTTACCTGAAGCGCATTGAAATATTCGTTTTGGCGAACCATTTCGTATTGTTTGCGACGTGTTTTTTCCTGATCATAATCTTCCAGAATGGTGTAAAATAATTGTTTGTTCTGTTCGGTACTTAAGGCGGCCGATTCAGTATGGAGCGAGTCGAGCAGTAAAATGGTGTCGAGTTCAATTTCGTAATCAACAAGCCTTACGGTGCACCAGGCAAACCGGAAACCATAAAGCTCGGTGTATTTCTTTACTTTCAGAAGTTCTACAATATCGCCATTGGCAATAAAATCAGCAGCTTCTGAGTCTTTGAGCCAGAAATAGTTATTTTTTACTACCATCAGCATATCGCCTGGCGAAAGTTCTTCTTCTCGCCAGAATACCTGATGACGGATACCCAGATTGTATTTATTGGCTCTCTTATTCGAACGGCAAATAACAAGGGTACTTTTAGTGCCACACCGGTTGTAGCTGTTGCTAAGTGCTTCAATTAATTCGTTTCCTGGCAAAGCTACGACCTGATTCCCATGGGTTAAATTAAAAAGCGGCAACGAATAATTGTTGGTTTCGATTTTGTTCCTAATTAGCGTGGCATTCGTTAAGATTGATGAGGTTTCTGTTTGGCGAACCACATCGCTTAAGGTAATTTCCTTGACAGAAAAACCTGCCATTCTGATTTCGTTTTTATCGAGCGCAGGACTCAATAAAGTTCCTATTGGTGGTAATTGTGCTGTGTCGCCCATCAGAATTAGCTTACAGCCTTTCCCATTGTTTACGTATTGAAGCAAATCGAGAAGCAGTGACCCACTGCCAAAGGGTGAGGTGTTGTTTTGTTCGTGATGTATCATGGATGCTTCATCGACCACAAAAATAGTTTGGCTATGCAGGTTTCTGTCGAGCTGGAACCGACCAAAACCATCTACAGATGAAACTTGGCGATATATTTTTTTATGGATTGTTTGAGCAGTCTGCCCTGCATAATTCATGAATACTTTTGCGGCTCGACCGGTAGGGGCAAGAAGTATACTTTTTGTGCCAAGTTCATTCAGACTTTTTATGTATGCGCTAAGCGTGGTGGTTTTTCCGGTACCCGCAAAACCTTTTACAAGTAAAACATCTCCATCGCGACCTGCTAAAGTAAATTCCGACAACTCCATTATCAGTAACTCCTGAGAAGGGGTAGGCGTGAATTTGAATTGTTTTTTAATGCTTTCTGAAATCTTTGTTCCCAGCATGATGAAAGGATTGCTTTGCTGCGAAATTTAACATTAAACCAAACAATTTAAACCCCTTTTTGGCAATGATTTTTAGAAAGCCCTTATTTTCTGCCTGCCAGTAACAATAAAATTGGAAAGGGAAACCAATATGGTTCGTCAATCTGATTTTTTTTTATAAATTCGCAACAGTTTTATTAAGACTAAAACCGAAAAACATTATTTATATGACAACTTATGTACTGATATTGGTAGCGGTGATGCTAGTGGGTATCCCTTCGATATTTATTGTAAATAAATATCCAAAAGTGCGCCTGGCATTACAGATTGTTTTTGCGATTCTTATCCTAGTGTTCTCTTATCTGCTTTTTACGAACATCAATAAACCAATCAAATTCGAAAGATCTTTGAAAATGAGAAGTGAAGCCACTATTGAACGCTTAAAAGATATTCGTCAGATACAAGGTAGCTTTAAAGATAAGTTCAACCGGTATACTTCCAGTTTCGACACCTTAGTACATTTTGTTCAAGCAGATTCTTTTGCTATTGAAAACATTGTAGAAATTACACCTGGTGCCTGGAAACAAGACGAGATAACAAAAGAAGAAGCGATTAAAGCAGGTATTCTTTTAAAATCAGTTGCCTATGTAAGTGTAGAAGATTCGCTTTGGCAAAATAAAAGTTATGATATTGTTAATATAAGGTTTATACCTTATTCGCAGAATGTTGAGTTTACGATGGGAGCTACCGAACTTGAAACCGCATCGAAAGTAAAAGTAAAAGTGTTCGAGTGTTATGGTCTTTACATCGATATTTTAAATGGACTTGATAAGCAGTTGATATCAAACTATATCGATGAAAAAACCAAATATGGTGGATTTGAGGGAATACGTGTAGGGTCTCTAACCGAAACAACCAATAATGCCGGAAACTGGGAGAAATAACTCATCAGACAAATGCCGGACATTCATTTTGTAAATCCACGATTTAAGAATATTGATAAGAAGGAAATTTCCATTCAGGTTAGCCTGGGTGGATTTTCCATTTTCATTAAAGCTGCTGAAAGCGGTGAATGCCTTATTCTAAAAAGCCATTCATTCAAAAATATTCACCTCGAAGATGAGCTTTTTCGTAGGGTTTTAGAAATCGCCAACAACGAAAGCTTATTGAATGAGGACTATTTAAAAGCAGAATTCACTTACATTCATCAGAAAGCAACACTGGTACCGGCAGATTTCTTTAATCCCGAAAACGTACGCAGTTATTTTGAGTTTAATCATACCCTTGGCGAATACGATGAACTTCATCACAAATATATTCAAGCCATTGAAGCCTATTGTGTGTTTTCCATCCCCAACTACCTTTCGAACTTATTTTATTCGAAATTACCAGGAGTATCGTTTAGTCATCAGGCGGTAAAATTAATAAACAATGGCAAAAGAAGCAGCCAAAAAGGTTATCATGCCTCGGTATGCATGAATGCCGGATTTTTTGATATTGCTATCTTTGATGACAATCGATTGTTGTTATACAATTCATTTCAATATACCAATGCCCTCGATTTTATCTATTTTTTCCTTTATCCGCTGAAGCAATTAAAGATCGATACGCATCAACTTAGCGTCACTCTTTTTGGCGAACCCCGCACCTGCCAGGAAATGAAACATGAATTGAAAGCATTGGTGAGAAACATACAATCACCGGAATTTCCAGACATAAAATGTTCCTCGATTAATCCTTTGCAAATGGCAGAGCATTATTATTTAATTAATAATTAGGGATGCGCATTGTAAGCGGTGAATTCAAAGGTAGAACTATACCAGTTCGCAAGGATTTTCCTTCGCGCCCGACAACCGACTTTGCCAAGGAGAATATTTTTAATGTCATTCACAACCATTTCGATTTTGAGGAGATTGAAGTGCTCGATCTTTTTTCAGGAACCGGAAGCATTGGTTTTGAATTCGCTTCTCGTGGTGCAAGCAAAGTAACTGCGGTGGAGTTGGATTACCGCTCTTTCGATTTTATTCGAACTACTGCAAAAAATCTGGCGATGGAGAATTTTTACTGTATAAAAGCCGATGCATTCCGTTATATCGAAAAGTGTACCGAAAAGTTTGATATTGTTTTTGCCGATCCGCCATACGATTTTAAAATGCTGGGGCAGATACCCGAGAAGCTGCTCCAAACCAAGGTGTTAAAAACTGGTGGCTGGTTTATACTGGAACATGGGAAAACAAATAATTTCAGCACTGTCGAAGGCTTCCTGGAGCAACGGATTTATGGAAGTGTTCATTTTAGTATCTTTCGACAAACGTAATAAATAGTTTCTTCTCGTTTTTTTTCGACGGTTTTGGCAGAAGCTCCTCTAGAAGTAAAATAAAAGTTATAGGAGAGATAATATTTTTTTACAGATTGCTTGTTGTATTGAAAAATAGCGCTATTTTTGCAACGCTTTACAGAATAGTTCAAGCAACATAAGTAAAGGTTCGGTAGTTCAGTTGGTTAGAATGCCGCCCTGTCACGGCGGAGGTCGCGGGTTCGAGTCCCGTCCGGACCGCAAAAGCTCCTGATTTTCAGGGGCTTTTCTTTTTTTTGTCGAGTTTCTGTCGAGTTTCTGTCGAGTTTACCTGTTGATTTCTATTCTTTTGGATTGATTTGGTCGCATTTGGGAAACTGTTATTTTTATATCAAACATAAAAATAGTGGCCATGATAAAATCCCCACCACTACCGCAAGTCCAATGTCGTTAAGTTAAGCTCATATTCCTTTCGAGTTATTGATTATAAACCTTCTTCTTGAAGATGTATCGTATCGTACAAATGATCTGTTTGGTCGCACGACTTCCATTCGACCTTTCAGTAGATGGAGTATTTGCGCAATAGTTTTTCGTAAGCATTTAAAATAAAATAGGTTAACCATAAAGTCCTTTGTTTTTGCGGTAGTATAAAAAAGATTGTGTAAACACTTTATAATAATAGGTAGTTAGTGCTGCCCTGCGAAATGAAGCGCAGGCGTAGCCGAAGCGAAATG